>JBPOHT010000072.1:0-57704 GCA_052035235.1 Pseudomonadota bacterium | reverse complement strand
CACGAACGGCCACACCTGGCCCTGAAATACAAAACGCCCGATGAAATCCATCGGGCGTCTGTATCCAGCATACTTTAGCGACCAGTTTTACCCCGTATAGGTGTCAACCTATTTCAGGACGGGTCAGGAGCCGTAGTGCCGGGAAGCCCCTCCAACCCGTTCACCCCGAGTGCCGCGTCCCTCGATACGACCCGCCAGGGCGGGTCACTCGGGATGACCGGGCCGTGGTGTATCGAGGGGCACACACGGCCTGCCCTTGGACCCTCAGGGATGCCCCGGCAAGGCGCCAATCCTGTAGCCCGGACGAAGTCCGGGAACACCGTCGCCTATGCATGACCAACGAGCCCTTCACGCTGAATCACGCCACCTCCCTCTCCCGCTGGCGGGAGAGGGCTGGGGTGAGGGTGGAGCCACGGCGGTACGCACCTCGCCATCCTTTCAAGGCGTCCGGCCTCGCCGATAACTCGCGTCCGCTCGATACGAATTCAGCCCTCAACGATGCCAGACGCCTTCACTCAAAGCCCACAAAAAAAGGGCGCGCCTCACGGCGCGCCCTTGCTTCCCGGAACCCGACGAATCGGAGCCCTAGCGTGCCCGCTCGCGATTCTCCGCCGGTGCATTCGGCACCACGTCCGGCAGGGTCGTGGGCCGGCGATGCGGCGCGCGCGGGAACAGCCCGAAGGTGATCGGCGCCACTCGGATCGCATCACCACCCTTGGTGGCGCGGGCCAGCGTATCCAGGTGCGACAGCTCCAGCTCGATGCGCTCGCCGTTGTGCGCCAGGTTGGCGCTGATGCGGATCAGGGCACCGGCGCGCTGTACCAGGGTCACGGTCGCGTCCAGGCCGGGGGCCTGGGGATCGACGATCTGCAGGTCATGCGGGCGTACGTAGATGTCCACCAGGCCCGGGGCCTGGCTACTTTCGCTGTCCCACACGTCCTCGCTGCCGTCGAAGCGCAGCTCGCGGTTCTTCACTTCGCCGGGCAGGATGTTGACGCTGCCGAGGAAGTCGAACACGAAGGGCGTGGCCGGCTGCTCGTAGACCTGCTGGTTGTTGCCCACCTGCTCGATGCGTCCGCGGTTCATCACCACCACGCGGTCGGCCAGTTCCAGGGCTTCCTCCTGGTCATGGGTCACGAAGATCGTGGTGTAGCCGGTCTTGTCGTGCAGCTCGCGCAGCCAGCGGCGCAGGTCCTTGCGCACCTTGGCATCGAGCGCGCCGAAGGGCTCGTCCAGCAGCAGCACCTTGGGTTCGATCGCCAGGGCGCGGGCCAGGGCCACGCGCTGGCGCTGGCCGCCGGAGAGCTGCGAGGGATAGCGCTTGTCCAGGCCGGACAGCTGCACCAGGTCCAGCAGGTCGCTGACGCGCTTCTGGATCGCTTCCTTGGACGGACGCTCCGCCCCCTTGCGCACGTTCAGGCCGAAGGCGACGTTGTCCGCAACCTTCATGTGCTTGAACAGCGCGTAATGCTGGAACACGAAGCCAACGCCACGCTCGCGCACGGGTCGGCTGGCGATGTCCTCGCCTCCGAACAGGATCTGTCCGGCATCGGGAAACTCCAGGCCGGCGATGGTGCGCAGCAGCGTGGTCTTGCCCGAGCCCGAAGGGCCGAGCAGCGCGATCAGCTCGCCCGACTCGATGTCGAGGTTGACGCCGTCCAGGGCAGGGAAGCTGGCGAAGGCCTTGTGGATGCCGCGAATCTGAATGTTCATAAAACGGACCTGCTTGTCTTGAATTCCAGGCCCATGGGAGGCCCGGTCTTGGTCAGGGACGACGTGTGGCGGCTCAGTGACGACGGGTTGCGGACAACTCGTCGCTATGCCGCCATTCCAGCCAGCTCTTGATGCTCAGGGTGACCAGCGCCAGCAGGGCCAGCAGCGAGGCCACGGCGAAGGCCGCCGAGAAGGCGTATTCGTTGTAGAGGATCTCGACATGCAGCGGCATGGTGTTGGTCTGGCCGCGGATATGGCCGGACACCACGCTGACCGCGCCGAATTCGCCCATCGCACGGGCGTTGCACAGCAATACGCCGTACAGCAGGCCCCACTTGATGTTGGGCAGCGTCACGCGCCAGAAGGTCTGCCAGCCGGTGGCGCCCAGCGACAGTGCCGCCTGCTCGTCGTCGGTGCCCTGCTCGGTCATCAGCGGGATCAGCTCGCGCGCGATGAACGGAAAGGTCACGAACACCGTTGCCAGCACGATGCCGGGCACTGCGAACAGCACCTTGATGTCGTGCTCCGCCAGCCAGGGGCCGGCCCAGCCGTGGCTGCCGAAGATCAGCACGTAGACCAGGCCCGCCACCACCGGCGAGACCGAGAACGGCAGGTCGATCAGCGACACCAGCAGCGATTTGCCGCGGAACTCGAACTTGGTGATGGCCCAGGCCGCGGAGACGCCGAACACCAGGTTCAACGGCACGGCGATGGCCGCCGCGATCAGCGTCAGCTTGATGGCCGCCAGCGCGTCCGGATCCTTCAGGGCTTCCACGTAGGTGCCCGCGCCATTGCGCAGGGCCTCCACGAAGACCGCCACCAGCGGCATCAGCAGGAAGCCGCAGAGGAACAGGATCGCGGTGCCAGTCAGCGTCCAGCGTACCCAGGGCATCTCGGTGATGGCCGCGTTCTTCTCGATCAGGGGCTCGCGCGGCAGCTGCGGCGGGTCCTGCAGGGAATGGTCGATGGCCGGGCTCACTTGCGGTTTCTCCGGCTACGGGTCCAGATCTGCAGACCGTTGATGATCAGCAGGAGCGTGAACGACAGCACCAGCATGGCCGCCGCGACCGCGGTGGCACCGGCGTAGTCGAACTCCTCCAGCTTGATGATGATCAGCAGGGGCGCGATCTCGCTCACCATCGGCAGGTTGCCGGCGATGAAGATGATCGAGCCGTACTCGCCCACGGCGCGGGCGAAGGCCAGGGTGAAGCCGGTGATCAGCGCCGGCAGTACGGTCGGCAGGATCACGCGGGTAATGGTCTGCCAGCGGTTGGCGCCGAGCGAGGCCGCGGCCTCCTCCAGCTCCTTCTCGGCCTCTTCCAGCACTGGCTGCACCGTGCGCACCACGAAGGGCATGCTGATGAAGGTGCAGGCCAGGATCACGCCCAGCGGCGTGTACGCGACCTTGATGCCCAGCAGCGCCAGATACTGGCCGATCCAGCCGTTCTCGGCGTAGAGCGCGGTGAGGGCGATGCCGGCCACGGCGGTCGGCAGGGCAAAGGGCAGGTCGATGGCGGCGTCGAAGAAGCGCTTCAACGGGAAGTCATAGCGCACGAACACCCAGGCCACCAGCGTGCCGAAGACCGCATTGATGGCCGCACCGATGAAGGCCGCGCCGAAGGACAGCTTCAGCGCCGCCAGCACGCGGGGCGAACTGACGGTGTGCCACACGCCCTCCCAACCCAGCCCGGCGGACTTGAAGAACACGCCCGCCAGCGGGATCAGCACGATCAGGCTGAGATAGAGCAGGGTGAAGCCGAGCGTCAGCCCGAACCCCGGAATGGCCGAGCGCGGGCGCTTCGCCCGCGCTCGGGTAGTTGGTGCGGCGGCAGTCATGAAGGCGGCTTGGCGTTAGCGGTTCTGGTAGATCTGGTCGAAGATTCCGCCGTCGGCAAAGTGCACTTTCTGGGCCTGGGGCCAGCTGCCGAAAGCTTCGGAGACGGAGAATAGTTGTAACTTCGGGAACTTATCAGAGTGTTTGCTTAGAACTTTTTCGTCTGACGGACGGATATCGTTCGCGGCAAAGATCTCCTGGCCGGCCTCGCTGAACTGGAAGTCCAGGTAGGCCTGGGCGCGCGCCCGGTTGCCGTGCTTGTCGGCGTACTTGTCCACCAGCGACACCGGGTTGTCGGCACGCACGGTCAGCGAGGGCACGATGATCTCGAACTTGTCGTTGCCGAACTCTTCCTTGATCAGGCGCACCTCGTTCTCGAAGGTCAGCAGCACGTCACCGATGCCGCGCTGGGCGAAGGTGGTGGTGGCGCCGCGGCCGCCGGTATCCAGCACCGGCACGTTGCCGAACAGCGCGCCGACGAAGTCCTTGGCCTTGGCCTCGCTGCCACCGGGCTGGCGCAGGGCGTACTGCCAGGCCGCCAGGTAGCTGTAGCGGCCGTTGCCGGAGGTCTTGGGGTTGGGGATGACCAGCTTCACGCCCGGTTTGACCAGATCGTTCCAGTCCTTGACGCCCTTGGGGTTGCCCTTGCGCACGATGAACAGGATCGTGGACCAGGAGGGGCTGCTGGCGTAGGGCAGGCGCTTCTGCCAGTCCGCCGGGATCAGGCCGGCCTTGGCGATGGCGTCGATGTCCAGCGGGCTGTTCATGGAGACCACGTCGGCCTGCAGGCCGTCGATCACCGAGCGCGCCTGCTTGGACGAGCCGCCGTGCGACTGTTCCAGCTTGATGGTCTCGCCGGTCTTCTTCTTCCAGCTCTCGGCGAATACCGGGTTCAGGTCCTTGTACACGCCGCGGGCGACGTCGTAGGACACGTTGAGCAGCGTGGCGTCGGCCTGGGCGGCCGAGGCCGCGAACACCGCCGCGGCGGCGGCCAGCGTGTGCAGCAACTTCTTCTTCATCGGAAAAACTCCCTTGTTTCAGAGAAAACTCAGGTCGCGCGACGAGTAGACGCGCTCCTGGGGTTGCGGTGCATGAGCCAGCGGAAAGCGCTGGCGGTCGATCCAGCGGGTGCTGCTCAGCCAGAGGCCGTCCAGTTCCGCGCCATGTTGCCAGTTCACCAGCACGATTTCCCGCTTGGTTTCGTGAAGGATCGCCAGCTTGTTCTCGGCCTTCAGGCCCAGTTCCAGCAATTGCAGGAAAGCCGGATCCGAGAGCAGCGTCTCGTGTCGCAGCGCCAGCGGACGCAGGATCTCCGCCACCAGGTGCCAGGTGTCCGAGCGCCCGGCCTGCTTGGGCTCCAGCGGCAGGGTGCCGTTGTGCATCAGGTAGACCCCTGGCACCACGCGGAACGGGTGGACGTTGTCGAGTCCGCCGCCGCCCTTGGTGCGTCGCCGCAGGTGCAGCACGTACTCATGGTCGCGGTGGCGGCGTTCGAAGTCCAGGATCGCCCTGGCGTCGGGCTCCAGCTGCTTTTCCAGCAGCAATTGCCCCTTGTCGTCGAAGCCCATCGCTCCCCAGCCGTCGCGGTTCAGCTCGAGCGCCGCATGGATCAGCTCCTCCGGAATCGGCTGGCCGGCAGGCTTGTGGACGATCAGGCACATGGACGTTGGCGCTCCCTGGAGGACCGGATTCAGTCGTGACTGGAGACGGCGGCGATCAGGACCTCGGTCGCCTTGAACAGCGCGATCACCGGATCGCCCAGCTTGAGGTCCAGGACCTCCAGCGAGGACGAGGTGACGATCGCGCTGACGATGCCGGCGCCGGTCTCGATCTCCACCTCGGAGACCACCGGGCTGCGCTTGACGCCGACGACCTTGCCGCGGAACTGGTTGCGGGTGTTGACCGCTGCAATGGTGGACATGGGGAACTCCTTGTTCGGGGGGATGTGGGTAAAGGACGGTGAATCGGGTGCCGGAAAAAAGAACGGGGCGCTCACGCGCCCCGAAAGACTTCACTCACCGGGAGAGGGGTGGTGCGTCGCAGGTCGCATGCCGGTGAATCCGGGGCCGGCAGGCCGGACAACGCATGAGCAAAGTCATCTGGAGACTCTTACTTCAGGTAGATCTGGTCGAAGATGCCGCCATCCGAGAAGTGTGTTTCCTGCGCCTTGGTCCAGCCGCCGAAGTCGCCGATGGTGACCAGGTTCAGCTTGGGGAACTTGTTGGCGAACTTCGCGGCGATGGCCGGGTTGCTCGGGCGGTAGTGATGCTTGCCGATCAGTTCCTGGGCTTCGTCGGTGTAGAGGTAGTTCAGGTAGGCCTCGGCGACCTTGCGGGTCTTGTGCTTGTCGGCGTACTTGTCCACCAGGGTGACCGGCGGCTCGGCCAGGATCGACAGCGACGGCACCACCACCTCGAACTTGTCGGTGCCGAACTCCTCGATCGACAGGAAGGCCTCGTTCTCCCATGCCAGCAGCACGTCGCCGATGCCACGCTGCACGAAGGTCGTGGTCGAGCCGCGGGCGCCGGTATCCAGCACCGGGGCATTCTTGAACAGGGTCTTGATGAACTCCTGCGCCTTGGCTTCGCTGTTGCCGTTGTTCTTCAGCGCATAGGCATAGGCCGCCAGGTAGTTCCAGCGCGCGCCGCCCGATGTCTTCGGGTTGGGCGTCACTACCGAGATGCCCGGCTTCACCAGGTCGTTCCAGTCCTTGATCTTCTTGGGGTTGCCCTTGCGGACCAGGAAGACGATCGTGGAGGTGTATGGCGAGCTGTTGTTGGGCAGGCGCTTCTGCCAGTCGGCCGGGAACAGCTTGGCGTTCTTGGCGACGGAATCCGTGTCGCCGGCCAGGGCCAGCGTGAGTACGTCGGCCTGCAGGCCGTCGATGACCGCGCGGGCCTGCTTGCCCGAGCCGCCGTGCGACTGCTTGATGGTGACCGTATCGCCGGTCTTGGCCTTGTAGCTGGCCGCGAACTTCTCGTTGTACTCCTTGTAGAACTCGCGGGTGGGGTCGTAGGAGACGTTCAGCAGTTCATAGCTCGCCGCATGGGCGAACAAGGGAAGGGCCAGGGCCGCGGCCGCGATGGCAGTTTTGATCGTACGCATGTCGGAAAGTCCTTGTGTGATGGTCCGGTGAGGATGGGACGGGCGGCAGTGCCGCCCGTCCTCGGTCATTGCCTTAGAAGTTCAGCTGCAGGCGCGAGAAGACCGTCTTGTCGTCGTCACGGTCGATACCGGCGCCACCGCCGCCGTCGAAGCTGGTGTTGGTGTAGTTCAGCGCCAGCTTGACGTTGGTGTTCAGGTACCAGTTGACGCCAACGGTCCAGGAACTGGCCTTCTCGGACTGCGTGTCCGGATTGGCGAGGCGGACGCCCGCAGCACCGACAAAGGCGGCATCGTCGACTTCCAGCTCGCCATAGCGGGCCGCGACTTCGAACGCACCCCAGCCTTCACCGCCGATGGTGAAGGGCTGCGCCACCTTGGACAGCCCCTTGTAGCCGATGTCCTCGCCCGTGATCACGTAGCTGGTGGCCACCTGCCAGGCGGTGGACTTGACGTCCACGTTCGGATTGCCGGCGCGCGAGAACTCCTGCTTGGACTGGACGTACTCGGTCAGCAGGCCGAACGCGCCGTTGTAGTAGTAAGCCTGCGGGCTGATGCGGGTGTGATCGCCATTGGCGGCGGTGGTGGTCTCATAGACGAAGAAGTTGCGCTGCGAAGGCGAGCGCAGACCTTGCGGCACGGCGTTGGTGGTGTTGGCACCGATCTGGGTGCCATTGCTGGCCGCGATACCGACGCCCAGCTTCTCCAGCGCGCCACCGGCATTCTTGAAGGGCTCGGCGAACAGGCGGCCGGCGACTTCCTTGCGGTTGTCGGTGTCGGTGGCATTGCCGTCGCGGCCGTCCGAGGTGCCGTTGTAGTAGCCGATGGTGTAGTTCAGGGTGTTGTTCAGCACATCGCCCTGCAACTGGATGCCGAGGTCGCGGTTGGGGACCAGTTCGGTCGGCAGGCCGCGCTCGATGAAGGTGGTGGCGCCGCCGCTCTGCAGGCGCTCCAGGCCCACCGGACCCTTCACCTTGCCCGCGCGCAGCGTGTAGGTCGGGTCGAATTTCAGGTCGACGTAGGCATCGACGATCGTGGCGCCGTTGCCGGCAAATTCCGGCGTCAGGCGGTAGGACACCAGCTTGCCCACCGAGCCCTGGAAGGTCGGGCGGATACGGCGGAAGGTGAAGGTGTCGCTCTGGGTGGCTTTGTCGTCCAGGTAGGTGCGGGCGTCAAACTGCACCAGCGCGTTGAACTTGAACTCGTTGTCGCCCTTCTTGATCGACAGGCCCTTGTCCGAGACGTTGACGGTGGCGGAGTCCTTGGCCTTGGTGGCGGCGGCCTCGTCCTTCAGCTCGATCTGGCGTTCCAGGATGCGGATACGCTGGTCCAGGTCTTCGAGGGATGCGCCCTCCGCGGCCTGCGCGGCGCCTACCGAGGCGATCACCGCCAGCGTTGCCACGCCTGCCTGCTTGATTCCCTTCTTCATTGTGCAAACCCCAGTTGATGCGTTGTGGAAAGTGGGCGCATCTTGCCGGGGGCTTGTCAGGCAGTAAAAGAATATTAATGAAGTATTATATTTCCAAATTGAATATAAGGCTTCGAAAAAAGCTCGCCGAAGCGAGCTTTTGATTCTAAGGCCGGGTGTTTCTCAGGGGGCCGTCAGGAGGCGATCCACCGCCTCCATGTCCGGCTGGCCGAGATTGCCCGCGGCCTGGCGCAGCAGCAGCCCGGCCAGCAGGTAGTCGTAGCGCGAGCGGTAATAGTCGCGCTGCGCGGCCGACAGCTGCTGCTGGGCATTTAGCACGTCGATGAAGGTACGGGTGCCCACTTCTTGGCCGCTGCGGGCGGCGTCCAGGGCCGTGACGCTGGACACCACTGCCTGCTTCAGCGCGTTGACGCGGGCGCTGCCGGTAAGCACGCCCAGGTAGGCGTCGCGGGTCTGGCGCTCGGCCAGGCGCTGGGCGCCCTCGTATTCGGCGCGGCGCTGCTCGCGGGTGCTGGTGGCCTGCCGCACACGCGACTGGGTTGCAAGGCCCGAGAAGACCGGCAGGGTCAGCTGCAGGGTGACGCGGTCCGAGGTGGTCTCGCGGTCCACGGTGCCGCCGCCGTTGGCGTCGATCGAGCTGCCGCTGATGTTGTGGCTGCCGTTGAGGTCCACGGTCGGCAGGTGGCCGGCGCGGGCGATGCTGATGCCGGTGTCGGCGATGTCGGCCGACAGGCGCGCCGCCAGCACGTTCAGGTTGCCCTCGCGCGCCGTCTTGACCCAGGCCTCGATGTCGCTGGGCATCGGCGGCGCCAGGGGCAGGTCGTCCACCAGGCGGGCCTGGGGCAGGTAGGGTTGGCCGGTGATCTCCGCCAGCGCCGACTGCGCGGTGTTCAGGGTCTGCTGCGACTGGATTACCGTGGCATTGGTCAGGTCGTAGCGCGCCTGGGCCTCCTGCACCTCGGTGATCGCCGACAGGCCAACCTCGAAGCGGGCCTGGGCCAACTCCAGCTGGCGAGCCACGGCCTCCTTCTCGTCGCGCGCAGAGCTCAGCGTATCGGCGGCTGCCAGCACGTTGAAGTAGGCCTGCGCCACGCGCAGCAGCAGGTCCTGGCCCACGCTGCGGTAGTTGGTCTCGGCCAGGGCCACCTGTCCGCCGGCCTGGCGCAGCTGCTGGATCGCGCCCCAGTCGAAGATCGGCTGGCTCAGGCTCAGGCCATAGGACCAGGGATCGTCGTCGCTCTTGGTGGTGGCGCCGGGATCGTTGTCCACCTCGCTGAGCTGGCGTCCTTTCTGGGCGCTGGCGTTGATCTGCGGCAGCAGCAGGGCACGCGCTTGCGGGCGGGCTTCCACCGAGGCGTCGCGGGCATGCTCGGCAGCACGCCAGGTGGCGTCGTTCTGCAGGGCCAGGTCGTAGATCTTCAGCAGTTCATTGGCCTGTGCCGCGCAGGGGAGGGCGAGCGCGGCGCTCAGCAGCAGGGCGTTCAAACGCATGGGCGACAGGATCTTGTTGTGGTTTACATGATGGGTTACAGGGGGATCAACGTAGCCGGGGCCGATCGGTTGACCTAGTAGCGGGGAACGGAGCCGTCCACGTCGGTGGACCAGGCGTCGATGCCGCCGCCGACCGAGTAGACCTCGGCAAAGCCGTTCTTCTCCAGGAAGCGGCCAGCCATCTCGGAGCGCACCCCATGGTGGCAGAGCACCGCCACCGGCTCGGCGGCCTTGAGCTCGCCCAGGCGGGTGGGGAGCTCCTGCATGGGGATGTGCAGGGCACCGGGCAGGGCGGCAATGGCCAGCTCCTCGGCGGTGCGTACATCGAGAACGGTGAGCGGGCCGGCGTCGAGCCGGGCCTTCAGGTCGGTGGCGGTCAGTATCTTCATGGGGGCGGAGTCTACCATCGCCCCATGCCGGCACTTTTACGGCTTGTCGGAGCCTGGATAGACCAGCGAGGCCAGCTCGGTGCGGCTGAACACGCCCAGCTTGCGGTAGACGCGGTACAGGTGGTTGGCCACGGTGGACGGCGCCACGCCGATCTTCTTGGCGGCCTGCTTGAACGACAGGCCCTGGGCCACGCAGTAGACGATCTCGCGCTCGCGCCCGGTGAGTCGGTCCAGCGGGCCGGCCGGCCAGATCGTGATCAGTGCCAGGTCGTTGAGCGGCTCGCAGCGCACCATCAGGTCTTGGAAGGCCACCGTCTGCCCCGGGTCCGGCAGCTTGAACGGCAGCTGCTGCGGCTGGCGGTTGGGGAAGCGCTCGTCGAGCATCTCCAGGAAGCGCGGCTGGGTCTCCTGGAAGTTGCCGTGCTGGTCGATCACCGCGGCGCCGGCGCCCATGGGCCGCTCCGGCTGGGTCTTGAGCAGGTGCAGGAAGTAGGCGTGCGAGGCGGCGTTGAACAGATGGAAGGCGATCCGCTTGTGCTGCTGCTTCTCGAGGTCCGTGAAGGGCTTGCTGCGGTCGCTGCGGTACAGCGACACCAGGGAGTAGATGCCGCTGCGGCGGTCCAGGTGCGACATCGACAGGATGCGTTCGATGCCGAAGGGCTGGAAGGTGCGGCGGTAGATCTCCGAGTTGTAGAAGCGCTCGTCCGACATCATCTCCGACATGTCCGCCGGCACGTCGAGCTGCTCCAGCAGGTGCGGCAGGATCGGGTTGACCGCCGTGGTGGCTTCCAGGGCCGCCGGGTAGTCCTTGGGCAGGTTCTGCAGGGTGACCGTATGGAACTTCAGTGTGCTGCGCGAGCCGCTGCCCCACAGGGCCCCGTCATGCGGGATGACCCGGCCGACCTGTTCCAGGGCCCAGTTGCGGTACTGCCCCGGAGGCACGGCCATGGCCCAGCGATACAGGCGCGAAATCACCCGGTCCACCGGGTCGATGGTGTCGTTCGGTATGGTTTTCGTCATCTTCCTGATAACTTGGGCTTGGGGGGAGCTATTTACTATCGGTGCCGTCCTACAGTCTAAGCATACTTGATCGGATTGACCCACGCGGCCAGCGACATATATGGGGGAGGCCCGATGAGGAACCTGACGAGCTGGCTCGCCGAATACGGCGAGCACCATGCGGACCCTGGCAATCGTGCCATCCACGGGCTCTGCATTCCCGTGACGGTGTTCGCGTTGTGCTGCGCTTTCCGGGCCATACCGGTCGGCGACGCCCTGTGGAATCCGGCGAGCCTGGTGCTGCTCGGCTGGCTGGCGTTCTACCTCTGCCTGTCCTGGCAGCTGGCGCTGGGCATGCTGATGATATTCGCCTGCATGTACTCCGGGGCACTGCTGCTGGAGTCGGCGGTTGGCGGGCCGGGCGCGCTGCTCGCGCTGGCGCTGCTGTTGTTCGGCTCGTCCCTGTTGCTGCAGTGGATCGGACATCGCCGCGAGCATCGCGAGCCGTCCCTGTTGCAGCATCTGCGCCTGTTCCTGATCGCTCCGCTGTGGCAGTTGGCGGATCGTTATCGCCGGCTGCAGATTCCTGTCGGCGGCCTGCCGTCCTGGCGCTAGCCGGCGAGAGGCCGGTAGCCGCCGGCCCTGCATCTTTCAGGGCGCCGCATGCCCTGTCGGGCAAATCGCGAGGCCTGCTGCAGTCGCGCCCTAGATAAAACAACAGCTTGGCGCGTGGCTGAGGCTGGAACGAACCGTGATGGGAATTCCCTGAGATCCACCGGGGAATACCATGCGGCCTACTCTTGCCTTCCTGCTGCTCGGACTGTCCGCAGTGCCGTTGCTGAGCGGCTGTGGCGGCGACGCGATGGCCCGCTCCGGCGCCGTCAACGAACCGCCCGCCCTGCGCACGTCGCTCAGCGCCGTCGAAGCCCTGGACTACTGCGACGCCCTGGCTGGCCGCGCGCAGAAGATCGACTGCTTCGAGCGAGTGGCGCGCGGCGAGGATCCCTCCCGCATCGCGCAGCGCTGATCGCCCGTTTCAAGGCAGTCGTTTCAGCTGCAACCGCCGACCCTGAGCGCACCCTGCGTCCACGTTACCGTCGCACTCAGCGGCAACTCGCGCGAGTGCGCGCCGGCTTCGATCGCATAGCAGCCGTCAGCAATCTTCCAGCCGCCAGCTTCGACATTCCAGTAGGAAAATGCCCGCGGATCGAGGGTGAAGCTGGCGCGTGCCGAGGCACCCGGCGCCAGCCAGTGCCGCGAGAACCCTTTCAGCACACGCTGCGGCTGGGGTACCGACTCCGATGGTGGCGGCAATCCCAGGTAGAGCTGCGGCGTGGCCCAGCCGGCACGGCTGCCGGTATTGCGCACCGTCAGGCTGGCCAGCAGCTGGCCGTTGCGGGCCTCCAGCTGCAGTCCTTCATAGGCGAACTGCGTGTACGACAGGCCGTAGCCGAAGGGGAAGGCGGGCTCCACCTCCTGTTTGTCGTACCAGCGATAGCCGGTGAAGATGCCTTCCGTATAGAAGGCCTGGTTGGCCACGCCGGGATAGCGCAGCGGGTTGCCGGCCGTGGGCGTGTCGCCCTCGGCCTTGGGGAAGCTCAGCGGTAGTCGTCCGCCCGCGTCGGTGTCACCGAACAGCACGTGGGCAAGGGCGTCGCCGGCTTCCTGGCCGGGGTACCAGGCCACCAGCATTGCCGCCACCTGGTCGCGCCAGGGCGTCAGCACCGGGCCAGCCACCTGTAGCACCACCACCGTATTGGGATTGGCGGCGGCCACGGCCGCGATCAGCGCGTCCTGCGGCTTGCCGCCGAGTTCCGGCAGGCCCGGCACCAGCACCGACAACGGCAGGGCCGGGCAGTCGAGCGACAGGCAGGTCTTGTCCACGCCTTCGCTGGCCTGGTCCGAGACGAACACGATGGCCACGTCCGCGGTGGCGGCCAGGGCCGCGGACGTCGCGGCATCGCTGCCGTCGTCATACAGCGTCTCGGCGCCGCCGGCGCGCGCGGCCAGCGCATCCCGCGGCGCCACGAAGCGCAGCGGCACCACCGCAGAAGAGCCGCCGCCACTGGGCCGCTCCACCGCGGAGCGGCCAATCACGGCGATCTTCTGCAGCGACGCGGCATCCAGCGGCAGCACGCCGTTGTTGCGCAGCAGCACCGCGCCCTGCTCGGCGGTCTCGCGGGCCACCGCGGCATGGCCTTCGACATCGACCAGATCGTCATTGCGCACGTACTCCGCACGGTCGAAGAAGCCGAAGCGGAACAGCGTGCGCAGGATGTTGCCCACGCGCGTGTCCACCGTCTCCACCGACACCAGGCCGGTGAGCACCGCCGTCTGCAGCAGCAGCGGCGTATAGAACATGCCCAGCGGCATTTCGATCTCGGTGCCGTTGTTGAGCGACAGCACCGTGTCCTTCACCGCCAGCACGTAGTCGGACACCACGAAGCCGTCGAAACCCCACTCGTTGCGCAGCACCTGCTGCAGCAGGAAGTGGCTGCCGCAGGCCGCCGCGCCGTTGACGAAACCGTAGGCACACATGAAGGACGCCACGTCGGCCTCGTGGATCGCCGCCTCGAACGGTGCCAGGTGCATCTCGCGCAGCGTGCGCTCGTCGATCACGTGGTTGACCAGCTGGCGGCCGCCGATCAGCGACGTGATTGGCGGCAGGCCGATCTGGCCCTCCTGGGTATTCATGGCGTAGTGCTTGACGTTGGCCATGATGCCCTCGGTCTGCGCGCCCTGGATCCAGGCCACGCCGAGGCGCTCGGCGAGATAGGGATCCTCACCGTAGGTCTCGAAGGTCCGCCCCGCCAGCGGGTTGCGCATGATGTCCAGCACCGGCGCATGCAGCAGGTCGTTGCCCTTGTGCCGCACCTCGTTGGCCACGGCCTTGCCGGTGCGCCGTGCCAGTTCCGGGCTGAAGCTCGAGGCCAGGGCCAGCGGGGTGGGGAACGCGGTGGCCGGGCTGCCGCGTACACCCACCGGGCCGTCGGACATGCGCAGGTCGGGGATGCCGAGCTCGGGTATGCCCTCGCTGATACCCACATAGGGGTCACCGGTGGCCGCGGCAATGATGTTGTCCCCGCCCAGCAGGCTCAGCTTCTGTGCCAGCGTCATCTCGCCGAGCAGCAGCGCCGTGCGCTCCGCCGGGCTCAGACGGGTATCGCACCAGGGCCGCACTTGGACGTCGCCGCAGCGGCTGGCGCCCAGGCCAGGCAGGGGCGGCTGGCCCGTCGTCCCTATCGGGTCGGACGAACCGCAGGCGCTCAGCATCAGGCCAAAGGCGATGCCGGCGGTGGCGAGGCCGCCGGGCTTCCGGGTGTTCCGGATGATCATGTTCTCCCCCGCGCGCGGCTCGGGCGGCCACGCTGTCAGGGCTATGCTAGGGCCTTGAAAATCATGCTGATTACCGCATTCAGACGAGAGGGTTTTCTACCAGCCCGACTAGCCCCCGGCCGATCGTGGGCTGACCGCCCCGGCCCGGGTCCTGAGCAAAGAAACTTCGCTGGCCCCCTTGAATCTGCCGGGCTCGTCCTCAAGAATTAGCAGCCTCGTGCGGCGAGTGCTAACAGCGCGCCAGCGATGAAGCCCGAAGCATTCGCCAATCTATCTATAACCCCTTGAATCTGGGAGATTTACTATGAGTCTGCGCCCGTTGAACGATCGCGTGATCGTCAAGCGTCTGGAAGAAGAGAAGAAGACCGCCGGCGGCATCATCATCCCCGACGCCGCTGCCGAGAAGCCCCTGAAAGCTGAAGTCATTGCGGTTGGCCCGGGCAAGCGCAGCGACGACGGCAAGGTCCACGCTCCCGACGTCAAGAAGGGCGACACCGTCCTGATCGGCAAGTATTCGGGCACCGAAGTGCGTATCGACGGCCAGGACCTGGTCGTGCTGCGCGAGGATGACATCCTCGCCGTTGTTGCCTAAGTCACTGATTCGTTAAGAGGATTCAATAATGGCTGCTAAAGAAGTCAAGTTTGGTGATGACGCCCGTTCGCGCATGGTCGCCGGCGTCAACGTGCTCGCCAACGCCGTCAAGGTCACCCTGGGCCCCAAGGGCCGCAACGTCGTGCTCGACAAGAGCTTCGGCGCCCCCACCGTCACCAAGGACGGTGTCTCCGTCGCCAAGGAAATCGAGCTGAAGGACAAGTTCGAGAACATGGGCGCCCAGCTGGTCAAGGAAGTCGCTTCCAAGACCTCCGATGAGGCCGGCGACGGCACCACCACGGCCACCGTGCTGGCCCAGGCTATCGTCAACGAAGGCCTGAAGTCGGTCACCGCCGGCGTCGACCCGATGGACATCAAGCGCGGCATCGACCAGGCCGTCGCCGCCATCACCGAAGAGATCAAGAAGCACGCCACCCCCTGCAAGGACCGCAAGGCCATTGCCCAGGTCGGCACCGTGTCGGCCAACGCCGACTCCGAGATCGGCACGATCATCGCTGACGCGATGGACAAGGTCGGCAAGGAAGGCGTGATCACCGTTGAAGAGGGCAAGTCCCTGGCCAACGAGCTCGACGTTGTCGAGGGCATGCAGTTCGACCGCGGCTACCTGAGCCCGTACTTCATCAACAATGCCCAGTCGCAGCAGTGCGACCTGGACAGCCCGCTGATCCTGATCACGGACAAGAAGATCTCCAACATCCGTGAGCTGCTGCCGGTGCTGGAAGGCGTCGCCAAGTCGGGCCGCCCGCTGCTGATCGTTGCCGAAGATGTCGAAGGCGAGGCGCTGGCCACCCTGGTGGTCAACAACCTGCGCGGCATCCTCAAGGTTTCCGCCGTCAAGGCGCCGGGCTTCGGCGACCGCCGCAAGGAAATGCTGAAGGACATCGCCATCCTCACGGGCGGCACGGTCATCACCGAGGAACTGGGCCTGTCGCTGGAGAAGGCCACCCTGGCTGACCTCGGCACCGCCAAGCGCGTGCAGATCGAGAAGGAAAACACCACCGTCATCGACGGCGCGGGCAAGAAGGAAGTCATCGAAGCGCGCATCAAGGAAATCCGCGCCCAGGTCGACGCCTCCACCAGCGACTACGACAAGGAAAAGCTGCAGGAGCGTCTGGCCAAGCTGTCCGGTGGCGTGGCCGTGATCAAGGTCGGCGCCGCGACTGAAGTCGAGATGAAGGAAAAGAAGGCTCGCGTCGAAGACGCCCTGCACGCCACCCGTGCAGCCGTCGAGGAAGGCATCGTCGCCGGCGGCGGCGTGATGCTGGTGCGTGCTGCCAAGGTGCTGGAGAAGCTCAAGGGCGCCAATGACGACCAGACGGTCGGCATCAACATCCTGCGCCGCGCCATCCAGGAGCCGCTGCGCCAGATCGTGCGCAACGCCGGTGAAGAGCAGTCCGTGGTCCTGAACAAGGTCGCGGAAGGCAAGGGCTCGTTCGGCTACAACGCCGGCACCGGCCAGTACGGCGACATGATCGAGATGGGCATCATCGACCCGGCCAAGGTCACGCGTCTGGCCCTCCAGAACGCTGCCTCGGTCGCCGGTCTGCTGCTGACCACCGAAGCCATGATCGCCGAACTGCCGCAGAAGTCCGAACCGGCGATGCCGGGCGGCGGCGGCATGGGTGGCATGGGCGGCATGGGCGACTTCTAAGTCGTCCCTGATGGAAGTCGTGGCCATCCGTGGCCACGACTTTCAAAACAAGCAGTCCGCTGTATCGACAAGGCCCCGGAAACGGGGCCTTGTTGTTTTTGTGCGCCATAACCGCTTGAATGCTTCCCAGCTACGGGGAGAGGCAGCATGCAGCGACCGGTACTCCACAGCGTCAGTGTCAGCCAGGACTACGGCTTGCCGCTGGGCGAGGTCTTCGATTCCTGGCTCCGGCCGGAGGCGCTGTCGCAATGGCTGCGCATGGAGACGGAGCCCCCCAGTGGTGTCGAGATCGACCGGCGTGTCGGCGGAGCCTTCGAGATACGCCTTCAGTGCGCGGGCGATGAGGTGCCGTTGCGCGGCGCCTACCTGGAGATCGATCGCCCAAGCCGCCTCATGTTCACCTGGATTTCCCCGGGCACTGATCTGCGCGAGTCCATCGTTACGCTGGACCTGCAGCCGCAGGGGCAGGGCACGCGCCTCACCCTTACCCATGACGGCCTGCCGTCCGCGCAGCATGCGCAGGAGCACGGCATGGTGTGGACTCAGATGCTGCCGCGGATCGGCGGCTAGAGGAACCTGGCCGCTGCCATCTTCAAGAACCGTAGCCCGGTTTCGCGAAGCGAAGCCGGGAGGGCCTTTGCAAGTGCGTGCCCCGGCTTCGCTACGCGAAACCGGGCTACGTAGAAGACGGGTTCAACCCAAGAACTTCGCCGCCGCGATCTTCAGCCCCTTGCCGGGCAGGGCCATCAGCGTCGACGTGCCGTGGGCCAGCAACTCGCCCTTCTCGTCGCGCACATAAGCCTCGGTGTAGCTGATCTGCCGCCCCGGACGGATGCAGCGGCCCTCGGCTTTCAGCTTCCCGCCTATTGCGGGCTTCAGGTAATTGAGCTTCAGGTCCACGTTCACCAGCCCCGCATCGGCCGGCAGGCGCATGAAGCCGGCCCAGAACGTTGCGGTGTCGATCAGCGTCGCCAGCACGCCGCCATGGACGATGCCGAAAGGCTGGAAGTGCTGCGGCAGCACGTCCAGGTCGATCACGCAGGTGTCGAAACCGATCTCCGCCAGGCGGAAGGCGATGTGCTTCGGAAAAGCCGCGCCGTTGACCAGTTCGTACAGCGCGGCGGTGTAGTCCGGGTTGATGCGGTCCATGGGCGGTTTCTCAGGCAAAGCGGTCGGGGGCGACGATCTTCGGGTCGATGCTGGGGGCGGCGCCGGTGATGAGCTGGCTGATCAGTTCGCCGGTTACCGCCGACATCGTCACGCCGAGCATGCCATGGCCGGTGGCCAGCCAGAGATTGTCCCAGCGCGGCGCGCGGCCGATCAGGGGCAGGTCGTCGTAGACCATCGGCCGCCAGCCGAACCATTCCTCGCGGACCTGCTCGCCCAGGGGCTCGCGCAGGTACTCTCCGGCGGCCCGGCGCAGGGCATCCAGGCGGGTGCGGTTGAGGGAGTCGTCATAGCCCGAGAATTCCATGGTGCTGCCCAGGCGGTAGCCGCTCTCCCAGCCGGTCACGCAGACGCCGCGCTCCTTGAGCACCAGCGGCAGGCGCGGCCAGGCTTTCGGGTTCTCCATGGTGATCGAGTAACCCTTGCCGGGCTGGATCGGCAGGTCCAGCCGCAGCTGGCGCCCCATCAGGGGCGTCCAGGCACCCAGGGCCATCAGCACCTCGCGGCCGGTGTGGCGCTGGCCCGCGGCCGTGACCACGGCGCCGATGCGGTCACCCTGGCGCTCGAAGCCACTGATGTCCTCGCCCTCCAGGATCACGCCGCCCAGCTCGCGCACGCGCCGCGCCAGCTCGTCGACGTAACGCTCCGGGCGCAGGTGGGCATCGTTGGGGTAGTAGTGCCCGCCGACGATGCTGTCGTTGAGCGCCGGCTCCAGCTCGCGGGCTCCGGGCCCATCCACGATGCGGGCCTCCACGCCCTCGGCCAGCAGGGGCTGGAGCAGGGGATTGGCCAGCTCCATCGCCTGCGGGTCGCGGAACACGTACATGGTGCCGCCAGTCTCGAACTCGCAGGCCAGGCCCTCGTCGCGCACCAGCTGCTCCAGCAGGGCGCGGGAGCGGTTCAGCAGCAGGGCCTTGGCATGCATGCCGGCCAGGTAGTCCCGGCCGTTGGCGCGGCAGGCGAAGCGCGTCAGCCAGCCCAGCAGGCGCCAGTCCGCCCGGGGGCGGACATAGAAGGGGGCGTCGGCCTGGGTCATCCATTTCAGGGCCAGCTGGATCACGCCGGGGGCCGCCAGGGGGGCGGCATGGCTGGGGGTGATGGTGCCGCAGTTGCCGTGGGAGCTGCCGGCGCCCACGGTCTTGCGTTCCAGGATGGTGACGCTGCGGCCGGCCTGGAGCAGGCGCAGGGCGGAAACCAGGCCGATCACCCCCCCGCCGAGGATCAGCACATCGGTGTTGCGGGAGTTCATGTGCGAATGATGCCCTCAGGCGCGCTAAAATGCGCCACCTCACCCCAACCGCGTAACCCATGAAACCCATTTCCCTGACCCGCTACCTGATCGAGGAGCAGCGCGCCGGCCGCATCAACGCCGACCTGCGCCTGCTGATCGAGGTCGTCGCTCGTGCCTGCAAGAGCATTTCCCACTCCATCGGCAAGGGCGCCCTCGGCGGCGTGCTGGGCGATGCCGGCACCGGCAACATCCAGGGCGAGGCCCAGAAGAAGCTCGACGTGCTGTCCAACGAGATCCTGCTGGAAGCCAACGAGTGGGGCGGCCACCTGGCCGGCTGCGCCTCGGAGGAAATGGACGATCCGGTCAAGATCCCCAACGTCTATCCCAAGGGCAACTTCCTGCTGCTCTACGATCCGCTGGACGGCTCGTCCAACATCGACGTCAACATCAGCGTCGGCACCATCTTCTCGGTACTGCACTGCCCGGACGGCGTCACCGACCCGGAAGTCGAGCACTACCTGCAGAAGGGCAGCACCCAGGTCGCCGCGGGCTACACCGTCTACGGTCCCAGCACGCTGCTGGTGATCACGGTTGGCAACGGCACGCACGAATTCACCCTGGACCGCGAGCTGGGCAGCTTCCTGATGACCAAGCGGGACATGAAGATCCCCGAGGAAACCAAGGAATTCGCGATCAACATGTCCAACCAGCGCCACTGGGAGGAGCCGATGAAGAAGTACATCGCCGAACTCCTGGCCGGCAAGACCGGCCCGCGCGGCAAGGACTTCAACATGCGCTGGGTGGCCTCCATGGTGGCCGACGTGCACCGCATCCTGACCCGCGGTGGCGTCTTCATCTACCCCAAGGATCTCAAGGACACTAGCAAGCCGGGCAAGCTGCGCCTGATGTACGAAGCCAACCCGATGAGCTTCATCGTCGAGCAGGCCGGCGGCGCCTCCACCACGGGCCTGCAGCGCATGCTCGACGTGCAGCCCACGGCGCTGCACCAGCGCGTGCCGGTGTTCCTCGGCTCGAAGAACGAGATCGAGGTGGCGACGCGCTATCACCTTGAGGCGGCGGGTAAGTAAGCCGTCGTTGCTTCAGCAAAAAAGCCCCGCAATGCGGGGCTTTTTTCTGGTCTCCTCTCGCCCGCTTGCGGGATAGAGGACGACTTTGAGCTGCACCATTAGCCTCGCGGATCAAACCCCGCATACCGCTTCGCCATCTCCTCGTAGAACGCCTTGTCGTCGTCGCCCTCGGCTGGCGGCGTGACGATCTGCAGGCTGACGATCTGGTCGCCCGCCGGCGTACCGGGCAGGCCGCGACCCTTCAGGCGCAGTTTGCGGCCGGTCTGCGTGCCGGCGGGGATGGTCAGTTCCACCGTGCCGCCCAGCGTCGGCACCGGCACCTTGCCGCCCAGCGCAGCTTCCCAGGGGGCCAGGTTCACGTGCACGGTGACGTTGCGGCCGTCGAGCTTGAAGCGTTCGCTCGGCGCGAACTCGATCTCCAGCAGCAGGTCGCCGCCGTGACTGCCCTGGCCGGACAAGCGGATCGACTGGCCGGCGGTGACGCCCTTGGGGATGCGCACGTTGAGCGTGCGGCCGTTGACCGACAGCGTCTTCTGCGCCCCCTCGTAAGAGTCCTCAAGCGCGATGGCGATCTTGGCACGGCTGGGTTGGGGAGCGCCGCCGAAGCCGCCGCCCATGTCCTCGAAACCGCCGCCGCCCATCTGGCCGCCGAACAGCGTCGAGAAGAAGTCGGAGAAGTTGCCACCGCCAGCGCCGCCGCCGCCGAAGCCCGGGCCGCCACGAGCGCCGCCGCGCGGCCCGCGGCCCCCGCCGGCACCGAACATGGACTCCCAGCCCGGCGGCGGCGTGAACTGCTGGCCGCCTTTCCAGTTGGGGCCCAGCGTGTCGTAGGCCTTGCGTTTCTCGGCGTCGCTCAGGACCTCATTGGCCTCGTTGACCTCCTTGAACTTGTCCTCCGCACCCGCGGCCTTGTTCTTGTCCGGGTGGTATTCACGTGCCAGCTTGCGATAGGCGCGCTTGATCTCGTCCGCCGAGGCGGAGCGCGCGACGCCGAGAACCTTGTAGTAGTCCTTGTATTCCACTGTGCTTCCGGGAAAAGGGTGAAAGTGTCGCCATCATAGATGGGGATGCTCCGTCGCGCGTGCAAGATGGCGCCCCAACGAAAAACGGGGCGCTTTCGCGCCCCGTCGTGATGCCCGCTGCCGGTCTGTCAGTGCGTGACCGCGATCTTGCGCGCCTGGGCCTGCGGCCGCTTGGGGATCGTGATCTCCAGCACGCCGTTGCGGTTGGTGGCGCTGACGGCCTCGGCGTCCACCGTGTCCGGCAGCGCGAAGCGGCGTTGGAAGCGGCCAGTGGCGCGCTCGACACGGCGGCGCTCGACGCCAGCGGGTTCAGCGGCTGCGGCGCGGCTGCCGCCGAGCACCAGCACGCCTTTCTCGAGCGTGAGCTCGATCGTCGCCGGATCAACGCCCGGCACATCGGCAGTGAGCACGAACTTGTCGGCGTACTCCTCGATATCCACGGCGGGCGCCCAGTCGGCGGTCGCACCGCTGGAGTCGTCCTGCGCGGCGCGGTCGACCGCACGATTGAATTCACGGAACAGCGCCTGGTGCAGACCCCAGGGCTCATAGCGAAGAATGCTCATCTCTCAACCTCCTCAGATCAGTTCGGCGACTATCGCCGTTGACGAGAAGGTGAGGATCGCTGCCGTGATTTCAAGGCCCCTTGGCTGGCTCGGTCGCGCGCGGGGGCGGTGGGGGAGTGGTACGGATCACTTCCTCCACGGTGGTCATGCCGGTCCATACTTTCTGGCTTCCGGCCACGCGCAGGGGCATCATGCCGCTGCGCATCGCCGCATCGCGCAGGTGCACCGGATCGGCGTCGTCGCGTATCGCCTCCTTGAGGGCCGGCGTCATGGTGAGCATCTCGTAGATGCCGGTGCGTCCGAGATAGCCAGTCTCACGGCACTCCAGGCAACCCACCGCCTGATGGATCTGCTTCGGCGGTTCGATACTCATGCCGCCCACCAGTTCCTGCCAGACACTCACATCGGGCTCCACCGGCTTCTTGCAGTGCTTGCAAAGCTTGCGCAGCAGGCGTTGTGCTACCACGCCGAGCAAGGTCGAGCGCAGCAGGTATGAAGGCACACCCAGGTCGAGCAGGCGGGTCACCGCGCTGGGGGCGTCGTTGGTGTGCAGTGTCGAAAGCACCAGATGTCCGGTGAGTGCGGCCTGGATCGCCACCTCGGCGGTTTCCAGGTCGCGGATTTCGCCCACCATGATGATGTCAGGGTCCTGTCGCATCAGCGCGCGTACGCCGGAGGCAAAGGTCAGGTCGATGCCGGGATGCACCTGCATCTGGTTGAAGCGCGGCTCCACCAACTCGATCGGATCCTCGATCGTGCAGACGTTCACCTCGGAGGTTGCCAGATGTCGCAGCGTCGAATACAGCGTAGTGGTCTTGCCCGAGCCGGTGGGGCCGGTGACCAGGATGATGCCGTGTGGCTGGTCGATCATGTCCTGCCAGCGCGCGCCATCGTTACCGGCAAAGCCCAGCTCGGCAAAATCCTTCACCAGCACTTCCGGATCGAAGATGCGCAGCACCATTTTCTCGCCGAACGCCGTCGGCAGCGAGGACACGCGCAACTCGATCTCCTTGCCATCGGGTGAGCGTGTCTTGACGCGGCCGTCCTGCGGCTTGCGCTTCTCCGCCACGTCCATGCGCGCCAGGATCTTGAGGCGGCTGGTCACGGCGGTACCGACGGTGGCCGGCACCTGGTAGACATCGTGCAGCACGCCGTCGATACGGAAGCGCACGTTGGTGGCGTCACGGCGTGGCTCGATATGGATGTCGCTGGCACGCTGCTCGAAGGCGTACTGCAGCAGCCAGTCGACGATCGCGACGATGTGGTGATCGTCCGCTGTCAGCTTGCCGCTGCGTCCGAGCTGGGTCAGCTGTTCCAGGTTCTGAACGCTGCCCAGGGCCGGGCCGTTGGCCTTTTCCTTCTGGCTCGCCTTCACCGAGCGCGCCAGGGCATAGAACTCCACCAGGTAGCGTTCGACGTCCAGCGGGTTGGCCAGCACGCGGCGGATTTTCTGCTTGAGATGCGGCTGCAGGTCGCGTTCCCACTCGCGCAAATAGGGCTCGCTGGTGGCCAGTACCACCTCGTCGGCGGTGACCTTCACCGGCAGGATCCTGGCGCGCGTCGCGAAGGCATACGACACCAGTGCCGTTACCTTGCCCACGTCGATCGACAGCGGATCGATGCGCAGGTAGGGCAGGTCGGCGCGCTTGGCGAGCCACTGCGTCAGCACTTCCAGGGTCAGCTTGCGCCCGGGCACCTGTGGGTTGTCCCAGTCCGCGGACGCGATCACCGCCAGCGGGTGGCGCGTGTCGGGATGGCTGGCCAGGCGGATATGCAGCTCCCGGGTAGCCTCGCGCGTGACCAGCCCGTCTGCGAGCAGGGCCTCGAGCAGTTCCGGCAGGTCCAGGCGGTGTTCAGGGATGGGTCTGTTCATCCCGCCAACTTTACACCCCGGCGCCCGAGGCCTGTGAAGCGGTGCCGGGCCGATCCTTGCCCCGCCGGGGATTTGCCCCACCCGCTTTTGCACCGCACAATTCCGTCCGTACGCTGCCGCACCGGTCGGCCGCTTCCAAACAGATCACGCCGCGCCTCCGGGCGGCGGCCCGCCAAGAGGGACGCGTCTATGAAGTATGGAATCCTGCTGCTCAGCCTCGGGCTGAGCGCCTGTGCCGGCGGCCTGTTGCAGCGCGAGAGCTCGGCCGAGGTCAGCGAAGTGGCACGGTCCTCCCAGTGCAACAGCCAGGGCCCCGAGACGCGCATCAGCCTGCTGCGCGACGCCGCCGCCGTCACCGCCTGGCAGGAGCAGCGCGGCGTGGACTTCAACGGCGCCCGCCTGCCGCAGGGACCCTTCGCGCTGGTGGAGATGGGCGAGCGCAACAGCGGTGGCTACGGCCTGGCGATCAGCCGCCTGGCCGGCCGCCGCAGCGGTGACCTGATCCTGCGCGGCACCTTCGTGGCTCCCGGCGCGGGCGATATGTCCACCCAGGCCATTACCAGTCCCTGCGTGCTGGTCAGCCTGCCACGGGAAGGCTACGACACCGTCGAGATCGTCGACCAGGACGGCCGCCTGCGCGGCAGTGTCGCGGCTGCACCATGAGCCTGCGCTGTCTTTGGGGCCTGCTGCTGTCGGCGGTGATGCTGCCGGCCGCCGCGCAGACCACCATGCCCGCCGGCAAGCCGGGCATGGTGCCCACCGAGGTGGTGGATGCCTTCCAGGCTGCCCTGGCCAGCGGCGACCGCAAGGGCGCGGTCCAGTACCTGGCCTCGGACCTGATGATCTACGAGCAGGGCTTCGTCGAACGCGGGCGCGATGCCTACGCTGCAGGCTCCATGCCCAACGACATGACTTTCGCCAGCCTGGTTAAGCGCGAAGTCCTGCGACGCGACGCCTGGGAGGACGGCAACGTCGCCTGGGTGCTGACGCTGAGCTTCGTCACCGGCGACTTCGGCGAGCAGAAGCTGGCACTGGTCAATACCGAAACCCTGCTGCTGCGGCGCACCGACCTGGGCTGGAAGATCGTGCACATCCATCGCTCGGCGCATCCGCGCGCAGAGGGCGAGGACCTGCCGGGGCTGCCGCCCCAGGCGGCTGTGCCCCCGGCGCCGGCTACTGCGCCGGCACCCGAATCCGCGCCGTCGGCGCCGAACCTTCCCCAGGGGGAATGATGCTGCAGTTCCTGCCCGCGCCGCTGCTCGGTGCCGTTGTCTTCAGTTTCCTGGTGATCAACACCTGCTTCTGGATCGTGCCGGTCTACCTGCTGATCCTGGTCAAGCTGGTCACGCCCTCCGGTGCCCCGCGTGACGCCGTGTCTCGCGGGACGGCCGCGCTGGCGCAGCAATGGGCCGTCGTCAACAGCTGGGCGGTCGGCACGCTGATGAAGACCGAGTGGGACATTCGCATCGAAGGGCAGCTCGATCCGCGCGGCCAATACCTGGCCTGTGCCAATCACCAGAGCTGGAACGACATCGTCGTGCTGATGAAGGCCTTCGGCCACCGCGCGCCGTTCTTCAAATTCTTCATCAAGCAGGAGCTGATCTGGGTGCCGCTGCTGGGCCTGGCCTGGTGGGGCCTCGACTATCCCTTCATGAAGCGCTACAGCGCCGAGAAGCTGGCCAAGCATCCGGAACTGCGCGGCAAGGACGTCGAGACCACCAAGCGCGCCTGCCAGAAATTCCGCAACCAGCCGGTGATGGTGCTGAACTTCCTGGAAGGCACCCGCTTCACCCGCGCCAAGCATGACCAGCAGCAGTCGCCTTACCAGCACCTGCTCAAGCCCAAGGCCGGCGGCTTCGCCTTCGCCATGAACGCCTTCGGCGAGCGCCTGAACTCGCTGCTGGATATCACCATCGTCTACCCGGGCGGTGCCCAGGGCATCTGGGGCCTGATGTCGGGCCAGGTACCCAAGGTCATCGTCGAAGTGCGTCAGCTGAAGATTCCGAACGAGCTCTACAACGGCGACTACGAGAACGATCTGGTTTTCCGCCAGAAATTCCAGGCCTGGATCGGAGACCTGTGGGAGCGCAAGGACAAGCGAATCGCCGAGATTCTCGCCGGGCAGTGAATGCTTCTCGTGGTGGCGGTCTCGCCTGACCGTTCACCCCGAGTGCCGCGTCCCTTGATACGACCCGCCAGGGCGGGTCACTCGTGATGGCCGGACCGTGGTGCATCGAGGCGCAAACGAGAAAGCCCGCGACAGCGGGCTTTCTCGTTTGCATCGTCCGCCTATCGATCCGTCGCCGGTTCCTTGTCCTGCAACAGGTACATCGCCACCTCACCGAACAGGTTCGGCCGCAGGCGAATGCGCCAGCCCTCGCGGTGGCTGCGGTTCAGCATGCGCCGGTCCAGGATGCGCCAGCCGATGTCTTCGCAGAGCCGCTCGAAATCATCCACCGAGCAGAGGTGGATGTTCGGCGTGTCGTACCAGCGCTCGTTGAGCGTCGGCGTCACCGGCATGTGGCCCTGGGCCAGGCCCATGCGCACGCGCCAGTGCCCGAAGTTGGGGAAGGTCACGATGCCGAAGCGGCCGACGCGCAGGATCTCCTCGATCGCCAGGTCGGGGCGCTGCAGCGCCTGCAGCGCCTGCGTCATCACCACATAGTCGAAGGACTGCGACTCGAAGCCCTTGAGGCCTTCGTCGAGGTCCGCCTGGATCACGTTGATGCCCTGCTCGACACAGGAAGCGACCTTCTCCGGGTCGATCTCCAGGCCGTAGCCGGTGACCTGGTGCGTGCGCGCCAGGTGCGCCAGCAGCTCGCCGTCACCGCAGCCCAGGTCGAGGATGCGCGAGCCCGGCTTGATCCAGTCGCAGATCAGCGCAAGGTCGGGACGCAGGGAGGCGGTCATGCGCTCTCCTGCGCCACGCGGGCCAGGTAGCCGCGCAGCACGCGGTGGTACTGCGGGATCGGCATCAGGAAATCGTCATGGCCCAGCTGCGAGTCGATCAGGGCATAGGACACGTCGCGTCCGGCATCGACCAGTGCCTTGACGATCTCGCGCGAGCGTTGCGGCGAGAAACGCCAGTCCGACGAGAAGGCCACCACCAGGAAGCGCGCGCTGACGCGGCGGAACGCCGCCGCCAGATCGTTGCCGTATTCGCGAGCCGGATCGAAGTAGTCCAGCGCCTTGGTCATGATCAGGTAGGTATTGGCGTCGAAGCGGTCCACGAAGGACTGCCCCTGGTAGCGCAGGTAGCTTTCCACCTCGAACTCGACGTCGAAGTTGTAGCTCGGCTCGGCGGTCTTCAGCTCACGGCCGAACTTGGCGCGCATGGCCTCGTCCGACAGGTAGGTGATATGCCCCAGCATGCGCGCCAGCTTCAGCCCGCGTGCCGGCACCACGCCCTGTTCGTAGAAATGGCCGCCGTGGAATTCCGGGTCCGACAGGATCGCCTGGCGGGCGATCTCGTTGAAGGCGATGTTCTGCGCCGAAATCTTCGGCGCGGCAGCGATCACGCAGGCGTGGCGCACGCGCTCCGGGAACTCGAGGGTCCACTGCATCACCTGCATGCCGCCCAGGCTGCCGCCGATGATCGCCGCCCAACTCTGGATGCCCAACTCGTCGGCCAGCAGCGCCTGCGAGCGCACCCAGTCACGTGCCGTCACCAGCGGGAAATCGGGGCCCCAGGGCTTGCCGGTCTCCGGGTTGATCGTGTTCGGCCCGGTGGAGCCGCGGCAGCCGCCCAGGTTGTTGAGCGCCACCACGAAGAAGCGGTTGGTATCGATCGGCTTGCCCGGGCCCACGCAGTTGTCCCACCAGCCGGGTTTCTTGTCGCCCTGGTGGTAGCCGGCCACGTGGTGATCGCCGGACAGTGCATGGCAGATCAGGATGGCGTTGGAATGCGCTGCGTTGAGCTGGCCGTAGGTCTCCACCATCAGCTCGTGCTGCGGCAGCGTGCGGCCACAATCCAATACCAGCGGATGCCGGATCAGGACCTTGAAAGGCTGTACCAGGCCGACCGAGTCGGCAGGGTAGGTTTCGCTCATCGGAACATGCCGGGCAGCGGCACCAGCCGCACCACCACCTGCAGCGCCAGGGCCACCACCAGCGGCGACAGGTCCAGGCCCGACTGCGGCAACAGGCGGCGCACCGGGCGCAGCAGCGGCTCGTTCATGCTCCACAGCACGTTGCTGGCCGGGTTGTTCACGCCGGGGCCGAGCCAGGACAGGATCGCCTGGATGGCAATGGTCAGCGTGTACAGGTTGAGCGTCATCGTCACCAGCTTGAGCAGCGCGTACCACATCGCCGGGTAGCGGCTCAGGCGCAGGTTCAGGATGCCGCTGATCGTATGCACGTAGACCAGCGCGATCAGGAACACCACCAGCAGCACGCCGATGTTGAGATTGCGCCAGGGCGGCAACACGCGGCGCAGGGAGTCGGCCGGGTAGCGCGTGGCCTTGAAGATCATCTGCGACAGCGGGTTGTAGAAGTCCGCGCGCACGTACTGCAGGATCACGCGCAGCAGGAACAGCCACATCACGATGTCGAAGATCGCCGTGACGAGGAAGTACAGCGCGTTGGTCGCGTTGGCGCCCATGGTGGTCCTCTACTCCTGTGCGTCGAGCAGGTCGCCCAGCTCGCGGCTGCGGTTCGCAGCGGCAGCCAGGGCTTGGTCGAAGCTGCGGCGCAGGCCGGCAGCTTCCAGGGATTTCACGGCGGCCTCGGTGGTGCCGCCCTTGGAGGTGACCTGGGCGCGCAGTTCCACCACGTCGCGTGCGCCCTCGGCGGCTGCCATCTGCGCCGAGCCGGCGAAGGTGTGCAGCGCCAGCCGGGCGGCGGTATCGGGCGCCAGGCCCAGCTTCTCGCCGGCCTCGCGCAGGGCCTCGGTCAGCAGGAAGAAATAAGCCGGGCCCGAGCCGGACAGCGCGGTGACCGCGTCGATGTCCTCCTCGCGGTTCAGCCAGACCGTGGCGCCGGCGGTCGCCAGCACGGCCTCGGCCAGCTCGCGGGCGGTATCCGGCGTGCCCGCCACGGCGTACAGGCCGGTGATGCCCTTGCCGATCAGGGCCGGGGTATTGGGCATGGTGCGCACGTAGTGGGCCGCCTCGCCCAGGGCGCGGCGCAGCCGCGCCAGGCGCACGCCGGCCGCCACCGAGATCACCACGCAGCCGGGGTCCGCCTGCAGTCCGGACAGGGCCTCGCCCATCTGCTGCGGCTTCACCGCCAGCACCAGGGCACCGGCGCCAGGAACCACCTCGGCCGCCGTCGCCCGCACCTCCAGGCCGAACTGCCGGCGCAGCCATTCGGCGCGCTCGGCCACGGGCTCCGCCACGCGCAGGCGTTCCATCGGGTGGCCGGCGGCGATCAGGCCGCCGATCAGGCTGGCCGCCATGTTGCCGCCGCCAATGAAGGCAATCGTCTGCAGCATCGTTCTAGGGAGTGTCCGGCAGGGTGCGCAAAAAGGGAGCGTATGATATTGCACCCTGCCCGCTAACACTATGAGCCAGAAAAAGCCCTCCGCGGACGTCCAGAAGCTCCTTGCCAGCTACCGCAGCCGCATCGAAGCGGCCCGGGTCTACGACGTCGCCATCGTGTCCCCCTTCGAGGAAGCGCCCAAGCTGTCGGCGCGCCTGCAGAACCGCGTGCTGCTCAAGCGCGAGGACCTGCAGCCGGTCTACTCCTTCAAGCTGCGCGGGGCCTACAACAAGATCGTCAAGCTCAGCGACGCCGAGCGCGCCCGCGGGGTCATCACCGCCTCGGCCGGCAACCATGCCCAGGGCGTGGCCCTGGCCGCCAAGCGCCTGGGCCTGACGGCCTGGATCGTCATGCCGCGCACCACCCCGCAGCTGAAGGTGGACTCGGTCAAGGCCCTGGGCGGCAAGGCCATCCTGCACGGCGACGCCTACGACGACGCCCGCGAGCACGCCCTCAAGCTGGTGGAAGAGAAGGGCATGACCATGGTCCACCCCTACGACGATCCGGAAGTGATCGCGGGGCAGGGGACCATCGCCAGGGAGATGCTCGAGCAGTACCCCGAGCCGATCGACGCGGTGTTCGTGCCGGTGGGCGGCGGCGGCCTGCTGGCCGGCGTCGCGGCCTGGATCAAGGCGGTGAGCCCCAAGACCCGCATCATCGCCGTGGAGCCGCAGGACTCCAACTGCTTCGACGCCGCCTTGAAGGCCGGACGCCGCGTCACCCTGCCGCAGGTGGGCCTGTTCGCCGATGGCGTCGCGGTCAAGCAGATCGGCGAAGAGACCTTCCGCGTCGCCCGCCACCTGGTGGACGAGACCATCCAGGTCAGCGTCGACGAGATCAGCGCCGCCATCCGCGACATGTTCTACGAGAAGCGCGCCCTGCCGGAGCCGGCGGGCGCCCTGGCCGTGGCCGGCATCAAGCGCTGGGTGCAGGAGAAGGGTGTCACCGGCAAGACCCTGGCAGCCGTCATCTCCGGCGCCAACGTCAATTTCGACCGCCTGCGCCACATCGCCGAGCGCGCCGAGCTGGGCGACGAGGCCGAGGCCCTGCTGGCAGTGACCATCCCGGAGAAACCGGGCAGCTTCAAGGCATTCCTGAAGCACCTTGGGCGGCGCACGGTCACCGAGTTCAACTACCGCTTTGCCTCGGCCGGGGAGGCCCATATCTTCGTCGGCGTGAAGCTGACCGAAGGGCAGGCCGAACGCGAGGCGCTGCTCGCCGGCCTGCGCGAAGCGGGTTATGCCGTCACCGACATGACCGGCAACGAGATGGCCAAGCTGCACGTGCGCTTCATGGTGGGCGGACGCTGTCCGGGCCTGGCCGACGAGCGCCTGTTCCGCTTCGAATTCCCCGAGCGCCCTGGTGCGGCGCTGGACTTCCTACAGGCGGTGGGCTCGCGCTGGAACATCTCGCTGTTCCATTACCGCAACCACGGCGCCGCCTACGGGCGCGTGCTCTGTGGCCTGCAGGTGCCTAAGAAGGAGTGGGCCGAGTGCCGCCGCTCGCTCGACGAGCTCGGTTACGAGTACGTTGAAGAGAGCGACAACCCCGCCTACAAGCTGTTCCTGGGCACCCAGCCCTGAGCGGGAACCGGGCCGTTCACCCGGCCCGGACCCACACGCAAAGAAGCCCGCGGGTGCCTGGCACCCGCGGGCTTCTTCATTGGCGGAGGGCAGGGGCCTGGCCGTCCCTGGCCAGTCGCTTGCCCCTGATCCGGCCTCGGGCTAAAAGCGGAATTCCAGGCCGGCGGAGACCATGTCGAGATCCGAACGACCCACCTCATAGCGCTCGTACTCGGCCTTGAGTGCAAAGCTCTGCGCGATCGGGAAGGTCACGCCGGCGCCGTAGAACAGGTTGTCCTTGTCGTCGTCGATCTCCTGGCTCACGTTCTGGCCGTCGACTTCAGCGAAGGCGTAGCCCACCTTGCCGTAGATGCGCGCGATCTCGCCCAGCGGGATACCCGCCGTCACGGCCAGCGTCCAGGCCTTGGCGTCCGGACCGTCGCTGTTGCCGCCGAGGTTGCCGAAGTTCACGTAACCGATTTCGCCGCCGATGATGCCGGCATAGCCGCCGGCCATGATCTTGTAGCCATCGTCGGAGCCGTCGAAGTTGTCGTTGTCGAAGCTGGCACGACCATAGCTGGCGCCGAGATAACCGCCCATCTCGGCCGCCGCAGCGGTACCTGCCATCGTCATCAACATCACCGCTGCCGCCATCGTCCTGATCTGCATGTCGCACCTCCATGTGCTTGTGGAGACTCAAGACTGTGACGCAGCGCCTTGCTCGGCGCTGAACAGAGGGAACTAATGAGCGCACGATACGTCAGCTCAACCGCCACGTGCATGCCTGATGCAGGACGGGCGTCCCGGCATCATGCAGAAAGCCGCCTCACTCCAGCGACAGGATGTGCTCCCAATGCTCCTTGCCCACCGGGATCACCGAGAGGCGATTGCCGGTGGCGAGCAGGCGGAAATTGGCCAGCTTCTTGTCGTCGCGCATCTGCGCCAGCGTGACCGGCTTCTTGAGCTTGCGCTCGAAGGTCACGTCCACCAGCAGCCAGCGCGGTTCTTCCTGCTTCGACTTCGGATCGTAGTGGTCCGACTTGGGGTCGAACTGCGTCGGGTCGGGGTAGGCCACCGAGGCAATCTTCATGACGCCGTAGACCCCCGGCACCTCGCAGGACGAGTGATAGAAAAAGGCCTTGTCGCCCGGCTTCATGTCGTCGCGGAACATGTTGCGCACCTGGTAGTTGCGCACACCGTCCCAGGGCGCGGTCTTCTTCGCCTTGAGATCGTCGATCGAGAAACAGTCGGGTTCCGACTTCATCAGCCAGTAGGCCATCGCATCAGCTCCTGAATACGAAAAAATTCTTGTCGGTGACGACGGCATCCAGCCGCACGTCCCAGGGTTCCGCCGGCAGCGAGGGAGCCTGCTGCAGGGCATAGGCGTAGCCCACCAGCCAGGGCCCGCCGCCGCGCCGCAACGCGAAGGCGCGATCGTAGTAGCCGCCGCCGGCTCCCAGGCGGTGTCCCTGCGCGTCGAAGGCGCTCAGGGGCAGCAGCACCAGGTCCAGGCCTGCCGCACCGCGCCGCTTGCCTCGTAGCGCCGGTTCGCGGATGCCATAGCGGTTGCGCCGCATGCGGGCGGAAAGGGGTAGTTGCTCGAAGCGCAGGCGATGCCCGTCCAGCACACGCGGCACGTACACCGCCTTACCGGCGGCGCGGCAGCGTTGCAGCAGGGGTTCGGTATCGAGTTCGCTGCCGTGGGCCAGGTACAGCGCCAGGTGGCGTGCTCGGCGGAACAGCGGGCTGGCGGCCAGGCGGCGGGCAGCGCGCTCGGCGGCGCGGCGGCGCTCGGCCGGCGCCAGTGCGGCACGGCGGCGGCGGTATTCGCGCCGCAGCTGTGCCTTGGAATCAGCGGTGTCTCCCGCCAGTGCCGTCATCGACTTTTGACCTTGAGACTGAGTCTCAAGTGGGCGCCGCACCGGGCTTTGGGCTTCCCACTACGGGGTGGGCCTGCACGCCAGCCACGGATAAAGCTCCCTGGGTGTTTAAATAGGCTCAAGGGTACCAAGCCGACATCGAACACCGCAGGAGACACCTGGCACAAGGATACCATCGAATGTCTCCGCAGGCGGTCCGTCGTCGGCTTTACCGCACCGTGCGGCGGCCGAGCGCCGCTTACTCCAGCGACAGCGTGGAGTCGATGTCCAGCGACATCTGGCGCAGCTTGGCCAGCGCTTCCGGGTTGACCTGGGTCACGCCCTCGACGCCTTTGAGTTCAAGCAGTTCGCGACAGATGTTGAGAGCCGCCATCACCGCGATGCGTTCGCTGCCCAGCGCCTTGCCGCGCTTGCGGATCGTGCTCATGCGCTCGTTGAGGTAATCGGCCGACTTGACCAGCGCCTCGTGTTCCTCAGGCGGGCAGGCTACGGCGTATTCCTTGCCCATGATGCGCACGGTCACGCTCAGGGGCTCGTCCTTTGGGTCCTTGGGTGTCGGGCTCATTGGGGCGACTCCTGCTCGGATTCCAGCATGCGGACTCTCTCGACGATGCCCTCGATACGGCGGCGCAGTTCGGCGTTGAGCGCCAGCAGGCGATCACGCTCCTGCAGGGCACGCTTCTGCTCCAGCCGGGCCTGCCGATAGGCGGCCAGCAGGCGCTGCGTGCGTTCCTCGAGCTGTTGGACTTCTTCTTCGAGCATGCCGGTCACGGGCAAAAAAAGGGGCGACGGTCCTGAGTATAAGACCGTCGCCCACTCTTAGACAGTTGGGGATGCCCTACAAGGGCCTCCCCGTCACCCTCAGCGGATCAGGATGAACAGCGCTCCCGGCCCACGGCGCACGTGCAGCAGCAGCTCCGTCGCCTTGGGGTTGGCCAGCTTGGAGAAGTCCTCCAGGTCCTGGACCGGGCGGCGGTTGACCGCGATCACGATGTCACCCGGACGCAGGCCGGCGCGGGCGGCCGGGGAGCGGGGTTCCACCGCCTGCACCAGCACGCCGCGGGTATCGCCGGCGTTCTGGCGGGCCGCCTCGTCCAGCGGCGCGAAGGTGGCGCCCTTGAGCTGCGGGTGCAGGTTGGCCGTATCGGCGGCGATCTCCTCTTCCTTGCCGATGCTCACGGTCAGCTCGCGCGGCTTGCCCTCGCGCAGGACCTTGAGCGTCACCTTGTCGCCGATGCGCATCAGGCCCACGCGGTTGCGCAGTTGGGCGAAGTTGTCCACGGCCCGGCCGTTGGCCTCCAGGATCACGTCCTCGGACTTGAGGCCGGCCTTGTCGGCGGGCGACTTGGGCAGCACGCGGGTGATGACCGCGCCGCGGGTGCTGGTCAGGCCGAAGGCCTTGGCCAGGTCCGGGGTCAGGTCCTGGCCGTTGATGCCGATGCGGCCACGCTGGATCTCGCCGTTGGACACCAGCTGGTTCATGACCTCGCGCGCCAGGTTGGTGGGGATCGCAAAGCCGATGCCGATGTTGCCGCCCGAGCGCGACAGGATGTTGCTGGGGATGCCGACCAGCTCGCCGCGCAGGTTGACCAGCGCGCCGCCGGAGTTGCCGGGGTTGATCGAAGCGTCGGTCTGGATGAAGTCCTCGTAGCCGCCCTCACTGATGCCGGTCTGGCGCGACAGGCCCGAGACGATGCCGGAGGTCACGGTCTGGCGCAGGCCGAAGGGCGAGCCGATGGCCACCACGAAATCGCCGACCTGCAGCTGGTCGGAATCGGCCATCTTCAGCGCCGTGAGATTGTCGGCCTTGATCTGCAGCACGGCCACGTCGGTGTCCGGGTCCTTGCCGATCAGCTTGGCCTCGAACTCACGGTCGTCGCTCAGGCGCACCGAGATGCTCTCCGCCTCGGCCACCACATGGCTGTTGGTCAGCACATAGCCCTTGGCGGCGTCCACCACCACGCCGGAGCCGATCGCCTGGGACTCGCGCTCCTGCGGTTGCTGCTGTTGCTGTTCGGGGGCGCCGAAGAAGCGGCGGAAGAAGGGGTCCTGCATCAGCGGGTTCTGGATCTCGACCTTGGAGGTGACCGAGATATTGACCACCGCCGGCATCACCACCTTGAGCATCGGCGCCAGTGACGGCACGCCTTGCTGGACAGGGGGTACAGCCTGGACCACGGCGCCCACGGGCGGCAGGTCGGCCCGGGCTTGCTGGGGATTGCCGGACAGCAGTGCCGCGGCGCCGATGATCGAGGCCGACACGGCCAGCGGCGCGAAGATCTTGATCGCAAAATTGCGTGACATATCGGGTGGTTCTCTGGAAAGAGCCGCCAGCGGGCGGCGATCGCTATGACCTTGCAGGCTGCGGCGAGTTTCCTGCAGCAGCGTGCTTATTTCAGGCTGAAGCGCGGGTTCAGGCTGTAGCGTCCGGTCAGCCGCGCCTGGGCCAGCACATGGCCGTCCAGCGCCTTGCGCACATCGGCCAGGCCGAAGGCCCCCTTCACCGGCGCGGACTCCAGGTCCGTGGCGTAGAGCTCGAAGCGGTAGTGGTGCACGCGCGAATCGTTCCAGGGCGGGCAGGGGCCGTCATAGCCAAGGTAGCTGCCTTCCATTCCGGCGTCACCCTTGAACCAGCCGGTGTAGTCGTTCTGGCCCTGGCGGCTGCCTTCCGGGCCGGCCGGGGCGGCCTTGCCGCGCGCCGTCACGCCATGAGAGCAGCTACCCTCGGCGATCTCCGCCACGTCCGCCGGAATATCCACCACCGCCCAGTGCAGGAACTCGCCGCGCGGCAGGTCGAAGGGCACCTCGCGGCCCGGCTGGTTGACGTCGTCCGGGCGGGTCGGCACATCGCCGTCCACGCACAGCAGCACGAAGGACTTCGTCCCCTCCGGCGCGCCGCTCCAGGCCAGCTGCGGGTTCAGGTTCTTCGACAGGCGCACCCGCTGCTTCGGGTCCTTGACGCAGAAAGCCAGGCGGCCGGGGAGGACGCCGTTGTTGCGGAAACTCGTGCTGGTCAGTTTCATGTCCTTCTCCAGGTTCTTGTGTGTTGCCAGTCGGGGTTCAGGTTGCGGCCAGCCGGGGCCGTTTCAAGAGGGGGCTCAGCCGCGCGTGGGGCTGGCCCAGGCCTTTTCCATGCCGCCGCGCAAGCCTATGCCCAGCCGCACCAGTCCCTGGGCCAGTCGTTCGGACAGCGGGTGGCGTCGCTTGAAGCTGAGCTCGTACAGGTCGGCGTCGGCCTTGCGCTCCAGTAGATAATCGTCGCTGGTCTGCAGCTTGTCGACCAGCTTCAGGTCCAGCGCCTGGCTGCCATACCAGTGCTCGCCGGTGGCCACTCGGTCGATCTCCAGCTGCGGGCGGTTGCCGGACACAAAGGACTTGAACAGCCGATGGGTGTCCTCCAGCTCCTCGCGGAACTTCTCGCGGCCAGCCTCGGTGTTCTCCCCGAACACCGTCAGCGTGCGCTTGAACTCGCCCGCCGTATGCAGCTCGACGTCGATCTCGTGCTTCTTCAGCACCCGGTGGAAGTTGGGTAGCTGGGCGACCACGCCGATGGACCCCACGATGGCGAACGGCGCCGCCAGGATGCGGTCCGCCACGCAGGCCATCATGTAGCCGCCGCTGGCTGCCACCTTGTCGATCGCCACCGTCAGCTTCAGGCCGCGGCCGCGGATGCGCTGCAGCTGCGACGCCGCCAGGCCGTAGGCATGCACCATGCCGCCCTCGCTCTCCAGGCGCAGCAGCACCTCGTCGCTATCGCGGGCCACCTGCAGCAGCGCACTGATTTCCTCGCGCAGTGAATCCACCGCGTGAGCGGCGATGTCGCCGTCGAAGTTCAGGGCGAACACGCGCGGTCGGGGCGCCGGCTCCCCGCGCTTCTCGGCCTTGCGGCGGGCCTTCTCCTCCGCCTTCTGCTGCTTGCGCAGGCTCTTGAATTCCGATTCGGACAGCAGGTCGGCGTTCAGGATTTCCGCCATCTGCTCGTAGCGCTCATTGAGATTGCGCACATCCAGCCGATCCGGTCCCTGGGAGGAGCGGGCACCGCGCAGGATCGTCACCAGGCCCGCGGCAATGGCCAGCAGGGCCGCCGTCCAGGTCAGGGTCTTGGCCAGGAACAAACCATAAGCAGCAAGGAATTCGGTCACAGGTAATCCGTTGGAAGATCATCAAAAGACTGGAAAAAAGACTGGTAAATCCGTCGTGGCGCAGGCAAAATCCACTGACGGGGGAGCCTGAATGGGCATCCAAGTATATTTTCAGCCAGTCCAAGACTCCGCAAGGGGTATTGCTGCGCTGCAACAAGCAAATGCATAATGCATGTGCTTGCGGGTCATTACCCCCGCCTACTCTTGGCAGCTTTCATCTTCAGGTTGGAGATTCAAAATGAATAAGACAACCCGCGCAGCTCTGACCCTGGCCTTGGCGGCGATCACGCTGCCGGCGGTCGCGGCCGACGAGACGCGTCCTTACCTCTTCGGCGGCTACCAGGCCGTCATCGCCGACCAGGCTGACCGTGCTTCGGACAACGGCAATGGTTATGCGTTCAGCGCCGGCAAGGCCCTGAACAAGCATTGGGGCGTCGAATTCGGCGGCTTCTGGAACCAGTTCCAGGCCGAGAATGGCGGCACCAATGACTTCCGCGAGCTGGGCGGCCATCTGGATGCCCTGTTCTTCTACTCGCGCGACCGCGCCTTCTCGCCCTACGTCAGCCTCGGCGTTGGCGCGATGAAGAACCAGAACAAGACCGTTGCCGGCCAGCCCGAGGACACCGATCCGTTCGGCACCCTGGGCGTCGGCTTCTTCAAGTACTTCGGCGACGAGAGCCGCTACGGCCTGCGCGCCGACGTGCGCTACCGCTATGTCGACACCGACATCCCGGGCCTGGACAACTCCCTGCTCGAGCCGGTCGTCAAGATCGGCCTGGTGGCCGCCCTCGGTCCCAAGACCAGCGGCGCCGGCGATGCCGGCGGTCCGGATGCGGATGGCGACGGCGTGCCGGATGACGCGGACCTGTGCCCCAACACCCCGAAGGGCGTGAAGGTTGATTCCAAGGGCTGCCCGGTCGATTCCGACGGCGACGGCATCCCGGATGCGCTCGACAAGTGCCCGGGCACCCCGAAGGGTGTGAAGGTTGACTCCAGCGGCTGCCCGAAGGATGGCGCCGGTGAAGGCCCGAACCGCCGCTTCGAAGACGTGCACTTCGAGTTCGACCGTTCCGACCTGACCGACTACGCCCGCTCGATCCTGGACAACGCGTCCAAGGCCATCGGTGGTCTGTCGCAGCAGTACCCGAGCCTCAAGGTCGACGTCTCCGGTCACACCGACTGGATCGGCACCGACGGCTACAACCAGGCCCTGTCCGAGCGCCGCGCCAACACGGTCAAGCAGTACCTGACCCGCAAGGGCGTCGATGCGAAGCGCGTCAACACCTACGCCTACGGCGAGTCCAAGCCGGTCGCGACCAACGAGACCGACGAGGGCCGCGCCCAGAACCGTCGCGTCGAGGTTCGCACCCGCGGCGAGTAATCGCCCCGGTTGGTAGCAGAATGAAAACCCCCGCCAGCGATGGCGGGGGTTTTTCTTTGTCTGCGATCCCAAGGCAGCGGGGCGCAGATACACCGCAGCCAGAAGCGCCGCGCGCCCCGGACGGTCGGGGAGTCAGGGAGAACAGGTTAAAGAGAGGCTAGGCGCCGAGCTTGAAGAAGCGACGCGCGTTGTCGCGGCTGATCTGAGCCACGTGCTGCTCGCTCTGGCCGCGCGCCTGTGCCAGCGCCTTCACCACCCAGGGCAGCAGGGCTGGCTCGTTGCGCCGCTCACTTTTCTTCGGCGAGTTGCGCGGCAGGAGATAAGGCGCATCGGTCTCGATCAGCAGGCGGTCGTCCGGGATCAGGGAGACCGCGTCGTACAGCGCCTTGCCGCGGCGCTCGTCACAGACCCAGCCGGTGATGCCGATATGGCAGTCCAGCTCCAGGTAGTCCTGCATCGCCTCACGCGTATCGGTGAAACAGTGCACCACCACCTCGCTCAGGCGCCCGCGGTACTCGCGCAGGATGCCGAGGAAGTCGGCGTGGGCATCGCGCTGGTGCAGGAACAGCGGCTTGCCGGTTTCAACGGCGATATCGAGCTGCGCCCGGAAGGCGCGCTGCTGGTCGGAGTGCGGGGAGTAGTTGCGGTTGTAGTCCAGGCCGCATTCGCCCAATGAAACCACCTCGGGATGCTGCGCCAGCTCGCGTAGCTGGGCGGCGTGCGCATCGTTCCACTCGCTGGCGTGGTGAGGATGCACGCCGGCGGTGGCATGGAGCCGGCCAGGGTGCTGCCGCGCCAGGGCCAGCGCCCTGGCATTGCTGTCGAAGGAACTGCCGGTGACCACGATCGCTTCCAGCCCGGCCTGCCAGGCCCGGTGCAGCATCGGCTCGAAGTCGGCGTCGAAGCTGTCGTGAGCGAGGTTCGCCCCGATATCGATGAGTCCTGCCATCTCAAGCCTCAGCTGCGTGCGGTGCAGTCCTGCTGCAGCAGGATGCGCTGCTCGGGCGACACTGCCGTGCCACCCGGTGGCGGCGTGGGCCGCAGCACGTAGACCAGGCGGACGCTGGCGAGCTTTCCGTGCTCGGCGGCGTTCCAGGAGCGGCACAGCCAGCGGGCGTAGTAGGGGCGGTGGGCCGCGTAGGCGTCCAGCGCCAGGCGCTCGCGCAGGCGCTGCCAGCGCTGGCCGTCGCCGTAGTTTGTCGGGCGGCTGAAGTCGGGGGCGGAGGTTTCCTGCAGCAGGTCGATCTCGCGGCCCTGCGCCGTGCGGCCCACGGCGACGAACCAGCCACCGTCACGCGGCGGCGAGGGGGCATCCAGGCTCCAGGACTGGTCAAGACGCAGCGACTGCATGACCGGGGCCAGCAGCGTCTGCGTGGCCGCGGGCAGCAGGCCGGCGGTAGAGGCATTCCAAACCAGTACCAGCCACAGGAACACGGCGGCAACGCGCTGCCAGCGCGGTGAAACCTCCCAGTTCACGTCGCGGCGCGACAGCGCCGGCCCGGCAGGGCGGGCCGCCAGCCAGCCGTGGAGACGGTCGCCGAGGCGTACCACCGCCCCCAGCTTCGCCGGGCGATGCAGCCAGGACAACAGAGGGGAGTGGCGCAGCAAGGCCGCCAGTGCCGACCATCGCAGGTAGGCCTGGTCGTCGGTGTCGATCACCACCCAGGAGCGGTTGGCCTGCAGCAGCGCGCGGGCGCGGGGCGCCTCCTGTGCGGTCGCGATCTGGGCCTGGGGCAGGATCAGGAATTGCTGCAGCAGCAGGCTGTGGCGCAGGCTCGCCGGCCGCTCGCGGTCGTGGTAGATGCGCAGGCCAACAGGTTGCGGCCGGCGCTTCGCCGCCCACTGCCAGAAGCCGGGTCCCACCAGGGCCGCCAGGCCGGCGAGCCCCAGCAGCGGCAGGGCACCCTGGCTCAAGCTCAGCAGCAGGAACAACTGCATCAGCACCAGCAGCGGCAGCACCAGTCGCCGGGTATACCGGCTGACCATCGGCAGCAGTACCAGGGGAGCGGCCAGCAGCGACAGCCACCACAGCGCAGACGTCAGTATTTCCAGCAGGCCCGGGTAGTGCAGCAGCCAGCGCCCGACTGCGGTGGCGTGCCCGTCCAGCGACAGCAGGTAGTGCAGCGCCGTGCCGTCGTCGCGCCATTCCGGGCCGCTGCGCAGCAGGGCCGAGAAGAAATACACGGACAGCACCTGCAGCAGCAGGCCGGCGCCGGCCCAGGAGACATGCGGCTCCTGTGGCGGGGGCGGGTTGGCGGCCAGCGCGGCATCCACGGACCAGCGGCTGCCCAGGGGCAGGAAGGCCGCCCAGAACAGCAGGCAGGTCAGCAGCAGGTCGGCGGCGCCCGCCGCCAGCGGGGCGCGGCTCAGCAGCGAGGCCTGCAGCAGGAACCCCAGCACCGCGGCCATGCGCGTGCGCCAGCCCAGGGCCAGCATCGCCGCCAGGGCGACCTGGGCCAGCAACAGCAGGCCGGCGAACGCGGCGGTGCCGTTGAGGAAGTAGAGCGACAGGCGCCAGGGGCTGTCGGACGCCATGACCCAGCCGCGCGGCAGCACGCCGGCGTCGCTGTACAGGGACGACACATCGCAGAGGCTGCCCAGGCTCAGGCAGAACAGGATGCTGCCGAGCAGGAAGCGGAACAGCGCCAGGCTGCGCAGGTCGGTGCCGAACAGCTCGGCGAGGCGCGGGTGGCGTGCGGCGAAGTCGGGGCTCATCGTCGGCGGTTTTCGGTCGGCGGAAACAACAAGGGGAGCCTGCGGCTCCCCTTGGGTGGAACGCGTGTCTATTCTAGTGTGCCGCGAGCAGATCGCCCATGTGGCCGTTGCCGCCGTCGAGCCAGGCCTGGTAGGCCGGGGTGTGGCGCTCGATCTCGGCCTTCGCACGGGTGTCGTCCGACAGGCCGTTGCCACCGAGGCCCGGGATCAGGCGGATGATCGTGGACGCACCGCCGTCGACGAGGTCGATCAGGGCCTGCGCCGGCGTGCCGGCCGGCAGCTGCAGGATGGCCGTGAGGCCGCCCTCGACGTAGGGAGCGAGGATGTCGCCCAGGGTCGGAATCTGCTGCAGCAGGTCGGCGACGGTGCCGGGCAGCTGCAGGCCGCCGGTCGGGGGCGGATCCTGGGGGGTCGGCTTCGGCGGCGACGGGCTTTCGCCGTTGTCGAAGGTCTCGTAGGCGATCCAGCCCACGCCCACCACGGCGGCGGCGATCAGCGCCCAGTCCAGCGTGCCGTACTGCAGCTCGCCATCCTGGTTCAGCTCGGCCTTGCGCTCCACCAGCGGCGCGCCGTTGAGCTCGAACTTCTGCAGGCCGGCTTCGCGGCCAGCGCGGAAGTCGAGCTGGGCGATGGCCGGGCGCGGCGCCTCCAGGAAGCGGCGGTCATGGTCCATGCGCAGTCCGTAGTTCATCTGCTGGGCATCGTTGCCGCGCCCGTCGAACTTCAGGTCGATATAGGCCTTGAACTCCGGCTGCTTGTCATTGATGTCCGCCGCAGCGGCCGTGCTTGCGGTCGCAAACAGTGCGGCAGCAGCTGCCGAGATGATCCAGGTGCGCATGTGTGTAACTCCCCCGACGCAATATTTATTCAAGTGTCTTGAACTATAGGGAGGCGTACTCCCAGAGGCAAGAGTCGTGCAGAATCGCGGCCTTGGATACGACGGAGGAATCGACGGTGGAACTGCCGCAGCCTGGACAGAACAGCGAATGGCTGGTCGACGGACCCGCCGGCCGGATCGAGGCCCTGCTGTCGGCACCCAAGGGCGGGACGCCGCGGGGCTTTGCCGTGATCTGCCATCCGCACCCCCTGTTCGGCGGGGCCATGAGCAACAAGGTTGTGTACACCCTGTCGTCCGGGGCGCTGCAGGCGGGCCTGGCGACGCTGCGCTTCAACTTTCGCGGGGTCGGCCGCAGTGGCGGCCTGCACGACGAAGGCCGCGGCGAGACCGCCGACGTGCTGCACCTGGCGGGCCTGATGCGGCAGTTGCTGCCGGAAGGGCCGCGGGTGCTGGCGGGCTTCTCGTTCGGCGCCTTCGTGGCGCTGAAGGCGGCCGCGGAGCTGCGGCCCGACGCCCTGGTCAGCATCGCACCGCCGTTCGGCAAGTATTTCGGCGGCGAGGCACCGCCGCGGCATCCCGGCTGTCCCTGGCTGGTCGTGCACAGCCGTGACGACGACACCGTGAGCTACGATGAAACCCACGAAATCCTGATGGAGTACACGCCGCCGCCGCAGTTGCTGACGGTCGACGGTGCCGGGCATTTCTTCCACGGCCGCCTGCAGGATATCAGCGCGGTATTGGTACCTTTCCTCCAGTCCGTACACGCTTGACCGGTGCTATCCTCGATCGCACATCAGACCTATAACCCCATTGCCCCCTTCTGAGGAGATCGTCATGCGCCGTCTTCTGCTCGCCCTTGCCCTTGCCACCGGTGCCACCCAGGCCACCGCGTTCGACGCCAACTTCGACCTGACCTGCACGGCCAATCCGAATTGCCAGGCCGACTTCCGCTCCGTGTCCGAGGACATCACCGCCGCGCTCAACTACAAGGCGCTGGGTCCCTCCGAAGCCACCGGCATCACCGGCATCGGCATCGGCGCCTTTGCCACCTATGTCGACGTGGACGATCCGCAGGCCTGGAACCGCCTGACCGGCGAGAACGTGGACGCCATCGGCATGGCCGGCGTGGTCGTGCGCAAGGGCCTGCCCTTCGGCATCGACCTGGGCGCTTTCTATGCGACGGTGCCGGGCGCCAGCGCCGACCTCTTCGGCGGTGAAGTGCGCTGGGCCATCCTCGAGGGTGGTGTCGCCGAGCCGGGCCTGGCCGTGCGTGGCACCTACACCCGCAGCAGCGGCATCGACGACCTGGACTTCGAATCCATGGGCCTGGACGTCTCCATCTCCAAGGGCTTCGCCTTCCTGACGCCCTACGCCGGCTACGGTTATGTCTGGTCCGAGGTCGATCCGAAGGGCGTCGTCGGCCTGCAGAAGGAAGAGGTCGATGCCAGCCGTTTCTTCGCCGGACTGCGCTTCGGCCTGGCGATCTTCGACATCACCCCGGAATACGAGCACATCGAGGGCCGCGACACCTTCAACCTGCTGATCGGCGCCTCGTTCTGATCTGCGGACGGATCCTGACTTCGTGTGGGACAAACTGGTTCGTGCGCTCGGTGGCGACAGGGTAGAGTCGGCCGCGCCGCGCCGTGAACTTGCCATTGCGGTGCTGCTGGTCGAAACCCTGCGCGCGGACTTTGCCGAGGGCGAGGCGGAGCAGGTAGCGGCGCGTGGCATCCTGCGCGAGCTTTGCGAGCTGGACGAGGCCGCCTCCGCGGCGCTGCTCGCCGAGGCCGAGGCCGCCGTGCGCAACAGCGTGTCGTTGCATGCCTTCGTCACGGAGCTCAACGCCGTGCTGCCCGCCGAGGACAAGCGCGAGCTGATCGGCGCCATGTGGCGTGTGGCCCACGCCGACGGCCGCATCCATCCCGGTGAGGAGGCGCTGATCCGCCGGGTGGCCGATCTGCTGTACGTGCCGCACCACGAGTTCATCCGCCAGAAGCTGGCCTCGGGTCCGGCATGAGCAACGAGCGCCGCAGCCTGCCATCGCCCTTGCGCGGAGCGCTGGGCATCCAGACGCGCCTGGGCCTGGCGTTCGCCGTGATCCTGCTGCTGTTCGCCGGCAGCGCCCTGATGTTCCGTGCGGCGCTCACCGAGGTCGAGGAAGCCCGGCAGGCCACGGACCACTCGGAGGTGGTGCTGCAAGCCATCGACAGCCTGCTCGTGCTGGTGCTGGACCAGGAGACCGGCCTGCGCGGCTACCTGCTGTCCTCGCGTGACGAATTCCTCGAGCCCTATCGAGTCGGCGGCGAGCAATTCGAGACGTCCTGGCGGGAGCTGCGAGCACTGACCGCCGACAACCCCAGGCAGCAGGCTCCGCTGGAGCAGTGGCGCGACGAGATGCGGCGCTGGCGTGGCGACTTCGCCGAGGTGGTGCTGGACTACAAGCGCCGCGGCGACGAAGCCTCCGAGCTGGCGCTGGTGCGCACCGGCAAGGGCAAGCGCATCATCGACGGCATCCGCGTGCTGGTCGACCAGGTTCGCGAGCACGAGCGCAGCCTGCTGCATGAGCGGTCGGCGCGCCTGCAGGCGCGACTCGACCGCACACGCGAACTGACCTACCTGATGCTGATGGCCGGCATCGCCTTCGTGGCATTGGCCATGTGGGCGGTGGCGCGCACGGTGACACGTCCGGTCACGCAGCTGACCTCGCTGATGTCGCGCCTGTCGTCGGGTGAAACCGACGTCGATATTCCGTATCGCGGACATGGCGACGAGATCGGTGCCCTGGCCCGCGGCCTGGAAGTCTTCCGCCGCAGCACTGTGGACCTGGCCGGGCGCGAGTGGATCAAGACTGAGCTGGCGAGCCTGTCGGTGGCGCTGCAGGGCTGCACCACGCTGGCTGAATTCGGCGAGAAGCTCAGCGAGCGCCTCAACCTCTCCGGTGGCGCGGTCTGCACGGTCTTCTTCCGCTGGGACGAAGCACGCGAGCGCTACGAACCTTGCGGTAGCTACAGCCTGCCCGGCGGCAGCGGGCCGCGTGGCTACGCCCGCGGGGAGGGCCTGGTGGGCCAGGTCGCGCAGGACGGCGAGCCGCGCGTGGTGCGCGACCTGCCGGAGTCCTACCTGCGTGTGCGCAGCGGTCTGGGCGAGGTCGTGCCGCCGTCGTTGCGGCTCCTGCCGCTGCCGGCGCGCGAGCGCGTGCTGGGCGTAGTGGAAATGGCCTACTTTGCCGATCCCGACGCGCTGCAGGCGGAGTTCCTGAAGCAGGCCGCCGGCTATGCCGCCCTGGTGCTGGAGACCCTGGAGCGGGGACTGGCCACCATGGAGCTGCTGCGCCAGACGCAGCACCAGAAGGAAGAACTGCAGGCCTCCGAAGAAGCCCTGCGCGCGCAGCAGGAAGAGCTGCGCGCCACCAACGAGGCGCTGCGCGACAAGTCGCGGCTGCTGGAAGAGCAGAGCCAGAAGCTGCGGGCCAGCGAAGAGGAGTTGCGCGTCCAGGCCGAAGAGCTGCGCATCGCCAATGTCAGCCTCGAGGAGAAAAGCGAAGCCTTGCATGGCCAGAAGCAGGCGCTGGAGCGCGCGCAGGCCGAGCTGGAGGAGAAGGCTGTCGACCTCGAGCAGGCCAGCCGCTACAAGAGCGAGTTCCTGGCCAACATGTCGCACGAACTGCGCACGCCGCTCAACAGCCTGCTGATCCTGTCCAAGGGCCTGGCCGACAACGAGGACGGCAATCTCACCGCCGAGCAGATCGAGAGCGCCAGCATCGTCCATGACAGCGGCCGCAACCTGCTCAAACTGATCAACGACATCCTCGACCTGTCCAAGGTCGAGGCCGGCAAGATGCAGGTCGTCCTGGAGGACGTGAACCTGGCCGCGCTGGCCGCCGGCATCGAGCGCAACTTCCGTGCGTTGGCCGAGCAGCGGCACCTGACGCTGGAGGTTTCCCGCGCTCCGGGCTTGCCTGCCACGGTCCGTTCCGATAGCGCCCGCATCAACCAGATCCTCGCCAACCTGCTGTCCAACGCCTTCAAGTTCACCCACCAGGGCGGCGTGAAGCTCGACATCCTGCCGGTGGTCGACGGCCCGCATGCCGGCGGCGTGCTGCTGCGGGTGCGCGACAGCGGCATCGGCATCCCGCAGGAAAAGCTCGCGCGCATCTTCCAGGCCTTCGAGCAGGCCGACTCCGGTACCAGCCGGCGCTACGGCGGCACCGGCCTGGGCCTGTCGATCGTCAAGGCTTTGGTCGAGTTGCTGGGTGGCGAAGTCCGCCTGGAGAGCCAGCAGGGACAGGGCTCTACCTTCACCGTGAGCCTGCCTGCTGCGGCGCCCGGTGACGGGGCGCTGCCGCTGGAGCCCGCCGCGAGGACGGCGCCGGTCGCCATCGCCGTGCCCGCGCTGCCGCCCGCCCCGTCGGCGCCGCTAACCGCGCCGGCTCAGGATCTGCCCGCCGAAGCACCGGGCACCACGCTGCTGATCGTGGAGGACGATGCCCAGTTCGCCGAGGTGCTGGCAGGCCTGGCGCGGGGGCGCCAGTACCGGGCGCTGGTGGCACATGACGGCGAAACCGGCCTAGCGCTGGCGCGCAAGCATCGCCCGGCTGGCATCCTGCTCGATATCGGCCTGCCGAAGATGGACGGCTGGCAGGTGATGGAGCGGCTGCAGGCGGACCCGCTGACCGCCGGTATCCCGGTCCACTTCATTTCCGGCGCCGACGCCGAGGGCCGCGCGCGTGCCGCCGGCGCCGCCGGCTATCTCAAGAAGCCCGTGGCGCGCGAAGACGTCGAGCGTGTCTTCGACGGCCTGCCCGGGATTCCCACCGGTGCGCGGCGCATCCTGATCATCGACGACAACCCCGCGGACCGACGCCTGGTGCGTGAGATGCTGCGTGGCGAATCGGTGCAGATCGACGAGGTCGGCAGCGCGGAAGAGGCCATGGAGCGCACGACCCAGGAGTCCTACGACCTGCTGATCCTCGACCTGGGACTGCCCGGCATGGACGGGTTCCAGTTCCTGGAGCGCGCCAGCGCCCGCGGGCCGTTGCCGGCGGTGGTGATCCATTCCGGTCGCGAGCTGACCCGCGAGGAAGGGCTGCGCCTGCGCGAATACACCGAAACCATCGTGCTCAAGAGCGCGCCCTCGCCGCAGCGCCTGCTGGATGAAGTGACGCTGTTCCTGCACAGCATCCGCAAGGTTGGCGCCCCCGTTGCCGCCGCACCGCGCGCTGTGGCGCCGGGCCTGAGCGGCAAGACCGTGCTGGTGGTGGACGACGACATGCGCAACATCTTCGCCCTGTCCAAGGCCCTGCGCAGTCGCGGCCTCAAGGTATTGATGGCGCAGGACGGCTACAAGGCGATCGCGCAGCTGGAGTCGAACCCGGAAATCGACCTGGTGCTGATGGACATCATGATGCCCGGCATGGACGGCTACGAGACCATCCGCCGTATCCGCGAGAAGGCAGAATGGCAAGCCCTGCCGATCATCGCCGTTACCGCCAAGGCCATGGTGGGCGACCGCGAGAAGTGCCTGGAAGCCGGTGCCAACGAGTACTGCTCCAAGCCGATCGACGTCGAACAATTGACCGGCCAGATGCAGGCCTTGCTGGCCGGTAGCTGATACGCCCGGGTGCAGCGGGTGCGGCAGACCTGCAGCAGGCGAGCCCGGAGCGGCGGCATGAATCGAAGGTGAACCATGCACCTCACTGACAGGCAGGACATCGAAGTCGCACTCTTCACCGAGGCCCTGCGCAAACGCCACGGCTATGACTTCGGCCAATACGCCCCGGCCTCCTTCAAGCGCCGCGTGCTGGGGTTGGTCACGGCCCTGCACCTGCGCTCCGTCTCGGAACTCACCGAGCGGGTGATCCACGATGAAACCTTCATCCATGCCGTGATCGAGCGTCTGTCGGTGCCGGTGTCGGAGCTGTTCCGCGAGCCGCAGACCTTCGTGGCATTGCGCGAGCGGGTCTTGCCGGATCTGGCGAGCTATCCGCACCTGAATATCTGGCAGGCCGGCTGTGCGCATGGCGAGGAGGCCTACTCGATGGCCATCCTGCTGCGCGAGGCCGGCATGTACGAGCGCTGCCAGATCTACGCCACCGATTTCAGCGACGCCGCCCTGGCCAAGGCCCACGAAGGCATCTACCCGGCGCGCGAGATGCCGCTGTACCTCGAAAACTACCGCAAGGCTGGCGGCAAGGCCCGCCTGCAGGACTACTGCACCGAGAAGTACGACCTGCTGAAGATGCACGACGAACTGCGCGCCAACATCACCTTCGCCAACCACAACCTCGTCTCGGACGGGGTGTTCGGCGAGATGCACCTGATCCTGTGCCGCAACGTGCTGATCTACTTCACGGATCCGCTGCAGGATCGCGTGCTGGGATTATTCCGTGACAGCCTGGTGCGCGGTGGCTACCTGTGCATCGGCATCAAGGAGTCGCTGAGCTTTTCCAGCGTGGCGTCCGATTTCCAGTTACTCAGCCGCGAGCTGCCGGTGTTCCGGCGCACGGCGCCCAAGGCCGCTCCATGATGGAGGCCTGTGTCGTGGGCGCGTCTACCGGCGGGGTCTCTGCCTTGCGCAGCCTGCTGCGGGGGCTCGACAAGGGATTCCGGCCCAGCGTGATCATCGTGCAGCACACCGCGACCGAGGGCTTCAGCGTGTTGGTGGACCTGCTGCGTGACAGTTGCGTGCTCCCGGTCAGCGAGGCGCAGTCGCGCGAGCCGATCCAGCCGGGGCACGTCTACCTGGCACCGCCCCGCTATCATCTGCTGGTCGAGCGCCAGCTCCGCTTCGCCCTGTCGGTGGACGAGCGTGTCTGCCACGTGCGTCCGGCGGCCGACGTGCTGTTCCAGTCCGCCGCCGAGGTCTGGCGTGATCGCCTCGCCGCCGTGGTGCTCACCGGCGCCAACGATGACGGCGCCCGCGGCGCCGCCCTGGTGCGCAGCCTGGGCGGCACGCTCATCGTGCAGGACCCGCAGGAGGCCGAGGCCCCGGAGATGCCCGCGGCCGCCCTGCGCCTGGCGGGTGCCGATCACGTGCTGCCGCTGAACCGCATTGCTCCGATGCTGCTGAAACTGGCCGGGAGGGCCAACGCATGACCGAGCTGTCTCGCCCCAAGATTCTCGTCGTGGACGACACGCCCGCCAACCTGGTGGCCATGCGCCGCCTGCTGGCCAAGGTCGATGCAGAACTGGTCGAGGCGGGTTCCGGCAACGCCGCACTGGCGGCGACCCTGGATCACGAGTTCGCGCTGGTGCTGCTGGACGTCAACATGCCGGACATGGATGGCTTCGAGGTCGCCAGCCATCTGGCCGAGGAAGAGGGCACGCGCAACACGCCGGTGATCTTCGTCACCGCAGCCATGGTCGATGACCTCAACCGCCTCAAGGGCTACAGCTTCGGCGCGGTCGACTACATCGCCAAGCCGATCAACGACACCATCCTGCTGTCGAAGGTACGCGTCTTCCTGGACCTCTACCGCGGCAAGCAGCAGTTGCGCCGGCTGGTGAGCGAGCTGGAGTACGAGGTGGCGACCCGCCGTCAGGCCGAGGAGCAGGTGCGGCACCAGGCCACCCACGACCCGCTCACCGGCCTGCCGAACCGCGCACTGTTCCTGGACCGGCTCGACGGCGCCTTGGAGCGCTCGCGCCGCTCGCAGCGGCCCTTCGCGCTGCTGTACATCGACATCGACGGCTTCAAGCCGGTCAACGACACCCACGGCCACCTCGTCGGAGACCAGCTGCTGCGCCAGATCGCCGCGCGCCTGCTGGGGCGCATGCGCAAGTCCGACACCGTCGCCCGTCTCGGCGGTGACGAGTTCGCGGTGATACTCGAGGAAGCGATCGAGGCGCCGGCCGCAGCGCTGTCGGCGGCGGAAGCTCTGTGCCTGCTGCTGCGCGAGCCCTATGACCTGGGTGAGGGCATCGGGGTCACGGTGGGCGCCAGCATCGGCGTCGCCTGCCATCCGCATGCGCCTGTCGACACCACCGCGACTCCGGGCGACTCCCTGATCCGTGCCGCGGACGATGCCATGTACCGCGCCAAGCGCGCCGGGAAGAACCGCTGCGAGCTGGCGAAGGGCTAGGGAGTGCCAACAGGTGGGAGCAGCTTCAGCCGCGATCTTCGCCCTGCCAAGGAAGATCGCGGCTGAAGCTGCTGCCACATGATCAGCGCCGGTGCCAGACCGGCGCCAGGCGTGCTGGCCCCGCGCCGCGATCCACCGCCAGCACCAGGGCGACGCAGCCCGCCGCCGACAGCAGCAGCCCCAGCCCCATCACCGGTGCGTAGCCCACCGCATCGGCGATCGCCGCGCCGGTGAAGGAGGCCAGGCCGGTGCCGATCACGATGGCACAGGCGAGCAACGTGTAGTCGGTGCCCGCATGATCGGGATCGCTGGCATCCATCATCAGCGTGAACAGCGCTACCGTCGCCATGCCGCCCAGCAGATGCTCGCCCAGGCAGCCGGCCCAGAGCAGCTCCTTGCCGCCCCAGCCCAGGGCAGCACCGAGGTAGGGCAGCAAGCTCAAGGTCTGCAGCAGGCCGCAGCCCAGCAGCGTGGCGCGGCGGCCCAGGCGCCAGGCCAGCCAGCCGCCGGAGGCAGCACCGGCCAGGCCCGCCACCGAACCCAGCGTGCCCTTGAGCAGGGCGATCTCCTCCTTGGACAGGCCATAGTCGCGCAGGAAGGGACCGATCAGCGACGACACCATGCTGTCGCCGAACTTGTAGGCGCAGATCAGGCCGATGAAGGCCAGCATCCCCGGCTGGCGCAGGCGCTTGGCCCAGCCCAGCGCGATCTGGCCCGCGGCGGCAGGGGCGGCGTGGCTTTCGGCGCCGTCACCACGCAGGAACAGCACCGGCAGGCAGGTCAGCAGCAGGATGCCGGCCATGGCCAGGAACATCATCTGCCAGCCGGACTGCGCGAACACCCACAGCAGCCAGCCGCCACCCAGCACCATGCCCAGGCGGTAGGCGCCCACCTGCAGGCCGTTGCCCAGGCCGCGCTCCTGCTCGCCGAGCAGGCGCACCGCCAGGCCGTCGGTGGCCACGTCCTGCATCGCCGCGAGCAGGTTGAACAGCAGCAGCGCCGCGAAGATCAGGGTGAAGGAATCGCCGATGTCGGCGAAGGCGAGCAGACCGGCGCCGGCCGCTGCGCTGAGCTGCAGCGGCAGGATCCATTGCCGGCGCGTGCCGGTGCGGTCCACCAGCGGTGCCCACAGGAACTTCAGCGCCCATGGCAGGAACAGCAGGCTGGTGGCACTGATGGTCTTCAGCGACAGGCCGGCGTCGCGCATCAGCACCGGCAGCGCCTGCGTGAAGAAGCCGAAGGGCAGGCCCTGCGCCAGGTAAAGGCTGCCCAGCAGGAGCAGCTTGTAGCCGCGGCCCAGGTTCATTCAGGCGAAGACGGCTTGGGCGGTTCCTCGTTGGGCCGCGACATGCCGGCGGTGATGACGAAGCGCATCGCCTCCTCGAAGCCCATGTCCAGCGGCGTCAGGTGCTCGCGCGGCAGCATCACGGTGTAGCCGCCGATCTGGTAGCTCATCGGCAGGTAGACCGCCACGCAGCCGCCGGTGTCGCAGCCGGAGATACCGGCCTCGGCCAGGTCGTCCACGGTCACGAAACCCACCAGCCGGATCGGCAGGTTGGGCAGCTGCGCCAGCACCACCTGGCCGAACTTGCGCTCGCGCTTGTTCGACATGAAGCCGGTCAGGTCACGGACGGCGCCGTAGACCGTCTTGACCAGGGGAATGCGGTTCAGCGCGCTCTCCACCCAGCCGAAGGCCTGCTGCACGAACAGGCCCTTCATGCCCAGGCCGACCAGGTAGATCAGCAGGATCGACACCAGCAGGCCCATGCCTGGCAGGTACAGCCCGCGCGGCAGCAGGAAGCCCAGCAGGCCGCCCAGCACTGCCTCGGCGGCCCCGATCAGCCACATCACCAGCGCCACCGTTACCAGGATCGGCAGCACCGCCAGCAGGCCGGTGAAGAAGGTGCCGGCAATCTTGCGCAGCTGCTGCTTCTGTCGATCGTTCACTTCTTCTCCTGCCTGCAGGTCCAGCGGAACTCACCGATGCCTACCCCGGCCAGCACCAGCTGATCGCCGTGGGCCAGCGGGCCGACACCCTTGGGTGTACCGGTGAAAATGACGTCGCCGGGCTCCAATGCCCAGCTCTGCGAAAGGATATGGATCTGGCGCGCCACCGGGTAGAGCATCTCGCGCGTGCGGCCGTGCTGGCGCAGCTCGCCGTTGACCTGCAGCGTGAACTCCAGCTTCTGCAGGTCCTGCTCCAGGAAAGGCTTGAAGTCGCCCAATGCCGCGCTGCCGTCGTAGGACTTGGCGATTTCCCAGGGTTTGCCCTTGTTCTTCAGCTCGGTCTGCAGGTCGCGCAAGGTCAGGTCCAGGCCCAGGGTCAGGCCGGCGACGCTGCCCAGCGCATGCTTCATGGGGATGTTGCGGCCGCCACCGGTCAGCATCACCACCAGCTCGGCCTCGTAGTGCACGCTGCCGCGGTCGCGGGGCAGGGGAATCGGCTGTCCCTCCGGCACCGCGGCGGAAGCCGGCTTCATGAACACCACGCAATCGCCATCGGCCTGGTGGCCGAGGTGCGCCAGCTCGGCGACGTGATCGGCGTAGTTCTTGCCGATGCAGAAGATGCGGTTAATGTTCATGTCGCGCCAAGATCAGTCCCCTCTCCCGCTTGCGGGAGAGGGGTGGGGGAGAGGGTTTCTGTAAAGCATTGAGCGTGGTAGCCAAGCGCAATATTCTTAGTAGCCATCAGTTGAGCAGATGGTCCGTGGCAAAGTTTCACGAACCCTCCACCCCAAAATACTCATCATGCCGCGCCTGCGCCTCATCCCCGAAAAGGATGCGGCAGGCATCCATCAGGCCCGGCGACTGGCGGATCGTCTCGCGGCGCTCCACCAGCGCGATCTTCGAGCGGCGGCGCAGGAAATCGTCCAGCGTCACCACCATCTCGCGCCGCGCCGCCTGGCGCAGTTCGCAGCGGATGTACTCGGTACCCTTGATCAACACCTCGGCCTCGCGTGAATCCTCGCGGATGTTCTCCAGCAGGCCGATGGCCTGCGCGCCGTAGCGGCGCCACAGGCGCTGCGACAGCGACTCCGAGGACTCCGGCGCGGTGTAGGCATCCAGGTTCATCAGCCGTGCCTGGTGCAGGAACTCGTCGCGCACCGCATCCGGTGCTTCACCGTACCAGGTGAAATCCGGCTCCGGGATGTTCACCCCCAGGCGTTGCACCTCGTCGCAGATTTCCTCTCCGACGTTGATGCAGTCGGTGAGCTTGCCGCCGAAGATGCTGATCTGCTGCGAGGCGGCATCCACCTCCACGGCGTGCTTGCGCGACAACTGCAGGAAGTCGGTCTTCTCTCCCGCGGCACCCTCGACCACCAGCGGGCGCACACCGCAGCGCTCGGAGATGACGTCGGCCTCGGTCAGCGGCTTGGGCAGGTTCAGGCGCTTGTTGATGTTGTCCAGCACGAAACGCCGGTCCGCCTCGGTTACCGTGGCGTAGGGCGTGTCCACGCGGTTATCGGTGGTACCGATGCAGGTGCGGTTGCCCATCGGGATCGCGAAGAACAGGCGGCCGTCGTCGGCGAAGAAGGTCAGCACGCGCTTGCTGTCGGTGATGCGCGGCACGATCAGGTGGATGCCCTTGGAGAACACGTGGCGATGTCGCGTGGCGATCCCGTTCCTGGCATTGACCTCGTCCACGAACGGACCGGCGGCATTGACCATCACCTTGCTGCGTACCGGGAAGCTCTCGCCACTGCGCACGTCGCGCAGCTGCGTGACCCACTCGGTGCCTTCGCGGCGCGAGCCCTCGGCCGCCACGTAGTTGGCCGCGATGCAACCCCGGCTCAGCGCCGAGCGGATGAAGTTGAAGACGAAGCGCGCGTCGTTGTCGTGCAGGTAGGAGTCGGAGTACTCGAAGCCGCCGCTGAGCCCGTCGGTGCGGACCACCGGCTCCTCGCGCTGGATTGCGCCCACTGGGCGCAGGAAGGGCACGCGGGTAAAGCCGTTGCCGATCAGCCAGTACAGCCAGGTGCCGGCCCAGAGGATCCAGGGGTGCCAGCGGAAGCCTTTCTGCACCGAGGTGAAGAAGCGGATTTCCTTGACCGTGGACGGGTAGCTGCGGATCAGCCGGTTGCGGCTCATGCACAGCGCCCGCACCAGCGGATACTCCCAGGTCTCCATGTACTTGATGCCGCCCCAGGCTAGGTTGGAGGAGTGCTGGCTGGTGAATCCGGCAAAGTCACCCTTGTCGATCAGGGCCACCGAGACCCCGCGCGCCGCCAGGGCCGCGGCCGCCACCGAACCATTGATGCCGCCGCCGACGATCAGCACGTCGAAGGACTGGTCCTTGAGCTTGGCGATATTGCTGGCGCGTAGTTTCATGGGCAGGCGGGCAGGGCGGACAAGGGTATTCTGAAACAAAAAGGCCGGGCAATGCCCGGCCTTTTCGATACAGCAGGACGCTTAGATGCGCTCCTCGATGCCGAAGGCCGCGAAGCCCTTCTTCTTGAAGTTGTCGCGGAACATGTCGCGCAGCTTCGTGGCGGTGGCATCGTAGGCATCCTTGTCACCCCAGGTGTTGCGGGGGTTCAGGATGTTGCTGTCCACGCCCGGGCAGGACTTGGGCATCTTGAGGTTCAGGATCGGCTGCACCTCGGTCTCGACGCCGTCCAGCTCGCCGTTCAGGGCCGCATCCAGCAGGGCGCGGGTGACCTTGAGCTTCATGCGGGCGCCGCCGGTGGTGGCGCCGCCACCGCTCCAGCCGGTGTTCAGCAGGATGCAGCGGGCCTGGTGCTGTTCCATCTTCTCCGCCAGCAGCTTGGCGTAGACATTGGGCTTCTGCGCCATGAAGGGGCCGCCGAAGCAGGCCGAGAAGGTCGGCTGCGGCTCGGTCACGCCCACTTCCGTACCGGCGACGCGGGCGGTGAAGCCCGAGACGAAGTGGTACATCACGTCCTTGGGCTCGAGGATCGAGATCGGCGGCAGCACGCCGAAGGCGTCGGCGGTCAGCAGCACGATGGTCTTCGGATGCGGACCCTGGCCGTTCGGCATCACGTTGGGGTTGGCGTCCAGCGGGTAGCTGAAGCGGGTGTTCTCGGCGATGGAGCCGTCGAACAGGTCCAGCTCGTCCGGGTGGCACTCTTCCATCTTCTTGCCCGGCAGCGGCGGCACATTCTCGATGATGGTGCCGGCCTTGCTCAGGGCCTGGGCGATCACCGGCTCGTTCTGCTTGTCCAGGTCGATCAGCTTGGCGTAGCAGCCGTCTTCCAGGTTGCACAGGCCGTTGTCGGACCAGATGGTCTCGTCGTCACCGATCAGGCGGCGGTTGGCGTCGGCCGACAGCGTGGTCTTGCCCGTGCCGGAGAGACCGAACAGGATCGCCGCGTCGTTGTTCTTGCCGACGTTGGCCGAGCAGTGCATCGACAGGCGGCCTTCCTTCGGCAGCAGGTAGTTGCCGACCGTGAAGATGGTCTTCTTGTTGACGCCGCAGTAGTCGGCGCGGCCGGCCACCAGGCAGATCTTGTTGCGCGTATCGACGATCACCGCCGCTTCGGCGCGGCTGCCGTCACGTTCCGGCTCGCAGACGAAGCTCGGCACGTTCAGCATGGTCCAGCGGCGCGCGTCGGCATCCTTCACGCCCTGCAGGTCCTTGGGGAACATGTTGTGGCAGAACATCGCGTGCGTGGCGTACTCGCCGACGAAGCGGTAGGGCACGGCGAAGTCCGGATCCGAACCCATGAACAGGTCCTTCACGTACAGCGAGGCCTTCTTGTCGTTCAGGTGAGCCACGACGCGCTTGAGCAGCGCCTCGTACTTCTCGGTGTCGTAGGGGTTGAGGTCGGCCTTGAACCAGATCTCGTCGGCGATCTCGGGCCACTTCACCGCGTAGGTATCCTTGGTGCGGCGGCCGGTGCAATCCGGATCGGTGTAATAGACCAGCGGACCGTTCACGCCCAGGACGGTCGGGAAGGCTTTCTGCTCGTTGCTCGGACCACCGCGGCGGACGCGGCCGCGGTCGTTGGCGATGGCTTCGTGAAACAGCTCCGGCTTGGTCAGGTTGTACTTGTAGCTGACGTTTTTGAGCCCGAAGAGCTTCTCGAGATCGGCCTGAAAGGTCATGAACTATCCTTAAACTGACAAGAAAATGGGCAAAAAATAGGCGGGTGTGGCCGCTGAAGAGCGCAAATGGTAAGGAGGGGGGCGGTAGGAGGCAAGTTGCGCGGCAACTGATCCCTTGGCTGTACGGCCAATCCCGACCGATGGCGCGGCTCAGCCCGGGCAGCGGTGCTCCGGCTCGGCGCAGGGCTGGCGCTCGATCTGCACCGTGACATGGCCTATCCCCCTGCTACTACGCAGGAAATCGCCGATTCCGGCGGTCACCTGGTCGCCGTCGGCGGCCGGTCCGAGCACGGCGTGCAGGGTAATGATGCGTTCCTCAGGGGTCAGCGACCAGAGATGAACGTGGTGGATGCCCGCCACGCCCGGCACCGCCGCGCGCACTTCGCGCTCCAGTTGGGCCGGGTCCAGTTCCGTCGGGCTGCCCTGCAGCAGGATATGTCCGGACTCCCGGGTGATGCGCAGGGCGGTACGCAGGATCAGCCCGCAGACCAGCACCGACAGCAGCGGGTCCACCGGCGTCCAGCCGGTCGCCATGATCACCAGCGCCGCGATGATGGCCGCCACCGAGCCCAGCAGGTCGCCCAGCACATGCGCCAGGGCGCCATCCACGTTGAGGTTGCCGCGCTCGCCCCGATGCAGGATCCAGAAGGCCGCGATATTCACCAGCAGGCCCAGGCAGGCGATGACCAGCATCGGCCCTGCCAGCACCGGCACCGGCTCGAACAAGCGCATGACCGCCTCTATGGCGATCCAGGCGATCAGTGCCAGCAGCGACAGCCCGTTGACGAAGGCCGCCAGCACCTGCATGCGGCCATAGCCGTAGGAGCGGCGGCGGTCGGAGGGCCGGCGGCTCAGGCGCACGGCAAACAGCGCCAGCGCCAACGAGGCCGCGTCGGTCAGCATGTGCCCGGCATCGGCGATCAGCGCCAGCGAACCGGAGATCAGTCCACCGATGACCTCGGCCAGCATGAAGCCGGCGGTAAGGAGGAAGGCGACCAGCAACTGGCGCTCACTGCCATGCGGGTGGTCATGGGAATGCCCATGGCCGCCGTGATCGTGTCCGTGCGAGTGGCCATGACCATGATCATGGCCCTTGTGGTCATGCCCATGGTGCTGGTGCCCATGATCGTGCTGGTGACCTTGGTCGTGCGAATGGGGTTTCTGGGACGGGTGATCGTGCGGCATGGTGCGAAGCTTAACGGATAGCCGGCGCTGACAGCATTTTCCCCTCCCCTGGGCGGGAGAGGATTGGCCATGCATGGATGCGCCATCACAGCTACTCCCTCTCCCCGCTGGCGGGGAGAGGGTTGGGGTGAGGGGCGCACGCTTTCTGCTAGAGACCAAGCGGGGATGCCGGCGACTACGCCGGTCAGGTGTCGTGGTTCTTTGAGGGTTAGTTTCGCCTAAGGGCGACTTAACTTTCTTTGCTTGTGCACCAACAGTAGGCGCCTCTAGGCGAAGAAAGTAACCAAAGAAAGCACACCCTCCATCCGCGGCCCCGCTTTGGCGGGGCAACCCGCCTGGCGGTCGAGCGCGACGGGTCGGGCCCACAGGCCATCCATGGCCTGCGGCCCCTCGGCCGGACATCCTGTCCGGCTCGACCCTGCGCCCGACCGCCAGGCGGGCGCTTCTGGAAGGGGCCCGAACGTCAAAAGCATTCGCTGCGCTCACCAAGACATTGAAAAAGGCTTGGAACCCCTCGCCCGCTTGCGGGAGAGGGGCAGGGGACGAGGGCATGGATGCCCGAGGTAGGGCAACGCAGGAGCAGTTGCCGAGAGGGTTTCTGTATAAGTGAAATGTAATCACCCAACCGTTCGCCCTGAGCCCGTCGAAGGGTGAACGCGATCCGCCAACCCAGCCTGCAAGAAATACGGAACTCCGTTAGGTCCCCAGAGCCCTCAAACCTAAAATATTCCCATGAGCCCAGGTGCACCTCGGGCTACAGGCGCAAGGCTCCGCGCCGGCACAGACGGTTCGGCAGACAACCGAGTAGGGCTCTGCCGCTGCATCCGCGAAAAGGTCCTGGGACCGTCTGGCTCTTTGACAACATAGACGTACTGC
>JBPOHT010000074.1:0-13657 GCA_052035235.1 Pseudomonadota bacterium | reverse complement strand
TCGGGCTACAGGCGCAAGGCTCCGCGCCGGCACAGACGGTTCGGCAGACAACCGAGTAGGGCTCTGCCGCTGCATCCGCGAAAAGGTCCTGGGACCGTCTGGCTCTTTGACAACATAGACGTACTGCACGCCGGACCTGCAAGGGTCCGGTGCGGCAGGTTTTTCTTCACGCATAAAAAAAGCGCCGGAAAGACCGGCGCCAAGTACACCCCACTCTTGGACAGTGGATTCTTCAGAAAAGCTCAATCGCTCCGGCCTGCATCGACTGCTGGGCCACCGGCTTGTGCACCGGCTGGCGCCAGTTCTCGCTGGCGGCGGCCGCAGGGGCCGGCTGGCCGGTGCCCTCGGCCTGGATCGACTCGATGCGGCGCAGGTGGCGCTCGGCCGAGCCCAGCGCCTGCGTCACGATGTCTTCAAATTGCAGGCAGCGCACGGCCTGGCCCACCGACTGTGCAATATGCTCGCGTGAGGCCGAGACCTCTCGGATTCCGGCGGTCAGGCTGCCGTTGACCTCTTCCACCTGGCGCAGCAGGCGCCCGGCCTCGTCGCGGGCCTCGGCGCTGGCGCTCATGTCGCGCGAGGCCATCTCGCCCACGGTCTCGCGGACCTTGGCCACCGCGTCACGCGAGCTGGAAACCAGCTTGCGGATCTGCTCGTTGAAGCTGGTGGAACGCTCCGAAAGATTACGTACTTCCTCGGCCACCACCGCGAAGCCGCGGCCGGCCTCGCCGGCGCGCGCCGCCTCGATGGCGGCGTTCAGCGCCAGCAGGTTGGTCTGGTCGGCAATGGTCTTGACGTCGCCCAGCAGATCGAAGATCGCATCGAGGTGCTTCACCATCTCGTCGATCTGGCCGGCGCTGGCGGCGCTCTGGCGGCTGGCCTGGGCCAGGGATTCCACCAGGTTGTTCATCAGCGTACCGGCGGAACCGGTGAAGTGGCGTACGCCGCCGCCTTCCTGCTCGCCGTTGCGGCTCATGATGCGGCCGACGGCGCTGGCCTGTACCTGTGCCTGGCGGTTCATCTCCTCGAAGCTGCCGCCAAGCTGGCGCGTGGCCTCGGTCACCAGCTGGCGCACGCGACCGATCTCCTGCTGCATGCCCTGCATCTCACCGCCCATGCCGCGGCGCAGTTCCGCCAGCAACTGGCGTTGCGATTCGCCCGATTCGCGCAGGGACTTCAGTTCGGCCTGCGCGGCCTGGCGCTCGCGCCAGAATTCACGGCCGGCCCAGGCCCAGCCGCCGGCCATCAGCAGCAGGCTGGCGATATCGGCCATCGCCGGCAATGAGGCCAGCAGTGCCGCAACATGCACGGCGGTGAGCGCCAGTGCGGGAAAGAGTGTCTTGTTCAGGTTCATGGGGCGATCCTGTGGTTCATTGGGTCCAGGCAAGCAACTGCCCGGCTATACGGTCCAGAGGCAAGACCTGTTCCGTGGCCTGGAGGCGCACGGCGGAGCCGGGCATTCCCCAGACCACGCTACTGGCCTCGTCCTGTACCAGGGTGTGTGCGCCGGCCTTGCGCAGCTCCAGCAGGCCGCGGGCGCCGTCGTCGCCCATTCCGGTGAGGATGGCGGCCACGGCGTTGCCGCCGGCGTTCTTGGCCACGGAATGGAACAGCACGTCGACGCTCGGCCGGTGACGGTTCTCCGGCGCCGCGTCGGTGAGCCGGCAGATATAGCGGGCACCGTCACGGACCACGGTCAGGTGACGACCGCCCGGGGCGATGTAGGCATGGCCTGGCACGATCAGCTGTCCGTCGGCGGCCTCGCAGACCGACATCGCGGAGCTGCGGTTCATGCGTTCCGCAAAGGGCGCGCTGAAGGCGGCGGGAATGTGCTGGGTGATGACGATGGCCGGGGCGTCCGGCGGCATCTGCTCCAGCACCACCTTGATTGCCTCCGTACCGCCGGTGGAGGCGCCGATGGCGATCAGGCGCTCGGTGGTACGGAACGGCGTGCTGCGCCGCGCCGGGACCACCGCCGCGGGGCGGGCGCCCGCCGGGCCGCGCGGGCGGGCGCGGGCCACCGCCTTGAGCTTGGTCCGCAGTTCGTCGGCGTATTCGTGCAGGCCGTGGGAGACGTCGATCTTGGGCTTGGTGACGAAGTCCACCGCGCCGAGTTCCAGCGCCTGCAGCGTGATCTCGGCGCCGCGCTCGGTCAGCGAGGACACCATCAGCACCGGCAGCGGGTGCAGGCGCATCAGGTTTTCCAGGAACGTGAGGCCATCCATGCGCGGCATTTCCACGTCCAGCGTCAGCACGTCGGGCTTGAGCTGCTTGATCTTGTCGCGCGCCACATAGGGATCGCAGGCGGTACCCACCACCTCGATCTCGGGATCGCCGGACAGGATCTCGCTCATCAGGCTGCGCACCAGCGCGGAATCGTCCACCACCAGGGTCCGGATACGGTTCATTCGAACAACTCCACGGAACCACCCTTGGGCTCCTGGCGCAGGCGGCTGAAGTAGCGCGTCTCGTCCGCCGCCACCTGCCCGCGCTCGAAGGCCGGCAGCTTGCGCAGCATCACGCGACCGCTGCGCGGGAAGTAGTGGACGTGGCGCGGGCAGTTGTCGAGCAGGTCCTGCGACAGGATCGGAATGCTCTCGCGCCCGAGGTAGTCGAGCACGAAGGCGGCGTTGCGCTCGCCCACCTTGTTGTACTGGAAGCTCGGCAGCATGGCACCGCCGCCGAAGACCTTGGCCTCCAGTCGGCCACGCGCGGCGCCGTGCTTGAGCAGCTCGTTGATCAGCATTTCCATGGCGTAGCCGCCGTAGCGCGCCGACTCGCTGGCGGCACCGCCGGTCTCGCTGTCCGGCAGCATGAAGTGGTTCATGCCACCCACACCGGTCAGCGGGTCGCGGATGCAGGCCGAGACGCAGGATCCCAGCAGGGTGGTCAGGATGCAGTCCTGGGTGGTCACGACGAACTCACCGGGCAGCACCTTGACCACCTGCGCGCTGTAGCGCGGATCGTAGTACGGGACGGCCGCTTCGGAGACGGTACTGCGGGCCCTGCGCATCGCATACATCAGTTCCCGGCCTTTGCGCGCCGATACACCGTACGCCCGCAGGGCGACACGACGTCGGCGGCGTGGAAGAAGCTCTCCGAATGGCCGGCGAAGAACAGGCCGTCCGACGTGAGCAGGGGCGCCATACGCCCCAGCAGGAGATGCTGGGTGGGCTTGTCGAAATAGATCATCACGTTGCGGCAGAAGATGGCCTCGAAGGGTCCGCGCATCGGCCAGTGCTCCGACAGCAGGTTCAGCGGACGGAAGCTCACCAGGCGCCGCAGCGGTTCGGTCACGCGGCAGTAGCCTTCCATCGCGCCCGTGCCACGGCGGAAGAAGCGCTGGCGGCGCGTCTCGTCCATGCGTTCCAGACGCTCCAGCGGGTAGACCCCGCGTTCGGCGGTGGCCAGAACCTGGGTGTCGATGTCGGTGGCCAGGATGCGTACCGGCGGATCGTCGCGGCCGAAAGCCTCGATCGCGGTCATCGCCATCGAATACGGCTCCTCGCCGGTGGACGAGGCCGAGCACCAGAGCCGCAGCGTCGCGCCGCGCGGCTGTGCGCGCAGGTGCTCGGCCAGGATCTCGAAGTGATGCGGCTCGCGGAAGAAGGCCGTCAGGTTGGTGGTCAGCGCGTTGGTGAACGCCTCCCACTCCGGATCGGACGGATCGTCCAGGCGCGACAGGTATTCGCCGAAGGAATCCAGGCGCAGCGCCCGCAGGCGCCGCACCAGGCGGCTGTAGACCATGTCGCGCTTGGCCGGTGCCAGCGAGATGCCGGCACGGGCGTGGATCAACGAGCGGACCCGCTCGAAGTCGCTGCGCGCAAAGGCGAACTCGCGGCTCTCAGCGACGGTCATCGGCTTCCCTCCCCTTTGCGACGTCCTGCCCGACCAACCGCGCCAGCACCGGCCGCAGCGGGCACTGGCCGCGGGACTCAACCGGCAGCACGCAGCCGGCCTCGCTGAGGCTCAGGCCCCAGTTGGCCAGGAGGCGCAACCAGGGGCCCGGCTCGGACATCGCGGCTTCCGCTTGGATTGCGAGCGACATGGCGGCTCTCCGTAGTCCCGTTTCCTCAGAATTCGGTCCACTGCTCGTCGTGACGCTCGCCACCGCCATTGCCGCGGGCGGCGGTGGCTGCAGGGCGGCGCGCGGCCGGTGCGGCAGGGCGTGCCGCCGGGCGGGCCGGTGCCGGCTTGGCGGCCATGCTGCGGACCGGTGCGGCCGGAGCCGCCGCTACGGCGCCGAAGCCCGCGGCCTGCTCGTCCAGGCGGAAGCGGCTGACCGAGGCGGCCAGCCCCCCGGCCTGCTCTTCCAGCGAGCGGGCGGCGGCGGTGGCCTCCTCCACCAGGGCGGCGTTCTGCTGGGTCACTTCATCCATCTGCGTGATGGTCTGGTTGACCTGCTCGATACCCTGGCTCTGCTCCTGCGAGGCGGCGGTGATCTCCGACATGATGTCGGTCACGCGCTTCACGCTGGTCACGATCTCGTCCATGGTCTTGCCGGCCTGCTCGACCAGCTTAGAGCCGTTGCCGACCTTCTCCACGGAGTCGCCGATCAGGCTCTTGATCTCCTTGGCAGCGCCAGCGGAGCGCTGCGCCAGGCTGCGTACCTCGGCCGCCACCACCGCGAAGCCACGCCCCTGTTCTCCGGCACGGGCAGCTTCCACCGCCGCATTCAGCGCCAGGATGTTGGTCTGGAAGGCGATGCCGTCGATGACGCTGATGATGTCGACGATCTTCTTCGACGATTCGTTGATCGCCGCCATCGTCGATACCACTTCGCTGACCACCTGGCCGCCCTTGACGGCGATGTCGCTGGCGCCGATCGCCAGCTGGTTGGCCTGCTTGGCGTTCTCGGCATTCTGCTTCACGGTGGAGGTCAGCTCTTCCATGCTGGAGGCGGTTTCCTCCAGGCTGGCGGCCTGCTGCTCGGTACGGGCGGACAGGTCGGTGTTGCCGGCGCTGATCTCGCGCGAAGCAATGTTGATGGTGTCGGTGGCAACCTTGATCTGGCTGACGATGGCGGTCAGCTGCTCCACGGTCTTGTTGGCGTCGTCCTTGAGCTGGCCGAAGGTGCCGTTGTAGTCCGCGGTGATGGTCTCGGTCAGGTCGCCCTTGGCCAGGGCGGCCAGCACGCGGACCACCTCGTTCAGGCCGACCTCGCTGGTCTGCAGCAGCTGGTTGATGTTCTCGGCCAGCATCTTGAAGAAGCCTTCCTTGCCCTCCAGCGACACGCGTCGGGTGAAGTCGCCATTGGCGGCGGCACCGACAATGTCGGCCACCTCGTTCTCCACCGCGACCTCGGTGGTGCGGTTGGCCCACTCCACCACCGTGCCGAGGCGCTCGCCCTTGTCATTGATGATGGGGCTGGCGATCAGGCCGAAGGTCAGGCCGGAGACCTTGATCTCAGTGCGGTAGGAGCTGCGCAGGTTGGCCAGCAAGCCCTGCTGGTGCGCCGGGTTCTTGTGGAACACGTCGATGCTGGCGCCCATCAGCTTGCGGGCGTCGAAGTGCGGCAGCGCCTTGCGCAGGTCGCTTTCGGCCTTGACCAGCATCTCGCCGACCGCGGTATTCATGTAGACGATCTCGCGATCGTTGTTGGCGATCATGACGTTGCCGGAAACGTTGTCCAGCGCGTTCTTGATGCGCAGGTTCTCGTTGGCCAGCTTGCGCTCCTCCTCGCGGGCAGCAACGATGCCGTCGAGCATGGAATTGACGCCCTCGCAGAGCGAACGGATCTGACCGGCCTTTCCGTCAATCGGGATGCGACGCGACAGGTCTCCCTGCTTGGCGGCCGAGACTACGGCCTGGGTTTGCTCCACCGAAGTCTGGAGGGCCTGGGCGGCATGAATCTGGGAAGTGATGTCGGTGGCGTACTTCACGACCTTGAACGGCTTGCCGTTCATGTCGTAGATCGGGTTGTAGCTGGCCTGCAGCCAGATTTCGCGGCTGTTCTTGCCAAAGCGCTTGTACTGGCCAGCGTCGTACTCGCCGCGGCTCAACTTTTCCCAGAACAGCCGGTATTCAGCGCTCTCGCGGTAGTCCGGGTCCACGAACATGCGGTGATGCTGCCCGAAAACCTCCTCCTGCGTATAACCCACGGTCTTCAGGAAGTTCTCGTTGGCGGCGATGATCTTGCCCTCCAGCGTGAACTCGATGACGGCCTGGGCCTTGCTGATCGCGGCAAGCTGGCCGGCAAAATCGGCGGTCTGCTGCCGCTGGGCGGTGATGTCCGAGGCATACTTGACGACCTTGAAGGGCTTGCCCTTGACGTCGAAGATCGGGTTGTAGCTGGCCTGGATCCAGATCTCGCGGCCGCCCTTGGCGATCCGCTTGTACTGGCCGGCGTCGTACTCGCCGCGGCCGAGCTTGTCCCAGAACATGCGGTACTCAAGGCTCTGGCGATAGGTTGGCTCGACGAACATCGAGTGATGCTGGCCGCGCACCTCCTCCAGCGTGTAGCCCGTGGCCAGCAGGAAGTTCTCGTTGGCGTTCAATATGTGGCCGTCCAGCGAGAATTCGATGACGGCCTGCGACTTGCCGATGGCAGCGAGTTGGCCGCGCAGGTCGGCCATATCCCGGGCGGCGGCCGCCGAGGGGGCGGCCTTCCTGGCGACGGGTGCGGCACGACGCGACTTAGACGTCGACTTGGCCGTGGACTTGGCAGCGGGTTTGGCGGATTTGGCTTTCATGGGGTTGTCCTTGCGGCGAGGGTTCAATGCACGGCGGCGCTGTCCATCAGCGCCATGTCTTGGCTGCTCATCAGCTTCTCGATGTCGATCAGGATCAGCATCCGCTGCTCCAGCGCACCGATCCCGGTGATGAACTTGGTGTCGATGCCGCCCCCGAATTCCGGGGCGGGCCTTACCTGTTCGGGAGTCAGCTGCATCACGTCGGAGACGCCATCCACCACGACGCCGACGATGCGGCGGGCGACGTTGAGGATGATCATCACCGTGAACTCGTTGTAGTCGGCACGCTCGAGGCTGAACTTGAGCCGTAGGTCCACCACCGGCACGATGGTGCCGCGCAGGTTGATCACGCCCTTGATGAAGGATGGCGCGTTTGGCACCTTGGTGACGGTGTCGTAGCCGCGGATCTCCTGGACTTTGAGGATGTCGACGCCGTATTCCTCGGCGCCGAGCGTGAAGGTCAGGAATTCGTTGGGGACGTCGTCGGCCGGCGTGGCGGCGGGCCGGGATTCCGGGGTGCTGGCAAGTGGAGTGGTCATGGTTTTTTCCTGCTTCAGGCCGCCGCGGCGCGGGCGTAGCCCCGCACCAGTTCGGCGACATCGAGAATCAGCGCGACACGGCCATCGCCGAGGATCGTTGCCCCGGAGATGCCGCCGACGCGGCGGTAGTTGGCTTCGAGCGACTTGATCACCACCTGCTGCTGGCCGACGAGCTCATCGACCTGGGCGGCGACCTTGCGACCCTCGGATTCCAGCAGCACCAGGATGCCGGTCTCCGGCTCGGGCGCATCGGTGCGGATGCGGAACAGCTCGTGCAGCGGCGCCAGCGGCAGGTACTCGTTTCGCACCTTGACCACGCGCGCGCCGGCGGACAGCGTGCGTACCTGGCCCGGCTGCGGCTGCAGCGATTCGACTACGCAGTTCAGCGGCACGATGAAGACGTCGTCGCCCACGCGCACCGACATGCCGTCGAGGATCGCCAGCGTCAGCGGCAGGCGGATGGTCACGCAGGTGCCCTGCCCCGGCCGCGTCGAGATCTCGATCTGGCCGCTCAGGGCCTGCACGTTCTTCTTGACCACGTCCATGCCGACGCCACGGCCGGAGACGTCGGTGACCTGCTCGGCGGTGGAGAAGCCCGGCGCGAAGATCAGCTGCCAGACATCGGCATCGGCCGGATTGGCCGGCACCGGGATGCCGCGCTCGGCGGCCTTGGCCAGGATGCGCTCACGATCCAGGCCACGGCCGTCATCGGCCACCTCGATGACGATATGACCGCCCTGATGAGCGGCCCGCAGCGTGATGGTGCCGGTGGGATCCTTGCCGGCGGCCAGGCGTTGCTCGGCGTTCTCCAGACCATGGTCCAGGGAGTTGCGCACCAGGTGCGTCAGCGGATCGGCGATGCGCTCGATCACGCCCTTGTCCAGCTCGGTGCCCTCGCCTACGGTCTCCAGGCGGATCTGCTTGCCGAGCTTGGTGGAGAGGTCCCGCACCATACGCGGGAAGCGGCTGAACACCGCGTCCACCGGCAGCATGCGGGTGGCCATCACCGCTTCCTGCAGCATTCGGGTGTTGCGGTCCAGCAGGGACAGGCCCTGCAGCAGCTTCTCGTTCTGCACCGGGTCCAGATCGCCGGCGATCTGCTGCAGCATGGCCTGGGTGATGACCAGTTCGCCGACCAGGTTGATCAGCGCGTCGATCTTCTCGGTGCCCACGCGGATGCTGCTGGTGTCGCCGGAGCGACGCTCGGGTGTGGATTCGACGAGCTTCAGCTGCGGCTTTTGAGCCGCCTGAACGGCGCCCGGCGCTGCCGTCCCTGGCGCGACTGCATCTCCTGATTGAGCCCCTGCCCGGCCATCCATGGCCGGGCGTTCGCCGGGGCGAATGTCCACCGGACATTCGCCTGCCTCCGGCTCACCCTCTCCCGGAGGGAGAGGTAAGACTTCCAGCTCGCACTCATCCTCGACCCAGGCGAACACATCACGGACCGCGCCCTCGTCACAGTCGCCGCGCAGCTCCACGGTCCAGGACAGGTAGCAGGTCTCAGGCGTGGCGTCGGCCAGGGTCGGCAGGGCCTCGCTGTCGCAGGCGATGCGAGCCTCGCCCAGGCGATCGAGCTCGCGCAGGATGCGCAAGGGATCGTTGCCGCTGGCGAAGATGTCGGACTTGGGCAGGAAGCGGATCTTCCAGCCCGCAGCAGCCGGTGCAGCCACCACCACCGCTACCGCAGCGGGCTTCACCTCGAGCGTCTGCTCCAGCTCGGCGCTGAGGCGGGCCACTGCGTCCACGTCCGCGGCGTCGCCGCCATCGGCGGCGCGCAGCATGGCGCGGGTCACGTCCACCGAGCGCAGCAGCAGGTCCACGTCCGGCTGGGTGACCTGTCGCTGCCCGGAGCGCACTCGCTCCAGCAGGGTTTCCAGCAGGTGGGTGAAGCTGGCGACGGCGCTGAAGCCGAAGGTGCCGGCGCCACCCTTGATCGAGTGGGCAGAGCGAAAAATGAGATTGACCGTCTCGGCATCGGCCTGGCCGACGTCCAGCCGCAACAAGGCGGCCTCCATCGCGTCGAGGCCTTCGGCGCTCTCGTCAAAGAACGTCCGGTGGAACCGGCTCAGGTCGATGTTGGACATCAGCTCAGCACGCGCTGGATGGTGGCGACGAGCTGCTCCGGGTTGAAGGGCTTGACCAGCCAGCCAGTCGCGCCGGCCGCCTTGCCTTCCTGCTTCTTCTCCGGAGTGGACTCGGTGGTCAGCATCAGCAGCGGCGTGAACTTGTAGTCCGCCATGCCGCGCAACGCGCGCACCAGCGACAGTCCGTCCATGTTCGGCATGTTGACGTCGGCCAGCACCAGGGAGAATTTCTCCTTCTGTGCGAGCGCCAGAGCGGCGAGACCATCCTCGGCCTCGGCCACGTCGTAGCCGGCGGACTTCAGCGTGAAGCTGACCATCTGCCGCATGGAGGTGGAATCGTCCACGGCGAGAATACGGCTCATGCTTCCTGCCTCGCGATCTGCAGAAGGGTGGTGACGCCCAGCAGCGCGGCGGCGCTGCGCAGGGCTTCGGTGGGATGGCGCCAGTGGGTTTCACGGCCGGCGGCGCGGCGGTCCTGGCAGAACATGCAGAACAGCTGCAGCGCGGCGGTGTGGATGCGCGCGACGTCCTGCGCGTCCAGCGTCACCACGCCGGGGTGATCAACCTGCGACAGCAGGTCCTGGTAGAGGCTGGCGGCAACGTCGATGCCAAGTTCGGCGGGCAGGGAAATCGAGGCCCCGGCCAATGAGGCTGACGGGTTTCCGGTATTGGATTCGGACATGGATGCACTCCGGTGAGCGGACGAAGGGGTAGGTGCAAGTCCCGTTCCCCGCACGCCCTGCCGGCTTTCCGGCGATTTGCCCGGAGCATCCCCGGGGACAGACGGCAGCCTCGGAAGAACGAACGGCGCCACTGGGGCGCCGTTCGAGGGGGAAGATGCGGCCGCTGCGGGGCCTGCAGCGAAGGCGATGGTGCCTAGGCCAGCAGCGGCAGGCCCGTCAGCAGCCGGGCGGGATCGAGCAGCGTCAACAGTTCGCCGGAACGCGAGACCATGCCGCGGATGCCGGCCTCGGCCTGGCCACCGCCGGTCGCCGGTGCCGGCTTGATGGCGCCGTCGGACAGCTTGCGCACGTCGGCCACGCGATCCACGCAGAGCCCCAGGGACTCGTTGCCATGGTCCACCACGATGATGCGGGTCTCGGCGTCGGCCCCCGGCTCAAAGCCGAAATGCCGGCGCAGGTCCACCACGGTGACGACGCTGCCGCGCAGGTTGATCACGCCCAGCACCAGCGGCGTGGTGCCCGGCACCGGCTCGATGCTGGTATCGGCCAGCACCTCCTGCACCGCGGAGATCGGCAGGCCATAGACCTGGCCGGACATCTCGAAACAGACCCAGCGGCTCAGCACCTGGTCATCGCGTCGCGCTCCGCTCATGCTCCCGACTCCTGTTTGACCCGCTCCAGCGTGCCCTCCGGTACCACCACCGTGCCGGTCTTGCGCAGCGCCTGTTCGCCCAGGTCCGGCGCCGGCTGGCTCTCGTCGGCCAGCACCACGATGACCACGCGGCGATTGCGGTTGCGGCCCTCGGCCTGGCTGTTGTCGCCCACCGGGTGATACTGGCCGAAGCCGGCCACGGTCATGCGGCTGGGGTCCACGCCCTCGCGCATGAACAGGTGCACCACGCTGGCGGCTCGCGCCGCCGACAGTTCCCAGTTGGAGGGAAAGGTCGGCGTATTGATCGGGATGTTGTCGGTGTGGCCTTCGATGCGCAGCGGGTTGCTGAAAGGCTTGAGGATGCCGGCAAGGCGCGACAACACCGGCCAGGCAGTCTCCGCGACGCCCGCGGAGCCGCTGGAGAACAGGATGTCGGTGCGGATCTCGATCTCCAGCCAATAGTCGGTGCGCTTGACCACCACCAGGTCGCGGCTGATCAGGTCGCCCAGGGCATTCTCCACCGCCGCGGCCATGCGCTGCAGGTGCTCGCGGGCCTGGGCCTCGGCCGCGCTGGTGGCTCCCGCGGCTCGCGGCGGCTGCACGAAGCGGTTGCGCATGGCCGGGTCGTCACCGCCCACGGCATTGGCCTTCTCGGCGCCGCGCGGCGGCATCACCTGGATGCGGCTCTGTTCGTCGCCGCGCTGCTGCGCACCCATCTGGATCGGCTTCATCGAACGCGGCGGACCGCCGAAGGCCTCGCTCAGGGCGTCGGCCAGCACGCGGTACTTGCCCTCGTTGACCGAGGACACGGCGTACATCACCACGAACAGCGCCAGCAGCAGCGTCACCAGGTCACCGTAGGGGATGGCCCAGGCTTCGTGGTTCAGGTGATCTTCATGCTTGTGCTTGCGGGCCACGTGCCATTCCTCAGTGCAGGTAGCCCTTGAGCTTGCTCTCGATGTTGCGCGGGTTCTCGCCCTGCGAAATCGAGATCAGGCCTTCGATGATCATCTCGCGCACGCGCGTCTGGTCGGCAATCACCGCCTTGAGCTTGGACGCCATCGGCAGGAAGAACAGGTTGGCGAAGGCGATGCCGTAGATCGTGGCGATGAAGGCCGCCGCGATGCCGGGGCCGAGCTTGCTGGGGTCCGCCAGGTTCTTCATGACCGACATCAGGCCCAGCACGGCGCCGATGATGCCCAGGGTCGGGCAGTAGATGCCCATGCCTTCGAAGACCTTGGCGCCCTGGGTGTCGAAGTGCTCCTTGCTGGACAGCTCGACCTCGAGGATGTTGCGGATCGCGTCCGGCTCGGCGCCGTCCACCAGCATCTGCAGGCCCTTCTTGATGAAGCTGTCGCTCTCGCCCTCGACCACGCCTTCCAGCGCCAGCAGGCCCTGCTTGCGGGCGATGCCGCTCCAGTCGACGATGCGGCCGATCAGGGCCTCCGGGTCCTGCTGCGGCGGCTTGAATACCCAGCGCACGATCTTCATGGCGTGCTTGAACACCGCCCCGGGCGTCTGGATGAAGATGGACGCCAGCGTGCCGAGGATGACGATGACGAAGGCGGCCGCACCGAACAGCGAGGAGACGCCGCTGCCCTTGAGGATGCTGCCGCCGACGATGGCGACGAAGGCGAGTACCACGCCAGCGGCTGAGAGCTTATCCATGCCCGTTTTCCAAGGTTGACGGCCGTGGGGTGGCCGATTGTGTAGAGACCAACGACTGGCGATAGGCCTGCACCAGGCCGCTCAGATCGAGGATCAAGGCCACCTGCCCGTCCGGCATCACGGTGGCGCCGGCCACGCCGCTCAGGCCGCGCAGCGAGGCGCCCAGCGGCTTGATGACCACTTCCTCGCGCCCGCGCACCTCGCTGACGACGAAGCCGTAGCGCTCCTCGTCCACCGTGACCACGGCGACGTGGCGCAGGGAGTCGCTGGCGGCCGCCTGCAGCCAGGGGTCCAGGTAGACCAGGCGTAGCGGCTCGTTGCGGACCATCACCACGTCCCAGCGATCCAGCTTGCGCACCTTGGCCTCGTCCAGCACGAAGACATCGCGCACCGGGCTCAACGGCAGTGCGTAGCGGCGGCCGCCGGCGTGCACCATCAGCGCCGAAAGGATCGCCAGCGTCAGCGGCACGCGGATGCGGAAGCAGGTGCCCTGCCCTACCTTGGATTCGATGGCGACGTGGCCATTGAGTTCGCGGATGCGCGAGCGCACCACGTCCATGCCGACGCCGCGGCCGGACAGGTCGGAGATCTGCTCCTTGGTCGAGAAGCCCGGCAGGAAGATCAGGTCCAGGCATTCCTCCGGCGTCATCTGCTGCGCCGCCGCGGGATCGACCAGGCCCTTCTGCACAGCCTTCTGGCGCAGGCGGTCGGGGTCGATGCCCGCACCGTCGTCGCGTACCGTGATCAGGATGTGGTCGCCCTGCTGCTGCGCCGCCAGCATCAGCCGGCCGTCGGCGGGCTTGCCGGCACGCTGGCGGACGTCCGGCAGCTCGATGCCATGGTCCACGCTGTTGCGCACCATGTGCACCAGCGGATCGGCCAGGGCCTCGACCAGGTTCTTGTCCAGGTCGGTGTCCTCGCCCTGCAGTTCCACCTCGATCTGCTTGCCCAGGCCGCGGGCGACATCGCGCGCCAGCTTGGGGAAGCGCGAGAACACGCGCTTGATCGGCTGCATGCGGATCTGCATGACCGCGCCCTGCAGCGAGCGGGTGATGAAGTCCAGCTCGGCCACCGCACGCGACACCGGGTCGGAGGAGGAGCGCTGCTGCAGCGACTTCAGGCGATTGCGCACCAGCACCAGTTCGCCGACCAGGTTCATCATGCGGTCGAGCTTCTGCGTGTCGACGCGGACCTGGGTCTCGGCGGGTTCCTTTTTACTCCCCTCGCCCGCTTGCGGGAGAGGGGCGGGGGGAGAGGGGGCTGTGGAACTTGCTTTCGACTCTGAAGAAAGAGTTACAGAAAACCTCTCCCCCTCCCCACTCCCGCAAGCGGGCGAGGG
>JBPOHT010000038.1:0-100118 GCA_052035235.1 Pseudomonadota bacterium | reverse complement strand
CTTGAGGAACGGGACGTCCAGCTGCACGAACTGCTCCATCGAGGACAGCATGCGCTGCATCAGCGGCAGGATCTCGATGTTGGTGCGGTCCAGCTCGGAGGATTCCTGGCGGATGACGGCCATTTCCACTTCCTGAGACTTGAGCTGGGCACGCAGCTGTTGCAGGTACAGCTTCAGGCCTTCGGTCTCGCGCAGGGTGGTGCGGTAGTCGTTCGACAGGTCGCGGCCTTGTTCGGCAAGGGTGTCGACGCGCTTCTGCGACTCGGCCTGGGCCACCATGAAGCCCTCGCCCGCCTTGATCACGTCCGTGATGGAGGCGGCGTAGGCCACCGGCGCCAGCAGGGCGGCCAGCAGCACGGCCGCGTGACGCTTGCCATAGGGTTTCATGCTCGACATTCCTTGCTGATCCATTTTCAGAATTCCCACTTGATGCGCAGGCCGTAGAGGCGCGGCGGTGCCAGCGTCACGGTGCGGCCGAAGTCGTGCTGCACGATGGCTTGGGCGTAGTCCTTGTCCAGGGCGTTGTCGACGAAGGCCGTGAGCTGGATGCCCCAGGGCTCGTAGAAGTAGGCGACGCGGCCGCCCAGCAGGCCATAGGCCGGCTGCTCGTACAGCGGCGAGTTCTGCGGCGTAGTGTTGAAACCGCTGTTGTAGTAGTAGTCCACGCCCAGCTCGAAGGAGCCGAAGCTGCCCGCGGGAATGGCCTGGTTCACCGAGACGCTGGCGGTCAGGTCCGGGGTACGCACGATGTCGTTGCCGGTGAAGTCACGCGCCGGCAACAGCAACAGGCTGTCCTTGCCGAAGTAGAGGCCGGTGGTGTCGTCGAAGCCCGATCCGTCCTTATAGTCGGTGTACTTGCCGTCCAGGTAGGTGGCGCTGGCGGCGATGGCCAGGCCTGGATTCAGGTTGGGCATCGGCTGCCACAGCATGTCGATCTCGGCGCCGTTGATCTGCGCCTCGCCGGCATTCCTGAACGACACCACGCCACCGGAGGTGACCGACACGATGGCGGTCAGCAGTTCGTCGATCTGGGTGTGGAAGATCGCGGCGTTGAAGCGCAGGGCGCCATCCAGCAGGTCGGACTTGAAGCCCAGTTCGTAGGAGGTCGCGGTCTCGCGCTTGACCGGATCCGGGTTGGAGAAGAAGTTGACGATGTTGTAGGTCGGGCTCTTGTAGCCGCGCTGCGCCGAGGCGTAGATGCGGAAGTTGTCCCAGGGATGGATCTGGATCGCCAGCTTCGGCGATAGGGTCTTATCGTCCAGGTCCGGGGCGTTGAAGTTGCGCAGGCGCAGGTTCTGCGCGCGGCTGCCGGAATCGAAATAGGCATTGGGCGGCTCGCCCGCCGTCGGCAGCACCACTTCCAGGTAGCTGTTGGTGATACCGCGGGTTTCCATCTGGTAGCGCGCGCCGAGCGTGATATCCAGCCAGTCGGTGGCGAACCAAGTGCCCTGCAGGTAGGCGGAGTTGGACTCCGTGGTCAGGATGCCGCCGTTGCCCAGCACGATGTCGTTGGAGGCATTGACCAGCTGGTTGACGTTGTAGCCCAGGTTGTTGAGACCCAGCAGGCCGCCGACGCGATTCAGCAGGTACGGCAGGCCCAGCACGTTGGAGCCCACGCCCAGCGCGTTCAGCGTCAGGTACAGGCTGCCGAAGCCGCCCTCGCCCTCCAGGCGATACAGGCCCGCCGCCCACTGGAAGCTGTCGGAGCCCGGCGTGTCGGAATTGGAGACGAACTGCAGTTCGTAGGTGCGCTGCTTGTTGAACTGGTCGTTGCTGTAGAAGGTGGCCTGAGATGTGGCGGTGGAGTCGAAGTCGTACATCGCCTCGTCCACGATCGCTTCGTTGTCGGAGTAGATGAACTTGATGTCGGAGAAGCTGGTGAGCCACTCCACCGTCGCGCCGTAGAGCGTGTTGGTGGTCTCGTTGCCACCCTGGTAGTTGTTGTGCCAGACGCGATCCAGCGGATCGGGCGGCACGCCGCCGACCAGGATCGGGGCCGGCCGCGTGTTTTCCTGCGACAGCGAGTTGCTGTTGAACTGCTTGTTGTAGGAGCCCACCAGCGTCAGGCTGAGATCGTCGGTGGCCTGGAAGCGCAGCTTGGCGCGGCCGCCCTTGACGTAGTCCTCGCGCATCGGGCCGGGCTGGCCGAAGACCTCGTTGCGGCCGTACAGGTCCTGGTCTTCCTTGAACAGCGCCAGCGTGGCGCCGATGGACTCGGTGATCGGCGTGCCGAAGTAGAGCTGGTACTTGCGACTGTTGTAGTTGCCGAACTCGGTCTTGAACGAGCCCATGAACTCGTCGGGCGGGTCCTCGGTGATGATGTTGATGGCACCGGCCGTGGCATTGCGGCCAAACAGCGTGCCCTGCGGGCCCTTGAGCACCTCGACCCGCTTCACCGGTCCCAGTGAGTCCTGTTTGCCCTGGCTGGGGCCGATGTTGATGCCGTCGATATAGGTGGCGACGCTGGGATCGGCGTTGGGCAGGAAGGCGTCGGTACCGACGCCGCGGATGAAGACGACGCTGTAGCCGTAGGAATAGGTGTAGGTCAGGCCCGGCGTGATCTTCTGCAGGTCGGCGGTGGACTCGACGCCGAAGGCGTCCAGCTTCTCGCCGCTGAAGGCGTTGATCGTGATGGGCACTTCCTGCAGGTTTTCCTCGCGCTTCTGCGCGGTGACCACGATCTCCTCGACCAGGCGGCTCGCGGATGGCTGCTTGACCGGGTTCTTCGGCTTGGCCTCCTTCTGCGCCACGGGGATCGTGTCGTCGTAGACCTTGGGCGCCGCCTCGGGCGCGGCGGCCTGTGACGGTTCCTGCGCAGGCGCGGCGGCTGGCGCCGTGTCGGCAGCAGCGGCGGCGGGAGCAGGCGTCGCGGCGGGAGCAGGCGTCGCGGCGGGCGCGCCACCGGCCTCTTCACTGAACAGCTCCGAGCCGAGCAGCTCATCGAGCGCGTCGGACGGCGGCGCATCCTGCGCCTGGGCACCCATCGCCGCGACACACATGCCGGCGAGCGCGGCGTTCCTTACGATCTTCTTCATGGCACCTTCCATATCGGTCACGCGCCCTCGCCTCGTTGCGGGACAGGGCGACTCCACTTGATCCATGCAGTGCGGCTTGCCGGTTCTCCCTCGGGGCCGCGGCAGGAATCGCGCGCGCAGTTGCCCCGGCAGGATCGGCCGGGGCCGACTGCCACCTCGTTACTCGAACGGCTTTTCAGCGATGCCGCGCAGGCCTAGGGGCCGGCGGCGCGTACGTCAGGCAGGCACCTGGCGCGGCCACCGACCAAGGGTGTCGGCAGCGAATCGAAACGGGCACTGAAGATGGGAAATGATGAACGGCATGATTCTCCTCATGTGCTTCTTGTCGTTCGCCGGGATGAATTCCGGCGACTTCTTATGACTTCTCACCGTCCCACAAATATTATATCCACACCTTAATGGTGTCAACATTTATATTGTGTCATTTGGACGGCTTTTGAATACGATACCCCGCGTGTATGTTGCAGGACTCGGTCGTACAGGGCCTCGATGGCGGCGGCATGCCGCTGCAGGATCGCGGCGCGACGCGTCTTCATGGTCGGCGTCAGCTCGCCGTTCTGCAGCGAGAAGGCCTCCGGCAACAGCGTCCAGTTCTTGATGGTCTGCACACGCGCCAGGCGCCGGTTGACCTGCTCCACCTGCGCGGCGAACCAGCGCATGAAGGCGGGACATTGCGCCGCCTCCGTCGCGTTCGTCGCCAGGCTGCCGGCGGCCTGCGCCACCGCGGGCAGCAGCAAGGGGTCGAGCGTGAACAGGGCGACGAGGTACTTGCGCCGGTCGCCGATCACGCAGACCTGGGCAACAGAGGGGATCGACTTCATCTCGCCCTCGACCTGCGCCGGCGAGATGTTCTCGCCGCCGGCGGTGATGATCAGTTCCTTCTTGCGGTCGACGATGGTGAGGAACCCGTCGTCGTCGATGCGTCCGACGTCGCCGGTGCGCAGCCAGCCGGATTTGTCGCGCGCCTCCCTCGAGGCCTGCTCGTTGTGCAGGTAGCCCATGAACACGCAGGGGCCGCGCAGCAGTATCTCGCCGTCGGCGTCGAGCCGCAGTTCCAGCCCTTCCCATGGCTGGCCGACGGAGCCGCTGCGATGGCGCCCGGGGCCGCCCATGGTGCAGGCACCGGTGGATTCGCTCTGGCCATAGATCTCGTAGAGCGGCAGGCCGAGACTGGCGAAGAAGGCCGCGGTATCGGCGGCAATGGGCGCGGCACCAGTGGCACAGTGATGCGCTCGGTCCAGGCCCAGCGCCACCCGCAGCTTCGACAGCACCAGGCGGTCGGCCAGCGGCAGCATCAGCGGCGGCCTGCCGCCACGTTCCTGCGCGCGCGACGCGGCGCGGCCCACGCGACGCGCCCAGCGCATTAGCTGGCGGCGTGCGAAAGGTGCCTGCGCCTCCAGGCCGAGGATGCGCGCCTGGATCTTCTCCCAGACGCGCGGCACGCCGAGGAAGCCGTGGGGCCGCACCTCGGGCAGGTTGGCCGGCAAGCGCTCCAGGCTTTCGGCGAACCACACGCAGCTGCCAACGTGCAGGGGCACGTGCAGGGTCAGCATCTGTTCGGCGACGTGCGACAGCGGCAGGTAGCTGAGGCCGTCCTGCCCTTCTCGCGCGCCGAGCAGCCGGGCGGCGCCGCGCGCGGTCCACAGCAGGTTGTCGTGCGACAGCATCACCGCCTTGGGGGTGCCGGTGGTGCCGGAGGTGTAGATCAGCGTGGCCAGGTCGCCGGGCTGCTGCGCGGCAAGCCGCTCCTGCAGCAGCGACTCCGGCACGGCCTCGGCGAGTTCGTACAATTGCTCCCAGCCCTGGACGTCGAGGGCGTCGCTGTCGCCCTTCATCAGCACGATGGCCCGCAGCGCAGGCAGCGAGGCGCGCACGGCCAGCAGCTTGGCCAGTTGCGCCGAGTCCTCCACCACGACGATCGCCGAACCGCTGTGCCCGGCAATGTACTGGCATTGCTCGGCGCTGGAAGTGGGATAGATGCCGGCGGCCACGCCACCCGCCGCGATGGCCGCCAGATCGGCGATCAGCCACTGCGGGCCGTTGGCGGCCAGGATCGATACGGTCTGCCCCGGCAGCAGGCCCAGGCGGATGAAGGCGCGCGCCACCGTCATCACCTCGGCGTGATACTCGCGGAAGCTGAGGGTGTGCCAGCGCCCGTCGCACTTGTGGCGCAGCGCCGGGCGCGAGGCCAGGCGCCGCGCGGTAGCCGTGAAGGCCTCGATCACCGTGCGCGGCGCTTCCTGAGGCTGTGACAACAGCGGTGCCGGCTCAGCGCGGGTCACGGGCCACCGCCAGCAGCAGTGCCGCCACGGCATCGGCCGCCGCGAGCAGCAGCAGCACGGCGGGCGCGCCGCCCAGTACCGCGAGCACGAACAGCAGCACCGCGGCGCCCTTCACCAGCATGGCCGGCTTGCGCAGCACTCCGGGCACCGCGTTCAGGCGCGCCCAGGCGAAGCCGGCGCCGAGCAGGCCCAGCAGCCCCAGCAGCAGCGGCGAAAGGCCGGCTAGGTCGGCATGGCCCGGCAGTCCCAGCAACTGGTTCAGGCCCAGCAGGGACTCGAGCAGCCAGGGCCCCAGGCCCGGCACCGCCAGCGCCAGGAACAGGCCGAGGTCACCCGCGGCGATGCGCCGTTCGATCGACATGGCCGCGCCTTCAGCGGGTGAAGGCCGCCACGGCCACGGCCGTGTTCATGAAGTCGCGGAAGCGCAGCCACTTGCCATCGCGCACGGTGATGACATGGGCGAAGTCGGAGCGGATGTCACGGCCGGTGGCGCGCGCCGTCAGGTGCAGCACGCCGGTCACCGTCACCATGTCGCCGTCGCGGAGTATCTGCTCGGCGTCGAACTGGTGGATATCCACCGAGCCCAGCACCGTCTCGAAGAAGCGGCGCGCCTCCTCCTTGCCGCGATAGTCGCCGGCATAGGGGATCACCGACGGGCCGTAGAACTCGATGCGGATGTCGTCGTCCAGCAGCTCGACGATGCCCGGCACGTCCTTGGCGCCAAAGCGCGTGAAGATTTCCTGGGTGGCTTCGACAGGGTTCATGCTCATGTTCGCGTCTCCACGGTTATGGGTTTGCCGCCCGCTCTACTGCTCGGGCGACACGGTCAGGCGGATGCCGTCCAGCTCGGGGCTCATCACCACCTGGCAGGCCAGGCGGCTGTTCGGCTGCGTGTTCAGCAGCTCCGGCAGCAACTGGCTCTCGTCGCCCACGGCCGGCGGCAGGCGCTCCAGCCAGGCGGGATCGACATAGACCTGGCAGGTGGCACAGGAGCAGGCGCCGCCGCAGGTAGCTTCCACCAGGTTGGCGAAGCTCAGCGGGTTCACCAGCGCCTCGCCGGCGGCGGCGTCCAGCTCATGGGCACGGCCGGCCCGGTCGATGACATGAATCTTCACTTTCGAATGTTCCGGTGCATGGCGCGCCCTCGGACGGACGCGTCCAGAAAAGTGGTTGGGCTCGCCCTCAGGGCAGCAGGTCCTGGAATTGCGCGGCGACACGCTGCTTCTGTGCCGACAGCGCCAGCGGCACGTCTTCCGACACGAACATGGCGGCGTTCCACAGGCTGGCGAACTCCAGGCCGTCAGCCACGCTGTGGTCGCGGGCATGGTTCAGCGCCGCCTTGGTACCGGCCACTGCCAGCGGCGACAGTGCGGCGATGCGCGTGGCGGTCTCGCGGGCCAGTTGCAGTGCCTGCTCGTGGCTGTCGGACACGGCATTGATGAAGCCGCGCTGCAGCGCCTCGGCGGCACTCATCGGCCGGCCGGTCAGCGCCAGCTCCTGCACCAGCGCCGCCGGCAGCAGGCGGGGCAGGCGCTGCAGCACGCCGAGGTCGGCCATCATCCCGATGTTGATCTCGTGGATGCGGTAGAAGGCGTCGGCCGTGGCAAAGCGCAGGTTGGCGCAGCAGGCCAGGTCCAGGGCGCCGCCGATGCAGGCGCCCTGGGTCACCGCGATCACCGGCACGCGCAGGCTCTCCAGGCGCGTCAGCGCCGCCTGCAGCGCCAGCACCTTGCGGCGGATCCAGTCGCGGTAGCGGCCGGGCTCGCCGTCTTCCCGCTCGCGGATCGCCGGGAAGAAATCCAGGTCCATGCCGGCGCTGAAGTGCTTGCCGCTACCCTGCAGCAGCAGCACGCGGATCGAGGGATCGGCGTCCACCGTGTCGAGAAGCTTCGGCAGCTCGCTCCAGAACGCGGTGTCGAGGGCGTTCATGCGCTCCGGCCGGTCCATCACGATCTCGGTTACGGCGCCGTTGCGCGTCAGTTGCAGGGACATGTGCTGGTTCTCCGTCCGCGCTCAGCGCACCAGCACGATCGGGCAGCGGTCCAGGCCGTAGTTCAGCAGGCCGCCGGACTGGCGCTTGAAGGGCTGGCTGCCGGGGTCGATGCGCGAGCAGCGGTCCAGCAGGCCGTTGATCATCTTGTCGGCCTCCAGGCGTGCGATGCCGGCGCCCATGCAGTGATGGATGCCGTGGCCGAAGGTGAGCTGCCGGCCAACGTTGGGGCGGTTGAGGATGAACCGGTCCGGCGATTCGAACACCGACGGATCGCGGTTGGCCGCGGCGTAGAACAGCGCCGCCCACTGGCCGGCGTGGATCTGCGCCCCGCCGATCTCGACGTCCGTGGTTGCCACGCGGAACAGGCGCTGCGGCGGGCCATCACGGCGCAGGCTCTCCTCGATGAAGGAGCGCACCAGGCGACGGTCCTGCTTGAGCAGCGGGAAGAACTCTGGCTCCTCCGCCAGCGTGCAGGCCAGGTTGCCCAGCAGGTAGCCGGTGGTCTCGGCGCCGGCCACCACCAGCGTCAGGCAGAAGCGCGTGACCTCATCGCGGGTCAGCGTCTCGCCCTCGTCCTCGGCACGGATGAAGGCCGTCATCAGGTCGTCCGGCGGCGTCAGCCCGCGCTCGATGTCGCGATAACGCTCGGCCACGGCCTCGGCGTAGTACATCGCGATCTCGCGATTGCACTGGTTGCGTTCCTCGAGCGTGAAGTCCGAGGTGACCATGAAGGCGCTGGCCCAGCGGCGCAGCTTGTCGTAATCGCCTTCCGGCGTGCCGATCAGCCTGGTCATCACGCGCGCCGGCAGCACCTCGGCGAAGCTGTGCATGAACTCGACGTCGCCGTCCGGCAGCTCCGCGATCATGCCGGCGACGGTGCGCTCCACCCAGGGGGCCACGTCGTGCTCGACGCGCTTGGGGGTGAAGGCCTGCTTGGCGATGTTGCGCAGCACGGTATGCCGCGGCCGGTCGTGGTTGACCAGCATCAGCGTCGGCGCGTCGGAAGCTTCCTGCATCGGGTCGCGCGAGGAGAAGGCGTCATGGTTCTTCGCCGCCGCCGCCACGTCGGCGTACTTCAGGAACACCCAGGACGGCTCCGGCACGTCCTGGCCGGGCACCGTGCCCGGCGGCCAGTCGCGCAGGCCGAACTGCGGCGGCTGGTCGCGCAGCAGCGCGTACCAGGGATAAGGGTTGGCGATCACCTCGGGCCGGTTCAGGGACTCGACGGTGAAGCTCGCTGCATCGGGCAGGGGCTGGCTCACGGGTTTCCTCACTCGCACATTAATGTGGTTATTTGTTGATTGTGTCTTTTGGACACTATTGTGTCAAGGACACAATAAGCCGGCAAATGCCGGTGGCGCAGGATCAGTCGCTTTCGATGGGAGGGATGGACTCAGCCGTGCTTCTGCAGCACGCGTGCGATGCGCTCGAAGCGCGGGCCATAGGGCGGGCGCAGCATGCCGCCGATGTCGAAGCGGCTCTGCGCATAGACGGCGCGCGCATGCGAGAAGCGCCTGAAGCCGTCACGGCCGTGGTAGGCCCCCATGCCGCTGGCGCCCACGCCACCGAAGGGCAGGTCGTCCATGGTGTAGTGCATGATCACGTCGTTGAGTGTGACGCCGCCGGAAACGGTGCGCGTCAGCACCTGCCGGATCTGCGAACGGTCGTCGCCGAAGTAGTACAGCGCCAGCGGGCGATCCTTGGCGTTGATCAGCGCCAGCGCGTCCTCGAAGCGGTCATAGCCTACGATCGGCAGCAGCGGCCCGAAAATCTCCTCGCGCATCACCGCCAGCGTCGGCGAGGGCTCCACCAGCAGCGTCAGCGGCACCATGATGGCTCCCGGTACGCTGCTGCGGCCGGTCCACTCCAGCTCGATTACCTCGGCACCCGAGGCACGCGCCTCGCGCACGTAGCCGCGCAGGCGGTCGGCGTGGCGGGCATTGATCGCGGCGACGAAGTCGCGGCTGCCGGAAGCCTCGGGCAGCATGCCCTTGAAGGCCTCGATCAACGCATCCACCAGCTCGCGCTTGCGCGCATTGGGCACCAGCACGTAGTCGGGTGCCAGGCAGACCTGCCCGGCATTGAACACCTTGCCGAAGGCGATGCGGCGCGCGGCCATTTGCAGGTCGGCCCCCTCGCCGATCAGCGTCGGCGACTTGCCGCCGAGCTCCAGCGTCAGCGGCGTGAGGTGATCCGAGGCGGCGCGCATGATGTGCTTGGCCACCGCCTCGCCGCCGGTGTACAGCAGGTGGTCGAAGGGCAGCGCGCTGAACTCGCGGCCCACCTCCACGCCACCGGTGGCCACGACCAGCTCGGCCGAGTCGAAGGCCGATGCGATCATCTGCCGCAGCAGCTCCGCGGTGGCCGGCGTGGCTTCCGAGGGCTTCATCATCACGCGGTTGCCCGCCGCCAGCACGCCGGCCAGCGGCGCCACAGCCAGGTTGACCGGCACGTTCCAGGGGCTGATCACGCCGACCACGCCCAGTGGCTGGTAGTGCACCTCCGCGCGGGCGCCCAGCAGGTTGAACGGCAGGCCGGGGCTGCGGCGCTCCGGCCGCATCCAGCGCCGCAGTTGCGCGATGGCCAGCCGCAGCGGCTTGGCGGTGGTGACCACCTCGGCGAACCAGGTCTGGTGCGGCGAGCGGTAGCCGAAGTCGGCGTTCAGGGCCTCGACGATGCGCTGCTCATGGCTCTCCAGCGCGGCCAGCAGCCGGCGCAGCCGGTCGATGCGCTGCTCCGCCGTAGGAAAGGGATCCGCCGCATGGGCCGCCCGCTGGGTCTGCAGCAGCCCCGCCAGCCCCGACCCCGTCCCGACCACCGTTACCGCCCTGTCGTCACCGTGCATCGCCAACCCTCCACGCCATGGAAAAGCGCCCGCCGGGGACCCGGCAGGCGGCGGGAGAGTGTGCTTTTGTGAATTATGTCCGTCAAGACATAATTATTTTTTAATATTGTTTTCCAAGTTACTATGTTTCAGGCTATAAACAGTTCCGCCGCCAGCGGCTGGCTTCGTATAGCCTCGCCGCGAAGACCAAGACCTCCTGCCCTGAACCGAGCACCGTGAACAAGAAAGGCGTTTCAAAGACCACCGAAGTCCGCCGCATCCCGCACCTGAACGGGCCGCACGAACTGCTGGAACTGTTCTACCCCATCCATTACACGGTGGGCATGACGATCGAGGACACGCTGCGCTCCGGCAAGGCGCTGAACCGCCACCAGACCGTGATCATGTGGCTGATCCGCTCGCAGGGCGTGGACGGCAAGCTGATGCGCCGCAAGTTCGTCGAGAAGGCGATGATGGACTGGTTCGAGATCACCAGCAGCTCCGTCTCCAAGGCGCTGCGGGCGATGTCCAAGCCGCCGCTGGGACTGATCCAGATCATGGAAGACCCCGACTCCGGCCGCGAGAAGCTGATCAAGCTGACCCCCAAGGGCGAGCGCTTCACGCTGCAGATGGTCAACAATGGCCAGGCCCTGATGCGCTGGGCCATCGACTACATGACGCCCGAGGAGGTCGACATGGGCGTGCATTTCCTGTCGCTGGTGGCACGCATCTTCGAGAACGCGCCGCGTCCACGCGACGAGAGCGACCAGGACCGCACGGCGCCCTCGCGCTGAAACAAGAAAGGCGCCTCGCGGCGCCTTTCTTGTTTCAGCAGACCCGTCGCTAGGCCGGCATCAGCCGGTCCAGCATCGGGCTGCTGAAGATGCGGTGCGGATCGAACTGGTCGAGCCGGGCCAGGGCCCAGTCCCAGTTCTCGTGCGCGCCGGCCGCGGTACGAAAGCCCTGCGGGATGTGCTGGCCCAACACCACCGGGTCGGTCCAGGCGGCCTCGCTGCCGTAGCCCCAGCCCTTGGACCATTCCACGCGCATCGTGGCGTAGTTGCCGCTGTAGTTCTGGAAGGCCCACAGCTCGAACTCGCGGAAGAATTCATTGGCGCCGGGCGTGCCGGGAAAGGTCAGCAGGTCCAGCCAGATCGCCACATCCCATTCCGGATGATCCGCGCGCGGGCGCACCGCCGACAGCGCCGCGGCCTCCGCGCCGGGGATGCCGACGTCGCCGGCATGATCCAGGCCGGTGATGCGGATCTCCACCGGGCCGTTGACCGGGTAGCGTCCGCGCGCCTGCCAGGCCTGCATCATGGCCTGGTACTTCCGGTGGAACTCGTGGATCACGCGCTGGATGTTGGCGCGCGAAGTGAGGATGGCGTAGCCGTTGGCGGTGACGCGCAGCGTGGTCGGCTTGACGTACAGCATCAGGTTCTTCGACGGCCCCCAGATGTCCTGCGACAGCGTGGCCAGCAGGCCCGCGCTGCTCACCGTGTACTCCACGGCGCCGAAGGCCGGCGTGGCGGCACCGACGCCGCTCAGCACCTGGTCGGCCAGATCCGAGACCACGCGCGGGATCGCGTCGGCGAAGACGTAGCTGTAGGGCTTGTTGACCTTGCGCGACAGCAACGGCTTGGCTGGACTGACGCTCCAGACCTTGAGCCAGGGGTTCTGCGTGAACGGGAACTGGATCGCCTCGATGCGGCCGGCCTGCTCGACGAAGCTGGCGATGGTGCGGCCGCCGCTGCCCGGCGCGGCGAACATCTCGCTGGCCGGGATGTGCATGAACGACTGGCAGCGCAGGTTGCTGTTGGCACCCACGCGCAGCACCACCTCGGTGACGAAGCTGCGCCCCAGGTGCGTCATCAGCGCCTTGCAGTGCGGATGCGAGCGCGGCACGGTGCGCAGCTGGTAACTGCCGCTGCCCGCGTCCCAGACCACCGCGGTGATGCTGACGATGAGATTGCTGAGCGTGCCGAAGCTCTGGCCCGGCTTGCACGTCTCGCCCGCCGCCGGCAGACCCGTGCCGTGGCAGCCGATGGCGAGCATACCGCCGATGGTGACGTCGCCCGGCGCCGGCGAGGCGGCCAGGCCGCAGCCCTGGGTTTCAAGGTAGGCCAGCAGGTCTTCCAGCATTGCGCCGGCCTGCACGCGCACCGCAGCCTCCGGCAGCGGCGCGACCATCGCCATGTCGGCCAGATGCGCGGTGGTGTCCACCATCAGGATGCGCGCATCGGCGCGCGTGCCCGGCTCCAGCGCCAGCGGCGACCAGTTGTGCATGGAGCCACGCGGGCGCAGGCGCCAGCCCTGGGCCCTGGCCCAGTTGGCCAGCGTCACCACCTCCTGCGGGCTGCGGGCCGAGCAGGTCCACAGCGCATCCACGCGGATGTCGCCGGCCCAGTTCTCGAAGCCCTGCCGGTACAGGTCGAATCCTGCCGGGAAGCCCGGCGGCGGCGTGCCCGCCGCGGCATCCGCCGGCGTCAGGCGGAACAGCGGCGCCCACGCGGCAGCCGCGGCGATGGAACCCAGACCCTTGATGACGCTGCGGCGCGAGACCCCGCCCTGCCGGCCGTTGCCGGCAGGCTCTTTGTTGTTCTGTGACAAGGCTTCCCCCGTTCGCACATGCCGGCCGCGTCATGACAAACGTCGGCTTTCCCCGGGCCGATCATAGAAGCAAGCCATGCCCGCGGCTCTACACCGAATGGATGGGGGATTTTTCTTACAGGTAGCCGCGCTGATGTCTCAGGCAGGCACGGCACATGGACGCTCGCGGGCTGTCGCCGGCAAGAGGTCGGGCGCCGCTCCAGTCGCCCGATGCGACGACGTCAGTGATCGTCGCGACGGCGCCCGCGTTGCAACGAAGGCAACTGGATGCGCCGGCGACGCGCGCGGCGCAGCATCGCCCAGTCGCGCAGCGCGCCGAAGCCGGAGTTGAAGCGCAGCGAGTGCATCGCGCGCTCACCCAGGGCGCTGAGCTCCCAGGCCGCCGGCGCGGAGTGTGCGCAACGCAGCAGCAACTGCCGCTGCACCAGCTCCTCCAGGGCAGCCGAGAGATCGGCGGTGCGCAGGCCCGTCTTCTTCCATTCACGCTCCAGCGTGGACAGGGTCAAGGCCCCGCCACGGGGCCTGCGCAACGCTCGATAGATGCCGAGCAGCGCGCGCATGCGCGTGCTCGGGCGGACTTTCATGCCAGGGCTCAGGCCGCCGTCTGGCGATGCGCCACCGCCAGCGCGACGACACCGGCGCCCACGCAAAGGCCCGCCGCCTGCACCGGATGATTGCGCACATACTGCGTCGCCGCAGTGATGGCACGGCTGGTGCCGCTGGGCCAGCGGTCATAGAGGCTGTCCACGCGACGACGCGCGCCCTGGATGCGCTCACGCAGCTGCTGCTCCACCAGGCTCAGTCCTTCCGTCACCAGGCCATCGGCCCGGTCGAACAGATCATCGACGGTCTTCTGGCTGACCACGGCCACCTTCTTTGGCTTCCTGCTCATATCGCATCTCCTTCCATGGATGGGGAACACCGGCAGGCCCTACGCGGTCCCAATGGGCCTGACTCAAGGAGTGAGCCATGACCGACCGCAAGGACAGCCGCAACATTCAGACACCGCAGATCAAGGATCCGGTTCCGCCCAAGCCATGCGATACCCCGCCTCCGCAGCCCCGCGACCGGTTTCCCGGCCAGCAGGGCCAACAGGGTGGTGGGCAGCGTCAGCAGGGCGGGGGCCTGACCGATCCGCTCGACGACCTCTCCGACAAGCTACCTCCCGCCGTCAACTGACGGCAGGAGGCCTGCCGTCAGCCCAGCGGGCGACAAACCCGCTGGGTGACGGTCTGCTGCTGGCCGCCGCCGCTGTTCTCGGCCATGCGCTTGCCGGCCATGCCGCCGGCCACGGCGCCGCCGGCGGTGGCAATGTCCTGGCCGCGGCCACCACCGATCTGGTGGCCCAGCACGCCGCCGGCCACGGCACCGCCAATCGCGCCAACGGTGGGGTTCACGCCCTGGCGGCCGTTGTTCACGACCTCGTCGCGGCACTCCACGCGCTCGCCTTTTTCATTGGTGAAGATTTCGGCCTGGGCCAGTGGCGCGGCGGCCATGCCGGCGGCCAGGGCCAGTGCGACAAATCCTTTTGTCCTGTGCATGTTGCATCCTCCTTGGGCGTCCTGCCCTCGAACGACACACGCTAGCAATTCCGCCATGAATCGACGGTGAACCGAGTGGGAATTGAGGGTTCGCGCAACGGATCAGGAAGTGGCCCTCAGGCCACCTCGATGATCTCCGGGTTGCTGCCGTGGCGCGCCACGCAGCCGCGATTGCGGCCGAGGTCCTTGGCGCGATACAGCAAGGCGTCGGCCTCGCCCAGCACCTGTTCCACCGTCTCTTCTATCGGCAGCACCCAGATGGCGCCCGCGCTGGCGCTGATCGACACCGGGCCACCGTTGTCCGGGGCCTCCAGCTGCAGCCCGCGCACCGCCTGCAGCAGGTCGGCCACCTGCCCCGCCAGCGAGTTGAGCTCGGCGTCGTAGCAGGCCAGCACGAACTCCTCGCCGCCGAAGCGGGCACACAGGTCCCAGGGCCGGCGCGCGTAGTGCGCCGCCAGCGCGCGGCCGACGCGGCGGATCACCTCGTCGCCGAACAGGTGGCCGTAGCGGTCGTTGATGCGCTTGAAGTGATCGATGTCCAGGAACACCACGGCCAGCGGCTTGAGCTCGCGCCGGCCCATGGCCAGCAGGCGCGGGAACAGGTGGTTGAACTCGCTGCGGCTGGACAGCCCGGTGAGCAGGTCGGTGCGCACCAGTGCGGTGACGTAGCGGTGGTTGATCCAGGCCGAGCGCGCCTGCCACTCCTGCGTCAGCGAGCCCAGCACCGCGATCAGCGCCATGTAGAACAGGCTCAGGGCATTGAGCTCCGGCGTGTCCGCACTGGGCGCGTTCAGCTCCACCCAGATGCCGGCCACCATCAGCCCGCCGCCCAGCAGCACCACGCGCCGCGACGAGAAGCCGCCAAAGAAGGACACCGCGATCACCACGATGCCCAGCATCTCCGGCGGATAGCTCAACTCGCCGCGCAGCGCGTGGTAGCGCAGCAGCAGCACCCCGCCGACAAAAGCCAGCACACCGATGACCTGGGCCCAGCGCCGCAGCATGAGAGGCACCGGCGCCAGGGTCAGGATGCCGGCGGCCAGGGTCAGGGGCACCACGAAACCGAACTGGATCAGGTTGAACAGCGGGCGGAAGCCGGCCGAGGGGGCCAGCAGGTCGGCCTCGTAGACCGGGGCAAGGCCGTAGGCCAGGGCGGCGATCAGGAACAGGATGGCCCGGGGGTAGCGGTAGCGCAGCCGCTGGGACTGCCGGAACTGCCCCTCCAGGGCCGGCGGCAGCCGCTCCCAGAAACGCCGATGCTGCCGGGCGTGGTGAAGCTCGTCGACCTGTTCCATGGCCCCGCACCCCTCGTGCGCCCGGCTGAATACCGGTTCCTTATCGGTTTTTTAACAGCATACATCCCCTTTCGCCGGGGCGCCGCCTACTCCGCCCGGATGAATTCGCCCCCGTCCCGGTTTGGTACCAATACGCAACCCTGGCGGGGCCCTGCCCGCCCATGACCATTATTCGAGGAAGCCCCGTGTCCACCGCCACCCCATCGCTCGAGCTGCGCCCCACCCCGCAGGTCCCCGGACTGCCCCTGATCGGCAGCGTTCTCGGCATGGCCAAGGACCCGGCCCAGTTCTTCGTGGACAACTACCGCAAGTACGGCCCAGTGTTCCGCGTCAACGTGTTGGGCAACCAGTACTGCGTGATCGCCGGCGTGGAAGCCGCCAACTTCCTCGGCACCCGCGAGGGCAAGGACAGCCTGCGTTCCAAGGAGTTCTGGGAAGGCCTGGTCGCCGAGTACGGCGCCACGCGCATGCTCACCGGTGAAGACGGCGAGTCGCACAAGCAGCTGCGCGACATCATGCGCAGCGGCTACTCACGCGAATCGATCAAGGGCCGCTACAACGAGCTGGTTACGATCACCGACGGTGCGCTCAAGCGCGACTGGCCGGTGGGCACCTCGGTGAGCGTGCTGCCGGCGATGCAGTACATGGTGGTGGACCAGCTCGGCACCATCCTGACCGGCGCCGCGCCGCTGGAGTACGTCAAGGACATCCGCACCACCATCCTGCACATCCTCAACGTGCTGGTGACGCGCCAGCGCCCCAAGATCCTGCTGAAGAATCCGCAGTACAAGAAGGCCAAGTCGCGCGTGTTCGAGCTGGGCGAGAAGATGATCGCCCAGGCCAAGGCCCGCTCCAAGACGATCAAGGAAGAAGACCGCAACCTGATCGACGACATCTACCACGCGCACCTGACGCAGCCGGACGTGATGCCGGCCTCCGACCTGATCGTGACGCTGACCGGCCCCTATGTCGCCGGCCTGGACACGGTGGCCAACACCACCGCCGCCATCACCTACACCGTGCTGAAGAACCCGGATGTGAAGGCGCGCGTGCTCAAGGAAGTGGACGAGCTGTTCGCCGCCGGCACGGTGGACGAAGACGGCCTGCTGAAGAAGCTGCCGGCGCTCAACGGCGCGATCATGGAGACCATGCGCCTCTACCCGATCGCCGTGGCGCAGATGCGCACCGCCACCAAGGACTTCGTGTTCGAGGGCCACCAGATCCGCGCCGGCGAGATGATCTACATCGCCACCAGCGTGCCGCACTTCATGGAAGAGTACTGGCCCAACGTCAAGAAGTTCGACATCGACCGTTACGCCAAGCCTCGCGCCGAGCACATGCAGCCCGGTGTGTACTCGCCCTACGGCCGCGGCCCGCACACCTGCCTGGGCAAGAGCCTGGCCGAGGTGCAGATCGCGCTGTCGATGGCACGCCTGTTCCACAGGCTGGACCTGGAACTCGACCCGCCCAACTACGAACTCAAGACCAAGACCGCCCCCACGCCGGGCCCGGCGACCAGCTTCAAGGTGAAGGTGAAGGGTTACCGCAACTGAGTTCGGCCGCGCGCCGTTCCCAAACGCCCGGCCCTGTGCCGGGCGTTTTGCTTCTGGCACCCCTCTCCCCTCGGGAGAGGGGCGGGGGGGTGAGGGACGGGCTCGCAACAAATGGCCACAGCCAATCATCGGAGGTGCGCCCCTCACCCCCAACCCCTCTCCCGGAGGGAGAGGGGAGCTCGCGAGATATCTCACCGCATCGGAGGATTCGCCGCCAATCCGCGGCGTGAATACTGCCCCTCGATGATCCCGCCCCTCCCATGAGCGTCCCCGCCGACTCGGTCAGCCTCCCGCAGGAGGAACACCGCGGCGCGCTGACGCCGGAGGAGCGCCGCGCCTGGTACGGTTTCATCGCCATGAGCTTCGGCGCGTTCATGGCCTTCCTCGACATCCAGATCGTCGCCAGCAGCCTCAACCAGATCCAGGCGGGCCTGTCGGCCACCGCCACCGAACTGGCCTGGATCCAGTCCTCGTACCTGATCGCCGAGGTCATCGCGATCCCGCTGTCCGGCTACCTGACGCGCATGATGTCCACGCGCGTGTACTACACCGTCAGCGTGCTCGGCTTCACGCTGGCCAGCGCGCTGTGCGCCACCGCCTGGAGCATCGAGTCGATGATCCTGTTCCGGGCGCTGCAGGGCTTCCTCGGCGGCGGCATGATTCCCTGCTCCTTCGCCGCGATGTACGCGCTGTTCCCCTCGCCGAAGAAGCGCCTGGTGCCGCAGGTGGTGGCCGGCATCACCATGAGCACGGCACCGGTGCTGGGCCCCATCGTCGGCGGCTGGATCACCGACGCCACGTCCTGGCACTGGCTGTTCCTGATCAACCTGCTGCCCGGCCTGGCCGTGGGCCTGCTGGTGTGGCAACTGGTGCGCATCGACCAGCCGGACTGGGCGCTGTGGCGCCGCATCGACCTGCGCGGCAGCGCCTACATGGCGCTGTTCCTGGGCTCGATGCAGTGGGTACTGGAAGAAGGCCCCGCGCACAACTGGCTGGACGACAGCACCATCGCCACCTGGGCGGTGGTCTGCACCGTCTCCGGCCTGCTGTTCCTGCACCGCGTCACCACGCACGACAATCCCATCGTCAGCCTGCGTCCGTTCCGCAACCGCCACTTCCTGTGGGCCAACATCGCCGCGCTGTTCCTGAGCATCTCGCTGTTCGCCACCAACTACATCGTGCCGGTGTTCCTGGGCCAGTTGCGCGACTTCACATCGCAGCAGATCGGCAACACGTTGATGATCGGCGGCCTGTCGATGTTCCTGGCCGCGCCCTTCGCGGCACGGCTGACGCGCAAGTACGACATGCGCCTGCTGTTCGCCTTCGGCGCGCTGCTGGTGGCCATCGGCAGCTGGATGATGGCCGACCTCACCGCCGACACCGGCTTCGCCGAGCTGGCACTGCCGCAGTTCCTGCGCGGGGCCGGCTTCATGCTGGCGCTGGTTTGCTGCTCCACCTTGTCGCTGTGCACCTTGCCGATGAGCGAGCTGAAGAACGCCAGCGCCATGTACAGCCTGATGCGCAACCTCGGCGGCGCACTGGGCCTGGCCTCGATCAACACCATCATCTTCTGGCGGCGCGCGGTGCACGAGCAGAACCTCACCGAATCGCTGAGCCTGTCGCGCGCGCCGGTGCGGGATTTCGTGGTGGAGCACGGTGGCTGGTCACGCGAGCTGCCGATGCCGCTGATGGAGCTGGCGATGCGCATCGAGCGCCAGGTCAGCGTGCTGACCTACAACGATGCGCTGATCCTGATCGCCTGGGTCAGTTGCCTGGCGGTGCCGATGCTGCTGTTCACGTCGAGATACAACCTGACGGAGAACCCGCAGACGGAGGCGGCACACTAGCCTGGCCCGCTTGCCTCCTCTCGCCCGCTTGCGGGGGAGAGGCCGGGAGAGAAGGCTTCTGCAAAGGTGAGGCTTGGTCGATTGCGTTTCGTTTTACAACAACCCTCTCGGCAACTGCTCCTGCGTTGCCCTACCTCAGGCATCCATGCCCTCGTCCCCCACCCCTCTCCCGCAAGCGGGCGAGGGGGAGAAGATTCAAGGCGCCGCTGCCGGCTCTGTAGCAGGTGACGGAGCCTCAACCGGCGCTTCTTGCACCGGCGCACTCTCCACCGGTGCATCGAGCCCCGGCGGGGTCTCGCCTTCCACCGCGGGCTGCGCCGCCGGTGCCTCACCAGCCGGCACCGCCCCCTCCGCCGTCGGCGCACCGCCATCGAAGAAGCCGCTCTCGTCTTCTGCCTCGGCCGGCTCGCCCGGCACCGGGGGCGGCGGCTCAGGCTCGGCCACGCGGGCGCCGTAGCCCATCTGGCCCATGATCCAGCGCATGCGCTTCTGCACGTAGGGACCCGGTGCCTTGGCGTTCCAGCGCCGCGGGCTGGGCAGCACGGCCGCCAGGCGAGCCGCCTCGTTGGCGCTGAGCTTGGCGGCGGGCTTGTTGAAGTAGGCCTGCGAGGCCGCCTCCACGCCGTAGATGCCGGGGCCGAACTCGGCGACGTTGAGGTAGACCTCCAGGATGCGCTGCTTGGGCCACAGGGCTTCCATCAGCACGGTGATGCCCGCTTCCACGCCCTTGCGGAAATAACCACCGCCCGACCACAGGAACAGGTTCTTGGCCGTCTGCTGGCTGATGGTGGAGGCACCGCGGCGCTTCTTGGAGCGCTGGTTGTGCTTGCGCGCCTTCTCGATCGCCTCCAGGTCGAAGCCGTTGTGGTCCCAGAACTTTTGGTCCTCGGAGGCCACCACCGCCTTGCGCGCCACCTCGGCGATCTGCGAGGCCGGCACCCAGTCGTACTGCACCGGGTGCTTGGGGCTCTGCAGCATGAAGGCCGTGGTCGGCGGCGGCAGCCAGCGCAGCAGCAGCACCGACACCGGGATGAACAGCACCGCGAACAGCAGCAGGCCCCAGAACCAGCGGCGCAGGCTACCCTTGCGGCGGCGCGGACGGGCCGCCACTACGGTTTCACCGCGCGCGGGGCGCAGCGGCGGGTTGGCGTCGGAATCAAGCGAGGGTTCCTTGCGGTCCATGTTCAGGGAATGAGGATGATCTTGCCGATATTACCGCGCGACTCGATGTAGGACTGCGCCTCCCCGGCCTGGGCCAGCGGCCATGTGCGATCCACGTGCGGCCGCACCCAGCCCTCGGCGACACCCGCCAGCAGTTGCTCCATCCAGCCGCGGATCTTGGCGGTCTCGTGCCACATGTGGCCCATGTTCACGCCGAACACGCCACGGTTGTCGTTCATCAGACTCACCGGGTTGAACAGGGGCATGCCGCTGACCGCCTTGAGCAGCTTCAGCGGCCCCATCAGGCCGGATTCGGTCACCACCGAGATGCCGAACATGCCCAGGCGCCCGCTATGGCGCAGGGCCTTGTAGCTCTTCTTCCAGTGGCTGCCGCCGATGGGGTCGGTGATCAGCTCCACGCCGCGGCCGTCCGTAAGCCGGTGCAGCTCCTTGCTCCAGTCCTTGCCGCGATAGTCGATGGCCTGGTGCAGGCCGCGGCCCTTCAGGAACTCATGCTTGCCGGCACTGGCCGTACCGTAGATGGTGGCGCCGACATGCCGGGCGACGTCGATCGCCGCCAGGCCCACGCCGCCACCGGCGTTGTGGATCAGCACGGTCTCGTCCGCCGACAGCGAGCCCGCCGCCACCAGCAGCTGCCAGGCCGTGAGGTAGTTCACCGGGATCGCCGCCGCCTGCTCGTGGCTCAGGCTCGCCGGCTTCTCGAACATCTGGCCCAGCGGCACCACGACCGTGTCCGAGTAGCCGCCGAAGCGCGTCAGCCCGAACACGTCCTTGCCGACCCAGCTGCCATCCACGCCGGCGCCCACGGCGTCGACCGTACCGGAGACCTCGTAGCCGACCACGCAGGGCGTCTTGGGCGCGTCCGGATAGAGGCCCTTGCGGGCCAGGATGTCGGCGAAATTGATGCCGGTGGCACGCACCCGCACGCGCAGCTCGCCCGCGGCGGGAACCGGATCCGGAGACTCGCGGAGCTGCAGCTTCTCTGGGCCACCGTGGCCGATGATGTAGACCTGTTTCATGCCCCTGGCCTCCCGGGCCGTAGTAGGCCCAAACCCTACACGGATCGGCAGCGGGTTTCGATGGCTGGGTGGCCTGAGCGTATTCAACCCTCTCCCCTCGCGGGAGAGGGTGCCCGAAGGGCGGGAGAGGGGGCTGCCGCAAGTGTCGCTACTACTTGATAGCTCCCCCTCTCCCCTGCCCCTCTCCCGCAGGGGGAGAGGGGTTCTGCGATCACATGGAGGGTTGGCTCCTTACCTCGGCAACTGCTCCATGCGTTGCCCTACCTCGAGCATCCATGCCCTCGTCGGCAATTGCTCCATACGCTGCCCTACCTCACCCCGCAAGCACAGGGAGGGAATGCGAGAGACAACGATCTCCAGTGATTTCTTACGCGCCGAGCTTGCGCGCTGGCACCTTCGCCAGCAGCTTGTCCAGCTGCGCTGCAAAGGCCTGACGATCACGCTGGTCCATCGTCGCAGGCCCGCCGGTCTGCACGCCAGCCCCGCGCAACTCATCCAGGAAATTGCGCAATCCCAGGGCCTGGCGCACGTTGTCGCGCGTCCACAACTGCCCGCGCGGACTGATCGCCACCGCGCCCTTGTCCACGGCACCGGCCGCCAACGGCACGTCGTTGGTGATGACGATGTCTCCGGCCTGCGCCCACTCCACGATCGCCTTGTCGGCCACGTCGAAGCCCTGCGGTACCGTCACCGCCCGCACGCCCGGCTGGCGTGGCACGGCCAGGGGCTGGTTGGCCACCAGCACCAGATCGAGTTGCTTGCGCAGGGCGGCACGGAAGAGGATCTCCTTGATCACCTTCGGGCAGGCGTCGGCGTCGACGTAGATGTTCATGCCGGCAAGAGTAACCAGTCGATGTGCAAAAAGCGTTCGGGCATAAAAAAACCGCGGCACGAGGCCGCGGTTTTTAGCTAAGCGATGAGGCTTAGAGCGGGCGAATCTGCGTCGCCTGCATGCCCTTCGGGCCGCGCTGAGCCTTGAACTCGACGCGCTGGCCTTCGGTCAGGGTCTTGAAGCCCGAGCCCTGGATTTCCTTGAAGTGGGCGAAGAGGTCTTCGCCGCCGCCTTCCGGGGTGATGAAGCCGAAGCCCTTGGCTTCATTGAACCACTTGACGGTACCGGTGGAAGCGTTGCTCATGGATACATTCCTTAAAACGTTGAAAAGAGAAATCGGGACATCCCGCCCGCAGGGTGCAAACGATCAAGGAACGTAGCCGGGTGTTTCGAGCCGTTGTGAGGACGGATACCACCATGTTGCTTACATGCTTGAAGCGACTGCCAAGCCGACATTACCCGTCCAGAATCGGTTTGTCGATAGCAAAAAAGGAAAAAACCGCCACAAAAGCAAGAGCTCATGGGAATCCGTTATCACTTTTGCGGTCCTAGAGCGGGTTTGCACGGAAAGCAGGCATGGCACTGGCGGCGTTGCGGCAGCACTGGCAGGAGTTCCGCCAGGGCGAGCCGGGAAAGCGATTCCAGGACTACTACGAGCGCCGTCACGACGAGGGCAATGCCTTCTTCGGTGGCTGTCGCCTGGTACTGGGACTGGTCCTGCTGCTGGTAGGCCTGGTCATGCTGCCCGCGCCCGGCCCTGGCATGGTCGTGGTGGCCCTGGCCGCGGTGATGGTGGCGCGCGAATCGCGCCTGGCGGCCCGCCTGTTCGACACCATCGAGTTGCGCCTGCGCGATTTGCTGCGCAGGATTCGCGGATGACGCAACTCCGTATCCACGCCTCCCTCTCCCTGCCCCTCGACGAAATGCGCATCAGCGCGATCCGCGCGCAGGGTGCCGGCGGGCAGAACATCAACAAGACCGCCAACGCCGCTCAACTGCGCTTCGACGTAACGGCGTCCTCGCTGCCGGACGACTGCAAGCAGCGCCTGCTGCAGGCCGGCGGGCAGCAACTCACGCGCGACGGCGTCATCGTGATCAAGGCGCAGGAGCATCGCAGCCTGGAGATGAACCGCGACGCTGCCCTGCAGCGGCTGGCGGTCATGATCCGCCGTGCCGCGGTCATCCCCAAGGCGCGCAAGGCCACCAAGCCCAGCCGTGCGCAGCGCAAGCAGCGGCTGGAGGGCAAGACGCGCCGTGGCCAGGTGAAGAGCCTGCGGCGGGCGCCCGCGGAATAATTCCACGAGGCTCAACCCCGAAACGAACGCTGCACCGTTTACAGGTTCAGGTCCCCAACGAGCCTGAACATGATCCGCCCCACCCTGCTGTTACTTGCCGCCCTGCTACCCCTGGCCGCCCCGGCCCAGGACTCCTTCGCTGGCCGCCGTGTCGAAGTCCAGGTCTACGACCGCACGGATGGACGCTATCTGCCGCTGTACCGCCACCGTGGTCGCAGCTATGTCGCCGGCGAGCCGGGGCACGACTATGAAATCCATCTGCAGAACCGCCGCGGCCAACGGCTGCTGGCCGTGACCAGTGTCGATGGCGTCAACGTCATCAGCGGCCAGACCGCGGCTACGGCGCAGAGCGGTTACGTACTGCCGGCCTGGGATGCCTTGCAGGTGGGCGGCTGGCGCAAGAGCCTGGACGAGGTTGCCCGCTTCACCTTCACGTCGCTGTCCGATTCCTACGCGGCCCGCACCGGCAGACCCGGCAACGTCGGCGTGATCGGCGTTGCGCTGTTCGAGGAACGCCCCGCGCCGCGTCCCCGCTACGGCTGGCGCGGCAATGAACCGCTGCGGGAGGAAAGCGCCAGCGCCGATCGTGCCGCAGCACCCGAGGCACAGTCGAAGTCGCGAGCCTCGCAGGCACCCAGCCTGGGCACCGGCCACGGCATGCGCGAATGGTCGGGCGCGGAGTACAGTGCCTTCGAGCGCGCCTCGGACCAGCCGGTGGAGGTGATCGCCATCTGGTACGACTCCTCGCGCAAGCTGGTGGCGCAGGGCGTGATTCCCCAGCCGCGGCGCGACGGGGCTCCGCGGCGCCCCGAGCCCTTTCCGGCCGGCTTCGTTCCCGACCCTTGAGAGCGCCACACAACGAAAAAGGGGCCGCACGAGGCGGCCCCTTTTTTCACCAAAGCGCGATCCTAGTTGATCGGCTTGTCCAGGCCCGAGCCGCCGGTGGCGTCGACGTTGCGAGCCGCGTACTCGTCGGACGACAGCTTGCCGTCCTTGTTCTTGTCCAGCGCCTTGAAGCGCGCCGACAGCTCGGTGTTGCTCTTGACCTCGGCGCGGGTCAGCTTGCCGTCGGCATTGGTGTCCAGGCTGCCGAAATCGACACCTGCGGAGGCGCCAACGGAAACACCGGCGTTAGCGGCGGCGCCCGGGGTGGAGGCCGAGGGCAGGACGCCGTTATCGGCGGCGAAGGCCGTGCTGGCGGCAAGGGTCAGGCCGAGGCCGATGAGGAAGTTCCTTTTCATGTGTAGCTCCTGTGTTCGGATTTGATGTCCGCCGGATAGAGCCGACTGGACACAATGAACACCCTATCGCAGGAGCGCTGAGCGCAGCCTTAACGCTGCACCGACGGATCGGTGCCGAAGCGCCGGTATTCCTGCTCCGACAGTACGCCGTCGTTGTTCATGTCCAGCGTGCGGAAATTGGAGATCAGCACCGAATCCTGCAATTCGCCACGCAGCAGGCGGCCATCGCCATCGGCGTCGAGATTGCGGAAGGCCACGCCGTTGGCTCCGACCGCGCCACCAATACCGCCGGAAGCCTCGGCCGATGCATTGGCCGGAGGACGACCGGGAGCGGTGGGGACGATGCCACTGGCGCCCGGCGGCTGTGGCTGACTGACCTGTGCGCCGCTGATCGAGGGCTGCACCACGGAGGGTGCGGCAGGCGAGGCGGACGTGCCGGAACTTCCGCCGTTCGCCGAAGCGGGGGCTGCGCTACCCGCAGCACCCACGCTGCCGATACGGCCCGGCGCGCCGGCCGGCTGTTGGGAGACGGCCGCCGCGCTGGCAAAGACCAGGGCGACGGCAACCAGGCTGACGATCTTCATGAATTCCTCCGGACATTCCTTGTCCCATCCTTCAGACCCTGCGGAGGCGGCCCAAAGTTCCGCAGGAGCACCCCCAATTCGTTACCCCTGAAGGAGCCACCATGTCCACCGTGAACATCCTGGGTTTTGCCGGCAGCCTCCGCGAGAAATCCTACAACCGTGCCGCCCTGCGAGCCGCCCAGAAGTTGCTGCCGGAGGACGCCCGCCTGGATATTTTCGACCTGTCGTCGATCCCACTCTTCAACGAGGAACAGGAGAAGACTCCGCCCGCCGCCGTCTCCGACCTCAAGCGGAGCATCCGCGCGGCAGACGCGATCCTGATCGCCACGCCGGAGTACAACTACTCGATACCCGGCGTGCTGAAGAACGCTATCGACTGGGCCTCGCGCCCTTACGGCGACAGCGCCTGGAGCGGCAAGCCGGTGGCGATCCTGGGCGCCTCGGTGGGCAAGCTGGGCACGGCGCGGGCGCAGTATCACCTGCGGCAGATTTTCGTCTTCCTGGACATGCATCCGCTGAACCAGCCGGAGGTGATGATCGGGCCGGCGGGTGATGCCTTCGACGCCGCCGGAGAACTGAAGGATGAGAAGACCCGTGAGTTGATGCGCAAGCAGTTGAAGGCCCTGGTCGCGTGGACGCAGGCGCTGACCCAAGGCCGCGCGCTGGGCCTGGTGCCCTGAGAGCTCAGCCCATCAGGAACAGGGCCAGCAGGTAAGCCGCCATGACCGCCACTGCCGACCAGAGATAGCGGCGGATCATGGCGGCGCCGTCCTTCTGCGACAGCGGCCGGGCCGGCACCGCATCACCCACGCCAGGTCTGCGCCCGGCGGTGGCGGCGCGCGCGGCCTCTCGACGGCGCGCAATCTTGATCGAGAGCAGAACTCCTACCGCCACCAGGCCCATCAGCAGGGGGCCAAGGATGGCAGTGAGGATGGAAGCCTCCATCAGTCGCAGCCGCGCAACAGGAAGACCAGGAACAGCAGTGGAATGGGCACGCCCAGCGCCCAGAGGATGATGTAACCGACCTTGCCCTGCTGCATCTGCGCCGAGACGCGTTCACGCATGCGCTTCATGACGTTCTCCTTCCCTGGATCAGCGTCATGCGGCGTCCTGCACGAATCTTGACCGACTCCATGCAGGACACCGCACAAGATCAGTGCAGGCGGCGGCGGCGCGGAGACTCCATCTCCCAGGCCTCGCTCAGCGCGAAGGCGTCCGGATCTTCCAGACCCATGTCGTCTTCATCGGCGCGCGTGGCCCAGAGGCTGCCGTGCTCTCGCAGCAGCGAGGCGGGCGTGAGATCGTCGCCAGAGGTTCCGGCATGGCTGAGGCCCGGCAGCAGGTCGTCGCCAAAATCGAATGCCGCATCCATGTCCGGCAGCTCGGCCGTGAACAGTTCATCGATGCGGTTCAGGATTTCTTCCTTGCGTTGCATGTTCTTTCTCCGTCCTGGAAGGTACGGTTCCAGCATCGCAACCCGAGCCTGAACGCCACCCGAACGGAAACACGCTTCTCCCGCGCAGATGAATGCTTGCGGAACGGTGAGGCCTCAGGCCTTCAACTGCTCACCAAAATACTTGCGCAGCTTCTCCACCTTGGGCAATGCCACGCCCTGGATATAACCCTGGCCGGGGTTCAACGCCGCGTAGTTCTGGTGATAGGCCTCGGCCTCGAAGAAATCCTCCAGCGGCTCGAGCCGCGTGGCGATCTTCGACGAGAACACCTGGGCCTCATCCAGCTGATGGATATAGGCCTCGGCGATACGCTTCTGCTCGTCGTTGGCGTAGAAGATGGCGGAGCGATACTGCGTGCCCACGTCATTGCCCTGGCGATCGAGCTGCGTCGGGTCGTGCGCCACCGCGAAGAAGATCTTCAGCAGCGCGCCGAAGGTCAGGTGCGCCGGGTCGTACTCGATCTGGATCACCTCGGCGTGATCGGTGCGGCCGGTGCAGACGCTCTTGTAGTCCGCCGTTTCCGCGCTGCCGCCGGAGTAGCCGGAGACCACGCCCAGCACGCCCTCCAGTTCCAGGTACACCGCCTCGGTGCACCAGAAGCAGCCACCCGCCAACACCGCCAGGGCGCGGCCGGGCTGCGGGGCCAGTGGCGCGTCTTGCACCGGGTCCGGAAAATCCTTGGGGCTGATACGCAGGCTGCTGCCACCGAAAAGGGAGCTGATCATGGTGTCGTCCGCTGGCTGTGCGGCCGGCCGGCCGCGTTTATCCCAAGTATGACCGCTATCCTCGCCATTCAAGGCGAGCGGGGCGTTCCAACGTTACAAGCTTGGAAAATCTTGTATCAGGCACGCTTGTTATACCCTGAGCCTCTATATTCACGATTTCCAAGCCCGAATCCCGATGAAACCCCTTCCCCACCACACCCTCCCGGGTCGGGACAAACCATGAATATCCGCCGGTATGGCGGCGCCCTCGCCGGCGCCGGACTGTCGGCCGTCCTGGCCCTGGCAGCAGCCTGGCTGACGCGACCCGCCTCGCCGGAACTGCCAGCCCTGGGTAGTTTCGAGCGCTGCGAGCAGTACCGCGGCCTGCCGCCGGGCTGGCCCGGCGAGCGCAAGGCCGGCATGGTCCACGTGGCCGCCGCCGAGGCCGAGCTGGGTTCGGACCGCGGCTATGCCGACGAGCGCCCGCTGCTGCGCGAAAAGGTCGCCGCCTTCTGGATCGACGCCACCGAGGTCAGCAACGCCCAGTTCGCCGCGTTCGTCGCCGCCACCGGCCACGTCACCGACGCCGAGCGCCAAGGTGGCGGCGCGGTCTTCAGCAGCCCGGCCACCGACGCCGCCGCTTCGCCTTCCACCTGGTGGAAGTGGCAACCCGGCGCCGACTGGCGCCACCCCGAAGGCCCCGGCAGCAGCATCAAGGGCCGCGACAACCACCCGGTCGTGCAGGTGACCCGCGCCGACGCGTTGGCCTACGCCCGCTGGCTGCAGCACGACCTGCCCAGCGAATCGCAGTGGGAAACCGCCGCCAAGGCCGGCCTCGGCAACCCCGAGGCCGATCTGCTCGTCGGCAGCGCCGAGGCACCGAAGGCCAATTTCTGGCAGGGCAACTTCCCCTACGCCGACGACGCCCGCGACCACTACGCCGGCCGCGCACCGGTGGGCTGCTACGGCGCCAACGGCTACGGCCTCTACGACGCCATCGGCAACGTCTGGGAATGGACACTCGACGACTACCAGGGCCCGCGCCAGCCGCATGGCCACGGCGATGCGGCCAGCGCCCGCCCCCAGGGCAATGGCAAGCTGGCGGTGATCAAGGGCGGCAGCTACCTCTGTGCCGCGAATTTCTGCGTGCGCTACCGCGCCTCGGCGCGGCACCCGCAGGAAACGGACCTGCCGACCTCCCACGTAGGCTTCAGGACCGTGCTGCCCCAGGAGTGAGCCCACTCCCCATTCCACGGCTTCGCCGTTAACCTATCGGCCACTTAACGAGAGTACTTCTGTGACCACATCGCGCGCGCGCATCCTGGGCCTGGGCACCTACGTCCCGTCCCGCACCGTCACCAATCACGACCTGGTGAAGACCATGGAGACCAGCCACGAGTGGATCGTGGAGCGCTCCGGCATCGAGGAGCGGCACTGGGTGACGCCCGAGGACGGCAACTACACCATGGGCGTGAAGGCCGCCCGCGCGGCGCTGGCCGATGCCAAGGTGGAAGCCGGCGAGATCGACTGCATCATCTACGCCACGCTGTCACCGGACTACTTCTTCCCCGGCTGCGGCGTGCTGGTGCAGCGCGAACTGGGCATCGGCCATGTGCCGGCCTTCGACATTCGCCAGCAGTGCTCTGGCTTCGTCTACGGCCTGCAGATGGCCGACGCCTTCATCCGCTCCGGCCAGTACAAGAAGATCCTGCTGATCGGCGGCGAAGTGCATTCTCGTGGCCTGGACAAGTCCACCCGTGGGCGCACCGTCAGCGTGCTGTTCGGCGACGCCGCCGGTGCCGCCGTGATCGGCGCCAGCGACGACCCGGAACGCGGCATCCTGGTCAGCCGCGTGCACTCCGACGGCAGCGACGCCGAATGCCTGGCCATGCAGTGGCCCGGCATGGCCGCCGGCCGCGAGGCCTACGTCACCCAGCAGGACATCGATGAAGGCCGCATCTGGCCCAACATGGAAGGCCAGAAGGTCTTCAAGACCGCCGTCAAGCGCATGCCCGAGGTGATCCACGAGGTGCTGGCGGCACAGGGCCTGGCGGTGTCCGACATCGACATGCTGATCCCGCACCAGGCCAATCTGCGCATCAACGAGATGGTGGCCAAACTGCTCCAGATCGACGAGAGCAAGGTGCACAACAACATCCAGAAGTACGGCAACACCACCGCCGCCACCATCCCGCTGTGCCTGGCGGAAGCGCGGGCGCTGGGCAAGGTCAAGAAAGGCGACCTGGTCTGCACCGTGGCCTTCGGCTCGGGCTTTACCTGGGGTGCGGTGCTGATGCGCTGGTGAAGCAAGGCGGACGATCGATCCGCCGGCGTGGAATCAGTAATGCGGCGGCACCTCGTCCGCCGCCGTCACCTTGAGTTGCCCATCACCGGCACTGGCCGCCTTCTCGGCCAACTGCCGGCAAATCTTCTCCAGCCGCTCGATGCGGTCCTGCTGGCGGGTGACGATGTCGTTGAGCACGCGCAGGGTCTCTTCCTGGTGCGCGAAGCGGATTTCCAGCTCGATCAGGCGTTCTTCGTCCATGCGGCGAGCATAAGCAAAAAGGCGGGCCGAAGCCCGCCTTTTTGTGCTTTGCAGCATGCGAAATCAGTGGCGGCCCTGCCAGTGGCCACGACGGTCGTCACGCTCCCAGCGGCCATCGCGGCGGTCGTGCCGGTAGTCGCGGCGGCTGTCTCGGTAGTCACGGTGGTACACGTGACGCACCGGCTCGCGGTAATGGTGATGCACCACGCGGGGCGGTTCGCGGTAGTGGACCACGCGCGGGGGTGCCGAGTAATAGCGGTCGTCGCGGTAGGAGGAACGGTAGTGACGGCGATCGCTGTTGTTGTCGCCGATCACGGCGCCGACCACCGCGCCCAGGACCGCGCCGACCACGGCGCCGTCGGTGCCGCCAGCCGAATGGCCGATGGCGCCGCCGGCCACGCCGCCGATCACGGCGCCGACGGCGCGGTCGTCACCGGCGAAAGTGGGGGTGGCGATGGTGGCGCCGGCAAGAGCCAGAAAACCCAGAATGGTGTGTTTCATGTGCGACCTCGGATCGCGGGGTAGATGGCGCAGACACTAGCGCAGCGGTCTTAACCGAATCTGAACTTGCGGTTTGCCCACCGGGCCCGGATCGCGGTTCACCCCAAGGGCGCCGCAAAACCTTAGAATCCGGTATCCGAACTGCCTGATCCTGCGAGGGATTCCATGAGCCTGACCATGTACTCCGCCTCGGTGCCCGCCTTTGTCCGCCTGCTGGGCAACCTGCGCGTGATCCTGGAAAAGGGCGCCGCCCACGCCGAATCGCGCAAACTGGACGCGGCCACCCTCACCGGCTTCCGCCTCTACCCGGACATGTTCCCGCTGACCCGCCAGGTCCAGATCGCCACCGACATGGTCAAGGGTGCCGCCGCGCGCCTGGCCGGCCTGGACGTGCCGCGCTACGAGGACACGGAAACCACGTTCGCCGAGCTGATCGCACGCGTCGACAAGACCCTGGCGTTCCTCGCGCAATTCCGCCCGGAGCAGATCGACGGCAGCGAGGACAAGGCGATCCAGCTCAAGTCCCCGCGTGGGGAGATGAACTTCACCGGGCGCGACTACCTGCAGTTCTTCGTGCTGCCCAACGCCTATTTCCACGCCACTACCGTCTACAACATCCTGCGCCACAATGGCGTCGAGCTCGGCAAGCAGGATTTCCTCGGCCGCTCCTGAGCCACCGACAGATCACAGGGAACGTCGATCGATGAGCACCCGCAAGCGGATCGGAAAATGGCTGGCGGCCGCCGCGCTTTGCGCCGCCTGCGGCGCCCAGGCCAAGACGGTGGAGAAGGTGGTGGACTACCAGATCGCCGACCAGTCCTACCGCGGCTACGTCTACTACGACAGCGCAGGCGCCAAGAAGCGTCCCGTGGTGCTGATGGTGCCGAACTGGATGGGCACCTCCGAGGCCAACCGGCGCCAGGCACGCAAGATCGCCGGACGTGATTACGTGGTCTTCCTGGCCGACATGTACGGCCGTGACCAGCAGCCGGCCAACGCGGACGCCGCCGGCAAGCTGGTGGGCCAGCTCTACGGCAACCGGCTGGTGCTGCGCACCCGAGTAAAGGCCGCCAAGGAGCAGGCGCAAGCCGCGGTGAAGCGGCTCAAGCTGCCGGCCAACCCCGACAAGATCGCCGCCATCGGCTTCTGCTTCGGCGGCTCCACGGTGCTGGAGCTGGCACGCACCGGCGAAGAGCTCAACGCAGTCGTGTCGTTCCACGGCAATCCTTCGCTGGACGCTCCCGCACCCAACCAGCCGCCGAAAACACGCATCCTGGTGCTGCACGGCGATGCCGATCCCTACGTGCCGGTGGCGCAGATCAACGCCTTTCTCGACGAGATGCGCACGACGAAAACCGACTGGCAGATGATGCGTTTCGGCGGTGCGGTGCATTCCTTTACCGATCCCGACGCCAACCAGCCGGGCAAGGCGATGTATGACGCGCGCGCCGCCAAGCGCGCCTTCGAGATGATGAAGGACTTCCTCACGGAGTCCTTCGCCGGCCGCTGAGCGCCGGGAACTGGAGCGAGGTGAGAGACATGAAGACGCGACTGATTGCCGTAATGATGCTGGCCCTGGGATCGCTGCTGCCGGGCGTGCTGCTGGCACAGGGTGAACCGCCGGGCTTCGAGGGCATGCTGGGAGCGCACAACGGCATCCGCGGCGCCGTCAACCAGCCGCCGCTGCGCTGGTCGGCGCAGGCCGCTGCGCAGGCCCAGTCCTGGGCCGACCAGCTGGCACGGGAGAACTGCGCCGCACGCTACAACCCGGACATGGCCCGCCGCGAGAAGTACGGCGAGAACGTGTTCCGCGCCACCGCCGGCCAGCCCTACCAGGGTTTTCGCCGCACGCCGGCGCAGGTGGTCTCGCGCTGGAACGAGGAAGGCCGTGACTACGACCACAACCTGCACCAGTGCCGCAACCAGGGCGGCACGCAGTGCGGCCAGTACCTGCAGATGATCTGGGGCGCCACCGAGGAAGTGGGCTGCGGCCGCGCGCGCTGCGAGACCGCCGAGGTCTGGGTCTGCAACTACACCCCGCGTGGGCTGCAGGACGGCGTGAAGCCCTACGGCAATCCGCCGGCACCGCCCGCGGTCAGCGAGAAGCCGCAGGAGATCATGGTCGGCGCGCTGGAATGCTCGGCGCTGCCGCAGGTGCACCCGGGCGTGGATTACCCGCAGCAGTCGCCGGTGAACTGATCGGCAGGCGCAACGAAGAAGGGCCGGCGAATGCCGGCCCTTCTTCGTTTCACACTCGCGGCATCAATCGAATCGTCAATCGAATCGTAGGAGCGGCCGTTGGCCGCGAACAAGGCACGCACGGCCATCCTTGCTCGCGGCCAACGGCCGCTCTACGAACAGATCACTCGCCGTGCGCGGCCAGTGCCTTCTCGAAGGCGCTGGAGTTGTAGAAGCGCTGCAGCAGGCGGCGCACGGTGGGTTCCAGCATCTTCTTTTTCTTCAACGCCTGGATCACGTGCGGCGCGTGGCGCATGGCCTCGGCCAGCATCAGGTCGCGGTCGATGCCCAGGTCGTCCAGCAACGCCTTGAGCGAGACCTTGCCGTAGCGCTCGAAGAAAGCATCGATGCCGGCATCGATCAGCTTGGTGTAGATCGGCGCCTTGCGCAGCTCGCGCCAGTACTCGAAGCCCGCCACGAAAATTTCTTCCAGCGTGCGCTCGTCGATGTGGCGGCGCAGCTCACCCAGGCGCAGGTTCTTGAGCTCCTTCCAGGCGCGCAGCGAGGCGTCGCGCAGGATCTCGTCGCCCTCCTCGTCCAGCAGCATCTCCACGGCACGCTGCGAGGCACTGCCGACGCTCTTGGCGATGTAGCGGCGCAGGCCCTCCTCCACCGTCTCGTCCAGGCCGGAGACGGAGGCGGCGCGGCTCAGCACGGCCTTGCCCAGTTTCATCATCGAGCGCGCGCCGGGGATGTTCTCGCCCAGCGAGCTCTGCGACAGGTAGCCGCGGATGCCGCTGAGCAGCAGCTCGGAGGCGATGCGGCCGTACAGCGGGCTGGCCACCACGCCGCGCACGATGGCCTCGCGCGCCGACTTCTGCTCCAGCACCAGGTCGGTGAACTCCTCGAACTGGCGGTCGCTCATCAGGTCGCCCAGGCGGGTGTCGTCCAGCGCCGGATGGGCGTGGATGACGCGCGCGATCTCGCCCACCAGCTCGGGGATGCCGCTGCCCAGCTCCAGGTTGGCGGCGTAGGTGTGGGCGGTGTCCTTGATCTGCTTGCGGGTCACCGCCTCGGACAGCTTGAGCTTGGCGGCGTCGGCCAGGCCCTCGTCGAGCAGCTCGGCCACCACCCCCTTCAGTTCGTCGCCCTCCAGCTGCTCCAGCGTGAACTGCACGTGGGCTTCCAACAGCACGGCGGCCAGGGGATGGGTCTTCTTGGTCATGTCTTGCTCCTCAGTATTTCGTTGCAGAGGCACTGCGCCGCAGCCACAGCAGCCCGCTCAATCCGGTCAAGCCTATGCCGGCGGAGATCCACAGCACATGGCCGCCGAGCCGGTCCACCCCGATGCCGAACGCCAGTGGCGCTGCCGCCTGCGCCACGCGCGAGGGGGCTTCCAGCCAACCAGCGCGCCGCCCGAAGCCGGCCGGCCCGAACAGCGCCAGCGGCAGGGTGCCCTTGATGATCGTCATCAGGCCGGTACCCATGCCGTGCAGCACCGTGAAGACCGCGGCGAAGGGCGCGCCGAAGGCCATGACCAGCATGACACCCGTGGGATGCAGCGACATGGAGATGCGCGCCGCCACCAGCGGGTGGAAACGGTTGAGATAACCGGCCTCGGCCAGGCGCCCCGCCACCTGCGAGACACCGAACAGGGATGCCGCCGCCACGGCCATGGCGGGCGTGCAGCCGATCCGCTCCAGGATGCGCGGCAGGTGCGTGGCCATGCCGGCGAACACCAGGCCCGAGCAGGTGAAGGCACCCGCCAGAATCCACATGGTCAGTGCCGGCGGCCCCGCGACGGGCGCCTGTGCCTCGGCACGGTGTATCTCCAGCGGCCGCGCCACCTGCGGCACCAGCCAGCCGTGGATGCCCAGGCCGATGCTCAGGTGCGCCAATGCCCAGACGGCGCAGGCCACGCGCCAGCCGTAATGCGCCTCCAGCGCCGCCGTCAGCGGCCAACTCACGGTGCTGGAGAATCCCCCCAACAGGGTCACGCCGACGATGGAGCGGCGCGCCTCGCCGCGGTACAGGCTCACCAGTGTGGAGAAGGCGGCGTCGTAGAGGCCCATGGGCATCGCCGCGCCGAGCAGCAGCCAGCCCAGGGCCAGCTGCAGCGGACCCTGGGCGGTCGCCATGGTCAGGTGCGCCGTGGCAAACACCAGGTTGGAGGCCAGCAGCACGCGGCGGCCGCCCTGCCGGTCGATCAGGCCGCCCACCAGCGGCCCCAGCGCCGCCGCCAGCAGCAGCGCGGCGGAGAACATCAGGTAGACGGTGGCGGGGGCCAGGCCCAGCTCCGACGCCATCGGCCGGGCCAGCGTGGCCAGCAGGTAGTAGCTCGAGCCCCAGGCCAGCAACTGGCCCAGGCCCACGGCGATCACGGTGCGGCGTCGTGAGTCGTTAGGGCCTATCATCAATTCCCCGGTCGCTGCGACGGAGACCATTTTGGCGCAGGGCTATGTCCCGACACGCGCGGTGTACTAAACGTACATAAGCGGGGCGGGACGCCGCCATGCGCCAAAATGGTCCCGCCCTTCGGGTGCCCCCGTATTTGCCGCCATGCGGCGTTACTCGTCGGTTACTTATTCCCGATAAGCGCCCTCCTCGCGCCTTGCCTGGCGGCAAATACGGGGGCATCGCAGCGATCGGGGAATTGATGATAGGCCCTCGCCGATCACGCCGCGCGGCGTCCGTGCGCGCGCTCGGCGTGCTTGGCATGGTGCAGGATCAGGTGCGACAGCTTGGGCAGCAGCGACGGCGGCAGGTCATGGCCCATGCCGTGGATGATCTCGAGCTGCGCATCCGCAATGTGCTTCTTCAGGTCCCGCGCCGCCGGCACCGGCACCAGCGGGTCCTTGTCGCCGTGGATGATCAGCGTCGGCGCCTTGATGCGCCCCAGCTGCTTCACGCGGCTGCCGGACGCCATGATCGCCACCATCTGCCGCGCTAGGCCCTGCGGGTGGACGTTGCGGTCCAGCGCGCGGGCCACGTACTCGCGCAGTTCCGGCTCGGGCGAGGGATAGCCCGGGCTGCCGATCATGCGCCAGGTGTTCATGCCGAACTGCAGCAGGCTCTCGCGGTCGCGCGCCTTGGGCTTGGACATCATGCGCATCTGGATGCGCAGCGAGGGCTTCTTGAGCCAGGGGTTGCCGCTGCTGGTCATGATCAGGGTCAGGCTGCGCACGCGGCTGGCGTGCTTGAAGCCGAGCACCTGCGCGATCATGCCGCCCATGGACAGGCCCACCACGTGCGCAGTCTTGATCTTCAGCGCATCAAGCAGCGCCACCGCGTCCTCGGCCATGTCGTCCAGCAGGTAGCCGGACTTCTGCGGCAGGCGCAGGGTGTAGAACAGGCCGCTGCGCAGCAGGTCGGGCTTGCCCAGGTGGTCGAGTTTTTCCGACAGGCCGATGTCGCGGTTGTCGAAGCGGATCACGTGATAGCCACCGGCCGCCAGCGCCTCGCAGAAGGCGTCCGGCCAGTGCACCAGCTGGGCACCCAGCCCCATGATCAGCAACAGCGCCGGGTTGGACGGATTGCCGAAGGTTTCGTAGCAGATCTGCAGGCCATTGGCCCTGACGTGCGGCATGGAACAGGCTCGCCTCTGAAGGGAATGGGGGATTCTGTCACGGGCAGGCTATGCTTGGATTGACCCTCCGGACCATCCACCCTGCCCATGAGCCAAGCTTCTCCCGCCGCATCTGCCGACGTCTTCAGCCCCCTGGTCCTGCAGGCGGCGGATGGCGCGCGACTGGAGGTGCTGCCCCATGGGGCGCACGTGCTGGCCTGGGTGCCAGCCGGCGAACACAACAGCCGCCTGTTCCTGAGCGCCGCGGCGGAGTACCGCCATGACGTCTCGGTGCGCGGCGGCATCCCGGTGGTCTTCCCCCAGTTTTCGGGCCATGGCGCCCTGCCCAAGCACGGCTTTGCGAGGGTGCAGCCCTGGGAGACAGTGGAACACAAAGACTCCCGATGCCTGCTGCGCCTGCGTGAGTCGACCGCAACCCTGGGCCTGTGGCCGCAGCCCTTCGAGCTGCTGCTCGACCTGGCCATCGAGGCCCAGCGCCTGCAGGTGACGCTGTCGGTAGCCAACACCGGCGCCTCGGCCTTCGAGTTCACCGTCGCACTGCACAGCTACCTGCAGGTCGGCGACATCCACGACGTTCGCCTGCACGGCCTGCAAGGCCGGCGCTACCTGGATGCCGTGCTCAACCGTGAGCACCATGTGCAGCACGAGGAACCGCTGATCCTGGGCGAATGGATCGACCGCATCTACTTCGACGCGCCCGGCGAACTGCTGCTGGAGGAGCCAGCGCGGCGCCTGCGCATCCAGCAGGAGGGCTTCACCGATAGCGTGGTCTGGAACCCCGCCGCCGCACTCACCGCGACGCTGCCGGACATGCAGCCAGACGACTGGCACCGGATGCTCTGCGTGGAAGCCGGCACCACCGTCACCCCCGTGCATCTGGAGCCCGGCCAGCGCTGGCGCGGCGCCCAGATCCTGCTGGCCGAATGAAGCGCCTGCTGCTGGTCTACCACAGCCAGAGCGGCCGTACCGCCCGCCTGATGGAGGCCGTGTGCGAGGGTGCCGCGGAGTTTGCGGACGAAGTCGAACTGCGCGTGCTGCGCGCCTTCGATGCCGGGCTGGACGACCTGCTGTGGGCCGACGGCCTGCTGATCGGCACGCCGGAGAACTTCGGCTATCTCAGCGGCGCGGTGAAGGACTTCCTGGACCGTACCTACTACCCGGCCGAGGGCAAGACCCTGGGCCTGCCCTGGGCCATGTTCGTGTCGGCCGGCAATGACGGCGCGGGGGCCGTGCGGGCGCTGGAGCGCATCGCCACCGGCTACGGCTGGACCCGCGTGGCCGATGCCCTGGTCGTGCAGGGCGAACCCGACGAGGCCGCGCTGGCACGCTGCCGCGAACTGGGCCAGACCCTGGGCGCCGGCCTGGCCTGCGGCGTCTTCTGAATCGCGGGCAAAAAAGAAGGCGGGCCCCGCAGGGCCCGCCCAGTGGAGGATCTGCCGTTCAGTACGCGGACGGATCGAGGCGCAGCAGCAGGTTCGGCGAACCGCTACCCGGGTTGCCCACCTTGCCGCTGCTGGCCGCTGCCTTGAGCGCCGCATCCACCGCCGCCGGGCTGGCGCCGCTGTTCACGGTGAGATAGCGCGCCGCCGCGCCGGCCACGTGCGGGCTGGCCATGGAGGTGCCGCTCAGGCTGCTGGAGCCGGTATTGCTGTTGTAGGCCGCCGACACGATGTTGGAGCCCGGCGCGAACAGGTCGACGCAGGCGCCGAAGTTCGAGTAGGAGGCACGCTCATCGGTGTTGGTGGTGGCGCCGATGGTGATCGCACGCGGCACGCGGCTGGGCGAGCCATTGCAGGCATTGACGGTTTCGTTGCCCGCGGCGACGACCACCGTCACCCCGGCGTCGATCAGGTTGTTGACCGCGGTATCGAGCAGGTCGGAGGCGCCGCCGCCCAGCGACATGTTGACCACTGCCGGCAACTGGCGGTTGGCCGTCACCCAATCCACGCCCGCGATGATCGTCGAGGTCGCCGTGCTGCGGCCGCAGCCGAACACGCGCACCGGGTGCAGCGTAGCGCGCTTGGCCACGCCGAAGCTGCTGCCCACGGCGGTGCCCGCCACGTGCGTGCCGTGACCGTTGCAGTCCGTGGTGTTGACCGGATCGGTCGCCGGGCAGCCCAGCCCGAGCAGCGTGCACAGCAGGCCCTCGTTGCCGTTGGCGGCGAAGTTGCGGCCAGTGCCGATGCGGTTGGCAAAGTCCGTGTGCGCGGCATTGAGACCGGTGTCGATCACGTAGACATGCACGTTCTGCCCGGCATTGGCGGGATAGCTGTACTGGCCATCCAGCGGCAGGTTCACCTGGTCGATGCGATCCAGGCCGTAGGACGGCGGGCTGAACTGCGTCTCGGTGAGGAACAGCGTGCGGTCCTGCTCGATGCGCAGCACCCGCGGGTTGCGCGCCAGGGCCTCGGCTGCCGCGGGCGGCAGGCGTACGCTGAAGCCCTTCAGGGCATGGGTGTAGACCTGTCGGACCTCGCCACCGCCAACACTGCCCACCACGCCCTGGACGACCTGGGCCAGCGGACCGCTGCGGGCCGCTGCAGGCGCCAGTTCAACGATGTACTGATCGGGAATCAGCTGGCTCACCAGGCCACGGATCGGTTGCGGGTTGGTTGCCTGTTGCGCCTGTGCCGCACCGGTCATGGCCAGCAATGCCAACGCGCCGAGGATCATTTTTCTTTTCATTCTTCAGACTCTCCATGGTCTAGCTCTGGAACGGGCTCCCCAGCCCAGTACCCCGCCCGGAGCATACCCGCCACCCCGCAATGGAGCCGTGCGAAAAAGTCCTACAGGCCTGTCCGCCGAAGGCGGCACAGCCTCGGCCGGCGGGCACAAAAAAACGGCGCCCCGAAGGGCGCCGCCTTTTGCCATCAGGCCAGTCTTAGCGGCCGGTCAGGCGCGGGCCGAAGTTGTAGCGCAGGCCCGCTTCGATGCGGTCGTCATCGCCGGCGCCCTGCACGGCCGCCACCAGGTCCAGCTGCGGCGTCAGGCCGTAGAGGCCGGCGAGGCGCAGCGAGGTGTCGTCGTCACTGCCGAAGTCGACGTAGCGGATCTCCGGGGCCAGCTCCAGGCGCCCGTCGGCGTTCTGCCAGCGCAGGCCCGTACGCAGGCCGAAGCCATTGTCGTCACCCGGTCCGAAATCGATGTGCTCGTAGGTGGCACCGGCGGTGAAATCCACGGCCTTGTTCAGCGGAGTGTGGAACAGGGCACCAGCGCTGATCTGCTCGAGGTCGCCGGTGTCGGCGTACTCGCCGATCAGGGCAATGTTCTTGTGGATGTCACCGGAACCGGCGATGCGGAAGCCGGACTCGTCGTCGGCGCCGAAGTCACGGTTCAGGAAACCGCCTTCCACGTAGGTGTAGTTGTGGGCTGCGGCCAGGCCGGGCAGTGCCGCCAGGGCACCGGCAGCGATCAGCAGGCGGGTTCGGGTGAGTGCTTTCATGGTTCGTGACTCCTGTCATCGGGGCTGACGTCCGGCCTCTTATGGGCCGCCGTTCCGCAATCAAGCGGTGAGCGCAGGATGGTGCTGGCCCACTGAACCTTCCATGAACGCGACCCTGGAGGTGACGCCGGCCCGGGACTTGCCCACAATGCGCAGCCCGCAGGCGGCCCGTCATCGCACTGGCACGCTACATGCGGAGAATCCGCCGAGTCCCCACACCTTTACGACCGCATGTCCCGCAAGATCGTCACGCGTCGCTCCTCCATCCATGGCAATGGCGTCTTCGCCGCTCGCAAGCTGGGCCCCGGCGTCGAACTCATCGAGTACCAAGGCCGCCTGAGGACACATACGCAGGCAGACCGCCTCTATGAAGGCGGCGTCGATACCGGCCACACCTTCCTGTTCACGCTCAACGAGCGCTACATCATCGACGCCAATGTCGAGGGCAACGAGGCGCGCTGGCTCAATCACAGCTGCGCCCCCAACTGCCAGGCCGTGTGGGAAGAAAGCGCCGACGGCAACCCGAGGAAGGACCGCATCCTGATCGAAACCCTGCGCGAGATCGCGCCGGGCGAGGAGCTGACCTACGACTACGGCATCCGCCTGCCGGTACGCCAGACCGCGAAGATGAAGGCCCTCTGGGCCTGCCGCTGCGGGGCCCCGGAGTGCAGCGGCACCATGCTCAAGCCCAAGCGCTGAGCCAGCAAGGCGCAGGGCTCCCGGACCCAGCGCCAGCATTGCGCAAGCCCAAAAAAAACCGCGGCACGAGGCCGCGGTTTTTTTGTGCCTCTCGATGCATCAATCCAGCGAACGCACCAGGTCGTAGCCCTGGAGGGTCGCGTCGAAGGAGAACGAGACCTTGCCGAAGATGCTCATCGCGGTGCTGGTGCCCAGCAGCGACAACGCATCGGTCAGCGGGTTGGGCGGGATCGGGCGATCCATCCCCGGCCAGTTGTGGCCGCTGTCCTTGACCGTCACCAGGGCCGCACCATCGGTGGAGCTGCAGGTGGTGTTGTAGGCGATATCGACCTGGTCGTTCAGCGCAACGGTCTTGTTGGCTGCCGCCGCGGCGCTGCAGCCGTTGATGGTCTTGAACTGGCCGTAGCGTGCCACGGTGGTGTCATAGGCCGGGTCGTCTACGCCTTCCACCAGCACCACCGGGGTCGAGACCGCCGCCTTGGCGCCAACATCGGCCTTGGAGGCCGCCGCTGCGGAGAGGCAGCCCGCCGTCGACTCGGAGCTGATCGTGCCGGAGGCCACCAGCAGGATGCCGCTCATCTCGTTGCCACGCTCGCAGAGGAAACGGGTGGCACCGGCCGCGCCGGACGAAACGCCCGCGACCACGACCGACACGTTGGCGTCCAACTTTGCCTGGATCTTCGCGTCATTGATGACCGCGGAAATCGCATCCGCCGCACCAGCGAAGTCCCACTCGCGAACGAAGCCGACACCGCCGGCGCCCAACAGCACGTTCGGGGCGGTGGGTGCCGCGATGGTGATGTCACGGGCCTTGGCCAGCTCCGACAGGCGCATGTTGTTGATCATGGTGGCGCCGTTGCCGCTGCGCCAGTGCAGGGCGATGTACAGGCCCTTCTTGCCGCCGGTGGGCGGAGTGACCAGCACGTAGTTGGTGCTGCCGACCGTCAGGTCCTGGTAGGTGACGCCGCCGTCCGCGCCATCCTTGGTGCAAGCCGTCGGACTGCCTGCGTTGATCGGCACGCGGAGGTTCAGCGAGTCGCACTGGGCGTTGTAGGTCGGCTGGCAGGCGCCGGCATCGGCCGCGGCCTTGTCGGCGCTGAAACTCTCGGAGCAGGACTTGGCCGCACCGTCACCGCCACCACCACCACCGCTACCACCGCCGCCACCGCCCCCGCCGCAAGCGGCCAGCAACAGGGCAAGGGAACCGGCCAGGACCGTACCGGCTCCGCGGAATCGCTCGAACATATCTGAATCTCCCTACAAGTTTGCTGGCAAGCCGTCGATTGCGGCCTAAGGTTATTCCGTATCGGGGTCAGTTTAGCCCACTGGTCAAGTTCCGACCATTGGCAAATATCCGCAACCCGCAGTCGGTTTGCTCCCGACGTATGAAATATCTATAGGACCGAAATATCTATACACCCTCGACGCCTATTACGCCCTCAGACCAAAGGCGGATGCGGGGTGCGGCCGCTGTCGGGAAATCCACCAGAGAATGGCCGTTCATGAGGCTTCAGCGCCTGCCGGCGCAGGCCGCCATGCCTGAGACGGGCATATTGCCTGCCCGGCAGGGCCCTGGGACAGCCCCGGACCGGCTCAGACCGCCGCTCGGGGCAGGTAGTGGTCCACCAGCAGCAGGGTGAAGATCGCCATCAGGTAGACGATCGAATACCCGAAGGTCTTCATCGGCAGGCCCGGGATCGGCGCGTACTTGAGCCGGAAGGCGTAGTACAGGAACAGGCCGTCCAGGATCAGGGTGCCGACCAGGTACAGCCAGCCCGACATGCCCACCGCGAAGGGCAGCACCGTCACCGCCGTCAGCAGCACGGTGTAGAGCAGCACCTGGGTGCGGGTGAACTCCAGGCCGTGGGTCACCGGCAGCATCGGGATATCGGCGGCGGCGTATTCCTTGTGCCGCTCGATGGCCAGCGCCCAGAAGTGCGGCGGCGTCCAGATGAAGATGATCAGGAACAGGATCAGGGAATGCGGGTGCACCTCGCCGGTCACCGCCACCCAGCCCAGCACCGGGGGAGCCGCGCCGGCAGCGCCGCCGATCACGATGTTCTGCGGCGTGGCGCGCTTGAGGTACAGCGTGTAGATGCCGGCGTAGCCGATCAACGTGAACTGGGTCAGCACGGCGGTCAGCGGGTTGACCAGGAACCACAGCAGCACGAAGCCGCCAATGCCCAGCGCGGTGGCGAAGGCGATGGACTCGGTCATGGTCAGCGCGCCGGTGACCAGCGGGCGGCCACAGGTGCGGGCCATGCGCGCGTCAATGTTGCGGTCGATGATCTGGTTCACCGCCGCCGCCGAGGCCGCCTGCAGGGCGATGCCGAGGGTGCCCCAGAGGAAGCCGCCCCAGGGCGGCAGGCCGGGCACGGCCAGGAACATGCCGACGATCGCGGTGAACACGATCAGCATGACCACACGCGGCTTGGTCAGCTCGTAATACTCGTTGAGCCGTGCGCGCAGGCTCAGGGTCTGTTCCATCGTGGCTGCCATGCTAGCGACGGGCCTTCCAGGCGAAGAAATTGAGGCTGACCAGGGTCAGCAGGAGGATCGCCGCCCCGGCATTGTGCGCCGTGGCCAGGCCCAGCGGCAGCTGCAGCTTGACGATGGACAGGCCGATGGACACCTGTAGCGCCAGCGCCGCCACCACCGCCACGCCAAAGCCGCGCCAGATCGGGAACTCGCCGCGGCGCCACAGGAACCAGCCCAGCAGCAGCAGCGCCACGGTGACGGCGACCGCGCCCACGCGATGGAAGAAGTGGATCGTCACGCGAGCGCGAGCGTCGAGGATGCCGTGCTCGTAGTCGATCCCCAGGCCATGCCACAGCGTGAAGGCGGTCGGCACGTCCAGTTCCGGCAGCCATTGGCCGTGGCAGGTCGGCAGGTCCGGGCAGGCCAGGGCCGAGTAGTTGGTGCTGGTCCAGCCGCCCAGGAAGATCTGCAGGCAGACCAGCAGCAGCGCGCCCAGCGCGTAGCGGCGCAGCTTCGACGGCGGCAGCGGCAGGGGCTTGGGGCCTTCCTGGATCGGGCTGCGCTGCAGCTCGATGGCCAACTGGCGCTCGGAGCGGTGGCGGGCGGGCTCGGCCGTGGCCGTGTCGGGGCGGCCGCTGGCCAGCCACAGCCAGACCAGCAGCGACAGCGTACTCATGCCGCCGATGAGATGGGCGGTCACGATCAGCGGCTTGAGCAGCTCGGTCACGGTCCACATGCCGAGCAAGCCCTGGAAGATCACCAGGGCCACCAGCGCCCAGGGCAGCAGGCCCGGCGCCCCCTGCTTGCGCAGCTTCAGGCTCATGAACGCCAGCGCCACGATCAGCAGGCCCAACGTCGAGGCGAAGTAGCGGTGGATCATCTCCTTCCAGGCCTTGTGGGCCTCTACCGGACGCTGCGGGAAGTTCTGCTCCGCCTTGGCCACGTCATGGGCCTCCAGCGGCACACCGATGTGGCCGTAGCAGCCCGGCCAGTCCGGACAACCCAGGCCGGCATGCGACAGGCGCACGAAGGCTCCGAGCACGACGACGCCGAAGCACAGGCAGATGGCGAGGAAATTGATGCGGCGGAACCAGGACATGGCGGCAGGCTAGTGACTCGGCCGGACGGCACCGAGGGACGGGTTCGGGGGGCGGATTTTACAGGATTGGGTCGTGGGGGTCGGCTGGGCATTTCGTCCCACGCCTTCTTTTCCTCTCCCCCTGACCGGAGGAGAAGACCCAAGGGGCCATCCGTGGCGGGACTTCACCTCCGGATTTGGCCCCTGGGCGGCCATCCCTGGCCGCCCGTGACCCGCTTTGGCGATGACATCGAGTCATCGCCAAAGCGCGGCGGATCACCCAATCTGCGACAGCCGCAGCAACTTCTTGATGTCCTTCAGGATGCCCGGGGACTCCGCATTGCCCGGGTAGACCATCAGCCAGTTGCCCAGCGGGTCGATCAGGTACAGGGCTTGCGGGTCCTTGGCCTCCAGGAAGCGGGACAGGTCTTCGCCCTGGCCGCTGGCGGCCAGGAACACCAGGTCCGGGTGCTCCTTCTTCAGCTCCGCTTCGCCTGCCTTCAAGCCGGCCATGTCGGGCGCGAGATACACACGCTGCACACGCAGGCGTTTCTCGTTGAGCAGGGCGCGGATCTGGCGGATCTGGTAGAGCTTCTGCAGGCAAGCGGTCTCGCAGCCGGCGCCGGCCAGGTAGACAAAGCTCCACCTGCCGCGCAGGGCCTCGCGGTCCTGCGGCTTGCCCTCATGGTCCAGCAACTGCAGCGCCGGCAGCGGCCGCGCCGGGTTGATCAACTGGCCATAGTTGGTCTTGTGCGTCGGCTGCCAGGCCGGGGCAAAGAAATAGAACACGATGGCCAGCAGCAGCGGCGCGAAGAACAGCGTGGCCAGCAGCAGGAACTGGCCGCGGCCGCGGCCAACGGGGTGCTCGGTGGGATTCATGATCGACGCTTCAGATTGAGCCTGATGAAGAGGACCAGCAGGGTCGCGGTAAAGGCGAACCACTGCAGGGCATAACCGTAGTGCTTTTGCGGCGGCACTTCGACGCCGATATTCCATTCGCGTTCATAGCCACCCGGCGCCTCGGGCGCCAGCAGCAGCAGGCCAGGCGCCACGCGCTCGCCGGGATAGAGGCAGGCCAGGTCCTCCAGCGTGGGGTACTGCACCACGCGCGGGAACGGCCGCTCGTCGCAATTATCGCTCGCCACGCGCAGGCCCGGGCGCGGCAGTGGCCGCCAGAAGCCCTCGATCTGCACCGTGCCGGCGGGGATCTCCAGCGCCGGCAGTTTGCTGCGGTCCGGATTGCCCGGCACCCAGCCGCGGTCCACCATCACCAGGCTGCCGTCGGCCAGGCGCAGCGCTGCCCAGGCATGGTAGCCGGCCCGGCGCTTGGAGCCCTGGTTGTCCAGCAGCAGCTGGCGCGCGTCCAGGTACTGGCCGGCCAGCGAGCGCCGCAGCATCGCCTCGGCATGCGGAGGCTCGGCCGGATCGAAGGGCGAGGCTGCGGCCACCGACGCATCGGCGTAAGCCTGCATCAGCCCCTCCTTGGCCTGGCCGCGGTGGTACTGCCAGAGGCCCAGGTTGATCATCAGGGCGCTGAGGGCGGCGGTGGCCAGCCAGGCCCACCAGGGCGGTCGGAATGTGTAGTTCATGGCAGGAGGCGGCAGGCGGGGACGATGGCGGCCCGGTAAGATGACAGGCCGACGGCCGTGCGCGTTCCCTGCGCTGCCGCTTCCCTGCCTCCGGATGTCCTGCCCATGATCGTCAAAACCATCGTCGTCGTCCTGCTGCTGGCCATCATCGGCTCCCTGATCGCCGGCGGCACCTTCCTGGTGAAGGACCCCGGCAACCGTCGCCGCATGCTCAACAGCCTGAAGCTGCGCGTGGCCCTGTCGGTCACGCTGATCCTGTTCCTGGTCCTCAGCTACGCCATGGGCTGGCTCAAGCCCCATGGCATCTACCAGGGCCGCCCGGCCAGCGTCGAAGCGGCGCCGTAAAAGCGGTAGAGCGGTAAAGCAAAAAGGGCGGCCGGATGGCCGCCCTTTTTTTGTTGCAGGCCGGGTTAGAGCCAGTACACCACGATGAACAGGCCGATCCAGACCACGTCCACGAAGTGCCAGTACCAGGCCACGCCTTCGAAGCCGAAGTGGGAGTCCGGCTTGAAGTGCCCGGACATCAGGCGCAGCGTGATGATCAGCAGCATCAGGGTGCCGAGCGTCACGTGCATGCCGTGGAAGCCGGTGAGCATGAAGAAGGTGGAGCCGTAGATGCCCGAGGCCATCTTCAGGTTCAGGTCGCCGTAGGCATGCATGTACTCCTCGACCTGGAAGAACAGGAACGCGCAGCCCAGGGCCACCGTCGCCCACATCCACAGGATCGTGGCGGTGCGCTTGTTGGCCTTCAGCGCGTGATGCGCCAGGGTCAGCGTCACGCCCGAGGTCAGCAGCAGCAGGGTGTTGATGAAAGGCACGTCGAACGCCGGGATGGTGTCGAAGTCGCCGTTGAGCTTGGCCGGGCCGTTGGTGGGCCAGCCGTTCTCGAACCCGGGCCACAGCTGCAGGTTGGTTTCGATCTTGCTGCCTTCACCGCCCAGCCAGGGCAGCGACAGGTGACGGGCGTAGTACAGCGCGCCGAAGAACGCGCCGAAGAACATCACCTCGGAAAAGATGAACCAGGCCATGCTCCAGCGGTAGGTGCGATCGACCTGGGCGCCGTAGAAGCCGCCTTCGCTCTCCAGGGCCACGCCGCGGAACCAGCGGAACAGGATGTAGAACATCAGCACGGCGCCGGCGTAGATCGGCACCGGGCCGATGTGCTTGTCCTCCAGGTAGCCGGAGACGCCGGCCAGGATCGCAACCAGCGCCACCGTCAGCGCGAACGGCCAGGCGCTGGGTGCGGGTACGAAATAACGGTCGGGATTCGGAGTGGCGTGGTCGGCCATGACTGTTCCTCTGTGTCTCAAATCTTCGGTTGTGCCGGCGCGCCCTGGTGGGCCACCTGCTCCACTTCAAAAAACGTATACGACAGCGTGACGGTATCCACGTCCTTCGGCAGGGCGGGGTCCAGCATGAACACCACCGGCATGTGCTTCTCCTCGCCGGCCGCGAACGGCTGCTGGTTGAAGCAGAAGCAGTCCGTCTTGCGCATGTGCCGGGCCGCCTGCATCGGAGCGACGTTGGGCACGGCCTGCGCGATCAGGTCGCGTCCCTCGGTGTTGCGAGCGTAGAAATTCACCGCACGCATCTCGCCGGGGTGGACCTTGACGCTGGCCTCCTCGGCACGGAACTCCCAGGTACGCCCGCCGTTGACGGTGGTGACGAACTGCACCGTCACCGTCCGGCTGGTATCCACCTGCACCGGCTCCGCCACCGACGCCTGCATCTTGACCTTGCCGTTCAGGCCGATCGCATCGCAGAGCGCGTTGTACATCGGCACCAGCGCAAACCCGAAGCCGAACATGCCGACGACGACGAGCACGAACTTGAAGGTGCTGCGCCGCGCGCCGGTGTCCATCAGCGGTGGCTCTGCGCGATGACGAAGCCCGCCACGATGCCGAGCGCAAGCAGGAGGTGCACGACCCCCAGGATCTTGTTGCGGCGCGCCCGGGCGCGAAGGTCGACGCTGCTCATGGATCTCAGCTCAGCTTGTGCTTGTCGAGCGCGTCGACGCTGTCGTGCGCGGCCGTCACTTCGTTGTCGGAAATGACCGGCGGCACTTCAAAGGTGTGGTACGGAGCCGGCGACGGCACCGTCCATTCCAGGCCATGCGCGCCTTCCCAGACGCGGTCGGGCAGGCCCTGCTTGCGGCCGAACCAGCCGTAGCAGCAGGCGAGCATGTTGAAGATGAAGATGAACTGGGCGAGGAAGAAGCCGAAAGCGCCGATGGTGGACCAGACGTTCCAGTCGACGAACTGCACGGCGTAGTCCGGCACGCGGCGCTGCATGCCGGCGAGGCCTGCGAAGTGCTGCGGGAAGAACGTGATGTTGATGAAGATGGCCGAGAGCCAGAAGTGAATCTTGCCCCACTTCTCGCTGTACATGCGGCCGGTCCACTTCGGGATCCAGTAGTACACGCCGGCCAGGATCGCGAACACCGCACCCGGCACCAGCACGTAGTGGAAGTGGGCGACGACGAAGTAGGTGTCGTGATACTGGAAGTCCACCGGGGTGATGGCGAGCATCAGGCCCGAGAAACCGCCGATGGTGAACAGGAACACGAAGGCCAGGGCGAACAGCATCGGGCTCTCGAAGGTCATCGAGCCCTTCCACATGGTGGCGACCCAGTTGAACACCTTCACGCCCGTAGGCACGGCGATCAGCATGGTGGCGAACATGAAGAACAGCTCGCCGGCCAGCGGCATGCCCACCGTGAACATGTGGTGAGCCCACACGATGAACGACAGGAAGGCGATGGAGGCCACCGCGTACACCATGGAGTCATAGCCGAACAGCGCCTTGCGGGCGAAGGTCGGGATGATCGTGCTGACGATGCCGAAGGCCGGCAGGATCAGGATGTACACCTCGGGGTGGCCGAAGAACCAGAAGATGTGCTGGAACATGACCGGGTCGCCGCCACCAGAAGCCGTGAAGAAGCTGGTGAGGAAGTACTTGTCGGTCAGCAGCATGGTCACGGCGCCGGCGAGCACCGGCATGACCGCGATCAGCAGGTAGGCGGTGATCAGCCAGGTCCAGACGAACAGCGGCATCTTGAGCAGGCTCATGCCCGGGGCGCGCATGTTCAGGATCGTCACCGCCACGTTGATCGCGCCGGTGATCGACGAGATACCCATGAGATGCACGGCGAAGATCAGGAACGGGAAGGCGTTGCCGGTCTGCAGCACCAGCGGCGGATACATGGTCCAGCCGCCCGCGGGGGCGCCGCCTTCCATGAACAGGGTGCCCAGCAGCATGGTGAAGGCGAAGGGCAGGATCCAGAAGCCCCAGTTGTTGATGCGCGGCAGCGCCAGGTCGGAGCAGCCGATCATCATCGGCACCATCCAGTTGGCCAGGCCGACCCAGGCCGGCATCACGCCGCCGAAGATCATCACCAGCGCGTGCATCGTCGTCATCTGGTTGAAGAACTCAGGATCGACGAACTGCAGGCCGGGGTGGAACAGCTCGGCACGGATCACCAGCGACATCAGGCCGCCGATGAAGAACATGGTGAACGCGAAGAACAGGTACAGCGTACCCAGGTCCTTGTGGTTGGTGGTCTTGATCCACCGCATGATTCCCTTCTCGGGACCATGGTGCTCGTCGTGAGCGTGATCGTCGTGGGCGTGGTCGTGATGAGCCATGTTCTACTCCTGAATTTCTTAGCGCGCGGCGGCGACGGCAGCCGGCTGGACCACGCCGCTGCTGTTGCCCCACGAGTTGCGCTGATAGGTCACCACGGCCGCGACGTCGAGGTCGGACAGGTGCTTGAACGGGGGCATCATGCCCTTGCCGTTCAGGGTCTGCTTGATGTGTTCGGCGGCGGCGCCCTTGACCACCTTGCTGCCGACCAGCGAGGGGAAGTTCGGCGGCAGGCCCTTGCCGGTGGGCTGGTGGCAGGCCGAGCAGTTGGCGGTGTAGACCTGCTCACCCTTCTTCATCAGCTCGTCCTTGGACAGGTCCTTGGCGGCGGCCGGGGCGGCGGGAGCGGCGGCAGGTGCAGCGGCGACCTCGACCGGGGCGGCAGCCGGGGCAGCGTCGGTGGCGATGGTCGCCGGAGCGGCCGCCACTTCAATCGGGGCCGCGACCGGAGCAGCAACGGCAGCGGCGGGCTCGCCACCCTTCTGCTTGGCCAGCCAGGCGTTGTACTCGGCTTCCGGCAGGGCGCGGACCACGATCGGCATGAAGCCATGGTCACGGCCGCAGAGCTCGGCGCAGACGCCGCGGTAGACGCCCGGGGTGTTGATCTTGGCCCAGGTCTCGTTGACGTAGCCCGGGATGGCGTCCTTCTTCACCGCGATCTCGGGCACCCACCAGGCGTGGATGACGTCGTTGGAGGTGATCAGGAAGCGGACCTTCTTGCCGACCGGCAGGACCAGTTCCTTGTCGACGTTGACCAGGTAATTACCGCCGTCGACGTTCTTGAGCTTCTCGAGCTCGGCCTTGCTGAAGGTCTTGGCCCAGGCAGCGCCGCTGAACAGGCCGTTGCCGTCGTGCTGGCGGGCGGCGTTGGATTCGGCGGTGAGGGTGGAGTAGTACTTCACGCCTTCACCCAGGTATTCGTATTCCCACTTCCACTGATAGCCGGTGATCTTCACCGTCATGTCGGCGTTGCGGGTGTCTTCCATCTTGATCAGGGTGCCGGCCGCCGGGATGGCCATGCCGATCAGGATGATGAAGGGCGCGGCGGTCCAGAGGATTTCCACCGTGGTGGACTCGTGGAAGTCGGCCGGCTTGTGGCCCTTGGACTTACGGTGCTTGACGATCGAGTAGATCATCAGACCAAAGACGACGGTGCCGATCGCCACGCAGATCCAGAAGATCAGCATGTGGAGGCTGTGCACCTCCTTGCTCAGGTCAGTGACGCCGGTCGGCAGGTTGTAGCCGCCGCTCGTTTCCGTGTAGGCCTGCGCGACAAACGCCGCCAGAGCCAGTGAGGTACCTGCTGCGATACGCGCGAGCCGTCCCATCTTCATCGCCTTACTCTCCCGAACATAAGTCTTGGGTGGGGGGCTCCGGCCCCCTACCGACTGCACCCGCTGCGCCTTCCGGCACCACGGGCCTCAGCAATTCCTTGATGCGCCCGCGCAACGCTGCGCGCTCGTCATCGGTGAGACAGTGGCCGATCTCGACCCTCCGCCCCGCATACATCAGCAACAACCGCTGCGGATCGTTTCCGCGCCGGCCCCGCTCCAGGACCACCTGCGTCCACGTCCTCGGCCAGGCCAACAACCGCCTCACCTCGCCGCCGAGTTCGCCGCACTCCACCACCAGCTGCCCGTCTTCAAAGCGGAGCACCTCGCGGTATCGGTTACGCCTCAGGGAAACCCACAGGGCCGCCCCAAGCGCCGATAACTCCAGACCCGCAAACGGAAAAATGGGCCAGAACCCCTGGGCGGCGAACACCCCCGCGATGCCCAGGCCCGGCACAGAAACCAGGGCCACGAACCCGACCGCCTGACGCGGGGTCAGGGAGGCATTGGGTCCGATAACCAGTCTGGTGTTGACGGGGCAGTCATCCAACGGTGTCCAGCCGCGGAATTGTAGTGCAACGCAATCGGAGCGGCAAAGGCCGCAGCGGCGATTTCGGTATCCGGAACAGTCATTTTCGCGCGATTCGCCGGTCCCTGAAGCCTCCTTCAGCCGACCTCCGCGCGGGCGCCCTAGCCTTCCGCTCCGTCTTCATCCGGCTCCGGAGGCGGTGGCGGGTCCAGGAAACGGCCCAGCGGGGCCAGGTCCAGGGCCCGTCCGGCCGCTGCTGCGTCGGCACCCGCCGGAATGATCCCCAGCAGCGGCGCGGCGAAGCGGCGGCGCAGGGTCTCGATGTTGCCGTCCAGCAAGGGCATCTGCGGCGGCAGCACGTTGGCGATCCAGCCGGCCAGCTTCGCGCGCCGGGTGATGGATTCGGCGCTGAGCAGGGCGTGATTGAGGCAGCCCAGGCGCATGCCCACCACCAGGATCACCGGCCACTCGCGCTCCGCCACCCAGCTGCCCAGGGTCCAGACCTGGTCCAGCGGCACCTGCCAGCCGCCGGCGCCCTCGGCCACCAGGGTCTCGTAGCGCGAGGCCAGCTCGCGGTGCGCCACGTCGAGGTCGGCCATGCGGATACGCCGGCCTTCCATGTCCGCCGCCAGGTGGGGCGCCGCCGGCTCGCGCAGCAGGCAGGGGTTGATCAGGCTATAGGGCTCGTCGGTGCCGCCGGCTTCCTGCAGGGCCAGCGCATCCTCGTTGCGCAGACCCTCGGGTGTCTCCATGCCGCCGGCGGCCACCGGCTTGAAGCCGCAGGCGCGGCGTCCCTGGGCACGCAGGGCATGCAGCAGCCCACAGGCGGCAAGCGTCTTGCCGGCACCGGTGTCGGTGGCGGTAACGAAGAGGGTACGGGCAGCGGTCATTGCGGGATCGGGCGCCTCAGCACCAGGTAGAGGATTTCCCAGCTGGCGATAACGCTGTCGTGGTCGCGCCAGGGAGCATAGGCCTGCTCCAGCGCCGCCAGGGCGGAACGTCCCAGCAGGCCGCGGCGGCGTTGCGCGCTGGCATTGACCACGCCGGTCTCGCGCAGGCTGCGCATCAGCGCGAACACGTCCGCATGCCGTTCCTGCAGCCGCGACGTACGCAGGCTGAGCAGTTCCAGGCCGGCCGACTCGGCGCGCGCCAGCCAGGCGGAGGCTGGCGCGAAGCGGTGCACATGCTCGGCCTGGTCCACCTGGCGCCAGGCTTCGCGCAATTCCTGCAGCGTCGCCGGGCCCGGCAGGCTCAGGCACAACCAGCCGCCCGGCCGCAGCACCCGCTGCGCCTCGGCCAGCGCGCGCTCCGGCTCGGGGCACCACTGCAGGACCAGGTTCGACAGGATCGCATCGCAGCCCTGCGCGACGAGCGGCAGGCGCTGCGCATCCGCCACCAGCGCGTCGAGCCCCGCATCACGCGCGCAGCGGACCATGCCCGGCGCACGGTCCAGCGCCAGCACGGCGGCCTGCGGGTACAGCGCGCGCAAGCGTTGCGCGCCGAGGCCGGTGCCGCAGCCCAGGTCGAGCAGGCGACGCGGCGCCTCGACGCGCGCCGCCAGCTCCGCCAGCAGCACCTCGCGCGTGCGCTGCTGCAGCGTCGCGGCGCGGTCGTAGCTGGCAGCGGCGGCACTGAAGTTGCGCGCGGCGCGGCTGGAGTCGATGTGGGAGGCAAGCATGTGCAATCGACTCAGCAAGGCACTCCCTCTCCCGCTGTCGGGAGAAGGGACGGGGTGGTGCAATGGCGGTTACGCACGTCGCCATCGATTGAAGGCTCCACCCTCACCCCCGCCCTCTCCCGCCAGCGGGAGAGGGAGCAAGAGGCGCAGTAGCCGCAAGGTGCCGGGTGCCTAGAACGATTCACTTCAGCCCCGCCGCCAATCCTTCCAGCAGGCCATCGATCTGCTCGGCCGTATGCGCGGCGGAGAAGGTGATGCGCAGGCGCGAGGTGCCGTGGGGCACGGTCGGCGGACGGATCGCCGCCACCCAGTAGCCGCGGTCGAACAGGGCCTGCGACAGGTCCAGCGCGCGCTGCTCCTGGCCCAGCAGCAGCGGCTGGATCGGCGTCTCGGACGCCGACAGCGGGATGCCGAGCTGGCGCGCGCCGGCGCGGAAGCGGCGCACGTTGGCGAGCAGTTGCTCGCGGTGCTGCGGCTCGTCGCGGACGATGCGCAGCGCGCGGCGCGCGGCGGCGGCGATGGCTGGCGGCGGCGCGGTGGAGAAGACCCAGGTGCGCGCACGCTGGACCAGGTATTCGATCAGCGCCTCGGAGCCGGCGACGAAAGCGCCGCTGCAGCCCAGCGACTTGCCCAGCGTGGCGACGTAGACCGGCACCGCGTCCAGGCCCAGGCCCGCGGCCTGCACGGCACCCTCGCCGTTCGGCCCCAGCACGCCCAGTCCATGGGCGTCGTCGACCATCAACGTGGCGTCGCGGGTGGCGCAGAGCTCGGCCAGCTGCGGCAGCGGCGCGATGTCGCCGTCCATGCTGAACACCGAATCCGTCACCGCCAGGCGCTGCTCGCCGTCGGCGGCGGCCAGCGCCACGGCCCAGGCATTGAGGTCGGCATGGTTGGCGCGCAGGTACTGCGCACCGCTGAGGCGGCCGCCGTCGATCAGCGAGGCGTGGTTGAGCTCGTCGGCGATGATCGAGTCCTTGCGCCCGGCCAGCGCGCGGATCACGCCGAGGTTCGCGGCCCAGCCGGAGGAAAACAGCAGCGCGCGGGGGCGGCCGAGGAAATCCGCCAGCTCCTCCTCCAGCGCCTGGTGCTCGCGGTTGTAGCCCGAGATCAGCGCCGCGGCACCGCTGCCGGTGCCACCGGCATCGAGCGCCGCCTTGGCAGCCGCGGCCAGGCGCGGATCGGCGGCCAGGCCCAGGTAGTCGTTGCTGCAGAAATTCAGGCACTCGCGGCCGTTGACCGTGATGCGCACGCCGTGCGCACCCTCGATCACGCGGCGCGTGCGATACAGCGCGCGGGCACGCAGCCTGTCCAGCTCCCCGCGCAGGCGCACGTCGAGCGGGCTTTCCGTCTTTACGGCTGGATCTACATTCTTCAGGGACTTCGCGTTCAAGGCCTTCCTACCGATTTCTGGAACCTCGCCTGCAGCTGCGGCTGCGTGGCATAGGCATCGAGCGACGCGCCCATGGCCTTGTCCAGCGCGTCCAGCCTGGCCTCCGGCGCCGGGTGCGTGGCAAACATCAATGACAGCGTTGAATCCTGCGCGCTCATCGCTTGCAGGGTCTGCAATACGGCGGGCAGGCCATAGGGGTCGTAGCCGGCACGCGCGGCGATCACCACGCCCATGCGATCGGCCTCGTACTCGTCGCCCTTGTCGAGGCCGCGATTCAGTACTTCCTTGACACCACCGAGCAGGCGCTCGTTGACCTGCTCGTTGCCCTTGTCCTTGATGGCGAACTGCTTGAGCAGCTTGCCGCCCAGGCTCATGCCCTGCGCCTTGCGCACGGCGTCGAGGTGATGCTTCTCCACCACATGGGCGATCTCGTGCGCCAGCACACCGGCCAGCTCGGCCTCGCTGCGCATGCGCGCCAGCAGGCCGCGGGTGACGAAGACGTAGCCGCCGGGCGTGGCAAAGGCGTTGACGTTGGGTGAGTCCAGCACGCCGAAGCGCCAGGCCAGGTTCGGGCGCTCGCTGTGCAGCGCCAGCCACAGGCCCACCTCGTTGACGTAGCGCTGCGCGCGGTCGTTGTTCCACAGCGGCGCGGCGCCGAGCAGCGTCTCGGCCCATTGGCGGCCGATGTCGCGCTCCTCATCCACGCTCTTGGTGGTGACCACGCCGGCGGCATCGTCGCCGTAGTTGTTGACGGCATCCTGCGCCTTGTTGAGCAGGCTACCCCAGTCGGCGGCGATGGCCGGTGCCGCCAGCAGCAGGCCAGCGATCATGCATGCGATGTTCTTCATGATCGCGGCCCTCACTGCAGGTAAGGAACGGACTGTTCGGCCAGCGGCCCGGCCTGCGCAAAGCTGCGCGCCTTGGCGTCGGTCGCCACGTAGCCTTCGAGCTTGGCCGCCTCCACCGGGTTGGGCGCGGCGTTGGCGATCTGCTCCTTGTCGAGCCCGCGCACGCCGGTAGCCACGGCGGTGCCGCTGGAGCCGCTCAGCGCCACGTTCGCCGCCTTGGCCAGGCCGGACTCACCGGCCCGCGCGGGCGCGCCGGTGAGGCGCACCGACAACAGCCGCACCCAGCCGGTCTGGCCGCCGGAGCTGACCTTCATCCAGGCACCCTGGCGCGCCAGAACCTCCACCGGGGCCGCCGCCGGCAGCTCCACCACGGCGGCAGCGTCGGCAAAGGGCTCCTGCTTGAGTTCGCCGGCCTTGGCCAGCACGCCGCTCTCCGCGGCTCCTGCGCCGCCAGCACAGGCCAGCAGCATCGTCGCAATCCATCGCTTCATGAGATTTCCCCCTTCCCGGGTTCCGTTGCAGGTCCGTGCGCAGGTTCGTACAGCTCCACTTCCTGCGCCCTGCCCTTCACCTTAAACGAACCCCGTGACGCAAACCGGAACTGCGTCCCGCATGCCGCCATGGTGTCGCTGGACACCAGGATGCGCGCCACACCCTTGGTCAGGCCTTCCACGCGGCTGGCCAGGTTCACGGTATCGCCGATGGCGGTGTACTCCAGCTTCTGCTCGGCGCCGATGAAACCCACCACCGCCGGCCCCGAGTGGATGCCGATGCCCACGTCGAAGTCGGACGCCGCCGCGCCCAGCTCCTCGCGGAACTCCAGCAAGGCACGCTGCATGTCCAGGGCGCAGGCCACGGCACGCTGCGCGTGCTGCTCGTCCGGGATCGGCGCGCCCCAGAAGGCCATGATGCAGTCGCCGATGAACTTGTCGAGCGTGCCGCCGTGCCTGAACACGATCGCCACCTGTTTGCTGAAGTAGCGGTTGAGCAACTCCACGATCTCCTGCGGCGGCCGTGTCTCCGACAGCGAGGTGAAACCGCGGATGTCGGAGAACAACACGCTGAGCTGGTGATGCTTGCCGGACAGCGACTCCACCGTCTCGCCGCGCTCCATCAGCTTGTTGACCACCACCGGGTTGAGGAAGCGCCCGAACATCTGTACTGCCTGGCGCCGTGCACGACGCTCACGCAGGTATTCCAGCAGCGCCGCGGTGAAGTAGAAGGCCCAGCCGAAACCCAGCGGCAGCAGCACCGGCAGCAGCCACAGCCGCGGCACCGCCGCCCAGGCCGCCGCCAACAGTGCCGCGCTGATGGCGGCAAGTGCGACACCGATGGCCAGCGCGTGGCCGCGTCGATGGAAGGCCAACCACAGCAAGGCGACCAGCAGCAACGCCAGTACCGGCGCCGCCCAGCCCGGCGGGCGCTGCATGGAGCGGCCGTGCTTGAGGTTGTCGAGCGCAGTGGCCAGGATTTCCACGCCCGGATAGCGGTTGGCCAGCGGCGTCACGCGCAGGTCGTGCAGCATCGACGCGGCGGAGCCGATGATGACGATGCGGCCGCGGAACTCGTCGGCGGGCCGCTGCCGCTCGCGGCGGATCAGGTCGGCGTGCAGGTCCGCGAAGGAGACGTGGCGATAGCCCTTGCCCGGCTCACCACGCCAGTGCAGCAACAGGGATTCCTGCTGCGGGACCTGCCAGCCGAGGTCCGTGGCGACGCGCGCCGGCAGCGAGGGAAACTCCCAGCCCCGCACGTCCATGCGCAGCAGGTAGCGGCGGCCGACGCCGTCGGACTCCTCGTCGAAGTTGATCAGCCCGGTGCGCCAGGATTCGGGTGGCAGCACCAGCGGCGGCAGCAGCATGGCGCGGACATCGTCGCCGGCGGCGGCCGTGCGGCGCGCGCCCATCGGCGGGCCGAACTCCGACAGCAGAACGCCCCTCGCATCGTCCACCGCCGACAGGCGCAGGCTCGGCACGTAGACCCGCGGCTGGTCCCGCAGCACGTCGGCCAGGGCCTGGTCGCTGTCGGGCCGGTCGATATCACGCTCGGAGAAGGACAGGTCGAAGATCACCGCCGCCGGCTGCTGCGCCAGCAAGCCCGGCAGCATCTCTGCGTAGACCGCGCGCGGCCAGGGCCAGCGACCGTAGTCGTCCTGCAGGCGCGCGAGGCTGGCCTCGTCGATATCGACGATCACGATGTCGGGATCGGGGGCAAGCCGCAGGGCCTGCGCGCGCACGAAGGCGTCGGACAGGCGATGCTCCAGCCCGGTGCCCAGCTGCAACAGCCCCAGCTCCAGCAGTGCCAGCGCCGCGACCAGCAGGGCCGCGGCATTCAGCGAGCGATTCGCCATGGTCGCGGCCCGGAACGCGCGGTGTGCTACCCGGCGCGGGCCGCCTGCGAGCCGCAGCCCCCGGCCATCATCGCCGGCGGCGCCTCGTGCTCGTGGCTGTGCTCATGATCGCAGCAACCGTGATCCTGCTCATGGCCCTCCGCCTGCTCGACGGTCACCGGCTCGAAGCTGCCGCCCTCCGGCGTGATGCCCAGGCGCGCGAACAGCGCGCGGTCCTTGGCGTTCTGCGGGTTCTGCGTGGTCAGCAGCTTCTCGCCGTAGAAGATCGAGTTGGCACCGGCCATGAAGCACAGGGCCTGCAGCTCCTCGGTCATCGCGGTGCGGCCGGCGGACAGGCGCACGTAGGACTTGGGCATCAGGATGCGCGCCACCGCCAGGGTGCGCACGAACTCCAGCGGGTGCAGGGCCTCGGCGCCCTTCAGCGGGGTGCCTTCGACCTGCACGAGGTTGTTGATGGGCACCGACTCCGGATGCGGGGTCATGATCGCCAGCTGGCGCAGCAGCTCGGCGCGGTCCTGCTTCTCCTCGCCCATGCCGACGATGCCGCCGCAACAGACCTTCACGCCGGCGGCACGCACGTTCTCCAGCGTGTCCAGGCGGTCCTGGTAGGTGCGGGTGGTGATGATCTTGCCGTAGAACTCCGGCGAGGTATCGAGGTTGTGGTTGTAGTAGTCCAGGCCGGCGTCGGCCAGCTTCTGCGCCTGGTGCTCCTTGAGCATGCCCAGCGTCAGGCAGGTCTCCAGGCCCATGGCCTTGACGCCCTTGACCATGTCCTCGACCTTGGCCAGGTCGCGGTCCTTCGGGGAACGCCAGGCGGCGCCCATGCAGAAGCGCGCCGCACCGTTGGCCTTGGCCTCGCGCGCCGCCGTCAGCACCGCGTCCACGTCCATCAGCGGCTCTTTCTTGAGGCCGGTGTTGAAGCGCACCGACTGCGGGCAGTAGCCGCAGTCCTCGGGGCAGGCGCCGGTCTTGATCGAGAGCAGGGTGGACAGCTGGACCTTGTTGGCGTCGAAGTACTGGCGGTGCAGACTCTGGGCGCGGAACAGCAGGTCGTTGAACGGCAGCTCGAACAGGGCCTGGACCTCTTCGCGGGTCCAGTCGTGGCGCAGATCGGTACTCATTTGAAGGCTTTCCCTATGAATCGTGGCCGGCAGTGTCCCGAGGGCGCCGATGGTTGTCAACCAAGAGGGTGACGCATGGTTGACGGTTGGCTGAACCTGATCTTCCCCTCCGCCTGCGCCTGGTGCGGCGAACCGGGCAGCGACGCCTGCGCGGACTGCCGCGCCGGACTGCCCTGGAACGACCCGGCCTGCCCCGGCTGCGCCCGCCCGCAAGTCCACGGCGAGCGTTGCGGCCGTTGCGCCGCCAAGCCCCCGCCCTTCGACGCCGCCTGGACCGCCTTCCGCCTGGAAGTGCCTGTACAGAAAGGGATTCATCGCCTGAAGTACCAGGGCCAGCTGATCGAAGCCGCGCGCCTGGGGCGGCTGCTGGCACCGCGCCTGCCCTCGCGCCCGGACCTGATCCTGCCGGTGCCCCTGCACCGCTGGCGCCTGGCCCGGCGCGGCTATAACCAGGCCGGCGAGCTGGCCCGCCACCTGGGCCGGCTGACCGGCATCCCGGTGGACCCGCGCGCCGCCCGGCGCCTGCGCCCCACCCCCGACCAGATCGGCCTGACCGCCGTGGAGCGCCGCCGCAACCTGCGCGGCGCCTTCCATATAAGGAAGCCCCTGGATGGCCTGCACGTGGCACTACTGGACGACGTCATGACCACCGGTGCCACGCTGGCCGAACTGGCCCGGGCCTGCCGCAAGGCGGGAGCGGCCCGGATCGAGGCCTGGGCGGTGGCGAGAACGGCATGAAGAGCCTCGTAGGTTGGGGTGAGCTTGCGAACCCCAACATCGGACCCGGGTACATACTCCATGCGCTATAGACGCGCCCGGACCGCTGGCGGCACCTACTTCTTCACGGTCAACCTCGCTAACCGATCCAGCCAACTATTGGTCGAGCGCGTGGACGATCTGCGCAATGCGGTCAGAGTGGTCAAGCAACGCCACCCGTTCGAAATCGTCGCCTGGGTGGTCCTACCCGATCATATGCATGCCATCTGGACGCTCCCGGTGGAGGATGCTGACTTCTCGACAAGGTGGATGCTCATCAAGGGTGCCTTCGCGCGCCGTTGCTCTCCCGGCGAGGCCTTGGGGGCAAGCCGCTCAAGCAAGGGCGAACGTGGCATCTGGCAACGGCGATTCTGGGAGCACCAGATCCGCGACGAGGACGACCTGCAGCGCCATGTCGATTACATTCATATCAACCCGGTCAAGCATGGCCATGCATGTCACGCGGCAGACTGGCAATGGTCTTCGATCCATCGCTACATCCGTTCCGGAGACTTAACATCGGACTGGGCAGCACCTACCGATATCCAGCCGGCTGTTGGCGAACGTGCCGGATAGCGTTGGGGTTCGCAAGCTCACCCCAACCTACATGGGATCAAGATCGGACCGATTCAGCAGAAACTGCCGCAAGGCCTCACAATCCGCGCCCCGCGCCATCCGGCCCGGGCCGCTACAAGGTGATCCGTGGACAAGCAGCCGACCTCCCAGCCCCCGTCCCAACCGTTCTCCAGCCTGCCCCTGCACCCTGCCCTGCTGCAGGCGCTGGACTCGCTGGAATACCGGCAGATGACGCCGATCCAGGCACTGAGCCTGCCGCTGATCCTGGAGGGCCGCGACGTGATCGGCCAGGCCCGTACTGGCAGCGGCAAGACCGCGGCCTATGGGCTGGGTTTGCTGTCACGCATCGACCCCGAGCTGCCCAAGCTGCAGGCCCTGGTGCTGTGCCCCACGCGTGAACTGGCCGACCAGATCGCCAAGGAAATCCGCCGGCTGGCGCGTTGCCTGCCCAACATCAAGCTGTCGATCCTCAGCGGCGGCATTTCCAAGCGCCCGCAGCTCGCTTCGCTGGAGCACGAGCCGCACATCATCGTCGGCATGGCCGGCCGCGTGCTGGAACACCTGGAGGAAAACACGCTCAAGCTCGACAGCCTGCGCGTGCTGGTGCTGGACGAGGCCGATCGCATGCTCGATGCCGATTTCGAGCAGGCCAGCCGCGCCATCGTGGAGCAGGCGCCGCAGACGCGTCAGACGCTGTTCTTCTCCGCCACCTTCCCGGACGAGGTGCGCGCGGTCAGCAAGCGCCTGCAGAACAAGCCCGTGGAAGCACGCACCGACATGGCCGCCGCCACGACGCAGGTGGAGCAGAAGTTCTACGAGGTGGATGCCTCGCGCCGTCTCGACGCACTGGCGCACCTGCTGAGCGTGCACAAGCCGGAGTCCGCGCTGGTGTTCTGCTATACCAAGAACGACGCGCAGGAGGTGGAAGCCCAGTTGAAGCGACGCGGCTTTTCCGCGACGTCACTGCACGGCGACATCGACCAGCGTGACCGCGACGAGGTCCTGGTGCAGTTCGCCAATGGCAGCTTCCGCATCCTGGTGGCCACCGACATTGCCGCACGCGGCCTGGACATCAAGAACCTCGCCGCGGTGATCAGCTACGAGCTGCCGGCCGACCCCGACGTGCACGTGCACCGCGTGGGCCGCACCGGCCGCGCCGGCGCCACCGGCCTGGCGCTGCACCTGTTTGCCGGGCGCGAACACGCCCGCGTCACCGCCATCGAGCAGCGCCTGGAGACCAAGCTGGACGTCGGCAAGCTGGTGGCCGGCACCTTCTCCGCCGACCGCCCCCTGCCCGCCAACGTGGTCACGCTCTGCGTCGATGCCGGCCGCAGCGACAAGCTGCGCCCCGGCGACCTGCTCGGCGCTCTGACCGGTGACGCCGGCATCCCCGGCGGCGCCATCGGCAAGATCAACACCTTCGATACGCGGACCTATTTCGCCATCGACCGGAAACAGGCCAAGAAGGCGCTGGACGCCCTGCGAAACGGCAAGATCAAGGGCCGGAAATTCCGCGTGCGGGAGATTGTCTAAGCCGTACTGTCACCCGGAGGTCCCCGCCATGGAACGCATCCAGACCATCACCCCTTGCCTGTGGTTTGACCACCAGGGCGAGGAGGCCGCGAAGTTCTATGTCTCCGTTTTCCCCAACTCGCGCATCACGCAGGTGACGCATTTCACCGAGGCCGGGCACGAGATGCATGGCCGCGAGCCTGGCAGCGTGATGACGGTGGAGTTCGAGCTCGACGGCCAGGCATTCACCGCGCTCAACGGCGGACCGATGTTCAAGTTCACCGAAGCGGTGTCGCTACAGGTGAACTGCCGCAAGCAGGACGACCTGGATCACTACTGGACGCGCCTCTCTGAAGGGGGCGATCCGGCGGCGCAGCAGTGCGGCTGGCTCAAGGACCGCTACGGCCTGTCCTGGCAGATCGTGCCGGCACAGATGGGCGAGTGGATGAAGGGCAGCCCCCAGCAGGCCAGCCAGGTGTTGAACGCGATGTTCAAGATGAAGAAGCTGGATATCGCGGTGCTGGAGCAGGCTTTCGAAGGCTGAGCGCCGCAGGAACCGCCCGTAGGAGCCCGCTTGCTGGCGACCTCCAGGTTCGGAGTCGCCAGCCAGCGGGCTCCTGCAGGGTGAGGCTCAGCGCAACTCGCGGTTGAGGAATTCCGTGGCTGCCTTCACCGCGCCGCCATCGGTCAGGAAGGCAATGATGTGGCCGCGCCCGCGCAGGACATACAGCTCGGCGTGCACGCCGGCTGCCTCCAGCGTGGACTGCATAGCCTCGGCGTTGTTGACGCCGACCACCCGGTCCCATCCGCCGTGGTAGAGGAAGAACGGCGGGCTGCCACGGCCCACGCGCAGCACCGGCGAGGCCGCCCCCCAGCCCTCGGGATCGTCCGCCAGCGTGGTGCCCATCAGCTTGCCGATCAGCGGGCTGTCCGGGTAGTAGCGGAAGTCGGCCGGGATGCCGCCCGCCACCACCGCCTGCACGCGATCCGCGGCGGGCGTGTCCGCCGCGCCGAGCAGCGCCGCCAGGTGGGCGCCGGCCGAGTAGCCCCAGGCGGCGACGCGCTGCGGGTCCACCTGCAAGGCCTCGTGGTTGGCGCGCAGCCAGCGCAGGGCCTGCCGCGCATCCTCGAACTGCGCCGGGTGGCGATACTCCGGCGCGAAGCGGTAGCTGATGTTCATCACCACATAGCCGCGGCGCACCAGGCGCTTGGCGATGCTGTCCATGTGCTGGCGCTTGCCGCCCACCCAGCCGCCCCCGTGGATCAGCAGCACCGCCGGCTTGGCGCCGCCAATGGCGGGGCGCCAGAGATCGGCGCGCAGTTCCGCGGGCCAGCCCGTGGGGGTGTAGGGCACATCCTTCTGGACGGCGTAGTCCACATCCATCTCAGGAGCGGGATCGGGGGAACCGGTAAGCCCGGTATGGGTCGCGCAACCGGTCAGCAGGACCAGGGCGGAAAGCATCAGGATTTTCGTGTTCATGCCCTTTGTACGTAATCCAGCGCCAATCCGATGAAGATCGCCGCGCCGAACCAGTGGTTGTTGAGGAAGGCCTGAAAGCAGCGCGCCGGCTCACGGTTGCGGGTGATCCACTGCTGGTACACCGCCAGCATCGCGGCCACGGCGATACCGGCCTCGTAGAACAGGCCGCGGCCGGTATTGAGGCCGAGCTGGATCAGCAGCAACAAGGCACCGCCCTGCAGCAGCGCGATCACCAGCCGGGCATGCCGGCCGAACAGGATGGCGGAGGACTTCACGCCGATCTTCAGGTCATCCTCCAGGTCCACCATGGCGTACCAGGTGTCGTAGGCGATGACCCAGGCGATGTTGGCCACCATCAGCGGCAGCGCCAGGGCCCAGTCGACCTCCGGCCGCACCGCGGCAAAGGCCATGGGGATGCCCCAGGAGAAGGCCAGCCCCAGCACCGCCTGGGGGATCGAGATCCAGCGCTTCATGAAGGGATAGGCCGCGGCCAGGATCACCGCCGGCACCGACCACAGCACCACCTGCAGGTTGCGTAGCGACAACAGCAGGGCCAGGGCCACCAGGCAGACCCCGGCGAACAGGGTCAGGGCCTCGCGCGGGCGGACCCGGCCGGCAGCCAGGGGCCGCTCGCGGGTGCGCGCCACGTGGGGGTCGAAGTCCTTGTCGGCGTAATCGTTGATGGCGCAGCCGGCCGAGCGCATCAGCACGGTACCGAGCACGAAGACCACGAACACCAGCAGGGACGGCGGCCCGCCAGCGGCGAACCACAGGGCCCAGAGCGTCGGCCAGAGCAGCAGATAGATGCCGATGGGCCGGTCCAGGCGCATCAGGCGGGCGTAATCGGTCAGTTTCGGGGACATGCCAGGGGATGGGTAAAAAAGTCGCGCGGCTGCGCTATCATCTTGGCATGAAAAGGAAATCAGGTGCGGAGTCGCCGCCCGCCCCGCGCACGCGGCGCGGAGCGCCCAAGACCAGCCTGCGGGACGCCTCCGAGTACACGGTAGACGAGCTCGCACGCGCGGCGGATACCACGGTGCGCAACGTGCGCGCCTACCAGGACCGCGGCCTGCTGCCGGCGCCGGAGAAGCGTGGCCGCACCGGCATCTACACCGCCGCGCACCTGGCGCGCCTGCGCCTGATCGGCCAGCTGCTGGACCGCGGCTACACCCTGGCCAACATCGCCGAGCTGATCGGCGCCTGGGAACAGGGCCAGGACCTGCGCCAGCTGCTGGGCCTGGAGTCCGCGCTGACCACGCCCTGGTCCGAGGAACTGCCGGCCTATTTCACGATGCCGGAGCTGGTAAAGATGCTCGGCAAGGGCGTGAAGGCCTCCGAGATCGCGTCGGTGCTGCGCAAGGCCGTGGAGCTGGACGTGCTGCAGTCCGAGGGCCTGCGCTTCCGCGCGCCGCGCCCTCAGCTGATCCACGCCGCCGCGGAGCTGGTGTCCATGGGCATCCCGCTGTCGGAGCTGCTGGACATCGTGCGCATGCTGCGCGGCAACGTCGAGCGCGCCGCCAACGGCATCGTGCAACTGATCGTGGAGCACGTCTTCGCGCCCTACATGCAGGGCAAGCTGCCGCCGGCCAGCGAAGTCCCGCGCCTGGCCGAAACCATCTGGAAGCTGCGCCCGGTGGCCGACGTCGCGGTGGACGCCGAGGTGGCGCGCGCGATGGAGAAGGCCATCAAGCAGAACCTGGGCGACGTGCTGGCGCATGTGCTGGAGCAGTTGCCGCAGCAGCGGGGCGGCAACTAGCACTCTATATCTCCCTCTCCCGCTGGCGGGAGAGGGGCAGGGGTGAGGGTGGAGCCTTCAATCGGAGGCGCCGTGCGTAACCTCCCCTGCACCACCCTCACCCGTGTTTGCCGGGCTGGGGAGTGACATTGAGTCACTCCCCAGTAAGCAAACACGCCTCTCCCGCCAGCGGGAGAGGGAGTAACGCGCTCACACCTGGGCGTAGCGCCCTACATCTCCGATCCATCTCCCGATCAGCAGCTCTGCCCGACCCGGCTGCTTCTGTAGCCATTGGTCCGCCAGCAGCTGCAGCGGCGCCACCAGGTCGGCATCGCGCATCGGGTCTGCCAGCTTCATGCCGATGACGCCGGTCTGGCGGCGGCCGAACAGCTCGCCCGGCCCGCGCAGCTCCAGGTCCTTCTGCGCCACGCGGAAGCCGTCGTTGGTCTCGCGCATCACCGCCAGGCGCTGGCGCGCCGTCTCCGACAGCGGCGGCTTGTAGAGCAGCAGGCACTGGCTTTCCACTGCGCCACGGCCGACGCGGCCGCGCAGCTGGTGCAGCTGCGAGAGGCCCAGGCGCTCGGCGTTCTCGATGATCATGATGCTGGCGTTGGGCACGTCCACGCCCACCTCGATCACGGTGGTGGCCACCAGCAACTGCGTCTGGCCTTCCTTGAAGGCGCGCATCTGCAGGTCCTTCTCGTCGGACTTGAGGCGGCCATGCACCAGGCCCACGCGCAGGCCCGGCAGCTCGGCACGCAGCTGCAGCGCCGTGTCCTCGGCGGCCTGCGCCTCGACCTGCTCGGACTCCTCCACCAGGGTGCAGACCCAGTAGGCCTGGCGGCCCTGGGCGCAGACCTCGCCGATGCGTGCCAGCACCTCGCCGCGCTTCTCGTTGGACATGGCGCCGGTGATCACCGGCGAGCGGCCCGGCGGCAGCTCGTCGATGACGCTGACATCCAGGTCGGCATAGGCTGTCTGCGCCAACGTGCGCGGGATCGGCGTGGCCGACATGATCAGCTGGTGCGGCGACAGCTTGCCGGGGCCCTTGTCGCGCAGCGCCAGGCGCTGCTGCACGCCAAAGCGGTGCTGCTCGTCCACCACCACCAGGCCCAGGCGATGGAAGCTCACGGCGGCCTGGAACACGGCATGCGTGCCGATGACGATGCCGGCACCGCCGTCGGCGATGCGCGCCAGCACGGCGTCCTTGGCGGACTTCTTCAGCTTGGAGGCCAGCAGCTGCACCTCCACGCCCAGCGGCTCCAGCCACTGGCGGAAATTGCGCGCGTGCTGCTCGGCCAGCAGCTCGGTGGGCGCCATCAGCGCCGCCTGCCAGCCGGCGCGCACGGCCGTGAGCATGGCGGCCGCTGCGACCAGGGTCTTGCCGGAGCCGACGTCGCCCTGCACCAGCCGCAGCATCGGCCGCGCGCTGTCCAGGTCCTTGGCGATCTCGCCGATGACGCGCTGCTGCGCGCCGGTGAGCGAGAACGGCAGCCCGGCCTGCAGCTCCTTCTGTGCAGCCGCCAGCCCGCCGATCTTCGGCGCGGCGCCGGCCTTCACGCGATTGCGCAGCAGGCGCATCGACAACTGGTGGGCCAGCAGCTCCTCGCGCACCAGGCGCTGCTGCGCCGGGTGCGCGCAGCGCATCAGGGCACCGGTGTCGGCATCGCCGGGTGGCTGGTGCAGCACGCGCAGGGCCGCCAGCGTGGTGACCTCGCCCAGCTCCGGCAGGGAGGTCGCCAGGCCTGCATCGTTCTCGGCGATCTTCAGCGCCTGCTGCGCCAGCGTGCGCAGGCGCGCCTGGGTGATGCCGGTGGTCAGTGGGTAGATCGGCGTCAGCCGGTCCTCGGTGCGCAGGTCCTCCGGCTGGTCGGCCAGGCGGTATTCGGGATGCACCATCTCCCAGCCCTGCGCGCCGTGGCGCACGAGGCCATAGGCCTGTATCCAGCGATCCGGCTGGAAGGCCTGCTTCTGCGTGTCGTTGAAGTGGAAGAAGCGCAGCAGGATGCTGGCGCCGCCATCATCCACCAGCACGCGCAGGCTGCGGCGCCCGGCGTAGCGGACCTCGGCATGCAGCACGCGGGCGCGGACCTGAGCCTCTTCCCCATCGCGCAGCTGGGTCACCGGCGTGATGCGGCGGCGGTCCTCGTAGCGCAGCGGCAGGTGGAACAGCAGCTCGCGCACGCGCTCGATACCCAGCACGCGTAGGCGCTGCGCCACCGCCGGCCCCGCGCCCTTGAGGTACTTGACCTCGGTGGCAAGGGTAGAGGCGAGGGCGGGCTTCTTTTGCTCTGGCTTAGCCAAGCACCAGGATGCCGTCGGCCTCGACGCGCGCGCCCTTGGGCAGGCTGGCCACGCCGATGGCGGCGCGCGCCGGGTACGGCGGCTTGAAGTACTGACCCATGATCTCGTTGACCTTGGCGAAGTGCGCCAGGTCGGTGAGGAAGACGTTGAGCTTGGCGATGTCCGCCAGCGAGCCGCCGCTGGCCTGCGCCACGGCCGACAGGTTCTTGAAGACCTGGTGGATCTCGTCCTCGATGCTGGCGTTGAGCAGGGTCATGCTCACGGGATCCAGGGGAATCTGGCCCGAGAGGTAGACCGTGTTGCCGCACTTCACCGCCTGCGAGTAGGTGCCGATGGCGGCCGGGGCGGCGTCCGTATGGATGATTTCGCGAGTCATGTCTGGATGGGTCCTGTGAAGGGCGAAGAATAATCCAACTCATCGCCCGGCGGCTCGCCCCTGCCCTACGCCCTGGCCACCCTCTCGACCGAATCCAGCCGGCGGACGCGGCGGATCACGCGCGCCAGGTGGACGCGGTCACGCACGGTGATCAGGAAGCGCATCTCCAGGCCCTCGCCGCCGCCGCGGTCGGGGAAGTGCACGTTCTCGATGGAGGAGCCTGCCTCGGAGATCTCGGTGGTGACGCGGGCCAGCAGGCCGCGCTGGTTCTCGGCCTTCACGCGGATCTCGGCCAGGTAGTCGCCCTGCACCTGGTCGGCCCAGGTCAGCGATACCCAGTCCTCGGGGCGAGCCTTGACGTGCTTGCAGTCCATGCGGTGCACGACGATGCCGCGGCCGACGCTGACGTTGCCGCGGATCTCATCGCCCGGCACCGGATGGCAGCAGCGCGCGTAATCCAGCACCAGGCCCTCGGTGCCCTCGATGGCCAGCGACTGGGCGGCGCCGGGGGCGGGCTTGTCGATCTCGTGCTCGGGCAGCAGCTGGCGCGCCACCAGCGGCGCCAGGCGGTTACCGGTGCCGATGGACACGAACAGGTCCTCGATGTCGTTCAGGCCATAGGCCTTCAGCACCGGGGCGTAGCGCTTCTCGTCCTTGAGCGCCGCCATGGGCACCTGCAGCTCGCGCATGGCGATCTCCAGCAGGCGGCGGCCCAGGCGGATGGCCTCGTCCTCGCGCTGGTTCTTGAGGTAGCTGCGGATCGAGGTACGGGCCTTGGCGGTCTTGACGAAGTTGAGCCAGGCCGCGTTCGGCCGCGCGTGACGGGCAGTGATGATCTGCACGGTCTGGCCGTTCTTCAGCGGCGAGTTCAGCGGCTCCAGCTGGCCGTCGACGCGGGCGGCGACGCAGTGCTCGCCCAGCTCGGAGTGCACGGCGAAGGCAAAGTCCACCGCCGTGGCCCCGCGCGGCAGGCGGCGGATGTCACCGCGCGGCGTGAAGACATAGACCTCGTCCGGGAACAGGTCGACCTTGACGCTCTCCAGGAAATCGGTCGAGGAGGAATTGTTGAGCGTGTCGAACAGGCCGCGCAGCCACTCGCGGGCGCGGGCCTGGGGCGCGGCGGTACCGTCGCGGGCGCCGAGCTTGTATTGCCAGTGGGCGGCGATGCCGCTCTCCGCCACGTGATGCATGTCGCGCGTGCGGATCTGCACTTCGATCTTGTGCCCGCCGGGGCCGATGCAGGCCGTGTGCAGTGACTGGTAGCCGTTGGACTTCGCGTTGGCGATGTAGTCGTCGAACTCGCCCGGCACCGGCTTGAACACGTGGTGGACCACACCCAGCGTGCGGTAGCAGTCATCCACCTTGGGCAGGATCACGCGGAAGCCCAGCAGGTCCATGACCTTCAGGAACTTGAGCTTCTTGCGCTGCATCTTCTGGTAGACGCTGTAGATGTTCTTCTCGCGGCCCACCACGGTGGCGCCGATGCCTTCGGTCTTCAGCGCCGCCGAGAGCTTCTGCTCCACTTCCTTGATGACGCTGCGCGTGTCGCCCATCTGCTCGCGGATGGCCGCCGTCAGCACGAAGTAGCGCCGCGGGTAGATCGCCTCGAAAGCCAGGTCCTCCAGCTCGGTGCGGATCGTGTGGATGCCCAGGCGCTGGGCGATGGGGGCGTAGATGTCCAGGGTTTCCTGGGCCACGCGGCGGCGCTTGTCGGGCGCCACGTGGGTCATGGTGCGCATGTTGTGCAGGCGGTCGGCCAGCTTCACCAGGATCACGCGCAGATCCTGGGTCATGGCCAGCAGCAGCTTGCGGAAGCTCTCCGCCTGGCGCTCCTGGCGGCTCATGCCCTCGATCTTGCCGATCTTGCTGACGCCGTCGACCAGCTCCGCCACGTCCTTGCCGTACTCCAGGGCCAGCGAGTCCTTGGAGATGCCGGTGTCCTCGATGACGTCGTGCAGGATCGCCGCGATCAGCGTGGTGTGGTCCAGCCGCATCTCGGCCAGGATGCGCGCCACCGCCAGGGGGTGGTAGACGTAGGGCTCGCCGGAAGTGCGGCGCTGGTCCTTGTGGGCATTGCCGGCGAACTCCGCCGCGCGGCGCACCTCGGCGATCTGCTCGTCGGTGAGATAGCCCTCCAGCACCTTGGCCAGCGCGTCGATACCGTACTCGCGCTCGGCGCGCTGGGTGCGGATGACGGTGCTGATGCGCTGGATGACGGGCAGTTCCATGGCCTGAGTATATGTTGTGGCCGCAGAGGCATCTAACAACCCTGGACCAGCTGTCCCCTCGCCCGCTTGCGGAAGATGGGGAAAAGCGGCATCAACGAAAAAGGCCCGCTTGCGCGGGCCTGAGGCTTCTCTCGAAATCCACGGCGTGAACGCCGCGTGTCCTGCTTAGATGTTGCTGGTCTGAGATTCCGCGGCATGGATGCCGCGATCAGAGCCAGGGACGGCAATCAAGCGTCAAAAGACGGGTCCAGCGCTTCCAGTTCCACCTTCGGCTGCTGCACGGCCGGCAGGTCGATCTCTTCGAGCACGCTGCGGTCAATGTAGCCATCCGCGATTTCGCGCAGGGACAGCACCGTGGACTTGTGGTTGCCCCAGGGCAGGCGGGCGTCGGCGCCGCGAGCCAGCTGGCGCGCGCGCTTGGCGGCGACCAGGGTCAGGTCGAACTGGTTGGGGATGCGGGCGAGGCAGTCTTCAACGGTTACACGGGCCATGGCAGCAGAACTCTGGCAAAAACAAGGGCGCGATGGTACCGGATCGGGGCGTTTTAAGCCAGCAAGCCCCGGATACGGTCCCGGTGGCGGCGCGCCTGCCCCTCCATAAGGAGTCGGTGGGCCACGAAAACGGCCGAAATCTCCCGCAGGGCCCGGTCGAAGTCCTCGTTGACGATCAGGTAGTCGTACTCGTCGTGGTGGGACATCTCGTCATGGGCCTGGGCCATGCGGCGGGCAATGACCTCGTCGCTGTCCTGGCTGCGGCCGCGCAGGCGGCGCTCCAGTTCCTCCAGGGAGGGGGGCAGGATGAATATCCCCACCGCCTCGTCGGTCTGGCCCCGGACCTGGCGGGCACCCTGCCAGTCGATATCCAGGATCACGTCACGCCCGGCGGCCAGCAGGGCGTCAGTCTTGGCCCGGCCGGTGCCGTAGAGGTTGCCGAAGACCTCCGCGTGCTCGAAGAACTCGCCCCGCTCCGCCATGCCGGCGAAGGTCTCGCGGGTCACGAAGTGGTAATGCGTGCCGTCCACCTCGCCCGGACGCGGGGACCGAGTGGTGTAAGACACTGAAATATCAGCAGGAATGCTCTGGGCCGCCAAGTGCGGAACCAGGGCGCGGGTCAGGCTGGTCTTGCCGCCGCCGGAGGGGGCGGAGACGATGAAGAGGGTGCCGGGGGCGAGACATCTACTATCCACTTTTCGTGAATCTCCGGCGCTGGGCTTAAACCAAGGCAATTCAATGGCTTGCTTAAATCCCAAGAGACTTTCGAGCTGGCCTCTGGGACATGGGCGGCAAACAAGGGCTGGAGCTTAATGTGCTCGCTGTTTGAAGCCAAGCAACGGATTTAAGCAGAAAGCCGAAACTGGCTCCCCCTTCCCCATCACTTTTTCCAGGTCTCCCTCGCCCCAGCAGCCCTGAGCGCTTCCACGATCTCCCGAGTTTCAGCGTCCCAACGGGACGGCTCTTCATCTCGAATCGCCGCTACAAGTGGCATGATCAAATATTCACTGGTTTTTCTGTTGGGATTCGCGCCACCTTCCAACAGCGCTTTCACCGCCTCTGGCCTCCGAGAGCAAATGGCCATACCCAGAGGTGTCTCATTGTAGGGCTGATGAGCCTTACTCTTCGGTGTCGGCTCATTGACCTTCGCGCCGTACTTAAGCAACAAACGGATCACATCGTGTGACCCCGTGTACGAGGCCCAGTGCAAAGGCAGCCACTTGTTATTTAAGTCCGGCTCATCAACTGGGTGACCCTGTTCAAGCAGGTACTGAGCAATCTCTGTCCAGCCATTACAGGCTGCTGCTGCCAAACCGCTCCACTTCTTAGTGCGGCTTACCTTTTTGCAATCCACCCCGGCAGCGACCAGTTGGCGGACTCGTTCCAGGTTTCCCTCGACGCAGGCGTCCACCAGTTCATCAATACCCTGCCCAGCCGGCTCCGACTTGGATGTAGGCTCATGCTCCTCGGGCTCGTCCTCCTCTCGGACGATTCGCAGGAGAGGTTTTCCCTTCTCGATGGTGCCTAGCAAGGTCTCTGCAAATTCATCGAACTGCGCAGTGGCCCTCAGGGAATCCACGCCGCAGCGGTGAAAAAACTCCAGCAGGGCAGACAGGAACGCGTGCTCGTCCAGGGTCTTACTGCCCTTCTGGAAGCTTGCGCTGGCGACGAAGCAGATGCAGAAGCGATCTGATTTCTTGTCGATAAAGCAGACGTCGAGGCTGTCGATGATCTGAAAGGTCGTCAACAGCTCATCCAGCAAGGCACCCGAGCCCACCGGCAGCGCAGCCACATAGGCCTGCAGCTTCGCGAGGGCAGCCTCCGGAACCTGCCCGCCCAACTGGCCCTTCTTGATCGCCTTGAACAACTTGAAGAGATCCGCGTGAAGGCCACTCTTGGCCTGCGGAAATTCGATGCTGTAGCCGACTTCCATGATCCCCGTTCCTTTCAGGCTCGCGTAAGCCGTGTCTCACCGCCCCCCCGACGAATGCTAAGCCGCCGCCGCAGCAACAAAAAAGGGACGCCGTCACGGACGGCGTCCCTTATTTCCCAGCCCGGCGAAGACGCTACTCGATGTTCTGAACCTGCTCGCGCATCTGCTCGATGATGACCTTCATCTCCACCGCGCAGCGAGTGATCTCGGCGTCCTGGGACTTGGACGACAGGGTGTTGGCCTCGCGGTTGAGCTCCTGCATCAGGAAGTCCAGGCGGCGGCCGACCGACTCGCCGCGGGCGCAGGCCTGCTTCACCTCTTCCAGGTGGCTGAGCAGGCGCGACATCTCTTCTTCCACGTCCAGGCGGGTGGCGGCCAGGGCGGTTTCCTGGGCCAGGCGCTGCGGCTCGATCTCCACGCCCAGTTCGGCGCAGCGGGACTTGAGCTTCTGCAGCCACTGGTCGCGCACCAGCGGGTGGCGCTCGCGGACCTTGGCCACCAGGTCGGCCAGGGCGACGGTGCGCTCGGTCAGGAAATGACCCAGGCGCTCGCCCTCGCGGCCGCGGGTGGCGCTGAAGTCTTCCAGCGCGCGCTCGAACAGGGCGCGGGCCTCGCTCAGCATCGGGGCGAAGTCGGACTGTTCCTGGCGCAACACGCCCGGGAAGGACAGCAGGCGGATTGGATCAGTGGCGGTCATCGGACCGCATTCATGGGCCACGGCGTCCATGGCCTCACGCAACTGGCGCAGGCGGCCCACGTCCAGTTGCAGGCTTTCGTCGGCCTGGGCCTCGCGATTGAAACGCAGGCCGCATTCGACCTTGCCGCGCCCCAGCCGGGCGCCGGCCAGCACGCGCAACTCGTTCTCGATGGCGCGGAATTCCTCCGGCATCTTGAGCTGCAGGTCGAGGTAGCGGTGGTTGACCGAGCGCAGCTCCCAGCTGAGCCGGCCCCAGGGTTTCTGCACTTCCGCTCGGGCGTAGCCCGTCATGCTGCGGATCATGTGAGGCGTCCGTCGTCAGTAAATGAGGCGGACATTGTAGCGGTGCCCGGAAAAAAGAATCGCCACGCTGGGAGACCCGGCGTGGCGATTTCGGTCATGCGTGAATAGTGAAGCTGCGCGGGCGGCGCATGTCCGCCCGAGCCTTGAAGCTTACAGCTTAGGCCTTGGCAGCAGCCTTGGCCTTCTTCGCAGCCTTCTTCACGGCCTTCTTGGCGGCCGGCTTCTTGGCGGCAGCCTTCTTGGCGGCCGGCTTCTTGGCCGCAACCTTCTTCACGACCTTCTTCGCAGCCGGCTTCTTCGCAGCCTTCTTTACAGCCTTCTTTGCAGTGGTTGCCATGTCACAATCCTCCGATCTAGACGGTTTGCGGAACGCTTTCCGCATGAGCAGGAGATGCAACTTGCATATCCCTGTTGTGAATATTTACTTAAAAATAAATAAAAAAGCAACGTCTTTATCTGGAGTGACTTTTTCACACCTGCCGAACCGCATGAATTTTTTTGCTGCGCTTTGCGTTTTGGTCGTTCAATTTTTCGTGTGCGGAACGCCCGCAAACGCTGATGGATACAGCGTTTCAGCGATTTCGTATGAAGTGCTCCGCGAGTTGCCTCATGACTCGAAACGCTTCACTCAGGGCCTTGCTTTTCGCGACGGACGTCTGTTCGAGAGTAGCGGCCTTTACGCGCAATCTGCGCTGTTTGAAACCCGTTTGAGCGACCAGCGGACCCTGAATCGGGCGGTTTTGCCGCGCTCGGTTTTCGCCGAGGGCCTGACGTTGCACGGCGACCAGGTGCATGTGCTGAGCTGGCGCGAGCAGCGCGGCTTTGTGTTCGACCTGAAGCTGAAGCTGCTCCGCGAGTTCCGCTTTCCCGGCGAGGGCTGGGGCCTGGCCAGCATCGACAAGGAGCTGGTCCGCAGTGACGGCAGCCACCGGCTGACCTTCATGGACCCGCAGACGCATCGCGATCTGCGGCAGCTGGAGGTGTTCGACGGCGACCGGCCGATGACGCAACTCAACGAGCTGGAGTTCGCCCGCGGCTGGATCCTGGCCAATGTCTGGTACAGCGATCGCGTCGCGCTGATCAATCCAACGAACGGCCGCGTCGGCGGCTGGCTGGACCTGGCGCCGCTGCGCCGCCGCCTGCCGGGGACGGATGCCCTGCCGGACGGGGCGGTGCTCAATGGCCTGGCCTACGACGCCGGGCATGACCTTATATATGTCACCGGAAAATGGTGGCCGCGGCTCTTCGCGCTGCGCGTGGACTGGTCTGCCTTGCCGCGCTCAGGGGCCACTACACCGACCAACAAGTAACATTAATTACCAATACTTTATTCACGGGCGTAGCCTTTGAGTTCGGCGCAGATGTATAGTGGCTTCATCGCTATTCATCGGAGTTTTGGTAATGCAATTTACCCACGAGCACGAAGAGCTGTACCGCACCACCAAGCGCTTCGTAGAGGAAGAGCTGAACCCGCACGTCGCGGAGTGGGAAAAGGCCGGTATCTGGCCGGCTCACGAGGTGCTCAAGCGCATGGGCGACCTGGGCCTGCTGGGCATCAACAAGCCGGTGGAGAACGGTGGCCTCGGCCTGGACTACTCCTACCAGATGCTTTTCGCCCAGGCCCTGGGCAACTGTCTTTGCGGCGGCGTGCCGATGGGTATCGGCGTGCAGACCGACATGGCGACCCCGGCCCTGGCCCGCTTCGGCTCGCCGGCGCTGCGCAAGGAATACCTGGATCCGGCGATCCGCGGCGAGATGGTGGTGTCCATCGCCGTGTCCGAGGCCTCGGCCGGCTCCGACGTGGCCGGCATCAAGACCACGGCGCGCCGCGAGGGCGACGACTACGTGATCAACGGCTCCAAGATGTGGATCACCAACGGCACCCAGTCGGACTGGGCCTGCATGCTGGTGAACACCGGCGAGGGCAAGCCGCACATGAACAAGTCGCTGATCGTGGTGCCAATGGACGCCAAGGGCATCGACCGGCAGACCAAGCTGGACAAGCTGGGCATGCGCTCCTCCGACACCGCCATGATCTTCATGGACAACGTCCGCGTGCCGCGCCGCAACCTGATCGGCAGCGAGGGCATGGGCTTCACCATCCAGATGATGCAGTTCCAAGAAGAGCGCCTGTTCGGCGCCGCCTCGGGGATCGACGGCCTGTTCAACATCATCAAGGAGACCATCGAGTACACCGGCCAGCGCCAGGCCTTCGGGCAGTCGCTGCTGGACAACCAGTCGGTGCACTTCCGCCTGGCGGAGTTGCGCACCGAGGTGGAGTCGCTCAAGGCGCTGGTCTACCAGACCACCGAGGAATACGTGCTGGGCAAGAAGTCGCCGCAGGAAGTCGCCATGCTGGCCTCCATGTGCAAGCTCAAGATCGGCCGCGTCGGCCGCGAGGTCACCGACGCCTGCCTGCAGTACTGGGGTGGCCAGGGCTTCATGTGGGAGAACAACGTCTCCCGCGCCTACCGCGACACCCGCCTGGTGTCGATCGGCGGCGGCGCCGACGAAGTGATGCTGGGCATCATCTGCAAGATGATGAACATCCTGCCGGGCAAGAAGAAGTTCGAGGCGAGGAAAGCCGCCGAAGCTGCTTCTGCCTGAAGACAAAAAGGGCGAGAGCCTGGAGGAGATGAGAGAGGCGGCCGCGAGGTCGCCTTTTTCTTTGGGCAACCCGATCAGGTTACGAGCAAGCTTGCTCCGTGCGGGAAGCAGCAGGCACAAAAAAACCGGCCACCTTTCGGTGGCCGGTTTCTACTTCATAAGTGGCGGAGCGGACGGGGCTCGAACCCGCGACCCCCGGCGTGACAGGCCGGTATTCTAACCAACTGAACTACCGCTCCACTGTATCTTCTGGTGGGTGCTGAGGGGCTCGAACCCCCGACCTACGCCTTGTAAGGGCGACGCTCTACCAACTGAGCTAAGCACCCCTCGAACCTTGGCCGTTCGTACCGAACGCCCCAGAAGAGCCCGCTACTTTACAGCGTCTTTCAGAGCTTTACCAGCTTTAAATGACGGCGTCTTGCTGGCCTTGATCTTCAGGGGGGCGCCGGTCTTGGGGTTGCGGCCGGTACGGGCCTTGCGCTCGCGCACCTGGAAGGTACCGAAACCCACCAGCGAAACCTTGTCGCGCTTCTTCAGCGCCTTGGCCACCACCTCAAACAGAGAATCGATCGCGCGACCGGCGTCGGCCTTCGACAGTTCGGCCTTGTTGGCAACCGCGTTGATCAGATCGGTCTTGTTCATTGACTCATTCCCTCACAGACGGATTATTTGATACGGCCTGATGGCCGACTGGATGCTAGATGCGGATTTTCCTGGCTCGGAGTGACTTTGCCGTGACGGCGGCGAAGCCCGTAGGGACCGCTGGAGCCCAGGTCCGGCGCTTTATAACAAGCGTCCTGTAGAGCGTCAACACAGTCGCCGATCGCCCGCAAAGCCTTGCGCCATGTGGCTTTCAGGGCTTGCGGCATGTAGGAAAATCTACCCTGGCCGACCGGGGAACACGCAGGGCCGACAAACGTGAGTACATCGATGTGCCTGTCAGTGGAACATGAAGCCCCATCCGTGGTCACAGCGTGACAGCGGGCAGGGTTGACCGCTCATTCCTTTTGCTACACTCCGGCCAGATTCAGACGCGAAGCCAATCCCCGATGCCCCTCTCCGACTGCCGCAAGTCCGCAGGCCTGATGCTCGTTGCATTGCCCGTTGCGCTGCTCGCGCTGGCCCTGCCGGCTAACGCCGCCAGCCCCAGTGCCGCCGAACTCGAGGAGCAGACGCTCAAGCTCGACCAGGCCGTGCAAGCCTTCAAGAAAGAAGCGCTCGGCTTCAACACCGAAGCCCAGCAGGTGGAAGACGATGTGCTCTTCCCCCCGCATGCGCGCCTGTCCGTGTACCTGTCGGTCAAGGTGCCGGGCCTGCTGCTCAAGGAAGTGAGCGTGACGGTGGACGGCAATGCGCCCCAGACCTTCGCCTACACCGACCGCGATGCCAAGGCGATGCTCTCCGAGGGCCACATGCAGCGCGTGCTGCGTACGGCCGTCGGCGCGGGCGCGCACCGCATCCGCATCAGCTACAGCGGCCAGATGGCCGACGCCAAGGCCGATGCGCCGCCGGTGGGCGACAGCTACGAGGCCGTGTTCGACAAGGACCAGCGTGAAACCAACCTCGAATTCAGCATCTCGCGCCGCACGCGCCTGTCCAAGGCCGGCATCTCCATGACGCAGTGGAGGCCCAAGAAGTGATATCCCCGCGCAAACTGCTCTGCGGCAGCCTGGCTGCCGCAGCGATGATGGCCGCCGGCACCGCCGCGGCTGCCGAGTCCTACGTGTCCGGCACCAAGACCGATCCGCTGGTTCGCAGCGCGATGTTCCTGGATGCCGATGGCCGCTACTTCTCCGCCCTGGTCGAACTGCTGTCTGGCAGCCGCGGCAAGGACCCGGCCCGCATGCCGGCCGATTTCCAGTGGCGCCTGGCCGAGAGCTACCTGTCGTTCGGCATGCGCGACGAGGCCGAGGCGATATATCGCAACCTGGCCACCGGCACGCCCGATCCGCTGGTGCTGGCCAAGGCCCGCCTGAAGCTGGCCGAGTTCGACTATCAGCGCGGCTACAACGCGGAGTCGCGCGCGACGCTGCTGCGCATGAAGGAGAAGCTGCCCAAGACCCTGGTCGAGGACTGGCAGGATCTCTACACCCGCGTGCTGATGGCCGAGGGCCGCTACAGCGAGGCCGCCGAGGCGCTCACCGCCGAGGACAACGCCAGCAAGCTGTCCGAATACACCCGCTATAACCTGGGCGTGGCGCTGATCAACGACGGCCGCGCCGCTCAGGGCGTCACCATCCTCGACAAGGTCGGGCGCCTGCGCCCGGTGACCTCCGAGGACCTGGCGCTGCGCGATCGCGCCAACCTGACGCTGGGCTACTGGTTCCTGCAGAACAAGCAGGGCGGCACCGCCAAGCCGGTGTTCTCGCGCATCCGCCTGGATGGCCCCTTCTCCAACCGCGCCCTTCTGGGCCTGGGCTGGGCGGAGCTCGCCCCCACCGGCGACAAGACGCGCCGTGTCGAAGTGGGCGACCAGACCAAGGAAGAAAGCCCGTTCTCCAACTTCTCGACGCTGGGTGTGCTGTTGCGCCCCGGCTTCCTGGAAGACGACATCTTCAAGCGCGCCAACCTGCGCAACTTCCGCCTGTCCAAGGCGCAGAAGGACGAGGAAGAGGCGCTGCGCAAGGCCCTGGTGCCGTGGGTGGAGCTGATCTCGCGTGACCCCATGGACCCCGCCGTGCAGGAGGCCTGGCTGGCCATCCCGTTCACGCTGGACCGCCTGGGCGCGCACACGCAGGCGCTGAAGTTCTACGAGCAGGCCATCGGCGAGCTCGAGAAGGGCCGCAAGCGCATGGATATCGCCATGGATTCGATCCGCAAGGGCCGCATGGTGGAGACCATCGTGCGCCGCGACATCGATTCCGAGGCAGGCTGGGAGTGGAAGCTCAAGGACCTGCCGGACGCGCCGGAAACCTACTTCCTGCAGTCGCTGCTGGCCGAGCACCGTTTCCAGGAAGCACTGAAGAACTATCGCGACATGCGCATGCTTTCGCGCAACATCGACGCCTGGCGTGGCCGCATCGACGCTGCCGACAAGAGCTGGAGCAGCGTCGAGCGCGAGCCGGCGATCATTCCGGAGCTGCTGTCGCGCGCCAAGCAGGACAGCGAGGTGCCGTTTGCCGGCCTGCGCATCCAGCTGCGCAGCGAGACCAAGCTCTCGGCCCCGGGCACCTACACCGACAAGCTGGCCGCACCGGCGCCGGCACCGGCCCCGCTGGCGGTGGCTGTTGCGCCGGCCGGTGGCTTCAACGGCCCCTATGAACGCGCCCAGAACCTGAAGAAGCGCATGGAAACGCTGCGTGGCCTGGCCGACCAGATCGGCACCGAGCAGGATGCCCTGCTCAAGGCGATCGCGGTGCGCGAACTGGCTGGCCAGCAGCGCCAGATCGAGAAGTACCTGATCGAAGCCCGTTTCGCATTGGCGCGCCTGTACGACCGCGCACAGAAAGGTGAGCTCGACAAATGAATAACAGGATGTTGCCCTTCGCGCTCACCGCGATCGCGCTGGCGCTGGCGGCCTGCTCGCAGCAGCCGATCAAGGGGTCGTCGCCGCGCATCAGCAAGGCCATCGGCAAGATGGACGCTCCGAGCCAGGAAAAGCTGCCGATCATCACCTCCGAGGCGATCGCCACCGATCCCCAGAAGGCGGCCGACAACTACCGCGCGCTGCTGGACCTGCAGCCCGACCTGGACACCAAGGCCGAGGCCAAGCGCCGCCTGGCCGACCTCACCGTGCAGATCGAGGACGGCAAGGGCAATACCGGTGAAAGCAACCAGGCCCTCAAGGAGTCGATCAAGTTCTACAACGAACTGCTGAACGACCGCCCCGAGGACAAGAACAACGACCGCGTCTTCTACCAGCTGGCGCGCGCCTACCAGAACGTGGGTGACGTCAACGCGGCAATCGACACGCTGCGCCGACTGAACGAGCGCCACCCCGACTCCGACCTGTCCGGCGATGCGCATTTCCGCCGCGCCGAACTGCTGTTCCTGACCCGGCGCTACGCCGAGTCGGAAGTCGAATACAAGACGGTGATGGACCTGGGCGACCAGACCCAGTTCTTCCAGCTCTCGCAGTACAAGTACGGCTGGAGCCAGTACAAGCAGGCCAAGTTCGAGGAAGCGGTGGGCACCTTCTTCGCGATCCTGGATCGCGAGCTGCCGTCCGGCGAACAGTACGAGACCGACAAGGCGCTTTCGGGCGTCGACAAGGGCAAGTTCGACATGGCCAAGGACTCCTTGCGTGTCGTGACGCTGTCCTTCGTGCAGTTGGGCGGCGGCAAGGCCCTGAACGAGTACCTGGGCAAGCACGGCGATCCGCGCTTCTACCCGCTGGTCTACGCCGCACTGGGCGAAACGCTGCTGGAGAAGGAGCGCTACACCGACGCCGCCGAAACCTACGCCGCCTTCACCGAGCGCTATCCGCGCTCGCCGCGCGCGCCGGCCTTCCAGACCCGCGTGATCAAGGCCTATTCCGAGGGTGGCTTCCGCGACATCGTGGTTCGCGAGAAGGAACGCTACGCGGTGACCTACGATCCGGCAGCGCCCTACTGGGGCGGCCAGCCGGCGACGCAGGAAGTCCTGACCGAGCTGCGCTCGCACATGGAGGACCTGGCCAAGCATTACCACGCCCTGGCACAGAAGGACCCGGCGACGCAGAAGCCGTCCTTCCTGGTGGCGGCCAAGTGGTACAAGCGCATCATCGAGGTCTACCCCAAGGACCCGCGCATCACCGACATCAATTTCCTGCTCGGCGACGCGCTGCTCGACGGCGGCCAGACGCTGGAAGCGGCGAAGGAATACAGCAAGACCGCCTACGATTACCCGCCGCACACCAAGTCCGGTGAAGCGGCCTATGCCGGCGTGCTGGCCTACCAGAAGTACGCCAAGGAAGTGCCGGCCGCAGATCGCGCCGCCAGCGCCCTGCGCCAGGCGATCGATGCCAGCCTGAAGATGGCCGACACCTTCCCGGGCCACCCCAAGACCCTGCCGGTGCTGACGCAGTCGGCCCTGGACCTCTACGAGCTCAAGGGCTACGACGAGGCGATCAAGGTGGCGGACCGCGTGATCAAGGCGCCGGGCAACGTGGCGCAGGACCTGCGCCGCACGGCCTGGAGCGTGACCGGCGACTCGCACTTCGCACAGAAGCGCTACCCGGATGCCGAGAGGGCCTTCGCCGAGGAGCTCAAGCTCACCACGCCGAACAGCCCGGCCTACGCCGAGGTCACCGAGCAGCTGGCCGCGGCGATCTACAAGCAGGGCGAGGCCGCGCGTGACGCCAAGGACCTGCGCGCCGCCGCCAACCAGTTCCTGCGCGTCGGCCAGGTCACGCCGCAGGCGAAGATCCGCGCTACCGCCGACTACGACGCCGCCGCCGCGCTGATGCAGTTGGAGGACTGGCCGAAGGCTGCCCAGGTGCTGGAAAGCTTCCGCGGCATGTTCCCGGGGCACGCCCTGGAAGCGGACGTGGACAAGAAGCTGGCCGTGGCCTACCACAAGGACAAGAAGCCGGCCCAGGCTGCCGCCGCCTATCGCCGCATCTCGATGCGCGCCACCGAGGCGGTGGACACGCGCATGGAGGCAGCCTGGCTGTCGGCCACGCTGTACGACGAGGCCAAGATGCCGGCCGAGACAGCGCAGGGCTACGAGACCTACGTGCGCCAGTTCCCGCGGCCGCTGGCCCGCTCGGTGGATGCCCGCCAGCGCCTGGTGGAGCTGGCCCGCGCGCGCGGCGATATCACCGCCGAGACGCTGTGGCTGCGTGAGATCGTGCAGGCCGACGATACCGCCGGCGCCGAGCGTACCGACCGCACCCGCACGCTGGCCGCGCAGGCCAGCCTGGCGCTGGGCCGCATGAGCGCGGCGCAGGCCCGCTCGCTGCGCCTGACCGCCCCGGTGGAGAAGACCCTGCCGGCCAAGAAGCAGGCCATGGAGACCGCGGTGCAGGCGCTGAACAAGGCCGTGAGCTACGGCTTTGCCGAGATCACCACCGCCGCCACCTACGAGCTGGGCACGCTGCAGCAGGACTTCGGCAAGGCGCTGATGGAGTCCGAGCGGCCGCGCAACCTCAAGGACCTGGAACTGGAGCAGTACAACCTGCTGCTGGAAGAACAGGCCCTGCCGTTCGAGGAGAAGGCCATCGCCGCCTGGGAAGCCAACCTCAAGCGGATTCCGCAGGGTGTCTACGACGAATGGGTCGCGAAGAGCGCCAAGGCGCTGGCCGCGATCGCGCCGGCCAAGTACGGCAAGCGTGAGAAGGGCGAGGATCGTTATGAAAGCCTCAAGTAAGCTGCAGCTGGCACTGGTGCTGGCACTGGGCGCGGCGGTATCCGCGTGCAAGACCGCGCCGAGCAAGCCGGAGCCACCGGATCGCCCGGGGGCCGAGGCCACCGCGCCCAAGCCGCCCGACAAGGGTGACCCCAAGGCCCGCTTCGCGTCGGCGCTGGAGTTGCTGAAGGCCAAGCAGTTCCAGGAATCCGAGGAAGCGCTGCTGGCGCTGACCAAGGATTTCCCGGAGTACTCCGGTCCCTGGACCAACCTGGGCATCATCTACTTCAACTCCAACCGCAAGGGTCCGGCGGCCGCGGCCTTCAACAAGGCGGCGGTGCTGAACCAGGACAACGCGGTGGCCTTCAACTACCTGGGCATGCTGGCGCGCGAGACCCGCGACTACCCTCGTGCCCAGATGGCCTACGAAAAGGCCCTGAAACTGGAGCCGGACAGCGCCCTGGTGCACTACAACCTGGCGATCCTGCTGGATGAGTACCTGAAGCGGCCGGCCGACGCCCTGCCCCACTACAAGGACTACCAGCGCCTGTCCGGGAAGCAGGACCTCAAGGTGATCGCCTGGGTCGCCGAGATCGAATCCAACATCGCCAAGGCCGCGCCGCCGCCGGCCCCTGCCCCGGCCGTGGCCCCTTCGGCGACCCCGGCGGCGCCGGCCGGCCAGCCACAGCCGAAGATCGGTGCCACGCAGACGAGACCGCGCGCCGCGGAGCAAGCAAAATGAGGCCTGTGAAAGCTTTATTTCCCGCCCTGATTCTGGCAATGTCCTGCGCCGCCCAGGCTCAGGACGAGATGCCTACGGTCGGTGCCGGCCAGCCCGCCGGGCCCGCCGAGATGCCCGCCCCCCAGGCCACGCCGCGGACCCCGGCCGTCAAGGACCAGACCGTGGGCACGAATATCTTTGCCGGCGAGAAGGAATCGCCGATCGGCCTCTACATCATGCCCTGGCGTGAATCACCGGCCGAGCGCGATATCGACCGACCGGCGCGGCTGCTGCAGGAGCAGGTGCTCCCGCTCGACCGCGTGGTCTTCGAGCGGCAGCTGGAGTACTACGACGCGCTTTCGGGCGCGCTGAAGAGCAAGGGTCTGGTCACACCGCTGGAACGTCCGTAATCGGCGCTCCATTCAACGATTTTCATCAAAGACGCAAGCGACACTAAAGGATTCGAATCATGGATTTCTTCGCCAAAGTGCTGCACTTCTTCCAAGAGGGCGGCCTCTTCATGTATCCCATCGCCCTGGTCGCGGTCTGCGCCCTTGCGATCGCGGTGGAGCGTTGGTTCTTCCTGCGCCGCGTGCAGAAGGAAAACGCCGTGCTGTGGGCCGAGGTGTCGCCGCTGATCGCCCAGGGTGACCTGGAGACCGCCGCCCGCGTGACGGAAGGCTCCGACACCGCCATTGCCCGCATCATCAGCAACGGCATCGCCCAGGCCCGCGTCGAGAACAAGCGCAGCGAGATCGAAGTGGCGGCCGAGGAAGGCCTCATGGAGGTGCTGCCGGCGATCGAGAAGCGCACGCACTACCTCGGCACCTTCTCCAACATGTCCACGCTGCTGGGCCTGCTGGGTACGGTCATCGGCCTGATCGGCTCCTTCGCCGCACTGGGCGCCGCCGACCCGGCCGAGAAGGCCGACCTGCTCTCCAAGGGCATCTCGGAGGCCATGAACTGCACGGCCTTCGGCCTGATGGTGGCCATCCCGTCGCTGCTGCTGCACTCCTACCTGCAGAGCCGCACGACCGAACTCGTGGACGGCCTCGAGGCCGTGGCCGGCAAGTTCGTCAACGCACTCAGCAGCCGCCGCCGCTAAGTCCCTCCGCAGCCCTCTCGCGAGATTCCGATGTCCCAGAGAATCCGGCGTCTGCAGCGGCACCACAAGCAGCGTGCGCGCGCCGTGCACCTCAACATCGTCTCGTTGATCGACGTGTTTGCGGTGCTGGTGTTCTTCCTGCTGGTCAGCTCCTCGCTGGCCGCCGCCCGCCTCAACGTCATCAGCCTGAACCTGCCGTCTCCGGACCGCACGGTCACGCCCCAGCAGCAGGAAAAACAGCCGCTGACCGTGACCCTGCGCAAGACCGAGCTGGTGGTCAGCTCCGGCGGCACTACCCGCACCCTGGCCAACACGCCGCAGGGCTACAACATCCAGGCGCTGTCCGACCTGCTGGTGGAAGTGAAGAAGTCCGATCCCTCGGAGCAGAACATCAACGTGCTGCTGGAGCCGGACACGCCCTATGACGACCTGGTGAAGGTCATGGACGCGTCCCGCATCACGCCGGCCGAGGCTCGCGCCTCCGGCCTGCCGCATGAGCTGTTCCCGCAGATCTCCATCGGCGATGCGCCGGTGAGTGGCGCCGCGCCGGCACCGGCGGTGACCCCATGAGGAAGGAACGCGTCGTCAAGCGGCTGCAGCGCCTCGCGCGCCAGGCCAGCCGCGACTCCGAGCTGAACATCGTCTCGCTGATCGACATCTTCGCGATCCTGGTGTTCTACCTGCTGGTGAACGCCCTGGTGGTGGAGATCCTGCCGAACCCGCAGGCGCTGAAGCTGCCGGAGTCGGCGATCCAGGAAGAGCCGCGCGAGAACACGCTGGTGCAGGTGACCCTCAATGACGTGCTGGTCAACAACCGCCGCGTCATGAGCCTGGCCGAGGCGCTGGCCGCCGAAGGCAACATCCTGCCCGCGCTGAAGTCCGAGCTGATGAACGCACCGCTGATGCAGACCCCGGGCGCAGGCGCCGGCATGGTCACGCGCGGCGAGGTCAACATCATGGCCGACAAGGCGATCCCCTATCAGATCCTGAAGAAGGTGATGGCGACCTGCACCGAGACGCGCTTCGCCAAGATCTCGCTGGCCGTGATCGAGAAGCACAGCGTCGGAGGTGGCCAATGAGCGCCATCTGGTACGCCACTCCCGACAGCTGGCGCCTGCCCGACGAGACCGACCGCCGCTTCAACCGCATCATCACGGTTGCCCTGATCCTGTTCGTGATCGTGGGCGTCGTCGTGCCGCTGCTGAAGCTGCAGGGCCTCAAGTCCGGCGGCGGCGACACCACGGAACAGCGCTACGTCAGCCTGATCCCGGAGGCGGAGATCGCCAAGCAGGTCGAGGAGCCGGCACCGGCTCCGGAAGACAAGCCCAAGCCGGAACAGCCCAAGGCCGAGACCAAGAAGCAGGACAAGCCGCCCGAGCCCAAGCGCGAGGAGAAGGTGGTTCCGCCGCAGCCCACGCAGCAGCAGATCGTGGAGAAGGCGCGCGAGACCGCGTCCCGCAGCGGCATCCTGGCGATGCAGCAGCAGCTGTCCGAGCTCAACAACCAGTCGCTGCAGGGCTTCGACGCCCCGCGTCCGCTGAGCCGCATCGAAGCCCAGGCAGGCACCGGTGCCACCGGCGCCGGCTCGTCGGCCGCCTTCGAGCGCGCCGCCGCCAGCGGCAGCTCTGGTATCGGCGCCAGCGGCAGTGGCGAGCAGCGCCGCCAGAGCGGCGCCGGCATCGGCACCCGCCGCACCACGGTGGTGGAGAGCCCGATCGGCACCGGCCCGGACAAGACCAAGCCCGGCCAGGGCGGCGACAAGATCTTTGCCGGCCGTTCGCTGGACGAGATCCAGCTGGTGTTCGACCGCAACAAGGGCTCGTTCACGTCGATCTACAAGCGCGCGATGATGGAGTCGCCGGCCCTGGAGCAGGGCGGCAAGATCATCGTCAGCATCACGATCGCCCCGAGCGGCCAGGTCACCGACTGCAAGCTGGTGTCGAGCACGTTCAACGACCCCGACTTCGAGCGCAAGATCATCCAGCGCGTGATGTCGATGAGCTTCGGCGCCAAGGATGTCCCGCCGTTCACGTATCCGAACTATCCGATCGTCCTGTATCCGCCGACCTGATCCGTCACGGATGCATCCAGTTGTTCCCGAACGGGGGGCTCGCGAGAGCCCCCCGTTCGTCATCGGCGCTCCGGGAAAACCTGTCGGGCGAACAACTGTCCTCCTGTAGTCCCGACAGGGGTGGCCATACCGCCCCTGGCGCCGTTTATCATGAGCCTCTCCTCAGGACACCAAGAGCAGGAACAGCCATGGGTTTTCTTTCCGGCAAGAAGGCGTTGATCACCGGCGTCGCCAGCGACCGCTCCATCGCCACCGGCATCGCCGAGGCCTTTCACCGTGAAGGCGCGGAGCTGGCCTTCACCTACCAGGGTGACCGCCTCAAGGGCCGCGTCGAGGAATTCGCCGCCAGCCTGGGCAGCAAGATCGTGCTGCCGCTGGACGTGGTGGAAGACGCGCAGATCGACGAGGTGATGAAGGAGCTGCAGAGCCAGTGGGGCGCGCTGGACGTACTGATCCATTCGATCGGCTTCGCGCCGCGCGAGCAGCTCCAGGGCCGCTACCTGGACGCGGTGACGCGCGAGGGCTTCCGCATCTCGCACGACATCTCGGCCTACTCCTTCGCGGCGCTGGGCAAGGCCGCCCGCCCGCTGATGCAGGGCCGCCAGGCCTCGCTGCTGACGCTGACCTACCTGGGTGCGGTGCGCGCCGTGCCGATGTACAACGTCATGGGCCCGGCCAAGGCCTCGCTGGAAGCCAACGTGCGCTTCATGGCGGCGGACCTCGGCGAGCAGGGCATCCGCGTCAACGGCATCTCGGCCGGCCCGATCAAGACGCTGGCCGCGGCCGGCATCACCGGCTTCCGCGGCATGCTGTCGGCAGCCGAGAAGGCCTCGGCGCTGAAGCGCAACGTCAGCATCGAGGAAGTGGGCAACGCTGCCGCCTTCCTGAGCTCGGACCTGGCGTCCGGCATCACCGGCGAGATCCTGTACGTGGATGCCGGCTACAACGTCATGGGCATGAGCATCGGCGAGTGAGCACGCCGGTCATGGTGCTGCCGCTGGCGGCGCAGGGCAGGCTGGGCGAGGCGGACTACGTCGCCGCGCAGTTCCTGCACCTGCGACCGCCGCCCATGGTGTTGAGCCTGCTGGGCCTGGGCCTGATCGCCGCCGTGATCGCGCTAGCGCTGACGCGCTCGGTGGTGCTGCTCAGCACGCTCGCTGTGCTGGCCACCTACGGGCTGCTGGTAATGCCCTGGCGCGCACGCCGGCGCTACCGCGCCAGCCCGAGCATCGCCACGCCAATGGCGTTATCGGCGGACGAACAGGGCCTGCACTTCGACCGCGGCGGCCGCGGGCAGCTGCTGCGCTGGGAGCAGGTCGGGCGCTGGCGCGGCAGCCGCCGCCTGGTGCTGCTGTATCCCGTGAAGAGCGGCTTCTACCTGGTGCCGGCCTCGTTCTTCGCGCGGCCGCAGGACTTCGAGGCTTTCGTGTCGCTGCTGCAGCAGCGCGTCGGCGCGCCGCAGTAGGCGGGCAACCCGGGTTCGCTGCCGTATCCCGGCCGTCACGGAAGGCGGGATGCTCCCGCCCTACGATCTGACCGTACGCAGGAGCGGCCGTTGGCCGCGAACTCCATTTCCATGGCCAACGGCGCTCGCGGCCAACGGCCGCTCCTACGGGGCGTTCATGTCATCGCTTGCGCGCGCGCTCATCGCTGCAGGATGTCCTCGCCTTCCATCCGCGCGACCGTCACGGTGGCGACCGTGTCGCCCAGCACATTGAGCGAGGTGCGGCACATATCGAGCACGCGATCCACGGCCAGGATCAGGCCGACGCCCTCCAGCGGCAGGCCGATGGTGCTCAGGATCAGCGCGATCGCCACCAGGCTGGCCGAGGGAATGCCGGCCACGCCGACCGAGGTCAGCAGCGCCATCAGTACGACCGTAAACTGCGTGGCAAAGCTCAGTTCCAGGCCATAGGCCTGGGCGATGAACAGCGCCGCGGCGCACTCGTAGAGTGCGGTGCCATCGGTATTGACGTTGGCGCCGATCGGCAACACGAAGCCGGTGACGCGCTCGGACACGCCGGCCCGTTCGCGCAGGCACGACAGGGTCAGCGGTAGCGTCGCCGCCGAGGAACTGGTGGAGAAGGCGGTGAGCAGGGCCGGGCCCACGGCGCGGTAGTGCGCTACCGGCGAGACCCGCGCCACCAGCCGCAGCAACAGCGGCAGCGTCACCACCGCATGCACCAGCAGGCCCGCCACCACCGCCACGAAGAACACCGCCAGGGGCCGTAGCGCCTCCAGGCCGGTCTTGGCCACTACCCCGCCCACCAACGCGAACACGCCGATCGGCGCGAAGCGCATGACCAGGTCGGCGATGCGCAGCATCGCCTGGTAGACGCCCTGCCAGAACTCCTGCTGCGTGCGCCGCGTGGCCTCGGGCAACTGCGCCAGCGCCCAGGCAAATAGCAGGGCGAAGGTCACCACGCCGAGCATGTCGGCCTCGGCCGCGGCGCCGATGGGGTTGGCCGGCACCAGGCGCTGCAGCACCGCCACCAGGTCGCCGGTTCCACGCTCGCGCACGCCGGAGACGACCTGCTCGGTATCCGCTGCCAGTCCCAGGCGCTGCGCCGCCGGCTCGCCGTCGACGATGCCGGGGGCCATCAGGTTGACCATCAGCAGGCCGGTGAGGATCGCCAGCAGGCCGGTGCCCATGTAGAACACCAGTGTGCGCCAGCCCAGGCGGCCCAGCGTGCCGGTGTCGGAGATGCCGGCCAGGCCGCAGATGATCGCGGACACGATCAGCGGCACGATCAGCATCTTCAGGCCATTGAGGAAGATGGTGCCGACGAAGGCACAGGCCTCCAGGAACCACGGCGCCTCGCCCAGCGTCATGCCGGCCACCAGGGCCAGCGCCAGTGCGATCGCAATCTGCCAGTGCAGCTTCATCAGCCCGCCCCAAAAAGAAAACCGTCCGTAGGGTGACCTACGGACGGTTCGGCACGCAAACCTGCGAGCCTTATTCGTCTTCGGGCGAGGCCGCTGCGGTCGGCGGGTTGACCAGCTCGATCTCGACCTTTTCGCCGATGACCTTCTGGTAAGCCGTGAACTCGGCGCCGGCCTGCATCTCGCGCAGGCGCGGACGTAGCTGGGCAACTTCCTGGACCGTGGCCGGGGTCGGATCGCGCACGTCCGTGAGCACCGCGACCACGACGTTGCCGTTGACCAGGCTCAACTCGGAGAACTGCGGCTTGCCGGCAGCCGGGCGCGGCAGCTTGAACACGGCCTGCAGCAGCAGCGGGTCTTCACCCTGCTGCACGCGCTTCACCGCGCCGGGCTGGCGCAGTTCGGCGCCGGCGGCGATGACGGCCTCGACCAGCGGCTTGCCGGCGCGCAGTTCGGCCAGCAGCTTCTTGGCGTCGGCCTGGGCCTGGGCCTTGGCGGTCTCGGCGCGCAGTTCCTCGCGCAGGGACTCGGCCACCTCGGCCAGCGGGCGCTGGCGCGGGGCCTCGTACTCGGCCTTGCGGACCACCACCAGCGACTCACCGACGGTGATCGGCTTGCTGTTCTCGTTGTCCTCGCGCACTTCCGGCGAGAAGGCGGCCTGCATGACGGCCGGGTTGGCGGCGATGCCGGAGCCGGCGTCGCGCGTGAACCAGTCGGTGGTCTGCACCTGCACGCCCAGTTCCTTGGCCACCGGGTCCAGCGAGGCATTGCTCTCGAAGGCCAGCTGCTCGAGCTTCTCGGTCTGCTCCTGGAAGCGCTTGGCCAACTCGCGGTTCTGGTACAGGGAGATCAGCTCCTGCTGCACGTCGGCGTCGGCCAGGGCACGGGTCACGGAGGGCTTCAGGTCGTCGAGGCGGATCAGCTGCCAGCCAAACTCGGTCTCGACGGGGCCCGCGACTTCGCCAGCCTTGAGGTCGAACAGCTTCTTCTCGAAGCTCTCCGGCATCTGGCCACGCTTGATCCAGCCCAGGTCACCGCCCTGCTCCTTGGAGCCGGTGTCGTCGGAGTTGGCGCGAGCCAGTGCGGCAAAGTCCGAGCCGCTCTTGAGCTGCGCCGCCAGGCCTTCGGCCTTCTTCTTGGCCGCGCTCTTGTCGGCGCCGAAGTTGACCAGAATGTGGCTGGCCTTGCGCTGTTCCTGCGTGGTGAAGCGGGAGGCCTTTTCGGCTTCGTAGATGGTCTTGAGCAGGTCCTGGCCGGGGAGCGAGGCCTGGGCCAGCTTGGCCTGCGACAGCTCGACGTAGGCCAGGCGGATGCGCTCCGGCGCCATCAGCTGCGCCTTCTTCTGGTCGTAGCGGGCCTTGACCTGCTCTTCGGTGACGCTGACCTGGGCCATGTACTTGCTGTTGTCGAACAGGGCGTATTCCACCACGCGGTCCTGCATCGCCAGGCGCCAGGCCTGCTGGATGTCGGCGTCGGTGATGAAGGCGGTCTCCAGCACGCCGCTGCGCATCTGCTCGATGGCGATGGAGTTGCGGACCTGCTCCTCGAAACGCACCGTATCGAGGCCCTGGCGCGACAGCACGGCGCGGTAGGTCTCGGTGTCGAACTTGCCGTCCTTCTGGAAGGCCGGGATGCGACTCAGGTAGTCGAAGACCACGGCGTCGTTGGCGCGGTAGCCCGCCTGGTCGGCGAACTGGCGCAGCATGGCTTCCTGCGTCATGTCGTCCAGCACCAGCTTGCGGAAGCTGTCGGCCTTGAACTCTTCCGGCTTGAAGTTCTCGCCCATCATCGAGATGTACTGGCGATAGCGCTGGTCGTAGTTGTTCTGGAACTGCGACTGGTGGATTTTCTGCTTGCCCACCTTGGCCACTACGGGATCGCCACCGCCACCGGCGAAGGTCTCGATACCGAAAAAGGCGAACGGCACCACCAGCAGGGCAACGATGAAGCCTGCGACGATACCGCTGGTGCGGTCACGGATCTGTTGAAGCATGGTTTCCTCAACTCTCTAACGGTGCAGTAGCCTAAAAACGCCAAAGCCCGGTCAGGGCCGGGCTTCGTCGTTTACGTATGGTGGGTTGCCAGGGACTCGAACCCCGAACCTACTGATTAAGAGTCAGCTGCTCTACCATTGAGCTAGCAACCCATACGACCGATTTTGGGGTGACCGACGGGGCTCGAACCCGCGACAACCAGAATCACAATCTGGGACTCTACCAACTGAGCTACGGCCACCATTGGTTGAATTTCCCAACCCCGGGAAACTCAAGGGCCGCGAATAATAGCAGAACTGTTGGAGAGTCCAAAGCTTTTTTGCAGCCGCCCCGCCGCGCCCCTTCCATGGCGCCCCGCGGACCCCATATTCATGGCAAAGGCGGCCCGGCAGAGAGTCCGGCCCCGGCGGATTTCCCGCCGGGGTCCGTGACTACCAGGCCCTGAAACCTGCCCTGTGATTGGTGCGCCCGGAGAGACTCGAACTCCCGGCCCTCTGGTTCGAAGCCAGATGCTCTATCCAACTGAGCTACGGGCGCTTTTAACTGATGATCCTGGGCTACTTGAGCCATCCATGGCGCTGCAGCCCGGCCTATGTTTGGCTTACCTCGGCATGACATTGAGTCATGTCTCAGCAGGGCCAAACATTCCATGGCCAGGCGTTCGTTCGGGCGAGAGTCCACTGGACTCTCGCTGATCCGCCCTCACCCAACTGAGCTACGGGCGCTTTTAAAGCAAAAAGTGGGTCAATGCCCAGGCCGCGCGGCCTGCAGGATGCTGATCGACGCGGCCACCCGGTCGGCTCCCATGCCGACGCCGGCCAGGCACTCGGCCAGGGTCTTCATCAGGCGGTCCCAGGGTTCGCGGTCCTGGTCGGGGAAAGGCTGGTCGACCTCGTCGATCAGTTCTTCCATCAGTTTCAGGCCGCCCTTCCACTGCTCGTGGTCGGCGCCGTGGTTGGCCAGGCGCTTCATCAGCAGCGGCCCCCAGGCGGAGGTCAGGAACTTCATGGCCGGCTCGGGCACGTTGCGGCCGAAGGTCGCCATCTCCACCTGGCGCATCACCAGGCGGCGCACCTCGTTGATGATGGCCTGGCGGCGCTGCTCGGCTTCTTCCTTCTTCCACTCGAAGAATCGCTGGATCTGCGCCTCGTCGATCGGAGCCTGGGTCAGCATGGCCTCGCGCACGAATTCCGGCGACAGGTCGAACTGCACCAGCACCTGCTGCAGGCGCTCCACCGCGCGGCGCGCCTCGGCATTGCCGGTCAGGCGGGCGCTGGCGGACTTGAGCATCAGGTCGTTGACCAGGCTATTGATCGGGTGCGTGGCTGCCGTGAACAGGGTGGAATCGGCCAGCGCCGACTTCACCACCGGGAAACGCACCGACTCGTGCTGGGCCCGGAGTTCTTCCGGTACCAGGGCGTCGGAGATGGCCTCGTTGATGAAGCGGCCGGCCAGGGACATGCGCTGCAGCGGTATCCAGCGCGGGTCGTCGGCGGAGGCCGAGACCACGTGAGGGCCGGTCATGCTCAGCAGGTCGGCGGCCAACGAGCCGTCGTTATAGGTGCCGTCGCCGGCCTTGCCGGCAAAGTTCTGCAGCATCGAGACCGTGCTGGAATCGACCTGCGGCGCCGGCGCGGGCTCGCGGCGCATGACCGGAGGCGTCACTGAAGGGGCGCTCACGGGCGGCATCGCCGGAGGTGCCGGGGCCGCGGCGGCCGGAGCCGGCCCTTCCTGGGTGGCGCGCACGGCGGCCGTGCTGATCACCTTGATCGAGGCGATCAGCGACTCGTACATCTGGCCGAGCTGCGGCACCACGGCGTCGTCGAAGCGCTGGAACAGGACCTGGCGCTGCGTTGCCGGCCAGTCGATCTCGTTCGCGGTTTCCTGCAGGGTGCGCACCAGGCTGGCCGGGGCCAGCGCTCGGGTATAGATGGGGATGTACAGCATCAGCCGCAGCCGGTCGACGCGCGCGTCGAGCTCGCCCACGGTGCGGCGGTGGAGGCTTTCGGCGCGGAGTTCGGCGTTGGCCGAGACCACGGAGGCTTCCGAATTCTGCGCCTGGCCCGGCACTTCGCGGCGGGCCTGGTCGCCGCCCACCAGGCCAGCATCGACCCGCTGCACGTAGGCGTCGAGCCAGCCCGCGCCCTTCTCGGCCACCAGCATCGCCAGTTCGCCGAAGGCATGCTGTGCCTGGAGGTCGCCGGCGCCAAAGGCCATCTCGGTGAAGTCGGCCGGCAGCTTCTGCACGAAGGCGGCGAACAGGTCGGTCAGGTGGCTGCGGACGGTCTTGCGCAACTCCTCCGCCGCGGCCAGGCCCAGACGCTTGAGGTGGTCGGCCTGCTGCAGGGAGGGAGGGAGGGCAGACTTGGGGTCGCCGGGGAGACTGCTCTTGCTCATCGAGTGGTCGTAACCCCAGGGCGATGAACCGGCAACAGCGGGGAGCGCAGGCTCATGGCCCACTCTGTTACCCGCCCGGTCCGGCAATGTTCTGTCCGCATACTGGAACCCCGCCCTCACTGCATTGGCGGCCGCTACGTGGCGGCTGCTCACCGGTCTCCTGCCGGCTCCGCAGTATCCGGTTGTTCCGGGCACGGCTGCAAGACCGGCCCCGAGGAGTTCCGGCTGCCCCTCAGGGGGCCGGGCTGCCGTCCTGCTGGTACTTGGGCGAGCGCGGACCGTAGAGCACGCCGGCCGGGCGGCCGGCAGTGGCCAGGCGGGCACTGGTCACGCCGGCCACGTCGTAGCTGGCGTCGCTGACATTCTCCATGACCTGGTACACCACCGCCTCCACCAGCATCCCCACCAGGCCGCCCTGCGAGCCGCCGCGGTTTTCCGCGCTGGAGGCGCTGGCGCTGCCGTTCCACAGCAGGGCGCCGGTGCGCAGGTCCACCAGGCGCGCTTCCGCCGTCACCACGGTCTCGCTCTGGATCACGCGATACACGGTGCCGTACTGGCTGATGCGGACGTACAAGGCGGCATCGGCCCCGAATATCTCGTGCAACTTGGCGATGGAGACCTCGGTGATCTCGGCCGGGTTGTTGAGGCCGTTCTGGCGGAAGGTCTCCTCCACCAGCGTCACCGGCAACACGTAGTAGCCGGACTCGGCCAGCGGCCGGCTCAGCTGCGACAGCATCCCGTGCGTGGCCTGTATCGACGTGGTGGTATTGACCGGCGGCAGGATCAGGATCGACTTCGGCCGGCTCTGGCGGAACGCGGTGTAGTCGTAGCTCGGCGGTGTGATGGCGCAGCCCGAGAGCAGCAGAGCCAGCAGGCCGCAGGCAGCGGTGCGAAGGGCGCTCATCGGGCATCTCCCACGCTCTGCGTGGCGAACTTGCGCAGCAGGAAATCCATGTAGGGCTTCGACTCGGGGAACAGCGCCGCTTCGGCCTGGAAGGCGCCCTGCGCACGGTCGAGCTGCCCGGTATTCAGGTACAGCAGGCCCAGGTGGGCATTGAAGCCCGGGGGCACCGCTTGGCCATTGGACTGCGCGCGGTGCGCGGTCTGCTCCAGCCTGGCGCGCTGCGCCTCCGGCGATTCGCCCTTGAAGTGCGAATAGACCACCGGCTGGTAGTCGCCCCAGTAATACAGCGGCGGCTCCGGCGTCACGCAGCCCGAGAGCAACGCAGCCACCAGGACCGCGGCGCCAGGCGCCGCCTGCCATCGACCCATCTTCATCCCCATTCCCCCGAATGCGCTGGCCGCTGACTTACTGTTTCACCGGCTTCCAGGCGCCGGACTCGACGCTCGCCGTGAGGTTGTTCACGGCCTCGCGGATCGCCAGGTCCAGGACCTTGCCGTTGAGCGTGGAATCGTAGCTGGCGGTGCCGCCGAAGCCGATGACCTCGCGGTTGGACAGGCTGTACTCGCCGCTGCCCTGCGAGGAGAACACCACCTCGGAGGTTTCGACGTCGACGATGTTGAGGTTCACCTTGGCGTAGGCGATCTGCTGCTTGCCGCTGCCGAGGATGCCGAACAGCTGCTGGTCGCCCACTTCCTTGCGGCCGAACTCGGTGACGTCGCCGGTGACGACGTAGTCGGCGCCCTTGAGCTTCTGCGCGCTGCCCTTGATCTTCGCCTCCTGGCCGATCTCCGGCATGTTGTCGCGGTCCAGCACGCTGAATCGGCCGGTCTGCTGCAGGTGGGTGATCAGGATGGTCTTGGCCTGGCCGCCGAGGCGGTCGACGCCGTCGGAGAAGATGCCGCGCATGTAGCTGGAGCGGTTGTCGAACTTGCCGACCGCGATCGGGCTGCGGGCGCCCTGGTAGGGCGTGCCGGCGGAATTGACCTTGGGCACTTCCAGCACGCGGTGGCTCTCGGTGGCGCAAGCCGACAGGGTCAGGGCGACGATCAGCGCGATACCCGCATGCAGCTTCTTCATGTGATTCCTCAGGGCCGATGGAAAGGCGAGCGTGCGCGGCCTGGAATCCAGGCACGGCACGGGGCCGCATTCTATGCCACCGGCCCGCCGGAAACTGAGACCCCGGCCCCGGTCCGTGGCCGAAGCGCGTCGGTCCGCGCGTGCAGGCGCTGTATTCGACGGTTTCACTATGGGTGAAGCGCAGGCCTCGACACCCGTTTCACGAAGAGCTCTTTGTGCGCGACAGCATTTGCTTTCTGCCAGCCGCATGAGCCGTTCATCCAAGTGTATTCCCGGGCTCCCCGCCTCTCGGGCGGGACCTCCCTCTGGAAACGCTGTCCGCGATGTATCCCCCGTCAACCTCCCCGTAGGGGTGGGGACCTAGACGGGGCGCAGGACCTACATTGCCGGCACACCATTCCCGCAGGAGCTTTCCCCGTGAGCCAGAAAGTCATCGTCGCCGGCGTCGGCATGATCCCCTTCGCCAAGCCGGGCAACAGCAAGCCCTATGACGAAATGGGCGCGGAGGCGACCCTGCTGGCGCTGCAGGATGCGGGACTGGCCTATGGCGACATCCAGCAGGCGGTCGCCGGCTATGTCTACGGCGACTCCACCAGCGGCCAGACCGCCCTGTACCGGGCGGGCATGAGCGGCATCCCGATCTTCAACGTCAACAACAACTGCTCGACCGGCTCGTCGGCGCTGTTCCTGGCCCGCCAGATGGTCGCATCGGGCATGGCGGACTGCGTGCTGGCCCTGGGCTTCGAGCAGATGCAGCCCGGCGCGCTGAAGTCGCACTGGGACGACCGGGTTTCGCCCTTCCACCGCTTTGATTCCCTCTGCGATGAGATCAACCCCTACCCCGAGGTGCCGCTGGCGCTGCGCTACTTCGGCGGTGCCGGCAAAGAGTACATGGACACCTACGGCGTGGGCCCGGAGATCTTCGCCAAGGTGCGCGCCAAGGCCAGCCGCCACGCCGAGCACAACCCGATGGCGCTGTTCCGCAAGGTGGTGAGCGCAGAGGACGTGCTGCAGTCGCCCATCGTCTTCCCGGCTGCGAAGCTGACCCGCCTGATGGCCTGCCCGCCGACCTGCGGCGCCGCCGCCGCGGTGCTGGTGTCCGAGGAGTTCGCACGCAAACGCGGCCTGGATCGCCGCGTCTCGATCATCGCGCAGGCCATGACTACGGACACGCCGGACAGCTTCGACGATCGCAGCATGATGAAGCTGGTCGGCTCCGGCATGGCCCGCGCCGCCGCCGACAAGGTCTACGCCGAATCCGGCATCGGCCCGCAGGACGTGGACGTGGTGGAACTGCACGACTGCTTCGCCCAGAACGAGGTGCTGAGCTACGAAGCGCTGCGCCTGTGCGCAGACGGCGGCGCCGAGAAGTTCGTCGTGGAGGGCAACAACACCTATGGCGGCAGCCACGTGACGAATCCGTCCGGCGGCCTGCTCTCCAAGGGACATCCGCTCGGCGCCACCGGGCTGGCCCAGTGCACCGAGCTGGTGACCCAACTGCGCGGCCAGGCCGGGCTGCGTCAGGTGGACGGCGCCCGCATCGGCCTGCAGCACAACCTCGGGCTCGGCGGCGCCTGCGTGGTCACGATGTACCAGCTCGACTGATCGGCCGGCAGGCGACGAGCACTGAGTCTCACCCAGGCGCCAGGTATGGTGCGCCTGAAGGGAATCGACAAATCCGCAGGAGCGGATTCGAGCGTCAGCCCGAGCGCAGCGAGGGTGAGGCCCACGGATGGGCCGAACAACCCTCGGCCCGCAGGGTCGGGGGTGAGATTCCCGCCAGCAGGATCCGCGAAGAATGGTGCGCCTGGAGGGAATCGACGAATCCGCAGGAGCGGATTCGAGCGTCAGCCCGAGCGCAGCGAGGGTGAGGCCCATGGATGGGCCGAACAACCCTCGGCCCGCAGGGTCGGGGTGAGATTCCCGCCAGCAGGGTCTGCGGGGAATGGTGCGCCTGGAGGGAATCGAACCCCCGGCCCTCGACTTAGAAGGTCGATGCTCTATCCAACTGAGCTACAGGCGCATCGCTGAACGACATGGAAAGCCTGCATATGATGCCACGGGCCGGCCCGCCCTCTCGCGGCAATCGCTAGAATTCCCGGATGAATGCCTGGCTGATCCCCCTGTTGAGTCTCGTCGGTGCCCTGGTGGGCGCCTTCCTCGCCATCCTGTTGACCCGCCGCCGTCCGGACCAGGACCGCGGCGCACTGGAGCCGCTGTTCGAGCGCGGCGAACGGGCCGCCCGCGAGGAGGCCGCCGGCATCCGGCGCGAGGCGGCGGAGCTGGCGCGTGCGCAGCGTGGCGAGATGGCCAGCCTGCTGGGCGGCTTCGGCCAGCAGTTGCACAGCCAGCAGGACAGCCTGCGCACGGTGGTAGCGGAACGCCTGGAGGGCTTCGCCGCGGAACTGCGCCTGCAGAACCAGCGCCTGGCCGAGGCGCAGCAGCACTTCGTCGCCCAGGCCCGCAGCACGCGCGAGGAGCAGGCCCAGGGCCTGCAGCGCTTCGGCGAAACCCAGCGCGCGGCGCTGGCCCAGCTGGTGGAGACCCAGACGCGCCAGGCGGAGACGCTGCGCGGCGTGCTGGAAACGGCGCTGCAGACGCTGCGCACCGAGAACGCCGAGAAGCTGGAGCAGATGCGGCGCACGGTGGACGAGAAGCTGCACGAGACGCTGGAGAAGCGCCTGGGCGAATCCTTCAAGCTGGTCAGCGACCGGCTGGAGCAGGTGCACAAGGGCCTGGGCGAGATGCAGACGCTGGCCACCGGCGTGGGCGACCTCAAGCGCGTGCTGAGCAACGTCAAGACGCGCGGCATCTTCGGCGAGACCCAACTGGCGGCGCTGCTGGACGAGGTGCTGACGGTGGAGCAGTACGCCGCCAACATCGCCACCCGCCCGGGCAGCAGCGAGCGCGTGGAGTTCGCGATCCGCCTACCCGGCCGCGGTGCCGACGACCAACCGGTGTGGCTGCCGGTGGACGCCAAGTTCCCACGCGAGGACTACGAGCGCCTGCTGGAAGCGCAGGAGCGCGCCGACCCCGCCGCCGCGGAACTCGCGGCACTGGCGCTGGAGCGCCGCCTGCGTGACGAAGCCAAGACCATCAGCGCCAAGTACGTGGAGCCGCCGCACACCACCGACTTCGCGATCCTGTTCCTGCCGACCGAAGGGCTCTATGCCGAGGCACTGCGCCGCCCGGGCCTGTTCGAGTCCATGCAGCGCGAGCATCGCGTGACGCTGGCCGGCCCGACGACGCTGCTGGCCCTGCTCAACAGCCTGCAGATGGGCTTCCGCACGCTGGCCATCGAGAAGCGCTCCAGCGAGGTCTGGCAGGTGCTGGGCGCGGTGAAGACCGAATTCGGCAAGTTCGGCGATGTGCTGGACAAGGTGAAGAAGAAGCTCGACGAGGCCAGCACGCAGATCGAGCAGACTGGCGTGCGCAGCCGCGCCATCACGCGCCGCCTGCGCGAGGTGCAGGCGCTGCCGGGCAGCGAGACCGAGCAGATCCTGCCGCCGGCGGAGCTGCAGGACGGCGAGGGCTGAGCGCTCGTCATGCCGGTGGAAGCCGGCATCCCGTCACGGACGCAAGTGGGCCCCTGATGGACTGGATACCGGCTTCGCCGGTATGACGCCACTGGCGAATCCAGGGCTTGGCGCAGACAAAAAAGCCCGGTTGCGTAAGCAACCGGGCTTTTTCGTACCGACGAGACTTCAGGCCGCTTGCTGCTGCTCCGCCGGGGCGGACGTGCGGATCAGGTGATCGAAGGCGCTGAGCGCGGCCTTGGAGCCCTCGCCCATCGCGATCACGATCTGCTTGTAGGGCACGGTCGTGACGTCACCCGCCGCGAACACACCGGGCAGCGAGGTGCGGCCATGCGCGTCCACTTCGATCTCGCCGCGCGGCGACAGCGCCAGCGTGCCCTTGAGCCATTCGCTGTTCGGCAGCAGGCCGATCTGCACGAAGATACCTTCCAGCTCCACGGTCTGCGTCTCGCCGCTGCTGCGATCCTTGTAGACCAGGCCATTGACCTTGGCACCGTCGCCGGTGACCTCGGTGGTCTGCGCCGAGACGATCACCTTGACGTTGGGCAGGCTGCGCAGCTTGCGCTGCAGCACTTCGTCGGCGCGCAGCTTGCTGTCGAACTCGATCAGCGTGACGTGGCTGACGATACCTGCGAGGTCGATAGCCGCTTCCACGCCGGAGTTGCCGCCGCCGATCACGGCGACGCGCTTGCCCTTGAACAAGGGGCCGTCGCAGTGCGGGCAGTAGGCCACGCCCTTGTTGCGGTACTCGTTCTCGCCGGGCACGTTCATCTGCCTCCAGCGCGCGCCGGTGGAGAGGATCACGGTCCTGGCCTTGAGCGCGGCACCGTTGGCCAGCTGCACTTCGACCAGGCCGTCGGCCCCGGCGGGCAGCAGCTTCTCGGCGCGCTGCAGGTTCATGATGTCGACCTCGTAGGCCTTCACATGCTCTTCCAGCGCGGCGGCGAGCCGCGGACCCTCGGTTTCCTTCACCGAGATGAAGTTCTCGATACCCATGGTGTCCAGCACCTGGCCACCGAAGCGCTCGGCGGCGACGCCCGTGCGGATGCCCTTGCGCGCGGCGTAGATCGCCGCGGCGGCGCCGGCGGGACCGCCACCGACCACCAGCACGTCATAGGGCGCCTTGGTCTTGATCTTCTCGGCGTCGCGCGCGGCGGCACCGGTGTCGATCTTGGCCAGGATCTCTTCCACGCCCATGCGGCCGGAGCTGAATACCTCGCCATTGAGGAAGATCTTGGGCACCGACATGACCTGGCGCGACTCGACCTCACCCTGGAACAGGGCGCCGTCGATGGCGATGTGCTTGATGCGCGGGTTGAGCACTGCCATCAGGTTCAGCGCCTGCACCACGTCCGGGCAGTTCTGGCAGGAGAGCGAGAAGTAGGTTTCGAACAGGTAGTCGCCATCCAGGCCGCGGACCTGCTCGATCACGTCCTGCGCCAGCTTGGACGGATGGCCGCCCACCTGCAGCAGGGCGAGCACCAGCGAGGTGAACTCATGGCCCAGCGGGATGCCGGCGAAGCGGATCGAGATGTCCTGCCCCGGCGTGCCCAGCGTGAATGACGGCCTGCGGGCGTCATCGCCGTTCTCGTCGACGCGGATCTGCGGCGACAGCGCGGCGAGGTCCTGCAGCAGGCCGCGCATTTCCTGCGCCGCCTCGCTGTCGTCGAGGCTGGCCTTGATCTCGATGGGACGCGTGACCCGCTCGAGATAGGTCTGCAACTGTTCCTTCAGATCGGTGTCCAGCATGGCTTGCTCCTGTTCTGGGGACGCAGGGTCCCCGCCCGGCGCCCATGCGCCGGGGTGATTCGAATTCTGGGGGTGTCGCCGGGGGGGGCGCGGGGCGGGCCCCCCCCCGCCGGGGGCGCGATGAGGCGCGGCCCCCCCCCCGG
>JBPOHT010000055.1:0-62250 GCA_052035235.1 Pseudomonadota bacterium | reverse complement strand
GTCTCGACCCGCATCTCGCGGCGGCGGAGTAGAAATGGCCGCCGGCGCCGGTGACGAAGTCAGGACGGCCTGTCCCGACTGCGGTGTGGGATGCGGCGTGCTGGCGAAAATCGGCGAGGACGGCACGGTCGCGGTCCGCGGCGATCCGAAGCATCCGGCGAACCGGGGAAGTTTGTGCTCGAAAGGCACGGCGCTGGGCTTAACCTTGGGCCTCGAGGGCCGGGTGTTGCACCCCGAAGTGGCGGGCAAACGAGCGAGTTGGGAGTGCGCGCTAGACCTGGTCGCCCAGAAATTCGCGGACGCGATCGCCGCGCACGGCCCGGATTCTGTTGCGTTCTACGTTTCCGGCCAATTGTTGACCGAGGACTATTACGTCGCCAACAAGCTGATGAAGGGCTACGTCGGCACCGCCAACATCGACACCAACTCACGGCTCTGCATGTCCTCCGCCGTCGCCGGGCACAAGCGCGCCTTCGGCGAAGACCTGGTGCCGGTCTGCTACGAGGACCTGGAGCAGGCCGACATGGTGGTCCTGGTTGGCTCCAACACCGCCTGGTGCCACCCGATCCTGTTCCAGCGCATCGCCAAGGCCAAGGAAGCCCGGCCGGAGATGAAGCTGGTGGTGATCGACCCGCGCCGCACCGCCACCTGCGAACTGGCCGACCTGCACCTGCCGGTCCGGGCCGGCACCGACGTCTGGCTGTTCAACGGCCTGCTGTCCTTCCTGCACCAGCATGGTGTGATGGACACCGGCTTCGTCGAGCGGCATACCACCGACCTGGCCCGCACCATGGCCATTGCCGACAACACCGCCGGCGACGTGCGCTCCGTGGCGCGTGCCTGCAAGCTCGCTGAGGCCGACCTGCTGGAGTTCTACCGGCTGTTCGCGCGCACCGAGAAAGTCATCACCGCCTTCTCGATGGGCGTGAACCAGTCCTCCGCCGGCACCGACAAGGTCAACAGCATCATCAACTGCCACCTGCTGACCGGCCGCATCGGCCGGCCCGGCATGGGCCCCTTCTCCATCACTGGCCAGCCCAATGCCATGGGCGGCCGCGAGGTCGGCGGCCTGGCCAACATGCTGGCCGCGCACATGGACCTGGGCAACGCCGGGCACCGCGACATCGTGCAGGCGTTCTGGGGCTCGCCGCGCATCGCCGACAAGCCGGGCCTCAAGGCCGTGGACCTGTTCCAGGCGATCGAGGAAGGCAAGGTCAAGGCGGTATGGATCATGGCCACCAACCCGGTCGTCAGCCTGCCGGACGCCGACCAGGTCAAGCGCGCGCTGTCGAAATGCGAGCTGGTGATCAGCTCCGACATCATCGAGAAGACCGACACCAACGCCTACGCCCACGTGCTGCTGCCGGCATTGGGCTGGGGCGAGAAGGACGGCACCGTCACCAACTCCGAGCGCCGCATCTCGCGCCAGCGCCGATTCCTGGCCGCTCCCGGCGAAGCGCGCGGCGACTGGCAGATCATCTGCGACGTCGCCCGCCGCATGGGCTATGAAGGCTTCGAGTTCGACGGCGTGCATGAAGTTTTCGACGAACATGCACGGCTTTCCGCCTTCCGCAACGAAGGCCGCCGCTGCTTCGACCTGGCAGGACTCACCGGCCTCGGCCGCGAAGGCTTCGACGCCCTGCAGCCCATACAGTGGCCCGTGCCTCAATCCCCTCGCGCCCTGGCACCCGAGGGCACCAAAAGACTCTTCACCGACCACCGCTACTTCCACGCCGACGACAAGGCCCACTTCGTCCCGACCCCGGTGCGTGCACCAGCACATGCATCGAGCGAGGAATTCCCGCTGGTGCTGAACACCGGCCGCGTGCGCGACCAGTGGCACACCATGACGCGCACCGGCAAGTCGCCCAAGCTGGCCGACCATGTCCCGGAACCCTTCGTGGACATGCACCCGCAGGATGCCCTGGTCAGCGGCGTGCGCGCCGGTGAACTGGCCCGCGTCTCCAGCCGCTGGGGCTCGCTGGTGGCCCGCGTGCAGCACGGCGGCGGCATGTCTCGCGGTAATGTCTTCGTGCCGATCCACTGGAACGCCCAGTTCGCCTCCGACGCCCGCGTCGGCAGCCTGGTGAACCCGGTGGTGGATCCGATCTCGGGCGAGCCGGAGTTCAAGCACACGCCGGTGCGCGTGAAAGAGTTCCGCGTGCTCTGGCACGGCTTCGTGCTGTCACGCCGTGAACTGCAGATGGAAAGCACCACCTGGTGGACGCGCATCCAGGGGAGGCAGTTCCTGCGCTACGAGATCGCCGGCCGCGACAAGTCGACGGACCGCGGGGCCTGGGCACGCAGCCTGTTTGGCGCCGAGAACCCGGAGGCCGACTGGATCGAGTATGAGGACCGCACGGCCGGCGTCTACCGTGCCGCGCTGGTGGTGGGTGACCGCATCGAATGCTGCGTGTTCATGTCCTCGCGCCCCGACCTGCCCTCGCGCGCCTGGCTGGCCAGCTTGTTCGTGAAGGAGCAGCTGGAAGAAATCGACCGGGTCGGCCTGCTGGTGGGCGAGCCGGTGGAAAAGGGCGCGGATACCGGCCCCACCGTCTGCTCCTGCTTCGGCGTCGGCCGCAACACCATCTGCGCGGCGATCCGCGACAGGAACCTGAAGAGCACCGCCGAGATCACCGGCTGCCTGAAGGCCGGCGGCAACTGCGGCTCCTGCGTGCCGGAGCTGAAGAAGTTGCTGGCGGAAGTGCGTGCGACCGAGACGGCATAACTACCCCATCGTGGAAGCGGGCCTGGCTGCGATCTTTTGATGCGATGAAAGCAAGGATCGCGGCCAAGCTCTCAGTTACCCAGCTTCTCCACCAACGCCTGCGTCAGCGGCTTCATGTAGAAGCTGTCGGCCGGGATCACCTGGCTTTCGATGCCGCGGGCCATCAGCAGATCCACCACCACCGGCCCCACCGACGCCACCACCACCCGGCGCAGTCCGCGCAGCAGCGCGTCATGCTGGCCGGCAGCTTCCGCAACGCGGAACAGGCGCTCCACCTGCTGCATGCTGGTGAAGGCGATGGCATCCAGTTCACCACCTTCCAGGCGCTCGATCAGCGTCAGCACCTCGGCATCGGCGGTGGCATCGGCATAGACGTAGGGCGCCACCGGCAACACCGTGGCCTCCGCCACGCGCAGGTATTCCATCAGCGGCAGGTTGGGCTCGGCGCCGTAGAGCTGCACGCCGACCCGGCGGCCCTCCAGGTGCAGTCCGCGCAGCAGCTCGATCACGCCGGCCGTGGTGGCGCGCTCGGCCAGCAGCTCCGGCCGCAGGCCCAGCTCGCGCAGCACCCGCGCCGGCTTGGGGCCGCGGGAGATCTTGCGCACCTGCGCCAGCCGCGCCACGAAGGGCTCGCGCAGCGCCGGCTCGTGCCGCTCGATGGCCGCCAGCAGGCGCCGCAGGCCCTCGCCGGTGAACAGGATCAGGTCGTCGCAGGAGCCGGCGTTGAAGGCGCGGATCCAGGCCAGCACCGGCGCCGCGTCCGGCGCATCCAGGATGTCGATCAGGGGGCAGCGCAGGACGGTGGCGCCGCGGCGCTCCAGCAAGCCGGCGAAAACGTCCAGTTCGCGCGATTCAGGCACCGCGATCCGGCGGCCTTGGAGACTGACTTCATTCATGTTTTTGCTGCCTGGGTCCGGGTAGTACGGCGCCCGCGCCTGAGGGTATAGGATGCCGGTGTGAGCCAGCGCAACCACAGTGTAGCGGCCAGCCCGCTGAACGTGACGGCCGCGATCCTCGCCGGCGGCCGCGGCGAGCGGCTGGGCGGCGCCGACAAGGGCCTGGTCCGCCTGTCGGGCAGCCCCCTGTTCCGCTACGTGCTCACGGCCTTGGAACGTCAGGCGGGTGCTATCCTGATCGTCGCCAACCGCCACCTCGACCAATACGCCGACTCAGGATTCACCGTGGTTTCCGATCCCTGGCCCGATTTCCGCGGCCCCCTCGCCGGCATGCTGGCCGCGCTGGAAGCCACGCGGACCGACTGGCTGCTGACCGCGCCCTGCGACGCGGCGCGGCTGCCGTCGGACCTGCTCGCGCGCCTGCGACGCGCGGCGGAAGCCGGCAAGGCCCGGGCGGCCTACGCGGTGGCCGACGGCGATGCCCAGTACGTCTGCACCCTGCTGCGCCGCGACCTGGCCGCCCCCCTGCGCGAGGCCCTGGAAGCCGGCGAGCGAGCGCCCAAGCGCTGGCTGGCCGATATCGGCGCCGTCACGGCCGACTTCACCGACGCGGAGCCCACGCCGGTCTGGAGCGTGAACACCCCGGCCGAGCTGGAAGCCGCCGAACACTATCTCGAGGCCTGCCATGGCTGACGGAAGCCGCCGCCCCAACCTCATCGACCAGCACGGCCGCCACAAGCACAAGCTGCGGCTGTCGCTGACCGACCGCTGCAACTTCCGCTGCCGCTACTGCATGCCGGAAGCCCCCAAGTGGATTCCCAAGCAGCAGTTCCTGACCCGCCTGGAGCTGCGCACGCTGGTCGCCGAGTTCGTGCGCATGGGCATCCGCAACATCCGCCTTACCGGCGGCGAGCCGCTGCTGCGGCCCGACCTGGCCGGCATCGTCGCGGACCTGAACGCGCTGCGCCCGCTGGGGCTGGAGCGCATCTCCATGACCACCAACGGCTCGCGCCTGGCCGAGGCCCTGCCCGAGCTGCGCCGCGCCGGCCTGGACGACCTCAACATCAGCCTCGACAGTGTTGATCCGGAGCGCTTCCGCGCCATGACCGGGGCCGAGCTGGCGCCGGTCATGGCCGGCATCGACGCCGCCCTCGCGCTGGAAGTGCCGTTCAAGCTCAACACCGTGCTGGTGCGCGGCCACAACGAGCAGGACATCCTGCCGCTGACCGCCTGGGCCAAGGCGCGCGGCATGCCGCTGCGCTTCATCGAGTACATGCCGCTGGACGCCCCAGGCCGCTGGCAGGCCGATGCCGTGGTCAGCGAGCAGGAACTGCTCGACACCCTGGGCGCTCGTTACCAAATCCAGCGCCTGCCCCGCAGCGAGGACCCGGCGACCCTGTACACCCTGGACGGCGACTACAAGCTGGGCGTGATCTCCACGGTCAGCAATCCCTTCTGCTCCAGCTGCGACCGCCTGCGCCTGACCGTGCGCGGCGAGCTCTACACCTGCCTGTTCGCCCAGCAGGGCACCCCGCTGGCCCCGTTGCTGCGCGAAGGCAGCGCCGCGGATCTGAGCAGCCGCATCGCCAGCGCCGTCTGGAACAAGGAAGCCGGCTACGCCGCCCACCGCGGCCCGGTGGAGCGGCCCATCACCATGCATACCCTCGGAGGGTAGCGTCTTGCAGATCACCTTCGAATTCTGGGGCGCCCTGCGGCGCGCCGCCGGCGGCGACGAGCGCAGCCTGGTACTGCCCGCCGGCACCAGCAGCGTCGGCGACGCCCTGGACGCCCTGGCCGACGCCATCCCCGCCCTCGGCGAATACCTGGAAACCACCGCCGTGGCGCAGGGCGACCGCCTGCTGCTGCGGACCGAGGAGCTGGAAGACGGCATGCGGCTGGCCCTTCTTCCGCCCGTAGCCGGCGGCTAGTCCTGCTCCCCTCGCCCGCTTGCGGGAGAGGGGCCGGGGGAGAGGGTTTCTGTGAAACTCAGACAACACGCCAAAGCCCTCCGCAGCCACCAGACCGAAGCTGAGCAGAAACTCTGGTACCACCTGCGAGCCAACCGCTTCCTCGGCATCCGCTTCAAGCGCCAGGTCCCACAAGGCCCCTATATCGCCGATTTCATGAGCCTGGAGCACCGGCTCGTCATCGAACTCGACGGAGGCCAGCACAGCGAAAATGCAGCCTACGATCAACAACGTGACCAATGGTTCGTAGCCCAGGGCTTCACTGTGTTACGTTTCTGGAACAACAAAATCCTGCAGCAAACCGAGGCGGTGCTGGAGAAAATCCGGCTGACGATTGAGGGAGTTACAGAAACCCTCTCCCCTGACCCTCTCCCGCAAGCGGGCGAGGGGTTCTGAACGAGCATTGCGATGTACCTCTACGACACCCCCCTCCAGCTCGACCCCATCCTCGGCATGGCCGAGCACCGCGACTGCGGTGCGCTCAACGTGTTCGGCGGCACCGTGCGCGACCACAATGAGGGCAAGCGCGTGTTGCGCCTGAAGTACACCGCCTTCGCGCCGCTGGCCGAGAAGCTGATGCGCGAGATCGAGCAGGAAACGCGCGACAAGTTCAGCGTGCCGCACTGCCGCGTGATCCATCGCCTGGGCATGCTGGAGATCGGCGACATCGCCATCTACTGTGCCGTGCGCGCGCCGCATCGTGGCGAGGCCTTTGCCGCCTGCAAGTACGCCGTGGACGCGGTCAAGCACCGCGTGCCGATCTGGAAGGAGGAATTCTTCGAGGACGGCACCAGCGCCTTCAACCAGGGCTGCTGCATCCGCCCCGACCTGCCGCACGAGCACACTCACGATCATGACCATGCCCACCAGCATGGCGACCACAAGCACCACCACGTATGAAAGACGTCTCCCTCAAACCCGACTCCCTGCGCATGGCATCCGCCACCGCGACGCTGCGCGCGCCGCAGCACTGCATCGAGCGCCTGCGCACGGGCGACACCGAGAAGGGTGACCCGGTCAAGACCGCACGCATCGCCGGCATCCTCGCCGCCAAGCGCACGGATGAGCTGATCCCGCTGTGCCACCCGTTGCCGATCTACCGCGCCGACCTGCGCTTCGAACTCGGTGAAGGCCAGGTGGAGGTGATCAGCGAGGTCGAGACCATCGCGCCCACCGGCGTGGAAATGGAGGCGCTCACCGCCGCCAGCATCGCTGTGCTGACGCTCTACGACATGCTCAAGCCCTACTGCGAGCCCGAAGAGCTGGAGATGACCTCCTGCAAGCTGCTGCTGAAGAAGGGCGGCAAGTCGCAGTTCCGCCGCAAGCTGCGCGTGCCGGCCACGGCCGCGGTGATCGTGCTGTCCGACACCGTCTCCGCCCGCAAGAAGCCGGACACTGCCGGCGCCGGCGTGCGTGACGATCTCGCCGCCGCGGGCTTCGACCCGCTCAGCTACGAGATCCTGCCGGACGAGCCGGACCAGCTGCTGGCCAGCGTCAGGGCCAAGGTCAACCAGGGCGTGGACCTGATCGTCACCGTCGGCGGCACCGGCATGGGCTCGCGCGACATCACCGTGGACACGCTCAAGCCCCTGATCACCCGCGAACTGCCGGGCATGATGGAAGCCGCCCGCGCCTTCGGCCAGCGCCGCACGCCTTTCGCGCTGATGTCTCGCGGCGTCGCCGGCTTCATCGGCAACAGCCTGCTGATCACCTGCCCCGGCTCGCGCCGCGGCGCGCTGGAAACCCTGGCGCCGCTGCTGCCCGGCCTGGTGCACATCTTCGAGGTCTGCCGCCACGACAAGCCGCACCCGGGCGGCTACACCATGGACATCCGCTGATGGCGCATGACTGCGGCGACGTCGCGCACGGCGGCAAGTCGCCGCTGCTGCCGCTGGAGGCCGCGCTCGCGGTCTACGGCGAGCGCATCCAGCCCCTGCCCGCCCAGCGCGGCGCGGTGCATGAATCCCTGGGCCGCGTGCTGGCCGAAGCGGCGGCCTCCGCCGTGGACCTGCCGCTGTTCACGCAGAGCGCGGTGGACGGCTACGCCCTGCGCAGCGCCGACGCCACGCAAGCCTTGCGCGTCACCGGCGAGATCGCCGCGGGCGATGCCGCCAAGTTGTCCGTAGGCCCCGGCGAGGCCCTGCGCATCTTCACCGGCGGCGCCCTGCCGGCCGGCGCGGACACCATCGCGCGCCAGGAGATCGTCCAGCGCCAAGGCGACACGATCCGCCTGACCGAGCCCCTGGGCGCCAACACCGACATCCGCCACCGCGGCGAGGAAATCCGCAGCGGCGATCCCATCTCCCCTGCCGGCCGCCGCCTGCACTCCGGCCTGCTGGCCGCGCTGGCCATGGCCGGCGTGCAGCAGGTGGCGACCCGGCCGCGTCCCCGCGTGGCCGTGCTGGTCACCGGCAACGAGGTCGCCAAACCCGGCGCGGCGCTGGCCCCCGGCCAGATCCACGACGCCAACGGCCCACTCTGCGCCGGCTGGCTGGCCGAGCGCGGCTACCCGCTGGCGATGCTGCGCTACGTGCCCGACAGCCTGGAGGCGGTCACCGCCGCGCTGCAGGAGGCTGCGGCCTGCGCCGACCTGGTCATCACCTCCGGCGGCGTCTCGGTGGGTGACCACGACCACCTGCCGGCCGCCGCCAAGGCAGCCGGTTTCGAGAAGGTGTTCTGGAAGGTGGCGCAGAAGCCGGGCAAGCCGATCTGGTACGGCATGCGCGGTAACCAGCCGCTGCTGGCCCTGCCCGGCAACCCCGGCGCCGTGCTGATCGGCCTGCACGTGCACGTGATCCGCGCACTGCAATTGCTGGAGGGCATCGACGCCCCCGCGCCGCTGTGGCGTGAAGCCGCGCTGGCCGTGGACTTCCGCGCCGACCGCCAGCGCGACAGCCTGCTGCGCGTCACCGTGGGCCAGGACGAAGCCGGCCGCGTGGTGCTGGGGAAGCTCGGCAAGCAGGACTCGCACATGCTCAGCAACCTCGCCCGCGCCGACGCGCTGGCCTGGCTGCCGGCGGCGGCAGAGCCCCTGCCGGCCGGCACGCGCGTCCGCTGGATCGCAATCTGACATGTCGGCGCCCGATGCTGCCGTCGCGCAGTACTACGACCAGACACTACGGCACTACCGGTTCCTGTGGGACATGGACCGCTCCCAGGCGCTGCACTATGGCTTCTGGAGCCCCGGTGTCCGCAACCTGCCGGAGGCGCTGCGGGAGGAGAACCGCTGGCTCGCCGATCGGCTGGAGCTGGGCCCGGACTCGGTGGTGCTGGACGCCGGTTGCGGCGTGGGCGGCAGCAGCCTGTACCTGGCACGGCGCTTCGGTTGCCGCGTGATGGGCATCACCCTGAGCACCGCGCAGCTGCAATTGTGCCGCGAGAACGCCCGCGCGGCCGGGCTGGAGGATCGGGTCAGCTTCGAGCTGATGGACTTCCAGCACACCCGCTTCGAGGCCGGCAGCTTCGATGCGGCCTGGTTCATCGAGAGCTTCTGCCACTCGCCGGACAAGGCGGCGCTGCTGCAGGAGATGCACCGGGTCCTGCGGCCCGGCGGGCAACTGATCGTCGCCGACTACTTCCGGCGCGAGCCGGCCCAGTCCGGCGATGAAGCGCTGCTGCGTGAATGGCTTTCCGGCTGGCAGGTGCACGGAATCGAATCGGCATCGTGGATGAACGCAGCCCTGCAGGCCGCTGGTTTTGCGCAGCCCCGCCAGCAGGACGTCACGGCGCTGGTGATGCCCTCCTCCCGCCGCCTGTACCGGGCGTCGTTTCCGGCGCGTGCGATCCTGGCGCTGCGCCGCCTCTGGGGCGTGCGCAAGGTGGTGTCCGACGCCAACGTTCGCGCGGCGCGCTGCCAGTACCGCGTGTTCCGGGAAGGGCGCGCCAGCTACGCCGTGTTCGAGGCCCGCAAGCCGAGCTGACTCAGGCGGCGCGCCGGTCCTGTCGCGGCGGGAATGGGTCGATGAATCACGAACCAGGAAAAACAATAGCTTGGGAAATGAAGCCAAGTCGACGCGAATGGTGACTTTCTTATTGACCGTAATTTATTGGGGAATCCGGCCCGCGAAAACCGTCCCGCCCTAACCGTTCGTTGAAGAACGCCCAACGAATTGCCAAACCTCGTTTGAAATAACGAAGGTGTTGACGAACAGGGGCAGAACCATGAAGGGATTCCTCATCAAAATGGCTGCTCCACCCGTGGCCAGAAATGATTGTCGCGGTGGCTGAAGGACATGCCGGAGAAGGCCTGCGAGGTCGATCCCGGTGAGCCCACGTAGAGTACCTTGCTAGCCATCGGCCCGAACGAAGTGTGGAAGTGCTGGGCGGACTTCACCACGATCAGCTGCTTGTCCTGCAGGCTGATCCCCAGGTTCTCGAAGGCATCGCGGCTGAACACCTGCGCGCGCCGGGTGATCAGCACAATGTCGATACCGCTGGCCGTGCGCACCCAGGCGCCGGTGCCGAGCATGGATCGGTCGCTCAATCCGCGCTGGCAGTGGTTCTCCATGATCGCGCAGACGGTCACCCGCAGGTCCACGGGATCGCCCGACTGCGGCCCGCACTTTCCGCCGATCCGCAGATTGAACTCGGTCCCCACACCCGCGCTCTGGCATAGGGCCACGGCACCGGGATCCCAGAAGCATCCGATCGCCGCGTTGCCGATGCCCCTTTCGACCATCGCCCTGAGAATGAAGGTGCTTTCGCTCATCGCACCGCCACCCGCGTTGTCACCCACGTCTGCCAGGACGTAAGGGCCTTGTGCTGGCCCAGCGGCCTCGTCCAGCGCCGCCTCGATGGAGAGCGGCGGATCGTAAGTCTCCGAGCGCAGCTCCCAGAATTCACGCCCCAGTTGTCGGGCGACAGCCTCGGCCTTGGGCAAGTCGTTGTCGGTCACCACCCACAGCTTGGCACCGCAGTCGGGCACATCGCCCCAGGGAAAGCCGTGGCCCAGGGACACCGACAGCACGCCGTCCTTCCCCTCCAGCGACTTCATGCGCTGCACGAAGGAGATCATGGGCTCGCGCGTAGTGTGCCAGAGCCCGATCATCCGGCAATCATGCACCGCCGTCACAGGACGGATGGCACCTGATACCTGCCGCTTCAGCAGATCGTAGAGCTCATGCAGGCGATCGAAGGCATCGGTATGAGGGTATTCCTTGAAGCAGATGATGATGTCCGCGTTCGCGCGCATCCTGTCGGTGAAGTGACAGTGCAGGTCCAGTTCCACGCCGATCGGCACCCCGGGCCCCACGATGCCACGCACCTGCTCGATCAGGTCTCCCTCGCAGTCGTCGTAGCCCTGCGCCACCATCGCGCCGTGCAACAGCAACAGCACCGCATCCACCGGGCCCGCTGCCCTCAGGTCATCGAGAATCCATTGGCGGAACTCCTCGTACACCGCCCGCAGCGTGGGGCCTGAAGGCTGTGCGAAAGCCCCAAGGCTTTCCACGACCGTATGGCCGTCCTTGGCCGCAAGGCGGCCCAACTCGGCGAAGAAGACGTCGGCCGGCTTGTCGCCAGCATCACCACGGTGGACGCCAAAGGTCTCGAAGTCCACCCGCCCGGTCGGAACCACGGCGGCCGTGTTGGTCTCTGTAGCCAGCGAAGCAGTGAATATCTTCATCCGTGATCTCCTACACCTTTTGCAGCGACATGCCGCGCATGCGATCGTGGCTGAACCTCAGCCCGGTCACCTTTCCGCCCGCGCGCTGCACGGTCAGCAGCGCCCCCTTGGGTACGGGGTCCGCCGGGATCGAGTGGAATACGCCGCAGCCGAGCACCTCGTCCGAATAGGCCTGCAGTTCCCAGCAGCCACGACCATGCAGCGGCAACAGGTCCAGCACCAGCTTGCCGTCGCGCAGCGCGATCTCCACCTCCTGCGGGTAGCCCGGCTGGCGGTAGCGGCCACAGATCTCGGCCGCCAGGGCTCCCACGTCCGGGGGCGTATCCGGTAGCCGCTCGAAGCACTCCTTGTCTCCGCAGATATGGATGTCCAGCGATGCCGGCGGCGTATCGCCCTGCGGCAACTCGCGGATCTCCAGCGTGCTGAATGGCCCGGCCGGCTGTGCCAGGCCGCTGCCGGATTTCGCCAGCACGCCGATCAGTTGGTTGTAGGTGGACAAGCCCAGCACCTCCGGCCATTCGGGCCGGGTCTTGCGTGCCGTGACCTGCACCAGCGTCGCTGACACGCGGCTGTACCACAGGCCCTGCACCGCGGGATGGTCCGCGGCCGCCGGCGGAATCACCTCCGGGCCCAGTCCCTCGCCCTCCAGCACCGCCTCCAGCACCTTGAGCGCCAGCGCAGGAGCGGGGGCATCCATGCGATTGCACATCACGATGATGTCCAGCTCATGCTCGGGCGCCACCAGCATCTGGTGTTGGGAGCCATTGGTGGCACCGGCATGGTGGATCGTCTTCACGCCGCGATGCTCGTCCAGGTGCAGCCCCAGCGCATAGCAGTGGCCGCTGCCGTTGGGGAAGGTCTGGGGTTGCAGCATCCGGCTCCAGGTGGCGGCGCTGCCCACCTTCTTGTGCCCGCTGCGCAGGTGTGCCGCCCAGCGGAGCATGTCGTCTACCGTGGAAATCATGCCACCCGCGCCCAGCAACTCGTCGCTCGGGTAGATGCCGCGCCGCCATTTTCCTTCCGGCGCCTGCATGTGGAGGCCCGCCATGTTGGGGACGATATCGAGGTCGCTGGCCAGCAGGGTCGTGGCGCTCATGCCCAGGGGCGCGAACACGCGCTCCTCCATGAACTCACCCCAGCTCCTGCCGCTGAGGCGCTCGATCACGATCGAGAGCAGGTTGTAGCCGCTGTTGCTGTAGGCAAAGCGGGTGCCGGGCTCGAAACTGCTGTCTTTCATCAGCGGCATCATCTGCAGATGCCCACCGCGGGCGAGTTGCCGCGAGTACCCGCCGCCCTGGAACAGGTCGAGCACCATCGGGTCGTGCAGGCCACCGGTATGGTGCATGAGCTGCAACAGCGTGGGCCTGCCGCTGATCCCCCCAAGCTCCGGCAGGTAGTGGCCCACCGGTTTGTCGATATCGAGCCTGCCCTCTTCCGCCAGCAGCATGATGCCCAGGCAGCAGAACTGCTTGGTGGTGGAGCCGATGCGCATGCGCATGGTCGGGCTGTTGGCCACCGCATGCTCGATGCTGGCCAGGCCAAAGCCACGGCGGTAGATCACCCTGCCGCGCCAGGAGACACCCACGGTCAGGCCGGGTGCGTCGCTGCGGTTCCAGGGCTTGAACAGCTCGTCGAGTTTCTGCGAGATCGTCAGGGCAGCGGGGGAATGGGAGTCAGGCATGGGCGGGTATCGGATGTCTTCAGATGTGAGGGCAGGCAGTGCCCGGTTCAGGGCACGGCGTTCTCGCCCTTGCGGGCGTCGTTCGTGATCGGGAAAATCCAAAGTGCGAGGCCTGGGGCCACGAGGCCGGCCGAAGGCCGCCAGGCCGCCGGCAGCGCGACGTCCGGACTCCGCGACAGCAGGCCGCGACCCAGCGCGGGAGTCGATGAAATGACGGCAGCAGGCATGTTCATTCGCGCCCCGCCCCGCCGGGGCTGCCCGGCTGCGAAAGCTGCCGCGCAAAGGCCAGGATTGCCTCGGCGACGACCCGCGCGTGCCGCGGCTCGGTCAGCATGGACATATGGCCGGCGCCACCCAGGCGCAGGTGCCGGCTATGCGGAGGCAGGCCGGCTGCGGCGAGTTGCTCGTGGCTCAGGTGGAACTGCTCGCGGTGTTGCGGATTGTCGCCTGGCGACGCAGCCCCGGCGCTGATGGCAAGCGTCGGCAGCGGCGCGGCGGCCGGCAGCGCAGCCACATCGTCCTGAATCCGGGTCAGCGCCGCGATCTCCGCGAGCACGGCCTGCACGTGATGGCCGCGTCCCAGCGCGGCGAGCTGGGCCGGCGACACGCTTGCCGCGTCGCCCTGGCGACCGCGCGCCAGCAGCAGCCGCAGGATGCCCAGGCGCGCCAGCACATGCAGCGACCAGAACAGGATGCCGGTACGCAGGCCCAGCCCGCGCGGAAACGGCAAGTCCACCGGCGTCGCGTCGAGCAGCACCAGGCCCGCCACCTGCCGCGGCCGCGTGGCGGCGTAATAGCGCGAGTAGAGACCGCCCAGCGAGTGGCCGGCCAGGATGATCGGCCCACGGACATCTGTCGCGCGCAGCAACTCCTCCAGCCGCTGAGCCACCGCCTGCGGGCGCGCGTTGTCCGCCGGCCCGGCGCTGTCGCCGATGCCCGCGCGCTCATAGCTCAGCACTCGCGTGTGCGGCGCCAATGCCTGCTCGATGCCGCTCCAGGCTGGTACCTGCACACCCCCGCCGCCCGCTTCCAGCACGACTGTCGGCAGCGCTCCGGCCGAGCCCGCGCTGCGGACATGCAGCTGCCGGCCGGCCACCTCGACATGGCGATCTTCAGGACCCACGGCGCTCACCCTCAGTCGAATTCCATGGTTACGCGCAGGCTGATCCAGCGCGGACGGGTGTAGGTGACGGGGGGATCGGAGCCGGTAAGGATGCCTGTCAACGATTGCGAGGAGCCATTGATGCCGGTGGTCGCACGCCGGTCGGTGAGATTGCCGGCGACGATGCTGAACGCCGGCGCCCACGGCAGGTCGGGCCGCGCCAGGCCGAGGCTCAGGTTGACGATGGAGTAGTCGAACACCTCGAAGTCGTGCTCGACGTTGTTGTAGGCCTTGCCCTGGTACTGGGCGCCGAGGTCGGCTGAGACCAGCCAGGAACCGAGGAGATCGGCATAGTTGAGGCTGGCGGAAGCCTGCACACGGGGCGCCAGCGGCATGTCCACGCCCGCGGGGACAACGTCGCCGGCCGCGGTGGAAAACTCCGTGGCGGTTTCCATGCGGATGTAGGAGCCGGCAAGCTTCACGCTCAGGCCCGGAACGGGCGTGAGGTAGCGTAGCGTGCCCTCCAGGCCGTTGCCGCGGGCCGCGCCCACGTTGTCGATGTAGGCGCCGTTGAGCCCCGTCGCGCTGTCGTCGGCCTGGAAGACCTGGGGCTTCTGCCAGTCGATGTGGAACAGGGTGAGATCGGCGCGCAGGGTCCGGTCCAGCCAGTCGCTGCGCACGCCGAGCTCGTAGTTCCACAGGATGCTGGACTTGAAGGTCTGGTGCGCGTCAGAGGCGATGCTGAGGTTGGCGACCTGGATGTTGACGCCGCCGTACTGGAAGCCACGCGAGGCGTTGGCGTAGACCATGACATCGTCGCTCGCCTGCCAGGTGAGGGCGACCTTGGGGCTGAAGCCCTGGTCGGCCACCTCGATATACTTGTTGGTTACCAGCTGCTGCTTGACTGCGAGGTTGATGACACCGCGCGTGGTGGTATCTCCGGAAAGGCTGACCTTGTAGTAGCGGCCGCCCAGGGTCAGCGTGAAATCGTCCAGGAAGGTCCGCGAAATTTCGCCGAACACCGCGCGGTCGTCGGCCCGCAGCGGATGGAAGTTCTGGTTGGCCAGGCTGATGCCGTTCGGGGTGGTCACGGCCTGCAGGATCGCGTTGTCGCCGAGCAGGCCGGACAGCAGCGGCATCAGCACGCCGGTGTTGGCGACGAACAGGTCCGTGTTGATATCGGCGCTGTACCTGTTCATGTACACGCCAGCGAGCCAGTTCCAGGGGCCGTCGTCGTTGGAGACCAGGCGGAACTCCTGCAGATAGCCGCGGGCGTCCAGGTCCTGCCGGGCCTGGGCCACCGACACACCCAGCTCGGCGGCCCGGTTCAGCAGGGTGTAGGTCGCATCCAGCGCCAGGTCGATCTGCTTGGTCTGGTAGCTGGTCTGCGACACCAGGCTGGCCCAGCCGAGGTCGTAGCGCGCGTCCAGGGTGTAGACGCCGAACTTCACCGTGGTCGGGCTCGCCGTGGGTGCATTGTCGCGCTCCAGCCGGCCCTCGAAGTTGGTGGTGAAGCCGGACTCCTCGATATGGCGTTGCTGCCGCATGAAGGACGCATTGAGGCTGAGCTTTTCGGTCGCCTCCCAGCGCGCGAGCACGCGGCCGATCCATTTTTCCACGTCGTCACCGTCGGCCTTCCTCGGATTGCCGGGAGTGACGAAGTCGATCACCCCTGGCGTGTGCTGGAGCACGCCGCTGGCGCGCAGAGCGGCGCTTTCCCCGATCGGCGCATTGAACACCGCGCCATAGGTCGGCTCCGTGCCGCCCTCATGGATGCTGAGCAGTTCGGCGAAGCCGCGGCCACTCCACTCGCCGAGCTCCGGCTTGTTCTGCACGAAGCGGATCGCGCCGTTGAGCGCGGACGCCCCGAACAACGTGCCCTGCGGCCCCTTCAGGATTTCCACCGTGTGCATGTCGAAGGGATCCGGATCGGCGATCGGAAAAGTGCCGTAGGGATCGGTCAGCGGTACGTCATCCAGCAGGATGCCGGAGGTCTGGTTGGCGCCGTCGGTGGGGCCCACGCCGCGGATCGAGATCTTGGCCGGCTTGTCGCCGCTGGGCTCGAGCAGCGCGATGCCGGGCACCTCCTTGAGAAAGTCCTTCATCTCGCGCGCGCCGGTCTTCTCCAGGTCCGCGCCCAGCATCGCGTCGATGCTCACCGGGATCTCACGCGCCGATTGCTCGCGCTTGGTGGCAGTAACCACGATCTCTTCCAGTTGCGGGCGATCGCGCGCTGGCTCCACGCTGGCCGTCGGCGCCGGTCCTGGCCTGTCCGGCACCGGAATGGTCGGCAGCGGATCATCCGCCGCGTTGCCGGTATCCGCCGGGCCGACCGCAGCGGCCAGCTCCAGGATGTCATCCAGCGGCTCCCTTTCCGTACGCTGCTGCGCCGGCGGCACGATGCCGATGGTGGCCTCGTTGACCTGCTGGAAGGCGTAGCCGCTGTCGCCCAGGATCGCCGTCAGCGCCTCGCGCAGCGTGAACTCGCCACGCAGGCCCGGCATCGGCTTCTGCTGCAGGCCGCCGTCGCGGATCAGCATCTGTACGCCGGAGATCCTGGCGAGCTCCAGCAGCGCGCCGTGGATGCTCTGCGCCTTCAGGTCCAGCGCGACGCGCCGTTCAAGCAGTGCAGCCCGCGCCTGCGCCACCTCCATCGCGACCGCCACCGGCGCGGGCGCCTGCGCCCTGGCCCCGCTTGCCGCCACGAGCGTCAGGCAGCACGCGGTCAGCAGGATAGACATCCGGCCACCCGCAGCTGACGCCGGTTTGCTGGCTTCCCCCATGATTCGATTTCTCCTGGCGGCCCGCGCCGGTTCGTGCGGGCTATGCCAACAAGACGGGCAGTCCAGGCAAGACTGCACTGGCGGCGGGGCCGTTGGCAGCGATCAGGTGTTTCCACCTGCCGGCCGCAGACCGAGCACGAGGTTGCCCTCCGCATCGCGGCTCAGGTCCACCGGGAACAGGCTGGGCAGGGCTTCCACCCATTTCTCCGCGCCGTCGGTGCGTACCGTGCCCCAGATCAGGATTTCACCGACCGCGGCATCGCGGATCAGCACGCGCTTGCGGGAATAGCGGTTGATGTCGGCCACGACCGACTCCAGCGGCTCGCCGTCATAGTCGAGCCGGCCCAGCTGCCATGACAATGCCTGCGCCGGATCGACAGGGGTCACCACGGGGCTGCTGCCGCCATCGGCCCAGGCCACCTCGGTGCCGGCGCGGGCACGCACACCGGAGGCAAGCCCCGAGGGCTGCACGTCAACAACGCCTTCGACCACCGTCACCACCGTGCGAGGCCCGGCACGCCGCACATTGAAGGCCGTGCCGATCGCGCGCACGTCCAGCCCCCCGGCCTTGACGATGAACGGGCGCTCCGGGTTGTGCGCCACCGTGAAATAGGCCGCGCCCTGCTGCATGACCACCGTGCGCTGCCGGTCGGTCAGCTCCACCGAAATCGAGGTCTCGGCCGCGAGCTGTACATGGGAGCCGTCCGCCAGGAAGGTTTCACGCACCGGGGCGCCCCCGTCCTGCGCGGCGGCCATGACCGGCGCCGTTCTGAATCCGGGAGCCCATTGCAGCCCCAGCCCGAGGGCACAGGCCGCGACCGCGGCGGCGGACGCTGCCATCCATACGCGCCGGCGCATGCGGCGCCGCGATGAAGGCTGCAGCGGCTTCGTTGCCGGCTCGCGATCACCCGGCCAGGCATCGGCCGGCAGGTCCACCAACCCCTCGGCGGCCTGGCCCGTCTGCAGGTAGAGCGCCTGCATGTAGTCGTAGGCGTCCTTGTGGACATCGCTGCTCTCGTACCAGGCCATCCACCCGGCGATATCCTGCTCGCCGACATCCGGCTGGCGCAGTCGCAGCACCCAGTCCCAGGCCGCCCTGATCGCAGGGCCCTGCCGCTCGAGCGGCATGCGCTCAGTCCTTTCCATCGGCAGCCTCCAGGGATTCCTCTACCGAGTACCCACGCACGCGCAAGCCGCAGTAGACGCCGGCCCGCGACAGGTGTCGCCAGACCATGCGCACCTGCAGCCCCAGGTGGCGGCCGATCTCCTCCACGCTCCAACCCTCCACCCGGTAAAGCAGGAAGGCAGAGCGCGATTTCGGTGGCAGTTCCATCAGTGCCCTGCGCAGCATGTCGATCTCTTCCTGGCCCAGGGCATAACGCTCGGGCGACAGCTCGTCCACCATCGGTTCGGCCGCCTCGGCATGACGCTCCCGCACCTTGCGCTGCCGTGCCCGGTCAGCCGCGATGTTGGATGCCGTCTTGAACAGATACGCGCGCATGAAGCTGACGGCGCCGGGTTCGGCGAGATTGAGCATGCGCACATAGGCTTCCTGCGCTACTTCCCGCGCCTCATGCTCGTCGTGGCATCGCGACATCAGGAATGCATGCAGCATGCGCTCATGCTCACGCACCAATGCCCCCACCGATTGTCGATGCTGTGGCGCATCGCCGGGCATCGGCTCCGGCGGTTCGGCATCGGGCTTCATGGGCGGGGAAAGTGGCGGGGCATGTGTACAGGACGTCCGAGTTCAGGATTACTGCACTCGAACGACAACCTTGTCACCGCGGAATTCCGCAACATGCTGATTGTCTTGCGCTTTCAAGAATGGTATCGCCATGGCGTGGCCCCGTTCGACCTACCGCCGGCGACCGGGAGCAAACCCGGATCGGAATGGCCCCCCGTGCCTCGCCCTGCGCGATGTGCTCGCGAACCCCGATCCCACCAGCACGCATGTCATCCACGCGGCTCGGAGCACGTCAGCGAAAGTCGACCCAGGAAGCGGCTTGGACGCCGCGTGGATGCTCGGCGTCTTAGGGGATTGCAGTTCTCCGGCTATTACCCCGTTACAACCTCGAGGTCTTGCGCGCGTAGGACGCCAGGAATTCCATCTGGTCGGCCAGGATGCGGCGGTTCTGCAGGATCAGGTACTCCGCCAGGTTCGGCGTATACGGCACCGCCAGCAGCTTCATGCCGGCTTCCTCGGGGGTGCGGTCGTCCTTGCGCTGGTTGCAGTGGCGGCAGGCCGTCACGCAGTTCTCCCAGGCCGAGGCGCCGCCTCGCGAGGCCGGCATGATGTGGTCACGGGTCAGGTAGGACGCGCCGAACTGCTGGCCGCAATACAGGCAGAGGTTGCGGTCGCGCTGGAACAGGGTGCGGTTGGTCAGCAGCGGCACACCCTTCTCGAAGCGGCGCGACTTGTCGGCGACGGCGATGATCGAGCCGATCTCCATGCTGGAGCGGCGGCCGGTGGCGGCGCAGATGCCACCAAAGATCGTGAAGCGCTCTTCCCCGGCCTCCCAGCGCACGCGGTCGCGGGCGTAGAGGGTGACGGCAGTCTGCCAGCGGACCCATGAAACCGGGAGCCCGCCGACATCCAGCTTGAGGATGGCGGGGATCGTCTCCATGAAAAATACCTGCTCCGGCGGTCTTCCCTGCATGCGAAGACCGTCTATGGATTCAGCGCATTGGATACCAGAAACATTAAAGCTTTTTGAACAGTAGCCCCTGTTCCCTGCCCATGCAAGCGGCCTAGCCCGATCCGGCAAGCAAATTGCTTGACGTGCGGGGCCTTAACCACGAATGTAGCGCGCATCTGCGGCGCCGCAGGGTGCCCGGTTCCAAACCTTTCCAGGAGTCGCTTCATGAAATCGCAAAGCGCCGCGGTTGTCCTTTCCCTATGTGCCCTGCTGGCGGCCTGCGGCGGCAAGGACAAGGAACCGGCAGCCGCCCCCGCTGGCGGTGCCACCCCGGCTCCCGCAGCCGCGCCGGCCTCCAAGACGCTCAACGTCTACAACTACTCTGACTACATCGCCGAGGACGTGATCCCGGGCTTCGAGGCCAAGACCGGCGTCAAGGTGACCTACGACGTCTATGACAGCGACGAGGTGGTGGAAGCCAAGCTGCTGGCCGGCTCCACCGGCTACGACATCGTGGTGCCCACGCTGAACTTCTTCGGCCGCCAGATCCAGGCCGGCGTGTTCCTGAAGCTGGACAAGGCCAAGATCCCCAACCTGGCCAACCTGGACCCGGCGATCATGCAGCGCATCGCCCAGCAGGACCCCGGCAACCAGTACGGCGTGCCCTACATGACCGGCACCACCGGCATCGGCTACAACGTCGACAAGGTCAAGAAGGCCTTCGGCAACCTGGACGTGGTCAACAGCTGGGACCTGGTCTTCAAGCCGGAGAACATCTCCAAGCTGAAGTCCTGCGGTGTGACGCTGCTCGACACGCCCTCCGACCTGATCCCCATCGCCCTGCACTACCTGGGCGAAAACCCCAACAGCGCCGACCCGAAGGTGATCGACAAGGCCGCGGTGCTGCTGAAAAGCATCCGCCCCTACATCCAGAACTTCCACTCCTCGCAGCTGGTGGGCGCGCTGGCCAATGGCAACACCTGCCTGGTGGTGGCCTGGTCGGGCGACGTGATCCAGGCGCGTGACCGCGCCGAGGAAGCCAAGAACGGCGTCAACATCGGCTACTCCATCCCCAAGGAAGGCGCGCCGCAGTGGTTCGACATGCTGGCCATCCCCAAGGACGCCAAGAACGTGGACAACGCCTACGCCTTCATCAACCACCTGCTGGATCCGAAGGTGGCAGCCTCCAACACCAACTTCATCCACTACGCCAACCCGGTGCCGTCCTCGCTGCCGGACGTCAGCGAAGACATCCGCACCGACACCACCATCTACCCGCCGGCCGAGGTCGCGGCCAAGCTGTTCACCTACGCGGTGGTGCCGCCGGAAGTGGACCGCCAGTACACCCGCATCTGGACCGAACTGAAGACCGGCAAGTAAGGGGACTGCCATGGGTGCTCCCGCGCCGGACAAGGACGCTGCCAACAAGGTCGGCTATCTGCGCATCCAGGAGGTGCGCAAGGAGTTCGACGGCTTCGTCGCGCTGGAGGACGTGAGCCTCAGCATCAACCGTGGCGAGATCTTTGCCCTGCTGGGCGGCTCCGGCAGCGGCAAGTCCACGCTGCTACGCTGCCTGGCCGGCTTCGAGACCCCCAGCGCGGGGCATATCCTGCTGGATGGCCAGGCACTGGGCGACACCCCGCCCTACGAGCGGCCGATCAACATGATGTTCCAGTCCTATGCGCTGTTCCCGCACATGACGGTGGAACAGAACATCGCCTTCGGCCTCAAGCAGGACAAGCTGCCCAAGGAACAGATCCGCCGCCGCGTGGAGGAGATGCTGGACCTGGTCAAGCTGGAGAAGCTGGCCAAGCGTAAGCCGCACCAGCTCTCCGGCGGCCAGCAGCAGCGCGTGGCGCTGGCACGCTCGCTGGCCAAGGGGCCCAAACTCCTGTTGCTGGACGAGCCCATGGGCGCGCTGGACAAGCAGCTGCGCACGCACATGCAGCTGGAACTGGTGGAGATCATCGAGACCTCCGGCGTCACCTGCGTGATGGTCACCCATGACCAGGAAGAGGCCATGACCATGGCCACGCGCATCGCCCTGATGGAGAACGGCCGCATCCGCCAGGTCGGCACGCCGGACGAGATCTACGAGCAGCCCACCAGCCGCTTCTCGGCCAGCTTCATCGGCTCGGTCAACCTGATCGAGGGCGTGGTGAAGGACGACGAGAAGGACTTCGTCACCATCAGCACGCCGGCCTTCCCGGAGCTGGTCTACGTCGGCCACGGCATCTCCGGCTTCGAGGGCCAGGAAGTGGCCTTCGCCCTGCGTCCGGAAAAGCTGCGCATCGGCAAGAAGGAGCCGGAGCAGCGCTACAACAAGGCCAAGGGCGTGATCCAGGACATCGCCTACTTCGGCAGCCACTCGGTCTACCACGTGCGCCTGCCGGACGGCTTCAAGTTCATGGCCAACTTCACCAACCGCCACCGCTGGGACAGCGACAACCTCACCTGGTACGACGAGGTCTGGGTGTCCTGGGGCGAGGAAGACGGCGTGGTGCTGAGCTCGTGAACGAGGAGCTGCGCTCCGCGCTGCGCCGCTGGATGCCGCAGCCGCGCTGGGCCGTGATCGCCGGGCCCTACCTCTGGCTGATCCTGTTCTTCGCGATCCCGTTCCTGATCGTGCTGAAGATCTCGTTCACGCGCATGGCCATCGCCATGCCACCATACACACCGGTGCTGGAGTACATCGACAACGCGCTGACGCTGCGCCTGAACCTGGCCAACTACCTCAAGCTGATCAGCGACTCGCAGTACGTGGTGGCCTACCTCAGCTCAGTCAAGATCGCCGCCATCTCCACCTTGCTGTGCCTGCTGATCGGCTACCCGATGGCCTACTCCATCGCGCGCATGAGCCCATCCGCGCGCAACATCGCCCTGATGCTGGTGATCCTGCCGTCCTGGACCTCCTTTCTGATCCGCGTCTACGCCTGGATCGGCATCCTCGACGGCAACGGCATCCTCAACCGCCTGCTGATGTCCACCGGGCTGATCTCCGAGCCGCTGCAGATCCTCTACACCCCGGTGGCGGCCTACATCGGCATCGTCTACTGCTACCTGCCGTTCATGATCCTGCCGCTGTACGCCACCCTGGTGAAGCTCGACCGCCGCCTGCTGGAGGCCGCCTACGACCTCGGCGCCCGCCCCCTGCAGGCCTTCTGGCGCATCACCTGGCCGCTGTCGCGGGCCGGCGTGATCGCCGGCTGCATGCTGGTGATGATCCCGGCCATCGGCGAGTTCGTGATCCCCGAGATGCTCGGCGGCCCGGACACCCTGATGATCGGCCGCGTGCTGTGGAGCGAGTTCTTCAACAACCGCGACTGGCCCGCCGCCGCCGCCGTGGCCACCGTGCTGCTGCTCCTGCTGCTGATCCCCATCGTGATCTTCAACCGCCAGCAGCAGCGGCAGATGGAGGCCCGATGAAGGCCACCCGCGGACAGCGCTGGGCGGGGCGGGCGGTCCTGCTGCTGGGCTTCGCCTTCCTGTACCTGCCGATCGTGCTGCTGATGGTCTACTCGTTCAACGAGTCGCGCCTGGCCACGGTCTGGTCCGGCTTCTCCACCAAGTGGTACGGCGAGCTGTTCCGCGACCGCCAGATCCTGGCCGCCGCCTGGGTCAGCCTCAAGATCGCGTTCTGGACCGCTTGCGCCTCCACCGTGCTCGGCACCATGGCCGCCCTGGTGATGACGCGCTTCCACCGCTTCCCCGGCAAGACCGCCTTCGGCGCGCTGATCACCGCCCCGCTGGTGATGCCCGAGGTGATCCTGGGCCTGTCGATCCTGCTGATGCTGGTCTCCGCCGGCGCCATGCTGGGCGTGCCCTCCAAGGGCGTGATCGCGATCTGGATCGCCCACGTCACCCTGACGCTGTCGTTCGTCACCGTGGTGGTGTCCTCGCGCCTGCAGGAGCTGGACCGCTCGCTGGAAGAAGCCGCGATGGACCTGGGCGCCAACCGCCTCAAGGTGTTCTTCCTGATCACCCTGCCGATCATCGCGCCGTCGCTGGTGTCCGGCTGGCTGCTGGCCTTCACCCTCTCGCTGGACGACGTGGTGATCGCCAGCTTCCTCGCCGGCCCGGACTCCACCACCCTGCCGATCAAGGTTTTCTCGTCCGTGCGCCTGGGCCTCAGCCCCAAGATCAACGCGCTGGCGACGCTGATGATCCTGATCGTGTCGCTGGGCGTGGTGGTGGGCTGGTGGCTGACGACGCGGCGGGAGCGGGAGCGGAAGGCGGCGTAGCGGCCCGTCCGCACGCGCTGCCGAGAGCTCGGGGAAGCGCAGTAGGGCGGGAAAGCGCAGCGCATCCCGCCTTGTAGGGCAGCCCAAAGGCGGGATGCGCTGCGCTGCGCCTAGAGGCGCCTACTGTTGGTCCCGCGCTACGTTTCTAACGCTGACCCGTCGATGGGTCCGACGTAGCAGGGGACCTCCCCAAGGCCCTTGAACCCGCCCGCAAAGCCACCAGATTCAGGTCAGTACCCACTTACCGAGTGACCCTTGCCATGCGCATGGACAAACTGACCAGCCGCTTCCAGCAGGCCCTTGCCGACGCCCAGTCCCTGGCCGTGGGCCGGGACAACCCGCATATCGACCCGGCGCACCTGCTGCTGGCCCTGCTCGACCAGGACAGCGGCTCCACCCTGCCCCTGCTGCAGCGCGGCGGGGTCAATACCGACCTGCTGCGCACCCGCCTCTCGCGGGCCGTGGAGCAGTTGCCCAAGCTGGGCCAGGCCACCGGCGAGGTGAGCGTGGGCCCGGACCTGTCGCGCCTGCTGAACCTGACCGACAAGCTGGCCCAGCAGAAGAAGGACCAGTTCATCTCCAGCGAGCTGTTCGTGCTGGCCGCCGTGGACGACAAGGGCTCCACGGGTGACGCGCTGCGCGCCGCCGGCGCCCGCAAGGAGCTGCTGGAGAAGGCCATCGAGCAGGTGCGCGGCGGCCAGAAAGTGGACTCGGAGAACGCCGAGGACAACCGCCAGGCGCTGCAGAAGTACACCATCGACCTCACCGCCCGCGCCCAGGCCGGCAAGCTGGACCCGGTGATCGGCCGCGACGAGGAGATCCGCCGCGTCATCCAGGTGCTGAGCCGCCGCACCAAGAACAACCCGGCCCTGATCGGCGAGCCCGGCGTGGGCAAGACCGCCATCGTGGAAGGCCTGGCCTCGCGCATCGTCAACGGCGAGGTGCCGGAGTCCCTGAAAAACAAGCGCGTGCTGACGCTGGACCTCGGCGCGCTGATCGCGGGCGCCAAGTTCCGCGGCGAGTTCGAGGAACGCCTGAAGAGCGTGCTCAACGAGCTGGCCAAGGACCAGGGCAGCGTGATCCTGTTCATCGACGAAATCCACACCCTGGTCGGCGCCGGCAAGGCCGACGGCGCGATGGACGCCGGCAACATGCTCAAGCCCGCGCTCGAGCGCGGAGAGCTGCACTGCGTGGGCGCCACCACCCTGGACGAATACCGCAAGTACATCGAGAAGGACGCGGCGCTGGAGCGGCGCTTCCAGAAGGTGCTGGTGGGCGAGCCGAGTGTGGAGGACACCATCGCGATCCTGCGCGGCCTCAAGGAGCGCTACGAGGTGCACCACGGCGTGGACATCACCGACGGCGCGCTGATCGCCGCGGCCAAGCTGTCGCACCGCTACATCACCGACCGCAACCTGCCGGACAAGGCCATCGACCTGATGGACGAGGCCGCCTCGCGCATCCGCATCGAGATCGACTCCAAACCGGAGGCGCTGGACCGCCTGCACCGCCGCCTGATCCAGCTCAAGATCGAGCGCGAGGCCCTGAAGAAGGAAAGCGACGAGGGCGCGCGCCGCTCGCTGGCCGAGCTGGAGAAGAACATCGCCGGCCTGGAGCGCGAGTATTCCGACCTGGAAGAGAAGTGGAAGGCTGAGAAGGCCTCCGTCGCCGGCTCGGCCGGCGTCAAGGAAGAGCTGGAGCGTGCCCGCCTGGACCTGGAAGCCGCGCGCCGCGCGGGTGACCTGCAGCGCATGGCGGAACTCCAGTACGGCCGCATCCCGGAACTGGAGCGCCGCGCCGCGCAGGCCAGCGCTGCGCCCGAGGGCGCGCCGAAGAAGTTCGAGCTGCTGCGCAACTCGGTGACCGAGGACGAGATCGCCGAGATCGTCGGCCGCTGGACCGGCATCCCGGTCTCCAAGCTGCTGGAGGGCGAGCGCGAGAAGCTGCTGCGCATGGAAGACGAGCTGCACCGCCGCGTGGTCTCGCAGGACGAGGCGATCAGCGCCGTATCCAACGCCATCCGCCGCTCGCGTGCCGGCCTGTCGGACCCCAACAAGCCGATCGGCTCCTTCCTGTTCCTGGGCCCCACGGGCGTGGGCAAGACCGAGCTGTGCAAGGCGCTGGCCAACTTCCTCTTCGACACCGAGGAGGCGATGGTGCGTGTCGATATGTCGGAGTTCATGGAGCGCCACTCGGTGTCGCGCCTGATCGGCGCGCCGCCGGGCTACGTCGGCTACGACGAGGGCGGCTACCTGACGGAGGCGGTGCGGCGTCGGCCCTATTCCGTGATCCTGCTCGACGAGGTGGAGAAGGCCCACGCGGACGTGTTCAACGTGCTGCTGCAGGTGCTGGACGACGGCCGCCTGACCGACGGCCAGGGCCGCACCGTGGACTTCCGCAACACCGTGCTGGTGATGACCTCCAACCTCGGCTCGCAGATGATCCAGGAGATGCTCGGCAAGCCCGACGAGGGCCGCCCGGACTACGACGTGATCAAGGAAGCGGTGATGGGCGTGGTCGGCAGCCACTTCCGGCCGGAGTTCATCAACCGCATCGACGAGGCGGTGGTCTTTCATCCCCTGGGCGCGGTGCAGATTCGCGCCATCGCCAAGTTCCAGACCGCGCGCGTCACCCAGCGCCTGGCGGAGCGCGGCATCGGCCTGGAGTTCAGCGACGCGGCCCTGGACCTGCTCGCCGAGGCCGGCTATGACCCGGTCTATGGCGCCCGCCCGCTCAAGCGCGCGATCCAGGCCCTGGTGGAGAACCCGCTGGCGCGGGAGATCCTCGACGGGCGGTTTGCGACGGGCGACCGGGTGAGGGTGGAGGCGGCGGACGGGAAGCTGAGTTTTACGCGCTAAGCCAAGCTTTTCCCTCTCCCGCATGCGGGAGAGGGAAAAGAACAACCGAATCCCGCCTCAGCTCCGCTGGGGCGGGATTTGTCGATTCGGGAACATAGGCACCCTCGGGCTGTCAGGGTTACAATGCAAATCATTCTTATCTACATGTCGTCAGCCCCATGACCCTGTCCGAGCTGCCCCGCAACACTCCCGCCGTCGTGGTTGGGGTCCAGGATGCCTCCGCCGGCGATCCCATCGCCGTGCGCCTGCGGGAACTGGGCTTCGTCGCCGGCGAGCCGGTGCGCGTCACGGCGCAGGGGCCGGCGGGGCGCGAGCCGTTGCTGGTGCAGATCGGCTACACCCGCTTCGCGCTGCGCCGCGCCGAGGCCGCGCGCGTGTCGGTGAAGCTGGCGGAGGGCCAGGCATGAGCGAGGCCGCCCTGCGCATCGCCCTGGTGGGCAACCCCAACTGCGGCAAGACCGCGCTGTTCAACCGCCTGACCGGCAGCCGCCAGAAGGTGGCGAACTACGCCGGCGTCACTGTGGAGCGCAAGGAAGGCCGCTTCGCCGTGCCCTCCGGCCGCCACATCCAGGTGCTGGACCTGCCGGGCGCCTACAGCCTGGCCGCCACCAGCCCCGACGAGGCGGTAACCCGCGACGTCTGCCTGGGCCGCTTCGAGGGCGAGGCGCGCCCGGACCTGCTGGTCTGCGTGGTGGACGCCACCAACCTGCGCCTGCACCTGCGCTTCGTGCTGGAGTTGCAGCGCCTGGGCCTGCCGATGGTGCTGACCCTGAACATGTGCGACGCCGCCGAGCGCCGCGGCATCCGCATCGACGTGGCCAAGCTGCAGGAAGGCCTCGGCATCCCGGTGGTGCAGACCGTCGCCGTGCGCCGCAACGGCGCCGAGGCGCTGGTGAAGCAGCTTGACGGCCAGATGCCGCCGCTGCCGGCACCGCTGCCCGAAGGCGCCGACCTGCACGCCGAGGTCAGCCGCCTGCTGTCCTCCGCGGTGAGCGTGCCGGAACGCACCGCGCGCATCGACGACGCGCTCGACGGCGTGCTGCTGCACCCGGCCTTCGGCTTGGCCATCCTGGCCGTGCTGATGTTCACGATCTTCCAGGCCGTGTTCTCCTGGGCCGGCCCGCTGATGGACAGCATCGACGCCGGTGCCGCCTGGCTGGGCGGCGCACTGGGCGAGTCCATGCCCGAGGGCCTGCTGAAGAGCCTGGTGGTGGACGGCATCGTCGCCGGCCTGGGCGGCGTGATCATCTTCCTGCCGCAGATCCTGATCCTGTTCCTGTTCATCCTGCTGCTGGAGGAATCCGGCTACCTGCCGCGCGCGGCCTTCCTGCTGGACCGCATGATGGTCGGCGCCGGCCTCACCGGCCGCAGCTTCATCCCGCTGCTGTCCAGCTTCGCCTGCGCCATCCCCGGCGTCATGGCCGCGCGGACGATCCAGGACCCGCGCGACCGTCTTGCCACGATCCTGGTGGCGCCGCTGATGACCTGCTCCGCGCGCCTGCCGGTCTACGCCCTTTTGATCGCCGCCTTCATCCCCGAGCAGTCCGTGGGCATCTTCAACCTGCAGGGCCTGGTGCTGTTCGGGCTCTACGCCGCCGGCATCCTCAGCGCTCTGGTCGTGGCCTACGTCATGAAGTGGCTGCGGCGTGACCACAGCGAGCATTCGCTGCTGCTGGAACTGCCGAGCTACCGCCTGCCCAACCCCTCGGACATCGCCATCGGCCTCTGGGAGCGCGCCAGCATCTTCCTCAAGCGCGTCGGCACGCTGATCCTGGCGCTGTCGATCCTGCTGTGGTTCCTGTCCACCTTCCCGGCCCCTCCGGCCGGCGCCACGGGCGCGGCGATCGACTACAGCCTGGCCGGCATGATCGGCAAATGGATGCAGCCGTTCTTCGCCCCCATCGGCTTCAACTGGCAGATCTGCATCGCGCTGATCCCGGGCCTGGCCGCCCGCGAGGTCGCGGTGAGCGCGCTGGGCACGGTGTATGCCCTCTCCGCCACGGTGGAGGATCCCGGTGCCACCCTGATGCCGATCATCGCTAGCCAGTGGAGCCTCGCCACGGCCCTGTCGCTGCTGGCCTGGTATGTCTACGCCCCGCAATGCCTCGCCACCCTGGCGACGATCCGCCGCGAGGGCGGCGGCTGGCGGGTCATGGCCATTGCCACGGGCTATCTGTTCGCCCTGGCCTACCTGGCCTCGTTCATCACCTACCAGGTCACCCTGGCGCTGACGGCGGGCTGAGCCATGACGCCCTATGCCCTGTTCGAACTCGCGGTGATCGGCGGCGCCCTGCTGCTGAGCCTGTGGGTCGTGCTGGGCAAGCTGGCGCCGCAGTGGCGCGCGGGCCTGGTGGCGCGCCTGCGCGGCCAGCCGCCGCCCAAGCCGGGTTCCGCCGGCGGCTGCGGCAGCTGCAACAGCTGCGGCAGCTGCGACACGCCCAAGGCTCCTGCCAAGGACGAGAAGCCGGTCAAGTTCCACGGCCGCTGAGCCTGATGAGATAATCGGCGGCTCCGCCGCACCCCACGCGGCATCCGTGGTCTATCTGCTGTCATGTCCGCCGAATCTCCTGTAAACGCCCCCCTCTCCAGCGCCGCCCAGGCGCTGGCCGCCGTGGAACTGGCCCTGGGCCATGACGGCCCCGTGGTGGTGCTGGCGGGCAACGAGCAGCAGGCCCACCGCCTGGAAGAGGACCTGCGCTTCTTCCTCTCCGGCCGCCTGCCGCTGCTGCACCTGCCGGACACGGAAGTCCTGCCCTACGACCAGTTCTCGCCCCACCAGGAAATCCTGTCGGACCGCCTGCGCGCGCTGGCGCGGCTGCCGGAACTGCAGCGCGGCATCCTGCTGGCCACCGCCGACGCACTGATCTACCGCCTGCCCCCGCGCGACTGGCTGTCGGGGCGCAGCTTCCAGCTCGGCATCGGCGACAAGCTCGACCCGCTCGTCTTCCGCGAGCGCCTGGTGGCCTCCGGCTACCAGTCCGTCTCCGAAGTGCAGACCCAGGGCGAGTTCGCCGTGCGCGGCGCCCTGGTGGACCTGTTCCCCATGGGCAGCAATACCGCCTTCCGCATCGATCTGTTCGACGACGAGATCGAGACGATCCGCAGCTTCGATCCGGAGACCCAGCGTAGCCTCGACAAGGTAGAGGAGATCCGCCTGCTGCCGGCACGCGAATTCCCCACCGACCGCGAAGGCATCGAGACCTTCCGCCGCCGCTACCGTGAATACTTCCCGGGCGACCCGGCACGTTCGCAGATCTACGCCGAGGTCAGCCGCAAGCTGATGCCGGGCGGCATCGAGGCCTACCTGCCGCTGTTCTTCAACCACACCCACGGCCTGCTCGACTACCTGCCGCCCGGCTCGATCCTGATGCCGGTGGCGGACCTGGAGCAGGCGCTGCAGACCGACTGGCAGCAGATCGAGGAACGCTTCGAGCGCTACCGCGGCGACATCGAGCGGCCGCTGCTAAAGCCGGTGGATCTCTACCAGCAGCCCGCCGACGCGCTGCGCGAGATGGCACTGTACGAAACCCGCCGCGCCGGGATCGATGCCTCCCCTCCGCCCGCCAGCGTGGACGACCTGCGTGCCTGGCTGAGGCAGACCACCGCCCGCGTGCTGTTCGTGGCCGAGTCGCCCGGCCGCCGCGAGGCCGTGCTGGCCTGGCTCAAGCCCCTGGGCCTGCAGACGCGCGAGTACAAGGACTGGGCCGAGTTCGCCGCCGACGGCAAGCGCTACGGCATCGTGCTGGGCCCGCTGCAGGACAGCTTCCGTTACGCCGGCGATAGCGTTGCCATCATCTCCGAGTCGCAGCTGTTCGGCTCCCGCGCGCCGATGCACACGCGCCGCGGCCGCGCCAAGATCCGTGACCCGGAAACCATCCTGCGCGATCTCTCCACGCTCTCCATCGGCTCGCCGGTGGTGCACGTGCAGCACGGCGTGGGCCGTTATCGCGGGCTGGAGAAGCTCGATGCTGGCGGTATCGTCGCCGAGTACCTGCTGCTGGAATATGCCGACGGCAAGCGCTACGTGCCGGTGGGCTCGCTGAACCTGATCCACCGCTACACCGGCAGCGAGGACGACAAGGCGCCGCTGCATGCCCTGGGCTCGGAGCGCTGGTCCAAGGCCCAGGCCAAGGCGCGCGAAAAGGCGGCGGACGTGGCGGCGGAGCTGCTGCAGATCCAGGCGCGCCGCGCCGCCAAGCCGGGCATGGCGCTGGAGTTCGACGACGACGAGTACGCCCGCTTCTGCGACAGCTTCCCGTTCACGCCGACGGCCGACCAGCAGAAGGCCATTGACGCCGTGCTGGACGACCTGCGTAGCGAGAAGACCATGGACCGCGTGGTCTGCGGCGACGTCGGCTTCGGCAAGACCGAGGTGGCGCTGCGCGCCTGCTTCGCCGCCGCCCGCGCCGGCCGCCAGGTCTGCATGCTGGCGCCGACCACGCTGCTGGCCGAGCAGCACGCCAAGAACTTCGCCGACCGCTTCGCCGGCTGGCCGATCCGCGTTGGCAGCCTGTCGCGCATGCGCACGCAGAAAGAGCAGACGGCGATGCTCAAGGAGCTGGAGAGCGGCGCGCTGGACATCGTGATCGGCACGCACCGCCTGCTGCAGCCGGACGTGAAGTTCAAGAACCTGGGCCTGGTGGTGGTGGACGAGGAGCACCGCTTCGGCGTGCGCCACAAGGAGGCGCTGAAGAACCTGCGCGCCGAGGTGGACCTGCTGACGCTGACCGCCACGCCGATCCCGCGCACCTTGAACATGTCGCTGGCCGGCCTGCGTGATCTGTCCATCATCGCCACGCCGCCGCCCTCGCGCATCGCCATCAAGACCGCCGTGCACGAGTGGAACAACACGCTGGTGTACGAGGCCTGCCTGCGCGAGCTGCGCCGCGGCGGGCAGGTGTACATCCTGCACAACGAAGTGAAGGACATCGAGCCGTTCTCGCGCAACATCCAGGAGCTGGTGCCCGAGGGCCGCGTGCGCTATGCCCACGGACAGATGCGCGAGCGCGAGCTGGAACAGGTGATGCTGGACTTCTACCACCAGCGCTTCAACATCCTGATCGCCACCACGATCATCGAATCCGGCATCGACGTGCCGACCGCCAACACCATCGTCATCGACCGCGCCGACACCCTGGGCCTGGCCCAGCTGCACCAGCTGCGCGGCCGCGTCGGCCGCTCGCACCACCGCGCCTATGCCTACCTGATGGTGCCGTCCAAGCGCTCGCTCAGCGCTGACGCGCAGAAGCGCCTGGACGCGATCGAGACCCTGGGCGACCTGGGCTCGGGCTTTGCGCTGGCCACGCATGACCTGGAGATCCGCGGTGCCGGCGAACTGCTGGGCGAAGACCAGACCGGCCAGATCGAGGAAGTGGGCTTCACCATGTACGCCGACCTGCTGGCGCGCGCCGTCAAGGCGATCCGGTCCGGCAAGATCGACGACAGCCCCTTCGGCCGCTCCGACTGCGAAGTGGACCTGGGCGCCTCGGCCCTGATCCCGGACGACTACATACCCGACGTGCATGCGCGCCTGACGCTGTACAAGCGCATCGCGGAGGCCGGCACGGATTCGGAGCTGGATGAGCTGAAGGTGGAGATGATCGACCGCTTCGGCCTGCTGCCACCGGCGGCGGAGCGCCTGTTCGACGCCACGCGCCTGCGCATCGCGGCGCAGGTGCTGGGCCTGTCGCGGCTGCGCGCCGGTGCGCGTTCCGCGGCCTTCGATTTCGGTCCGCAGACGACGATCGACCCGGTAAAGATGATCAAGCTGATCCAGACCCAGCCCAAGCATTGGAAGCTGGAAGGCCAGAAGCGCCTGCACTGGTATGCCAACCTGGAGAAGGTCGAGGAGCGGGCGGAGATGTTGTTGAAGGCGATGGCGTTGCTGAAGTAATCGCCGCCTTGCGCCCCTCTCCCACCGGGAGAGGGGATGGGGGTGAGGGACCGCGCCATCCAGCAACCACCACGCCTCGATGAAAGTGCGTCCCTCACCCCTGCCCCTCTCCCGAAGGGAGAGGGGTTCAACGGCTCAAGCAATCGCCAGCCTGCTACGCGCACCCCGGTACTCGCTCTTCAAGCGATTCACCAGCGCCTCCACCGTCTCGATCTGCTTGACCGAGCCGATCCCCTGGCCGCAGCCCCAGATGTCCTTCCAGGCCTTCTTGCCGACATCGCCGATCTCGCCGCTGGCGGCGGCACCGAAGTCCATGTCGGCGGCACTACCCTTCTCCAGCGCGTCCGGATTCAGGCCGGCATTGACGATGGAGGGACGCAGGTAATTGCCGTGCACGCCGGTGAAGAGGTTGGAGTAGACGATGTCGTCCGCGCTGCAGTCCACGATCATCTGCTTGTAGCGCACGTCGGCGTTGGCTTCCTGCGTGGCGATCAGCGCCGAGCCCATGTAGGCCAGGTCCGCGCCCATCGCCTGGGCCGCCAGGATGGCGTTGCCGTTGGCAATGGAGCCCGACAGCAGCAGCGGGCCGTCGAACCACTCGCGGATTTCCTGGATCAGCGCGAAGGGCGACAGCGTGCCGGCGTGGCCGCCGGCGCCGGCGGCCACGGCGATCAGGCCGTCGGCACCCTTCTCGATGGCCTTCTTCGCATACATGTTGTTGATGATGTCGTGCAGCACGATGCCGCCGTAGGAGTGCACGGCATCGTTGACGTCGCGACGTGCGCCCAGCGAGGTGATCACCACCGGCACCTTGTACTTCACGCAAACCTCAAGATCATGCTCCAGGCGCGTGTTGGACTTGTGCACGATCTGGTTCACGGCATAGGGCGCGGCCGGCGTATCCGGGTTGGCCTGGTTCCAGGCGTCCAGTTCCTCGTTGATGCGCTGGAGCCAGACCTCGAGCTGCGCCGCGGGGCGTGCGTTCAGCGCCGGGAAGGAGCCGATGACGCCGGCCTTGCACTGCGCGATCACCAGGTCCGGATTGGACACGATGAACAGAGGGGCGCCGACGACCGGCAGGCGAAGGTTCTTGAACTGGGCGGGGAGCGCCATGACATTCTCCATATGCAAGATATTGCATATCCTTGCATGGACGAGGATCATATGCAATATGTTGCATATAAGGCCATCCCGGAGCCCGCCATGTCCCTGAAGAACGCCATTCTCGTGCTGCTGGAGGGCAAGCCCGGCACCGGCTACGACCTCGCCCAGCGCTTCCGTGGCGGCATCGGCCAGTTCTGGACCGCCTCGCACCAGCAGATCTACCAGGAGCTCAAGGCCCTGGGGCAGGACGGTTTGGTTGAATTCGAACTGCAGGAGCAGGCCTCACGGCCCGACCGCAAGCATTACCGCATCACGTCACCGGGGCGCACCGCGCTGAAGGACTGGCTGGAAGCCGGCTGGAAGCCGGAGCGACTCAACAGCGCGGCGCTGGTGCGGATCTATGCGGCCTACCTGGCGGACCAGGGGCCGGTCCTGGCCGAGATCGAGCGCAACCTGGAAGAGAACCGCGCCAAGCTGGACGAATACCTGGCGCAGGAGGCCTCGCATCTCGCCCGGACCGGGCGCACCAGCCGCCGCCAGGCGCTGGTGTACGTGTCGCTACGCTTCGGCATCCGCCACCTGCGCAACTGGCTGGAATTGCTGGCCGAGGTGCGGGCGTTGCTGACTGAAGGCCGCGTGCCCGACCGCCCTGCCTAGGGCTTAGCCACCTAACAATTCTTCGAACGGCCGCGCCTTCGAGATGGCATGGCCCTGGATCCAGTCCACGCCGATGCCGCGCAGGGCGTCGATCAGTTCCTGATCCTCGACGTGCTCGGCGATGGTCTTCAGGCCCATGTCGTGGCCGATGCGATTGATCGCCTCGACCATGCCGCGGTCCAGCTTGTTGGCCTGCATGGAGCGCACGAAGCTGCCGTCGATCTTCAGGTAGTGCACTGGCAGGTTGCGCAGGTAGGAGAAGGACGCCATGCCGGAGCCGAAGTCGTCCAGCGCGAAGCGGCAACCCAGCTCGGCCAGGCGCTCGATGAAGGCGCGCGCCTCGCTCAGGTGCGTGATCGCGGCGGTCTCGGTGATCTCGAAACAGAGCTGTTGCGGCATCACGCCCGACTCGTGGATGCGCTCCACCACGTAGTCCAGGAAGCGGCGGTCGCCGAGCGACAGGCCGGAGATGTTGAGCGCATAGATGATGCCGTCGTTGCGCCAGGCAATGCCGTCCAGCGCCGCATTGACCACCCAGCGGTCCAGCGCGCTCATCATGTAGTAACGCTCGGCGGCGGCGATGAACTCCGCCGGCGGCTGGATCTCGCCGCGGTCGCCGCGGATGCGCAGCAGCAACTCGCGGTAGACCACCTCGCCCAGGGCATCGGCACGCACCACGTCCTCGTAGTAGAGGCTGAACTGGTTGTGGTCCAGGGCGCGGTTGATGCGCGCCACCATGCTCATCTGGTTGTAGCGGCGCGCGGCTTCGTCGTTGTCTTCCGCCAGGCGCACGCGGTTGCGTCCGTCTTCCTTGGCGGCATGACAGGCGGCGTCGGCCAGCGACATCGCACGCGAGCTGTCGGGCGTACGCGGATTGAGGGTGACGGCACCCATGCTCGCGGTGGTGCCGAAACTCTGCCCTTCCCAGACGAAGCGGTTGTTGCTGGCCGCTTCGAGCAGGCTTTCCAGCAGCGGCATGCCTTCCGACACGCGGATGTTTTCCAGCAGCACGCCGAACTCGTCGCCGCCCAGGCGCGCCAGGGCGTCCTCGGGGCGCAGGGAGGCGCGGAAGACACCGGCGATCTGTCGCAGCATCTCGTCGCCGGCGAAATGACCGTGCACGTCGTTGACGATCTTGAACTGGTCCAGGTCGATGTAGCACAGCAGGTGCTCGGTGCCCTCGCTGCGCGAGCGGGCCAGCGCCAGGTTGACGCGCCGCTCGAACTCGTCGCGATTCAGCAGGCCGGTGATCGGATCGTGCGTGCTGCGGTAGGCCAGTTCCTCCGACAGCAGGCTCATACGGGTGTAGTCCTCGAACACCACCACCGCGCCGCTGATGTCGCCGTCGGCCCGCAGCAGGGCACCGGCCGAACAGCGCAGGTTGAGGCGGCGGCCGTCGCGGGTCAGCGACTGGTGCTCGGAGGAGATGCGCGCGGCGCCGCCCTGCAGGCACAGGCGCACCGGGTTGCGCGAGGGACCTTCCGGCGACAGCAGGCGCAGCACGCGCTCGTGCGTCTGTCCCAGCGCCCGCGCACGCGGCCAGCCGGTCAGTTCCTCGGCCCGCTCGTTCATGCCGACGACCAGGCCCTGCTCGTCGGTCTCGATCACGCCCTCGCGCATCAGCGCCAGGCCGATGGCGCTATAGCCGGCCTGCCCACCGCCGGTAGCGGCCAGGCTGGACTCGCCGCGGCGCTCGTGGAGCTCGGCCACCAGGCAGCCGGCGTCCGGCGACGGCCGGGTCAGGACCAGGCGATGCGGGCGGGTCAGGGAGCCCAGCTGCAGGCGCACGTCGAGTTCGCTGCGGCGGTCCACCTGCAGGGCGGCGGCAACGTCCAGGATCGGGTCGCGGTCGCTGAAGCCGAACAGCTCCTCCAGCTTGCGCCCCTGGGGCGGCAGCTCGGGCACGCCCAGCAGGGCGTTCATGGCGTCGTTGACGCAGAGGATGCGGCGGTCGGTGTCCAGCAGGGCCGCCGGCAGGGCGGACAGGCGGAAGGCCGACAAGAAGAAGGCGCCCAGACGCTCGGAGTACCCCCCCGCCCCACCTGCCAGCCGCAGTTCCCCCCGGTCGCCGGTGACGGCGGCCCGGGGAGCGGCAGGGTTTAGTCTATGGGGCGGCATGGAACGGGGCGCGGTACTCCTGCAGGTCTGGGGAGGATAGCGCAGCCAGACCGGAAGGGGACCCCCGAATCAGGGCCTGGGTCACAACGTGGGCAGGGTCTCGGCGAGGGTGGCGCGTACCCGGCCCATGCCGGTCTCGATGGACTGGTGGATCTCGGCATGGATATCGCCCAGCCCCATGACGCCAGCGGCCCAGTTCACCGACACCGCCAGGCAGGCGTAGTCCAGCTTGAGCTCACGCGCCAGGGCGGCCTCCGGCATCCCGGTCATGCCCACCATGTCGCAGCCGTCGCGCTGCATGCGGCGGATTTCGGCGACCGATTCCAGGCGGGGGCCCTGGGTCACGCCATGGACACCGGCACCCATGGTGACGCCGGCGCGGCCGGCGGCCTCCAGCAGGGCCTGGCGCAGGCGCTCCGAATAGGGCTGGGTGAACTCGACATGCTCCAGACCCGAACCCTCGCGGCCATCGGAATAGGTGTGCTCACGGCCCCAGGTGTAGTCGATGATGTCCTGCGGCACCGCCACGGCACCCGGCTCGAACCAGGGCGCGATGGCACCGACCGCCGCGATGGCGACGATGCTCTGCACTCCGGCCTCGCGCAGGGCCCAGATGTTGGCGCGGTAGTTGATCGCATGCGGCGGCAGCTTGTGGCCCTCGCCGTGACGCGCCAGGAAGATCGCGCGGGTGCCGTAGACACGGCCCTCCAGCAGGGGCGCGCTGGGCGCGCCGTAGGGCGTGGACAGCTCGATGCGGCGCTCGATTTCCAGGCCCGGCCACTGGTTCATGCCGGTACCGCCGATCACGGCGATCTTGGTGCTCATTTACATTCCTTTTACAGCGTAGATCGCCGGCAGCTGACGCCAGTATTCCTTGTAGTCCATGCCGCAGCCGAAGACATAGCGGTCCACCAGCTGCAGGCCGATGAATTCGGCATGCGCCTCGGGCGCCCGGCGGTCATGGATCTTCTCCGCCAGCACCGCCACCTTGAGGCTGGCTGGCTGGAACGCCACGAGCGCCTTGCGGATGGCCACCATCGTGTGGCCCTCGTCGAGGATGTCGTCGATCACCAGCACGTGGCGGCCCTTGAGCTCGCGGTCCGGCTGGCGCTTCCACAGCAGGCCACCGCCGGCGGTAGCGCCGCGGTAACGCGTGGCATGCAGGTAGTCGATCTCGAAGGCGAAATCGAGGCGCTGGGTGATTTCCGAGGTGGCGTGCAGGCCGCCGATCATCACGCAGAGGATCAGCGGGTTCTTGCCGATGTACTCCTCGCGGATGCGCTCGGCGAGGCGGTCATAGGCCAGGCGCACGGTCGCTGCGTCATGCAGGCAGTCGGCCTCGGCCAGGACCTGGTTGGCGTGTTCGGCCGCGGCGTCGCTCACGGGGCTTCCTTGCGGTAGAGCTTCTTCAGGCGCTCGCTGCCGGCCTTGGACGGCTTCACGTCCTTCAGGGCGTCCAGCAGCGCCACGGCCGCGGCGCGGTCATTGCAGACCGGCAGCATGTCGCAGCCGGCGGCCAGCGCCAGGCGCGCGCGCTCCTCCATGCTGCCGACGGCGGCGGCGCCGTTCATCGACAGGTCGTCGCAGAACAGCGCGCCGTCGAAACCCAGCTCGCCGCGCAGGATGGTCTCGATCCACTTCACCGACAGCGAGGCCGGCGTCTGGTCCACGGCGGGGTAGCGGATGTGGGCCATCATCAGCGACTCCACGCCCTCGTCGATCAGGCGCTTGAAGGGCACCAGGTCAGTGGCGCGGATCTCGTCCTCGCTGCGGCGATCGATCGGCAGTTCCAGGTGCGAATCCGCCGCGACGGCGCCGTGGCCGGGGAAGTGCTTGCCAGTGGCCGCCAGCCCGAGTTCGTTCAGGCCGCTGCGGAAGGCACTGGCCAGGCGCACGATGGTCTCGGTGTCCTGCGAGAAGGCGCGGTCGCCGATGATGGTGCTGACGCCGCAATCGCGGTCCAGCACCGGGGCGAAGCACAGGTCAATGCCGTAGGACGAGATCTCGCGGGCGATGGTCAGGCCCTGCTCGCGAGCGTCGACGCAGGCTCGCTCGGCGTCCTCGATGAACAGCTTGCCCAGCGAACCCATCGCCGGGATGCGCGAGAAGCCGACACGGAAGCGCTGCACGCGCCCGCCCTCGTGGTCCACCGCCAGCAGCAGGCGCGGCGACTTCTTGATGGCGAGGATGCCGTCGCAGAGCGCCTTGAGCTGCTCCGGATCGCGGTAGTTTCGCGTGAACAGGATGACGCCGCCGACCAGCGGGTGCGACAGCACCTCGCGGTCCTCGGCCGTCAGTTCCTGGCCGGGCACGTCGAGCATCAGCGGGCCGATGAGAGCGGATTTCTTACTCATGGATTTCAACTTCGGTACCTGCTGGAACAAGATCGAATAGTTCGATGACGTCTTCATTGCGCATGCGCACGCAGCCATGCGAACCGGGCTTGCCCAGCTCGGTCACCGGCGGCGTGCCGTGAAGATAGATGTAGCGGCGGAAGGTGTCGACGCAGCCCAGCCGGTTGCGGCCGGGCTCGCGGCCGCAGAGCCAGAGGATGCGGGTCAGCATCCAGTCACGCTTCGGCTGGCGCTGGTGGCCTTCCGGCGTCCAGGTCTCGCCGGTGTGGCGGCGCGCGACGAACACGGCGTTGGCGGGCTTGCCGGCACCGATCTTGGCGCGCACGTAGTGGCGGCCGCGCGGCGTGCAGCCGCTGCCCTGGATCTCGCCGGGGCCGTTGGCGCCGGTAGAGACCGCGTATTCCTTCAGCAGCCGCTCGCCGTCGAGCAGCCGCAGGCGCTGGCGCGTCAGGTCAATGTCGATCTTCATCGGGCCAGGTGCGCCAGGGATGCAGAGCAAGATGATGATTGTAGTAGCGCCGGTCGTCGGTCAGCTCGCGGCCCAGCCAGGTGGGCTTGCCGAAGGGCTGGTCGACGCTGTCGAGCTCGATCTCCGCCACCACCAGGCCGGCGTTGTCGTTGATGAACTCGTCGACCTCCCAGGTCAGGCCGTCGATCTCGATGTAGTGCCGCGTCTTCTCCAGGCGGCCGACGCAGAGCTTGTCGAGCATCTCGCGCGCCTGTGCGGCGGGGATGTCGTACTCGTACTCGGCGCGGGCGGCGCCGACCACGGCGGCCTTGATGTTGAGCTTGGCGTCCTCGCCTTCCAGGCGCACGCGCACCGAGGCCTTGCCGCCCTCGCCCGCCAGGTAGCCCTGGCGCATGGCCAGCGAGCGGCTGACCTGGCTGCGCCAGGCATCGCCGGTGACGAGGAACTTGCGCTCGATCTCGATACCCATGGCTGCCTTCTATAGCTCGAACAGCGCCATGCTCTCGACATGGCTGGTGTGGGGAAACATGTCCATCACGCCGACCCGCGTCAGCCGATAGCCATACTCGTTGACCAGGGTGCCGGCGTCGCGCGCCAGCGTGCCCGGGTGGCAGGAGACATAGACGATGCGCTTTGGTTTGCGGCTGGCCACTGCCGGCAGGATCTCCTTGGCCCCGGCGCGCGGCGGATCGAGCAGGACCTTGTCGAAAGGCTGCTGCAGCCAGTCCACGTTCGCGTCGGTCCGGAACAGGTCGGCCTTCTCGAAACGGATGTCGGTGATGCCGTTGCGCTCGGCGTTCTCGCGGGCACGCTGCACCAGCTTGGCCTCGCCCTCGGCGGCGATCACGCGGGCGCCGGCACGCGCCAGCGGCAGCGAGAAGTTGCCCAGGCCGCAGAACAGCTCCAGCACGCGCTCGCCCGGCTGGATGTCCAGCCATTCGATCGACTGGCGCACGGCCTTCTGGCTGATGCCGCTGTTGACCTGGATGAAATCGGAGGGCTGGAAGCGCAAGCGCAGGTCCGAGCCGTCCGGCGAATACTCCAGTGGCGGCGTGGCCGGATCCAGCGGCGTGATGGTGTCGGGGCCCGCCGGCTGCAGGTAGATCTCCAGTCCCTGTGCCTTGCCGAAGGCGGCGAGCTGCTCGCGGTCCTGCTCGGTGGGTTCCTGCAGCACGCGGTACACCAGGGCCACGTACTCGCCGCAGGCCAGTTCGATCTGCGGCACCTTGTCGGCGATGGTGAGCGTATCTACCGCCCGGCCGATGTCGCGGAGCTTCAGACCCACGCGCGGATCCAGCACGGCGCAGGATTCCAGCATCGACATGAAGTTGCTGTTGCGCTCACGGAAGCCCACGCGCACGCCGCCCTTGGTCGGCAGGCGCTTGGCGCCCAGGCGCGCACGGCGGCGGTAGCCCCAGGCCGGCCCGCGGATCGGTTCCATCACCGCTTCCGGGGTGACCTTGCCGATGCGCTGCAGGCCGTCCAGCAGCTGTTTCTGCTTGAACTCGATCTGGCGGTCGGCGGCGAGGTGCTGCATCGAGCAGCCGCCGCAGGTGCCGAAGTGCGCGCAGCCGGGCTCGACCCGGTCCGGCGAGGCGCGGTCCACGCGCGTCACCTGGCCCTCGTCGGCGTCGCGGGTCACGCTGGTGTAGCGGAACTGCACGAGCTCGCCCGGGAGCGAGTCGGCGATGAAGGTGGCCTTGCCGTTGACGCGCGCGAAGCCGCGGCCGTCGCTGTCGAGGTCGATGATCTCGGCGGCGAACTCGCCGGCGGGGAGCGGTTTTTTCTTGCGATGGGTCATGAACTCAGCCTGCGTTCCAGGCCTCCAGGAATTCCTTCCAGTGCGCCGCGCCGCTGGCGCGCAGGAATTCCTTCACTTTGTCGATTTCCTGCTCGAGGCCCGCCTTGTCCAGCAGGCCACGCATGTGCTGGAAGCGCAGGTAGACCAGCCAGGTGTTGAGCACGTCGGTCTCGCAGTAGGCGCGGATGTCCGGCAGCTTGCCGTCACGGAAGGCGTCGAACACCATCGAGCCGTCCATGCCCAGCTTGCCCGGCAGGCCCAGCAGCAGCGCGATCTCGTGCAGCGGCGCGTTCTGGCGGCCGGTGTACATCGCCAGCACGTCCATCAGGTCCGTGTGGCGGAACTGGTAGCGGCCCAGGTAATTGTCCCACTTTGCCTCGCGGTCGAAGTGCCCAGTGTCCCAGTAGCGTGGCGCCTGCACACCGTGGATCAGCGCGCGGTAGTGCAGCACCGGCAGGTCGAAGCCGCCGCCGTTCCAGGACACGATGATCGGGCGGTACTTCTCGATGCCGTCGAAGAAGCGGCGCACCAGCTCCGCCTCGTCGCTGGACTCCTCGCCCAGGGACCAGCAGCGGAAGGTCTCGCCCTGGCGCAGCGCCACCGAGATGGCGACGATGCGCTGCAGGTGCGCCGGCTGGAAGTCGGTGCCCTTGTTGGCCAGGCGCAGCGTGCTCATGGCCGCCGCCACTTCGCCGTCGTTCATGCCTTCCAGGCCATGGATGCGGCGGCCGCCCTCAAGGTCGGGGACGGTTTCGATATCGAAGACCAGGACCGGGGCCGTCACGGGGACACCCACGCGATCAAGACGGGAACACGCCGGTGGAGATGTAGCGGTCGCCGCGGTCGCAGACGATGCTGACGATCACCGCGTTCTCCACCTCGCGGCAGAGCTGCAGCGCCGCCCACAGGGCGCCACCGCTGCTGGGGCCGCAGAACAGGCCCTCGATGCGTCCCATGTCGCGCATGGTGTTCTCGGCGTCGTTGGCGCTGACCTCGATCACGCGATCCACGCCGCGGCGATCGAAGATCGTGGGCAGGTAGGCCTCCGGCCACTTGCGGATGCCGGGGATCGAGCTCTCGCCGTCGGGCTGCACGCCGATCACCTGGATCGCCGGGTTCTGCTCCTTGAGGAAACGCGAGCAGCCCATGATGGTGCCGGTGGTGCCCATCGACGACACGAAATGCGTGATGCGTCCGCCGGTGGCCTGCCAGATCTCCGGCGCGGTGCCCTCGTAGTGGGCGCGCGGGTTGTCGGGGTTGCCGAACTGGTCCAGCACCCGGCCCTTGCCGGCCGCCTGCATCTCCAGCGCCAGGTCGCGTGCGCCTTCCATGCCCTGCTGCTGGGTCACCAGGATCAGTTCGGCGCCGAAGGCCTTCATCACCGCGCGACGCTCCACCGACAGGTGCTCCGGCATGATCAGCACCATGCGGTAGCCCTTCACGGCCGCCGCCATCGCCAGGGCGATGCCGGTATTGCCGGAGGTGGCCTCGATCAGGGTGTCGCCGGGCTTGATCTCGCCGCGCTCCTCGGCGCGCCGGATCATGGAATACGCCGGGCGGTCCTTGACCGAGCCGGCGGGATTGTTGCCCTCCAGCTTCACCAGCAGGGTATTGTTGCCGGTACCGGGCATGCGCCGGAGCTGGGCAAGCGGGGTATTGCCGATAAAATCGGCGAGCGAGGGAAAGTTCATGGTGCTTATTCTAACCGCTGGGTCGACTGGATGAGGCTCAAAGGCCTTTGGCAACAGCGCGTGGCCGGCTGGCCCTGGCTCCTGGTCCCCGGGGGGCTGGTCTGGGCACCCGGGTTCCTGCTGATACGCGAATCCCCGGTGGCGATCGCCCTCTGGCTGGGCCTGGGCGCCCTGGGCCTGGTCCTGGCCCTGGTGGCCAGCCGCAAGCTGGGGCAGGCCCAGCGCGCCCAGCTGGACGTGCTCAAGCAGCTCGCCGCCGGCCGGGTGGAAACCCGGGCCGCCGCCGACCTGCCCGGCCTGTCGGGCGAACTGAGCCTGCAGATCAACCAGACCGGGCGCCTGCTGGCCCAGTACCGGGACCAGCTGGACCAGCAGGTGGGCCAGGCCACCACCCGCCTGCGCCAGGACCTGCAGCGGGTCCATGAGAAGAGCGAGCTGCTGCGCCGCTCCCTGGCCGACAGCCAGGACTCCGCCCGGGCCCAGTCGGAGCTGTTCTCCAACCTGTCGCACGAGCTGCGCACGCCGCTGACGGCGATCCTGGGCTACGCCGACCTGTTGCGCCGCTCCGGCCTCAATGAGGAGCAGCGCCAGCAACTCAATACCCTGGACAAGTCGGCGCGCTCGCTGCTGACGATGATCAACGACCTGCTGGACTGGAGCCGCATCGAGGCCGGCCACCTGCGCCTGAACGAGGAGAACTTCGACCTGCAGGACACGGTGGAGGACACCACCTCCCTGCTGTCGCCGCTGGCCTACGAGAAGGTGCTGGAGCTGGTGCAGATCGTCTACCACGACGTGCCGCAGAAGCTGGTGGGCGACGGCCCTCGCCTGCGCCAGATCCTCACCAACCTGATCTCCAACGCCATCAAGTTCACCGAGAACGGTGAGGTGGTGCTGCGCGTGATGCGCGAGAAAGAGGAAGGCGAGCGCCTGTGGCTGCGCTTCGCGATATCCGACACCGGTGTGGGCATCGCTCCCGAGCAGCAGCGCCGCCTGTTCCAGCCCTTCCACCAGGTGGGCCGCAGCGCGCGCGGCGGCAGCGGCCTGGGCCTGTCGATCACCCGCCGACTGGCGGAGCTGATGGGTGGCCGCGTGGAGCTGGAGAGCACCCTGGGCAAGGGGTCCATCTTCAGCGCCGTGCTGCCCTTCCGCGGCACCGCCGAAAAGCCGGCGCCGCAGCCGCTGCAGCAGAAGTCCGCCTGGCTGCACGAGTCGCATCCCATCGCTCGCCTGGCGCTGACCCACTGGCTGGAGTTCTGGGGCATGGAGGTGCGTGCCTTCGACTCCGTGGAGCGGCTCAACGAGGCTCTGCTGCACTCTACGCGGCTGCCCGACGTGGCGATTGCTGGCCTGAAGGAGATCGAGGCCGACGAGCAGTCCGTGCTGGAGCTCTGCGGATTGTGCCGCCAGCACCGCCCGCCGCTGCTGATCCTGGTGGCCTCCGCCTCGCTGGACGTGCACCAGACCCTGCGCGACGCCGGCGCCGCCGCCTGCCATGCCAAGTCGATCGGCCGGCGCATGCTGCAGAGCGAACTGCTGCGCCTGATCTCGCCACCCGAGGACCAGCAGGAGCGGCCGCTGTCCGACAAGCTCGCGCTGGTGGCCGACAACAACATCGTCAATCGCCGCTACATCGCCGCGCTCTGCACCAGCCTGGGCCTGGAAGTGGTGGAAGCCAACGACGGCCGCGAGGCGCTGACGCTGTGGCGCCGCAGCCCAGGTGACTACCTGCTGCTGGACGCGCACATGCCGGAGATGGATGGCCCGACCTGCGCGCGCGAGGTGCGCAAGCTGGAAGCGGAAGGCAAGGCCGCCACGCGCAGCCGCATCCTGGCGATCAGCGCCTACCTGGAGCCGCACGAGCGCCGCGACTTCCTGGAAGCCGGCGCCGACGAGATCCTGTTGAAGCCCTTCGACGAGCGCCAGCTGCTGCGCGCCCTGGTGCCGGCCACCACCACGACCAGCGCGCCGGTCTCGACCATGCTGACCGAAGACCCGGATCTGCTGGCACTGCTGCGCGAGGAACTGCCACACCAGTTCGCCGCCCTGGAGACCGCCTGCGCCGTCAACGACCTGGACCTGGCGCGGGAATCCGCCCACACGGTCCACGGCACCGCGGCCTTCTACCACCTGACCAGCCTGCGCCAGAGCACCGCCGCGCTGGAGCACAGCCTCAAGCGCGTGCAGGCCATCGCCGGCGATCCACATATCGCCGAACAGCTGCATGCCGTGCGTACGGCGGTGGCGGAGACGCTGACGGCGATTGCGAGAAAGAGTGTGGCGACGCGGGCGTGAGCAGGCGATGGGCCTGCTGGACTTCGACCTCTGCAAATAGCCGTAGAAACTTGCTTGAGAAACAAGCTGCCACACCGGGCCTTTCACGGCCCGGCGGGCAGTACGTCTATGTTGTCAAAGAGCCAGACGGTCCCAGGACCTTTTCGCGGATGCAGCGGCAGAGCCCTACTCGGTTGTCTGCGGAACCGTCTGTGCCGGCACGGAGCCTTGCGCCTGTAGCCCGAGGTGCACCTGGGCTCATGGGGATATTTTAGGTTTGGGGGGCCTCGGGACCTAACGGAGTTCCGTATTTTTGCGGGGCCTGGTTGGCGGGTCGCGTTCACCCTTCGACGGGCTCAGGGCGAACGGTTGGGTGAGCGCTTTTCACTTCTACAGAAACCCTCTCCCCTGCCCCTCTCCCGCAAGCGGGCGAGGGGTTCTGCTTTGTCTTGGATGGCTTGTGCGCTTGAATGAGCGCAGCGAATGCTGTTGATGTACCGGGTCCCCTTCCAGTAGCGCCTGCCTGGGGGTCGAGTGCAGGGTCGAGCCGGACAGGATGTCCGGCCGAGGGGCCTCAGGCCATGGATGGCCTGTGGGCCCGACCCGTCGCACTCGTCCACCGGGCAGGTTGCCCCGCATAAGCGGGGCCGCGGATGGAGGGTGTGTTTCTCTTGGTTACTTCTCTTTTCACAAGAAAAGAGAAGTAACTCGCCCTTGGGCGAAATAAATCTCCAGAGACCAACCGCACCTGACCGGCGTAGTCGCCGGCACCACCGACGGAAAAGTCGTTCAGTCAGCCAGCACCGACTGCACGAACGGCAGCGTCAACCGCCGCTTCGCCGCCAGCGCCTCGCGGTCCAGCCGCTCCAGGGCTTCCAGCAAACTGGGGATGTCGCGTGAGCGGTGGTTGAGCAGCCAGCGCGCCACTTCCTCCGGCATCTCCAGGCCGCGCGCCTTCGCGCGCTCGCGCAGCAGTTCACGGCGGTCGTCGTCGCTCAGAGGCTTCAGGCCGAAACGGCTGCAGGCACCCAGGCGGGTGCGCAGGTCGGGCAGGGCCAGTTCCAGGCGTTCCGGCGGTGCGTCGGCGGCGAATACGTAGCCGGCGCCGCGGGCACGAAGCTGATCCACCAGGCGCAACAGGGCGATGCACCAGTCGCGCTGCGGACTGACGCGCTCCAGGTCGTCGATGCAGACCGCGGGCGCGGTCTCCAGGCCCTCGAGCAGGGAAGGGCCATGTTCTTCCAGCTCCGCCAGCGGCAGGTAGGTGGCGCGGTGTCGGCGCGCGGCAGCCTGCAGCAGGTGGCTGCGGCCGCTGCCGGGCGGGCCGTAGAGCAGCACCGGCACCACCAGTGATTGCAGCGCCTGCACGGCTTCACCGTTGGGGCCGGAGTAATAGCTCTCGAAGCTGGCCGATTCGCGCAATTGCACGGCCAGCGGCAGTTGCGCGCCGATCATGGCAACGGGCTGGTCGGCTCGTCGGGGGCCGGTGGCGGGTCGGGGAGTATGAGGGTCGGTTGCGATGCCCCGGCCCGGTACAGCGGGCTCGCCAGCCACTGCTGCTTGGTGTGCCGCATCATCACCGCCAGCACGGCCGCCACCGGCAGCGCCAGCAGTACGCCGACGAAGCCGAACAGCTGGCCGCCCGCCATCACCGCGAAGATCACGGTGACCGGATGCAGGCCGATGCGGTCGCCCACCAGCCAGGGCGTCAGCACGTTGCCCTCCAGGAACTGGCCGACACCGAAGATCACGACCACCCAGATCAGCGAGGACGGATCCTGGGTCTGCACCAGCATCGCGATCACCGCGATCAGCAGGCCGACGATGCTGCCGAGATAGGGAATGAAGCTGATCAGGCCGATGATGATGCCGACCACCAGGGCGAGTTCGAGCCCGACCAGCCGCAGCGCGAGGGCGTAGAACACGGCCTGTGCCGCCATCACCAGTAGCTGGCCGCGGATGAAGGCTCCCAGCACGTCGTCGGCCTCGCCGGCCATCTGGCCGAGGCGTGGCAGGTAGCGCGGCGGGATCAGGCCGCGGATCCAGGCGATCAGGTCGTCCCAGTCGCGCAGCAGGTAGAAGCTCACCACCGGGATCAGCAGCAGGTTGGCGATGGTGATCACCAGCAGCTTGCCGGACTGGGAGACGCGCTCCCAGGCGGCCTGGGCGAAGCCGCCGGCCTCGGTCCAGTGCTCGGTGATGATGGCCTTCAGGCCCTCGGCATCCAGTTGCACGCCAGCGGGCAGGGTGACGCCCAGCCGCGGCAAGGCCTGGTTCTGCAGCCAGACCAGCCAGTCGGGGATGTTGCGCAGCAGGGCCAGGAACTGGTGATAGATCATCGGCGCCAGCAGCAGCAGGGCCAGTAGCCCCACCAGGGTCAGCACCGTGAACACCACGCAGACCGCGGCGGTGCGCGACAGGCGCAGGCGCTGCAGGCGGTCGACGATGGGGTCGCCGATGTAGGCCAGGCCGGCGCCCACCACGAAGGGCATCAGGATCGGGCTGAGCGCCACCATCAGCAGCAGCAGGCCGGCACCGACCAGCAGCCAGGGCCAGTGCTCGCGCAACTGGAAGCGGACGTAGCCCTCCGCCGTCTCGGAAGCCGGATTTTCGCTCATGGGGTGGCCATGGCCGCCGGCGCCAAGCGGTACACCAGGGCACCGCCGGCGTCGGCCTGGCGCTGCAGCAGGGGGCTGCCGGCGGCCAGGGACGCGGCACCGCCTTCGACGCGGGCACGCAGCAGCAGATGGCCGTTGTCGGCCCCCAGCACCGCGATACCGCGTACCCCCGGCAGGCTGCGCACGGCGGCCAGGGCGCGGCTGTAGTCGCCGATGCCGTGCAGGTCGCCGATGCTCAGGGGTACCTCGTCGGCCGCCACCACGACCTGGCCCCAGACCGGCAGGCCAGCGTTGCGCAGGGCGGCATCCACCCCGCGAGGGTCGAAGCCGGCCACCAGCATCAGCTGGCCGCTGGCGGGGTCGCGCTCGTAGCTGTAGCGCTGCAGCATCCGCGACGCCCGCGCCAGCGTGGGCTGCAGCCGCGGCTGGCCGGCCAGGGGCTGGCCGCCGGCGCGCTCCAGCACCTGGGTCAGGGCCTCGCCCAGCGTGGCCGTGCGGGTGGCCTCGGACTGGTCGGCCACGGCCACGCGGCCGAGGTAGCCGTCTGCGGGCGCCTGGGCCAGGGCCAGGGTCGGCAGCAGCATCAATACGAGCAGAAACAGGCGCATGGGCGGATCGCGGGAGGGCATGAGGGGAGCCGTGAAGGTAGAATAGCAGCCGTTCCCGCACTCTTCCGAGAATTCCAAGGCTTTATGGCTGCCAAGACCCCGCTGACCTACCGCGACGCCGGTGTGGATATCGACGCCGGCGACGCGCTGGTGGATGACATCAAGAAAATCGTCAAATCCACCCACCGCCCCGAAGTACTGGGCGGCGTCGGCGGCTTCGGCGCCCTGGTGTCGATCCCCAAGAAGTACAAGAACCCCGTGCTGGTCAGCGGCACCGACGGCGTCGGCACCAAGCTCAAGCTCGGCATCGAGACCGGCCGCGTGCAGGGCCTGGGCCAGGACCTGGTCGGCATGTGCGTCAACGACGTGCTGGTCAACGGCGCCGAGCCGCTGTTCTTCCTGGACTACTACGCCACCGGCAAGCTCGACCAGCGCGTGGCCGCGCAGGTCATCAAGGGCATCGCCCAGGGCTGCAAGCTGGCCGGCTGTGCCCTGGTGGGCGGCGAGACCGCCGAGATGCCGGGCCTGTACAACGGCGGCGACTTCGACCTGGCCGGCTTCACCGTGGCCGTGGTCGAGAAGAAGAAGATCATTGACGGAGCCAAGATCAAGCCCGGCGACGTGCTGATCGGCCTGCCGTCGTCGGGCCCGCACTCCAACGGCTACTCGCTGGTGCGCAAGATCCTGTCGGTGAGCAAGGCCAAGCTGAGCCAGCCGCTGGGCAAGGGCACGCTGGAGGACGCGCTGATGGCGCCCACCAGCATCTACGTCAAGCCGGTGCTCAAGCTGCTGGCCGCCGGCATCGACGTGCGCGGCATGTCGCACATCACCGGTGGCGGCATCGTCGGCAACCTGCCGCGCTGCTTCCCCAAGAAGACCGCCGCCGTGGTCGATACCCAGAGCTGGACCCGCCCGGAAGTGTTCGACTGGCTGCAGGCCCAGGGCAAGGTCGAGCAGGACGAAATGTGGCGCGTGTTCAACTGCGGCGTCGGCTTCGTGCTGGTGGTGCCGCGCCTGCAGGCCGACAAGGCGCTGGCGCAGCTGCGCAAGGACCGCCTCAAGCCTTTCCTGATGGGCGAGATCGTCCGCGGCAAGCAGGACGTGCGCTTCGCGTGAAGCGCGTCGTCGTCCTGATCTCGGGCGGCGGGCGCAACCTGCAGGCATTGCTGGATGCCGGCACCGACGGGCGCCTCGGCGCCCGGATCGTTGCCGTGATCAGCAATCGGGCCGATGCCTACGGCCTGGAGCGGGCGCGTGCCGCCGGCGTGCCAGCCCAGGCACTACCGCACGCGGACTTCCCCAGCCGCGAGGCCTTCGACGCCGCCCTGGCGGAGCTCATCGAGAGCCACCGCCCGGACATCGTGGTGATGGCCGGCTTCATGCGCGTGGTGGGTGCCGCCTTCGTGCGGCGCTTCCTGGGGCGCATGATCAACATCCATCCCTCCCTGCTGCCGCGCCACCCGGGCCTGAAGACCCACCAGAAGGTGATGGAGGCCGGCGACCGGGAACACGGTGCCACGGTGCACTTCGTGACCGAGGAACTGGACGGCGGCCCGGCGATCATTCAGGGCCAATTCAGTGTCACGGCTCAAGATACGTCGGAGACCCTGGCCGAGCGTGTCATGCAGGACATCGAACTGAAGATCTATCCTCAGGCGGTGGCCTGGATGGCTCGCGACACGCTTGAACTGCGCGACGGCCGGGTCTGGTCCGACGGTGAGCCCCTGGCCGCGCCGCGGAAGCTCGATGACCTGGAGACGGAGTTCCGATGAACAAGCTGCTGACGGGGCTGGTACTGCTGGCTGCCGCGCTGTCCGCGCAGGCGGCCCCCACGGTGTTCACGCCGCGCTCGGACCTGTACGACGTCTCCTGGGGCTCCATCGGCCTGGGCGAGGGCACCATCGCGCTGTCGCCGCTGCAGGGCGGTTGCTACCGCTACGAGTCGGTCACCAAGCCCATGGCGATCGTGCGCTGGACCTATGGCGCGCCCAAGGAAACCAGCGAATTCTGCGTAGTGGACGGCCGCATCGTGCCCAAGCGCTTCGTCTACGCAAACGATAAGCGCGCCAAGGACGGCTTCACGCTGGACTTCGATTGGGCCGCGCACCAGGTCAAGACCATCAAGGGTGGCGAGGTCAGCATGCGCGAGCTGCCGGACGACACCTACGACCGCTTCGTGATCCAGCTGGCCGTGCGCCAGTGGGTGATCCAGCACGCCGGCCAGGACAAGCCGCCGCCGCTGGAAGTGAAGGTGGTGGACCACCGCCGCATCAAGGCCTACCGCTTCGTCCTGTCCGGCAAGGAAAAGCTGCAGACCCCGGCAGGCACCTTCGACACCCTGCTGGTGGAGCGCGTCGACGAGAAGCCCGGCGACTCCCTGCGCTTCTGGGTCTCCCCGGAGCGCGGCTATATCCCGGTCAAGGTCCAGCAGATCGACGACGGCGAACTCAAGCTGCAGATGCTGCTGAAGAAGTAAGGCTTCCGGCGCCCGGCAGGTCCAAAGGTCTAGAATCTGCGGACCAGCCGGACGCAAGAGGGGCACATCATGAAAGCAAGCATCGCCATCCTGGGAGCAGCCCTGCTGCTCGGCGCCTGTGGCAAGCACGAAGAGCCGGTGGCCGATCGCGAGCCGCAGGGTCGCGAGGAGACCCGCGGCATCCGCAATACCGAGGCGATCGGCTACTCCGGCAACGCCATCGCCGACAAGGTGGATGGCGCGCTCGACGCCAACGACGCGCGCAAGGCCCAGCTGGACCAGCAGATCGACCAGTAGGCGTCGCTGGGGTCCCTAGGCCGCCACGCGGCCTTCCTCGCGCAGCTTGTCCAGGTGCCCCTCGATGTTCATCCGCGCCAGCGGCCATAGCGCCTTGTCGACGCCGGCATAGACGATCGGCAGCATCTCCTCGACGCTGCGCCCCTGGTCGTGCAGCGCCAGGATCTGCAGCTCGCGCGCCTCGCGGTGCTTCAGCGTCTCCGCCAGCCGATAGACCGTACCCAGTGCGGTGCCGTGCGAAGGCACGATGACCTTGGGATCCAGCGCGATGATGCGGCGCAGCGACTCGAAGTAGCGGCCCATGTGGCCCTCGGGCTTGGCGATCACCACCGTGCCCAGGCCCTGGATCAGGTCACCCACCAGGCACCAGGCGCGGTTGTCCGGCATCAGCGCCAACTGGCCCTGGTCGTGGCCCGGCACTTCCAGCACTCGCACCGGCTGGCCCAGCCAGCGGCACAGCACGTCACCGTCGCGGTACAGGTTGACCGTCGGCAGGCCCTCGAAGAAGCGCCCCTCGGTGCGATCCCAGATGCGGCCGCGGGTGTCGTCCGACATGCCGATGGGAATCTGCAGGCGCCGCGCCATCACGTCCGCGCGTTCGCGGTGGTCGTGATGATGATGCGTCAGGAATATCTCGTGCACGCCGTAGCGCTGCGTCATCGCCAGCAGCTTCTCCATCTCCTCGTCGTCGGCTGGGGAAGGGTCCACCAGCACGCGGTGCGACTGCATGTCGCCGAGGATGAAGGCATTGGTGTGCTGCGCCGGCGGGATCGTGTGCGAACGCACCCAGACATGCCGCACGCCGCAGACCTGTTCCACCATCGGCAGTTCATCGTCACCGCGGAACTCGAAATGCAGGCGTGGCACCGTGGTGGCGCCGATGTCGGCTGCCAGGGCCTTCAGGGTTTCCAGCGAGGGCGGAGCGATCAACATCTCGCCCGCCTCGTAGCGCTTGATCAGCTCCGCCGGGGTCGCCCAGTAGGCCTCCGCCACCTCGTTGCCGTCGGTGGTGAGCGCGGGCCGCTCGCGCAGGTCCACGCGGTAGAAATGCGTGTTGAAGCGCACCGGAAACACCGGTGGCGTCAGCGCCGTGCCCAGCAGGCTGGCGCCGGATACCTGGCCGGCATTGCAGGCGGCGGTCATGTCCCAGCCCAGTTCCTCAAGCAGCTCTCGCGCCAGCGCCTCGGCCTGGCGCGGCTCGACACCGGTCAGCGAGCGGCAGGCGGGCGGATGCTCGCCGTCGGTCTTGTCGATCTTGCCGCCGGGGAAGGCATGGAACCCGGGAAAGGCCGACAGCCAGGGCTGGCGGCGCATGATCAGCACCTCGCCGTCATGCACCAGCACGCCGGTTACCGCGTCGACGATCCGTGACATCAGGGCTGTACCGCCTCGATGTGCTTGATGACGACGGTATCGCCGCCGTAGCTGACGCTGACGACGTGCTTGCTGCCCTTCCAGGTCTCGGTGGAGACGGACAGCCCGCCCAGGCCGCCGCCGGACACCTCGTCGGGCTTGCCCAGGAGGGCGTGGACATCGCCGCGGCTCATGCCGGCCTCGACGCGCTCGTAGTTCTCGGGGGTGACCCGCGAGCAGCCCGCAAGCAGCAGGGCGGCCAGGGCCAGGGTGGCAAGGGGGCGGCGGGACATCGCATCTCCGGCGAAAAAGGCGTTCAGAGACAAGCAGATTACAACAGTTGCCCCAACCGGTAGTTTTTCACTTCCACTGCCGCCCGACGGGTGCATAATCGGGAAAAGCCCTGGGAGGGGAACATGTCGCAGCAGCTGGCTTCCAAGCGGGTCCGCGATTACATGGCGCGCAACCTGGTGACCTTCACGCCGGACACCGAGGTACTGACGGCGATCCACCAGATCGTCAAGCACCGCATCTCCGGCGCCCCCGTGGTGGATCGTGACGGCAAGCTGGTCGGCATGCTGTCCGAGAAGGACTGCCTCAAGATGGCCCTGGTGGCCGGATACGAGGGCGTGCCCGCCGGGCTGGTGGAGGACTTCATGTCCCGCTCCCCTGCCACCGTCGACGCCGGCGACAGCCTGCTGGACGTCGCCAGCCGCTTCGTCGATGCGCCGTTCAAGCGCTTCCCGGTCAAGGAAAACGACCAGCTGGTCGGGCAGATTTCGCGCTCCGACGTACTGCGCGCGATCGACGAGCTGTATTGAGAACCTGGCGCCGCGAAGGGTGGCGACCATGATCGCCGCCCTTCGCGGCCAACGGCCGCTCCTACGGGAGCACTAGGCCGCCGCGGTCGGAGCATAGAGCTGGTGGCTGTGGTGGGTCTTGGGTTCCCACAGCTCGATGCCGCGCTCGATCTCCGCCTCTTCGATCACCTGTCCGGCAGGGCCGGTGGTGGTATCGACGAAGGCGGCTTCCAGCACGCGCACCAGGCCGCGCACGTTGCCGTGCCAGCGGCAGGCGCGGATGCGCTCCCAGGCCGCACCGCTGATGCCGGTCGGCGCCTTCCAGCTGGTGCACTTGGAGCCGAGCTTGGCCAGCACCGTGCCCATGATCGCGATCATGTCTTCCTCGCGGGCGGACAGTTCCGGCACCTGCAGCACCGCTGCGCCCATGCGCGTGAACTCGTCCAGGTTCACGGCGTTCTGCAGGTAGGTCCAGCTGCGGTTGGTGGCGAACAGCACTGCACATTCGATCTGGCGCTTGGCGGTAGCGCCGTAGGGCAGGTACTGGCCGTTGTCCAGCGCCTCCATCAGCACCTCCATCACCGGGCCGGAGATGTCGTGGCTTTCGTCGATGAAGGTGACGCCGTCGCGGGCCTGGGTGAAGGCGCCGGTGCGGGCGGAGGCGCCGGGGAAGGCGCCGGCCACGTGGCCGCAGAGCAGCGACTTGATCGCCGCCTTGTCGCGGGTGTTCTCGGCCAGCAGGTTCACCGACACGAAGCTGCCCTGGCCGCGCACCAGGTAGTAGTAGGCCATCGAGGTCTTGCCGGAACCCGGGCCGCCGAGCAGGCAGGCGCGGCCGACGCCGTTCTGGGCGAAGCCGCGGATGCGGTACACCAGCTGGTGCGTCTCGGGGCTGATGACGAACAGGTTGCGCATCGGGCTGTTCTCGACCTCGGTGGAGGTCGGCGTGCGGATGACGTTCTCACCCTCGGTGTGCTGCAGGCGATGCGGCAGGCGCTGGGCCACGCCAGCCACGGTCTCCTCCAGCATCAGGCGGATGCCGCCAAGGCGGTTCTGGTTGGCGCGCCGGTCCAGCCACTGGCCCAGAGCCACCAGGCGGTGGCCACTGATGGCGATCACCAGCGTCACGCGGTTGCCGGCGCTGCGCTGCGCCAGCACCAGGTCGGCCAGCGGGTCCAGGTCCGCCGGATTGGGGAACAGGCTCAGCAGGAACTCGCTCTCCGGCGCGGCGCCGGCGGACGACGAGGCCGGCTGGATCTCGCAGCGCCGGCCCTCCGGCACGCAGGCATGCAGGCAGTCCAGTTCCTCCGGCCGGTGCAGCAGGTCCTGCGGTGCGAACACGGTCAGGAAAGCCGGGGGGATACGGTCCAGGGTGGGGATCGCAGCGGGCTTTTTCTTGATGTTGAACATGGGGTGCTCGCAAAGTGGGGCCGGTGGGGTATCACACTACCGCAAGGCTAGGCCGTCGGGGATGTCCCGGTCACCTGCCCGCCGATGAAAAGGGACGGCGCGCGGATCAACGGCGGAAGGGATGCGCGCGGACCGGGGAGGGTGGGATGCCTTCGGCCGCGTTCCGCGCGATACTTCCGGTTCACTAAACCATGCGAATCCCATGAGCGCGCTCAAGGCAATCAGCCAACATGGCCAGTCGGTCTGGCTCGACTATATCCGCCGCGACCTGCTGCTGTCCGGCGGGCTGCAGAAACTGATCGACGAGGACGGCCTGCTGGGCCTGACCTCCAACCCGGCGATCTTCGAGAAGGCCATCGGCGGCAGCGCCGACTATGACCTGGCCCTCAAGTCCCTGGTGACCGAAGGCCTGCGTGACCCTGCGGCACTGTTCGAGCGCCTGGCGATCCAGGACATCCAGCAGGCGGCGGACATCTTCCGCCCGGTCTGGGAGGCCAGCGGCGGCGTGGATGGCTACGTCAGCCTGGAAGTGGCCCCGGACCTGGCCGGCGACACCGCTGGCACCCTGGCCGATGCCCGCCGCCTGTGGGCCGCAGTCGGCCGCCCCAACCTGATGATCAAGGTGCCGGGCACCCCTGAAGGCGCCGAGGCGATCCGCCAGTTGATCGCCGAGGGCATCAACGTCAACGTCACCCTGCTGTTCTCGCGCCCGGCCTACCTGGCCGTGGCCGAGGCCTACCTGGCCGGCCTGGAAGCACGTGCGGCCGGCGGCGGTGCCATCGACCGCATCGCCAGCGTCGCCAGCTTCTTCATCAGCCGTATCGACGCGGCCATGGATGCCGAGATCGCCGCGCGCGGCGGCGAGGCGCAGGCGCTGGGCGGCAAGGTCGCCATCGCCAACGCCAAGCTGGCCTACGAGGACTACAAGACACTCTGCGCCGGCGCACGCTGGCAGAAGCTGGCCGCCCAGGGCGCCCGGCCGCAGCGCCTGCTGTGGGCCAGCACCGGCACCAAGAATCCCGCCTACCGCGACGTGCTCTACGTCGAGGAACTGATCGGACCCGAGACGGTGGACACCATCCCGCCGGCCACCATGGACGCCTTCCGCGACCACGGCCGGCCGCGCGCCAGCCTGCAGGAGGGCACGGCCGATGCCGCGGCGGTGATCGCCGCGGTGGAACGCCTGGGCCTGCCGCTGGACGCCATCACCACGCGACTGGTGACCGAGGGCATCAAGCTGTTCGTGGATGCCCACGACCAGTTGCTGGCGGCGGTGGCGCGCAAGCGTGACGCCCTGACCTCCCAGGCACAGCCGGCCTGAGGGTTGTTACGGCAGATTCATGATGGATTCAGCGGCTTGCAGGCAGGATGGCCGCCTGTTCCCGTTTTGCGAGGACCGCAACATGCTTGTCAGAAGCCTGCTGCTGGCCGCCGCCATCGCCCTGCCCGGGGTCGTCGGCGCCAGCGTCCAGGCCGAGATTCCGGTTACCGAAACCGATTCCGGCCAGTACCTGAGCGATGCCGGCGTCACCGCCGACGTCAAGCGCGCGCTGATCGCACAGAAGAATCTCGACGCGCTCGAGATCAAGGTGAGCACCCGCAAGGGCGTGGTGCAACTGTCGGGCTTCGCCGGTACCTCCGCGCAGATCAGCCAGGCCATCGAAGTGGCCCGTGGCGTGCGTGGTGTGCGCGAGGTCAAGAACGAGTTGCGCCTGAAGCTCGCCGACAAGCCCTGAGCGAAAAAACCCGCGTGAGCCCTGGCGGACGCAAGGCCGCCGTTCTAACCTGAAGGTCCCGCGCAGGAGACCACAAAGCCGTGGCCGAAACCCCCGAGCAGCAAACGCCTGACCTGCCGCCCGAGCGCCGTTTCGAGCGCTTCTTCCAGTACGTGTTCATGCTCGGCTTGGTCGCCGGCTGCCTGACGATCCTGCTGCCGTTCTTCACCGCGATCCTGTTCTCGATGGTGATCGCGATCTCCACCTGGCCCTACTACCGCTGGCTGCAGCGCAAGCTGCGCAGCACCGTGGCGGCGGCCCTGGTCGGTTGCCTGGCGGTGACCCTGCTGATCATCGGCCCGGCGGTGCTGCTGTCACTGTCGGGCGTGCAGGGCCTGGCCTGGTTGTCCGATTCGCTGCGTCACGCATTCGCCAACGGTCCGCCGGCGCCGCCGGACTGGCTGCTGCGCATCCCCTGGTTCGGCGACGACCTGCAGGCGACCTGGCGCCGCATGGCCAGCAATACCGGCGAACTGCAGCAGTTGCTGGCGCGCTACTTCGAACCGCTGCGGCATTTCGCCGTGACCGCGGGCAAGGTGCTGGGCGCCGGCCTGATGCAGATCGGCTTTGCCATCTTCCTGCTGTTCTTCATGTATCGCGACGGCGAGCGCCTGGGCAGCTGGCTCAAGACCGGCGCGCGGCGTATCGCCGGCCCGCCGGCCGACGACCTGCTGGAGACCGGCCAGAACACCATCGTCGGCGTAATGATCGGCGTGCTCGGCACCGCCTTGGCACAGGCCATGGTGGCGGCCCTGGGCTTCCTGATTGCCGGCGTACCGGGGGCGATCCTGCTGGCGACGCTGACCTTCGTGCTGTCGATGGTGCCGGTGGGGCCGCCGCTGGTCTGGGGTGGTGCTGCGATCTGGCTGTTCAACCAGGGGCAGCCCGGCTGGGCGGTGTTCATGGTGATCTACGGCCTGCTGGCGATCAGCGCCGTGGACAACGTCATCAAGCCCTACCTGATCTCGCGCTCCAGCCACCTGCCGTTCGCGCTGACGCTGATGGGTGTGATCGGCGGTGTGCTGGGCTTCGGCTTCATGGGCGTCTTCATCGGGCCGACGCTGCTGGCGCTGGCGATCAGCATCGGTGGGCGCTGGCTGTCCTCGCCGCCGAATCCCGCACCGGCGCCCTCCGCGCAGGGGTAAGATGCGCGTCGCATGAACGACGCACTTCCCACGCTTTACGAGCAGCTTGGCGGTGAGACGGTGATTCGCCGCCTGATCGACAGCTTCTATGACCACATGGACAGCGATCCGGCCTTTGCCGGCATCCGTGCGCTGCATCCGCCGCAGCTGACGGGCTCGCGCGACAAGACTTTCTGGTTCCTCTGCGGCTGGAGCGGCGGGCCCAACTATTATATCGAGCGTTTCGGCCATCCGCGCCTGCGCGCGCGGCACCTGCCGTTTCCCATCGGCGTGTCGGAGCGCGACCAGTGGCTGGGTTGCATGGCGCGGGCCCTGGTGGACAGCGGGATTCCCGAGCCGCTGCAGCGCCAGCTTCTCGGCTCGCTGGCCGGCACCGCCGACTGGATGCGCAACAAGCAAGACTAGCCCGACCCGCCCTCGCGCCTGCACTGTGCTTGCACGCGGTTCAGCTGTTTTTGCACGAAGGCTGCGCAGGGGCTGCGGGATCGCGGCCTAGGCTTGGAGGCTCCCATACCAGGAGCTTTCCATGGATAACGACATTCCGCCCACGCCGCCACCTCTGCCGGCGCGCCCCTTCCTGGTCGCCGGACTGTTCCGCAGCCCCGGCGGCCGGCTCGCGCTGATCGGGCTGCTGCTGTTCCTGCTGATGATTCCGGTCCAGATGATCCGCGGCGTGGTGCAGGAGCGCGCCGATCGACGCGACGAGGCGGCGGCCGGCATCGTCGCCTCCTGGGGCGGTACCCAGAGGCTGCTGGGGCCGGTGCTGCGCGTGCCGTTCAAGTGGCGGCAGCCGGGCACCGATGCCAAGGGCCAACCGGTCACGAATTTCTACGAGGATGTGCTCTACCTGCTGCCACGCGACCTGAAGATCGAGGCCGTGCTCGGCACCCAGTTGCTGAGTCGTGGCATGTTCGAGGTGCCGGTCTACCAGGCTGATCTGGTGCTGCGAGGACACTTTGCAGAGCCGGACCTGTCGCGCTGGAATGCCCAGCCCGAGGACATCGACTGGAAGGCGGCCGAGTTGATCGTCAGCCTCAGCGAACCGCGGGCCCTGCAGGCCGATGCCGGGCTGGAATGGAACGGCCAGGCCCTGCGCTTTCGTCCGTCCACCGGCAGCGGTCGCATCGGCAAGCTTCCGGGCATTCACGCTCCGCTGGGTGAAGCCGCCCCCGGGCTGTTCTCCAAGGGCGAGGCTGTCTTCAAGATCGCCCTGAAGGCGCGCGGTGCCCAGCAACTGTCCTTCGCCCCCACGGCCGAGGAGACCACGGTGAACCTGCGCTCCGACTGGCCCCATCCCAGCTTCCAGGGTGAATGGCTGCCATCGAGCCGACGGATTGGCGACGCGGGCTCCAGCGCAGACTGGTCGGTTTCCTGGCTGGGCCGCGACTATCCGCAGCTCTGGCGCGGGACGGACGCCGTGGACGAGGCACGGCTGCAGGCGGGATTCGGCGTCAGCCTGCAGGTGCCGGTGGATCCCTACATGCTGGCCGAGCGCATCAGCAAATATGCACTCCTGATCCTGGTCTGCAGCTTCGCGGTGATCTGGCTGACCGAGCTGCTGTCGGGGCGCCGCGTACATGCCATCCAGTACGGCTTCGTCGGAGCGGGCCTGTGCCTGTTCGGCCTGCTGCAGCTGTCGGTGGCCGAGCACTTCGGCTTCTCGGTCGCCTACGCCGTGGCCGCGATCGCGGTGACGCTGATGGTGACGCTCTACAGTCGCAGCTTGCTCGGCGGCTGGCGTGCGCTGGCTGTGGGCGGGGTGCTCGCAGGTCTCTACGGCTACCTCTACACGATCCTGCAGGCCGAGGACTATGCATTGCTGGGCGGTTCGGTCGCGCTGTTCCTGGGACTGGCGCTGGCGATGTACCTGACCCGGAATTTCAACTGGGCGAGTCCGCCAGGGCGAGGCGATGACTAAAAGTCATCGCCTTGGCGGATTCGCGGGCGGCCATGGAAGGCCGCCCCGGGACCCGATCAGGAGATGAAGTCTCGCCATGGACGGCGCCACCGAGCCAGAGCCTGTCGTCCATTCTCCGTCGCGGCGGCCGGGGGATGAATGACAGGCCTGGCGAACAAAAAAATAGGCCGCCCGGAGGCGGCCTTGGGGAGTTCGCTGGCCTGTGGTTCTGCGGACTCCCTCGCTGCGCCCCCACGCTTGCGTCAGGATTCCGCTGCTCACCCCCAGGCTGCGCCGTTATTCAAACGTTGCGAGTCGCCGGGGCTAGAGGACCCCAGTGAATCCAGACTAACGGCTGCTGCCGGGCCACGCGCCCCCCTATAAGGGTGGTGCCGACGTCTAGGCGCGGCGTGCCAGCCAGGTGGCGATGCGCCCCAGGGTGGCGATCGCCTGTTCGATCTCCGCCGTCCAGGGCAGGGCGCAGTTGATGCGTAGGTAGTTCTGGTAGCTGCCGTTGGCCGAGAAGATCACGCCGGGATTGACCGAGATGCGCTCGCGCGCCGCCCGCTGGAACAGGTCCAGCCCGTCGACGTTGCGCGGCAACTCGATCCACAGCACGAAGCCACCCTGCGGACGCGATACCGCCGTCAGCGGCGGAAAGTGCCGCAGAACGGCCTCGGAGAAGCGCGCGACGGATCGCGCCAGCGTGGCGCGCAACGTGCGCAGGTGGCGGTCGTAGGCGCTGGATTCGAGGAACGCCGCGGCGGTCATCTGCGACAGCGAATTGGTCGCGGTGGACAGGGTGAACTTGTGGCGGATCAGCTCGCGGCGCCAGCGGTGGCTCGCTACCCAGCCCACGCGCAGGCCCGGCGACAGCGACTTGGACAGTGACGAGCAGTGCAACACCATGTCGGCCTCGTCGTAGGCCTTCAGCGGTGTTGCGCGGCCGCAGGCGTAGCCCAGCTCGCCGTAGATGTCGTCCTCGATCAGCGGAACGCCATGGCCGTTGAGCGTGTGCACGATGTCGCGCTTGGCCTCCTCGGGCAGCAGCGAGCCGGTGGGGTTGTTGAAGTTCTGCACGAACAGCGCCGCGGCCACGCGATGCCGGCGGATGGCGCGGCGGACGTCGTCGGGGTCGATGCCGTGCTGCGGGTGATTGGGCAGCTCTACCACGCGCAGGCGCATCTCCTCGGCCACCTGCAGCAGCCCGGAGTAGGTCGGCGATTCCATCAGGATCGTGTCGCCGGCACAGCACAGCAGGCGTAGGCAGAGGTTGATCGCCTCGAGGCTACCGGTGGTGATGACGATGTCGTCCGGCGAAACCTCGCAGCGCTGGCCCGCCAGCCGTCGCGCGATCTGCTGGCGCAGGCCGGCATGGCCGGGCGGCATCATGTAGGCCACCGCCGCGTTGGGTTCCTCGCGCAGCAGGCGGCGTGTCAGGTGATGCAGTTGTGCCACCGGCAGCAGCTCCGGTGCCGGCGAGGCATGGGCCAGCGGCACCAGGCCGGGCCGGCTGATGGTTTCCAGCACGCTGGAGATGACGTCGGCCGAGATCAGGCTGGCGGGGCCCGGCGGGATCTCCAGGGTCTGCGGCAAGGCCTGGGCCTTGGCCGGCTCCAACCGCACGAAATAGCCCGAACGCGGCCGCGACTCGATGGCGCCCAGGGCCTCCAGGTGCTCGTAGGCCTTCAGGGCGGTGGTGATGCTGTAGCCGGTCTTGCGGCTGAGTTCGCGCACCGAGGGCACGCGGTCGCCCGGTCGCAGGGCGCCCACATCGATCTGCGCCAGCAGGCGTCGCGCCACGGTTTCGTACAGCGGATCGCCACCGTGCGCCTCGGGGGCGGGCACTGTGGGGGCATCGTGGTCGAGGCTGGTCATGTGTACCCCCGGAAACCGCCCGGATCGGGTCGGCTACAGGATTTTCCGCCTCAGCTGTACTCCTGGCAATGCACAGAGGTGTGATCTGTGCTGGTTGCCTGTGCTCTAGTTTTCCGGGGGCAGGGCGGACGGCGGGCGGGTGGTCTCGCGGTACTCGCCCTCGATGACCACGGGGCGGCGCAGGTCCGGCCGGGCCGCCGCCATGCGGCGGTCGATCTGCCGGGCCACGCGGCGGCGCAGCACCAGCAGCAGCAGCGCCATCGCGTCCGACAGCAGGCCCGGCAGGATCAGCAGCATGCCCGCGGCCAGGCCCAGCAGGCCCTCCATCATGGCGGAGGCCGGCATCTCGCCGCGCGACATCGCGGCGCGGACCTGCTGCAGTGCGCCCAGTCCGTGGCGGCGCATCACCAGCACGCCGGCCGCGGCGCTGCCCAGCAGGTAGAGCAGCAGCACACCGCCTCCCAGGCTGCGTCCCAGGCGCATCAGCAGCAGGGTTTCCAGGAAGGTCCAGGCGAGCAGCAGGAGCAGGGGCATCGGCGTCAAAGTGTCCGGAGAAGAGGCCACTTTAATGCAAGTGGCTGATTCAGTACGTGTTAAGCAGCAACGTACGATGATAGCTAGGACCGGACAGGAGTCCGGAAGTTTCCCCCTCACAAGGAGCGTGAACCATGAACCTGAAAGCCGCCATTGTGGCCGCCACCATCGGCCTGACCGGCCTCCCCCTGGCCGCCATGGCCGAATCCAATGCCTCGGCGACTGCCAAGGAAGCCAAGGCCGACACGCAGCGCTACGCCAATGACGCCAGCATCACCGGCAAGGTCAAGGCCGCGCTGATCCGCGAGAAGGACCTGAGCGCCATGGACGTCAACGTCGAGACCCAGAACGGCACCGTCCAGCTGTCGGGCTTCGTCGACACCAAGGACCAGCAGGATCGTGCCGAGAAGGTCGCCAAGTCGGTGACCGGCGTCAAGGAAGTGAAGAACGACCTGCGCCTGAAGGCCGGCTCCTAAGACTCAGCCGGTCGACTCGAAGGGCCCCCCCCACGCCCCGGCGGCCCTTTACATTCAGCCCGGTCCTAAGTCGGCGTAACGCGCCCCGCAGGGCCCCGCCAGGC
>JBPOHT010000016.1:0-124417 GCA_052035235.1 Pseudomonadota bacterium | reverse complement strand
CGAGCTGGCGAATAGTCAAGCCGACTCGTTTGCCCAGCTTGATGTACAGCTGCACAGCGCGAAGCCGATCCTCGTATGAATACATGAACTACCCCTTCAGATAGTCCAAGAATTCGTCCGCACCCCCCCGGTTGATTAATTCAGTTACATAAATGTAATCTATTGTAAATACGTTACATTACCTGGAATCCGTGAACCGCATGAAGTCCGCGCGAGAGCGAGCAATCAAGCCGCAGGGGCGTCCGCTGCGGTTAGCTGCGAGGAAACCCACGGCGGAAGATGCGTTCAGGCGGGCCGTTGCTGTTTGGAATCAAGGCGAAAAGCTTGAAATGGCAGCCCTCGCCGAGGAACTGGGCGTTACTCGGGTCACGCTTTTTCGCTGGGTGGGAAACAGGGAGGAGCTTCTGCTCCAGATTCTTGGGGATCAGTGGGAACTGATCTGGAACCAAGCGCTGGTCTCCACAAGAGGTTCGGGGTCTGGGTATGTCGCGGAAGTCTGCCGTCGCGTCATGTCCGCCATCATGCACTCGAAGGGCATACGGAGCCTCCTCGTTGAGGATCCCGAATATGCATTACGAATCCTGACCTCAAAGACTGGTCCGGTTCAGCAGCGCGCAATCGAGAGCCTCCAGGGCTTGCTCCTCGACCAAGCCAGCAACGGCGATCTTCAACTGTCGATCGAAGCGGACGCGCTGGCTTATGCCATCGTCCGTCTCATTGAGTCATTCATATATAGCGACCAGATATCCGGCCGAAGGCCGGATATCGGCGTCCCAATGCAGATCCTGGCACTCATCCTCCGACCAGGACACAACAGCGAGAAAGGTGATGAGAGAGAACAGCGTTCCCCTCGCAAGCCGCGGCATCGTAGCGACCGTGCTGGCTCTGGTCCTCGGCGCTTGCGGCGGTAGCGACCCCGTCGCATCGACCCTAGGCGAGCCGGGTGGCGGCACGCCGGAGATTCCTGCTGCGGGCGTCGGACCTATCTCCGATCTGATTGCGCGTACACCGGCACTCAATGGGGGCGGCTTGCCCGCACTGCCCAGCATTCGGGCGCCGCAACTGCCCCTCAATGCCCTGGAAGCACTTTTGTCCTTGACGGCTTCGCAGTTGGCAGCGACGCAGACGCCGATCATGCTCAGCGATCCTCCGCTAAAGCCGACGCCTCGCGCGGCATGCAATGCCAATTCGCGTCCGCTCGCAGGCACGCAGGGGCGCGTTCCCGCCGAAGCGATTAACTCGCCGGAAGCGGATCAAGGCTGGACCTGCAATCTCACCCCCATCGGTCACTACCGGACCCCCGGCGGTTGGCGTGTATGGCGATACACAGACACGCAAAATCGTACCTGCGCGTTCTACGATACCTCGTTCACCGCACCCGCGAACCTCGTCAGTATAGTTGGCGGTCCGTCTCTGGGTGTCGTGGTACTCGACATGACGGATCCCACGCAGCCAGTTCGTACCGACACCCTGACTTCCCTGGCGATGCTGGCACCCCATGAATCGTTGAATCTCCACACTGAGCGCGGCCTGCTCGCTGCAACTACTGGCAATGGGCTGACGCTGCCAGGATCACTCGCGATCTACGATGTCAGCCGTGATTGCCGGCACCCGACATTGCTGGCAGAGAGGCCGATCATGTTCGGCCATGAAAGTGGCTTCAGCCCGGACGGCAATACTTTCTGGGTGGCTGGCGGTGCGGGTTACATTCTGGCCGTAGATATCAGTGAACCGACCCGGCCTGAGATTCTGTGGCGGGGCGCCTACTACTCGCACGGGCTGACGATCTCCAACGATGGCAACACGTTGTACCAGACCGACCCCATCAATGGGAATGTCGGCTTCATTGATGTCAGTGAAATACAGGAACGGAAGACGAATCCCAAGGTGCGCGATATCAGCCGCATTACGTGGCCGACGGTATCGATCCCGCAGAACACCGCCCCGTTCACGGTCGATGGTCGCCCTTATCTCCTGGAATTCGACGAGTTCGCCTTCCGGTTTAATCCGGTCTCGATTGAGAGCAACGTCGGTGCGGCCCGTATCATCAGCCTGGATGATCCAGCTGCCCCACGCATCGTCTCCAATCTGCGCCTTGAAGTGAACATGCGGGATGCGCACCGTGAGGCGGCCGTCGATCCTTCGGCGATGCCTCCCACGCAGGTTTTTGGTTACGCCTTCCACTATTGCGCGATTCCGCGCCGAGATAATCCGGGCATCGTTGCTTGCTCCGCCATGAACTCAGGCCTGCGGGTCTTCGATATTCGGGATCCCGTGAATCCGCGCGAAGTGGCCTACTACATTGCTCCGCCCAAGGCGGGCGCACTGGTGGGGATGCTTCCAGGAAACCTCGCCACCTCCCAGCCGGCGTTCCTGCCGGAGCGTCGGGAAATCTGGTACACGGATGCCTCCTCCGGCTTCTATGTTCTGCGACTGTCGCCAGAGGCCTGGCCGTGACAGGAAGCAGGGCCGGTTCGAGCCAATGGCGCACGATGCTGGGTGTGGCGCTGCTCGCGTTCGTGGTCGGCTGCCTGGGCTACTTGGCTGTCTCGAAGCTGCGCGCCGCACTCGGTGCCGGCGCCCCCGGTCCTGTCGATACCGGTTTCAGCAAGGACATGGCGGTCCATCACGACCAAGCCATCCTCATGGCAACGCTCGCGCAGGGCAGGGCCGGGCCAGCAGTGAAGGCCATTGCCGATTCAATCCTGATCGGACAGTCAATGCAGATCGGAGCGATGCGAGGGTGGTTGCAGTTGTGGGGTGAATCTGCTGAAGCAACCGCATCGATGGACTGGATGGCAATGGGGCATGCGCATGACGTCATTTGCAAGCAGGACGGTGCTGTGCGGAATTCAGCCCAGCGTAGCCCTATGCCTGGAATGGCGTCACCCGAGGAACTGACCGACCTGTGGGGGCGCTCGGGCGATATTTTCGATGTACTGTTCCTGCAGTTGATGATTCGCCATCACCAGGGAGGCATCGACATGGCGCGCCATGCCGCCACGTATGCCACCCTCGAGGCGGTTCGCGACACGGCTCGGGTGATGGTGTTGCAGCAGGTGCAGGACATCGCTCTTATGCAACGCCTGTTATCACAGCATAGGGCATCAATGTTGCCGTTTCCCTAAGCAGACACTCGTGCGTGTCTGCTTCTGGCACTTAACGGTCCCTGACAGAAAATTGATATCAGCCCGTAAGTAGCGCGCTGCCAAGGGTCGCGGAGTGGCAGATTGCCGCCCCGAGCGCTAGACCCCTCTACCTTGAATTCCGCAAGCACCACGAGGATGCCGCCCCAAGCAGCGCCATTCGAAGGCTAGGACGCGGCAGGGCCCTGCCGCTCACGCGTGCTCCACCAGATGCAGGCCAGCAGTGCCACCTGGATCACCAGGCGGGCCCACAGCGCGGCGGGCGAGAAATCCGGATACAGCTCCGGGTTGAGCGTCATGTGGACGTTGGCCGGCGTCACGCAGAGCGTCAGCAGGAACAGGCCGTTGCCGGCCCACTGGCGCACCTGCGGGATCAGGATGCCGACCGCGCCTAGGATCTCGAAGGCACCGCTGAGGTAGACCAGCAGGCGCGCGTCGGCCGGAATCCAGGGCGGCACGATGCTGGCGAAGAAGTCGGTAGCCACGAAGTGGCCGACACCGCCGAAGAAGAACCAGCAGAAGACGATGCCGAGGCCAAGCTTGCGCAGCAGGTCACGATTCATGGGCGGCTCCTCAGAGCGGGCGGGTGGAGCGGCGCAACTGGTAGAGATCCTCGACGCCGTCGCGGCAGCCGTCGATGAAGGCCTCCGGATAGGGGCCGTTGCAGGGCGCGGCATCCACCAGGTTGGCGCTTTGCGCCCACTGGTAGCCGTCTTCGTGGTTGCTGCAATTGCCCTGGCAATTCTTGGAGACGGTGGTCTGTCCGGGGGCGGCGGCGCAGCCGGCGAGCAGGGCCAGCGGCAGGGCGAGCAGGAGGGTCTTCTTCATCGGGTTTCCCTTTTTCAGCGGTGACTTTCAGCGGCGGCGGATCAGGCCGTCGTCGATCATCTGCTGGAAGTGTTCGACCACGGTCTGGTCGACCGGACGGTAGCTGAGGCCCAGCTTCTCGCGGCTGCGGCGGTTGTCGATGCGCAGCGGCAGGCCGACGTTCTGTTTCACGAAGCTGCGCTGCAGGCGCGCCAGCGGCGCGACCAGCCAGACCAGGAAGGTCGGCGTTTCCTTGCGCGGGAAGGGATACTGCGGGAACTTGCCGCGCAGCGCCGTACCCAGCTGCAGCAGGCTGCGCTCGCCAGCGCAGACGATATGCCGGCCCTCGGCGGCCGGGGTGTAGCCGGCCAGGATGTGGGCCTGCGCCACGTCGCGTACGTCCACCACGCCCATCACCAGCTTGGGCGCACCGGCACGCATGGTGCCGTTGCCAAGCTGCTTCATGGTGCTGATGCTGGTGGAGGCGCTGCTGCGCGCCAGCGAGGGGCCGAGCACCAGTGCCGGGTTGATGGTGACCAGGTCCCAGCGCGACTGTGCCTTCTGGATCTTCCAGGCCTCGCGCTCGGCGGCGACCTTGGAGTAGGAGTAGGGCTGGTGGCTGACGCTGCTGCTGGTGTTCCAATGCTCTTCGGTGAAGACGCCGCCGGGTACCGCCTTGAGGTCGGCGTTGTCGCCGAAGATGCCGGCGACGCTGCTGGTCAGCACCACGCGCTTGACGCTGGCCACGCGGTTGCAGGCCTCCAGCACGTTGCGCGTGCCTTCCACGGCGGGGCGCACCAAGGCCTGGTTGGCGTCGGTGAAGCCGGTGATGATGAAGGGGGAGGCGGTGTGCATCACCAGCTCGCAGCCCTGCATGGCGGCGTCGTAGGCGCCGGGGCTCAGCAGGTCGGCCTTGAACAGCTTGAGCTGGCCGGGGTGGGCGTCGGACAGGGCCTTGAGGTGTTCCAGGCCCTTGGGCTTGGCGGGGTCACGCACCGTGCCGTGCACGGTGTGGCCGGCTTCCAGCAGGAACTTGACGATCCAGCCGGCGATGTAGCCGCTGGCGCCGGTGACCAGCACGGGCGCGGTCTTGGAGATTTCAGTCATGGCAGGGTCTTGTTGTCGTACGTCAGGCGAGCATGGTGCCATGCGCGCCCTGGCCCTGCATTGACCCTCAGGCGTCCAGATAGTGCAGCCCGGTCATGCGCTCGGACCAGGCCCAGAGCCGGTCTGCCGCCGCCGGGTCGCTGGCCTCGGGCCGGCAGCCGACCTTTTTCGGGTAGCCCTTCAGCTCCTTGTAGCCGCCGGGGCCCCAGTAATCGCCGCCGGAGACCCCCGCCGCCGTGGCGGCATGCAGGGCCGGCAGCGCGCCCATGGCCGGCGACTGCGCGAACAGGCGCGTGGCCAGGCGCATGAAGAAGTTGCCGATGTCGAGATTGGTGGCGGTGTAGCCCGGGTGGGCGGCCACGGCCATCACCGGCAGGCCGGCACGGCGCAGGCGCCGGTCCAGGGCGAAGGTGAACTGCAGTGTCGCCAGCTTGCTGGCGCCGTAGGCGTCCATCTCCTTGTACGGGCGCCGCTCGTAGAAGGGATCGTCCAGGTCCATGCCGGCGGTCAGGGTGTGGGCGATGCTGGCGGTGTTGAGGATGCGCGAGCCGGGCGTCGCTGCCAGCCGTTCCAGCAGCAGACCGGTGAGCAGGAAGGGGCCCAGGTGATTGGTGCCGATATGGGTCTCGAAGCCGTCGCGCGTGAGGCTCTTGGGCGACATGATCGCGGCGCCGTTGTTGACCAGCAGGTCCAGGCGGTCATGCCGGGCTGCGAAGCCGGCGGCGAAGTCGCGCACCGAGGCCAGGTCGGCCAGGTCCAGGGCCATGACCTCGGGCTGGGTGCCGGGCGCGCGCCGCTTGATCTCGGCGATGGCACCCTCGGCGCGTGCAAGGTTGCGGCAGGCCAGCACCACGCGAGCGCCGGCACCCGCCAGGCCGGCGGCGATCTCCAGGCCCAGGCCACGGTTGGCGCCGGTGACCAGCGCCAGGCGGCCTGAGAGGTCAGGAATATCGTTCAGCGTCCATCGTGCAGTCATGGCGAATCTCCCCTGTGATGCCGGCATTGCAGCAGAGCCGGGGCAGGGGCGACTCAGCCGTTTGCATCAGCCGGCCGTGACCTTCACCTCGACCGTCATCCCCTGGTAGTCCTCCGGTGTGCCGGTATAGCTGCCGCTCAGGGGTACGGCCTGCCCGGCGTCGCGGGCCACCGCCACGCGGATCAGGTTGCGGCCGCCAACCAGGGCGTTGGTGGGGTCCAGCTCGATCCAGCCGGCGCCGGGCAGGTAGATTTCCGCCCAGGCATGGGTGGCGCCGCCGCCGACCAGGCCGTCGCCGGCACCCACCAGTTTCTCGTCGTAGAGGTAGCCGGAGACAAAGCGCGCGGCCAGCCCCAGGCTGCGTGCGGCCTCCATCAGGAACAGGGCGAAATCGCGGCAGCTGCCGCTGCCCAGTTGCAGCGTCTCCACCGGGGCCTGGACGCCCATCTCCTCGCGGCGGGCGTACTGGAATTCCTTCTTGATGGCCTTGGTCATCGCCACCAGCGTGTCCAGCGTGCCGGCCGCGGTCTTGCGGCCGACGAAGCGCTTGGCCCAGGTGTCGATGCGATGTTCCGGGTCGGGGTAGTGGCGCTCCTTGGTGCGGCCGAGATCGGCCACTTCCTCCGCGGGATAGCTGAAGGGCAGTTTGCGCGCGTACTCCTCGATCAGGATGTCCTGCGGTGCCACTGGATAGTGCTCCGCCTTGAAGCTGGAGGTGAAGCACAACTCCGCGCCCGGCTCCTGGAAGCTGGCGATGGCGATGGAGTTGCCGAAGACGTCATGCAGCCAGCGCACCGTGGCGGCTGGCGTGATCGCAAGGCCCGTCTCCAGCAGGCGCAGGTCATGACTGTCGCGCGGGCGGCACATCAGGCGGTGGTCGTGGAACTCCACCGGCTTGGCATAGCGGTACAGCGTCTGGTGTTCGACGCTCAGGATCGCCAAGGGCGTTCTCCATTCAGGATTCGGATCAGGGTTTTTCCGGAGCTTCCGGCCAGCGCTGCGGTACCAGCTGCAACTTGGAAAGGTCGTATCCCATGGCGGCGATGCGCTGCTTCAGCTCGCGAAACTGCGCTTCGGAAATCTGGGGCTGGCGTGCCATCAGCCAAAGGTAGTCGCGCTTGCTGCGCGCGACGATCACCACCGAGTAGTCGTCGGCCAGCCAGGTAATCAGGTACTCCGCCTTGATCGGCCAGATGAACTGCACGCCCCATTCCGCATTGGTCTCGCGGTTGACCACGAACGCCTTGGACTGCAAGGTCTTGCGCGGACCGTCGAAGGTCTTCTTGCGGTAGGTGAAGGTGGTGGGGATGTTGCCGTCCTGGTCGAGCTCGTAATGCTCCACCGAGTTCACGGCGTCCTTCTCGATCCACGGCGGGATGTTGGCGATGACGTACCAGTCGCCCATGAAGCGGGGGAGGTCCACCGCGGCGACGGTAGGCAGGGGGTCATGACGCGCGCCGGTCATGCTGCAGCCTCCCAGCATGAATGCCAGGAAAAACACGGACAGGGTACGCATGGACAGGCTCCGGTCATGGCAAAGGGCGGAGTGCCTGAAGACACTCCGCCCCTCCAGCTTACGCCATCAGGCGGGCCGGCTTAGTTGACGCGGTTCTCGCGACGTTCCTCGCGACGCTCCTGGCGCGCCTCGCGACGATCCGAGGCGGCTTCCTTGCGGTCTTCGCGGCGGTCGGCGGCGTTTTCACGACGGTCCTCGCGGCGGTCCTTGGCGTTGGCGTTGGCGTCCTGCAGGTTGTTCACCGCATCCTGGCGACGATCCTGCACGCGATCCTCCGCGTTACGGACGGCCTCGCGACGGTTATCGGCGCGCTCCTGGCGATTGTCGGCACGCGTCTCGCGACGATCCTGACGGGCGTCCTGGCGCTCGGCCGCACGCTCCTGTCGCTGGTCGATGCGGTCATTGACGGTGTTGCCGTCGCTGCCGCCCAGGACCTGGGCCGAGGCCATGGTGCTCAGGCCCAGCAGGGTTGCCGCCAGGCCGCTTTTCAGTGAGGTCTTCATCCTTGATTCCTCTTGTAAGTCTATTGAATGGCGGAACATCCCTGTCCCGGAAACGACTCGATATGGTCGATTCGCAAGATTGGACGCCGCCCCGCGGCCGGGGTTCCCGGCCGTTCAGCCACTGTCCGGTTTACGCTTGAACGCCGCCTGAACAGCTCAAGCGTGCAGCGCGATGCCCGAGTAGACGTAGGTGAAAGGGCGGGGTCCCGGCAGGTAGCGGGCCTGCAGCTCCGCCACGCGGAAGCCGCCCGCGGCCACCAGCGCCGGGATGTCGCGATTCAGGTGGCAGCCGCCGGCGATAGGCTTCCACAGCGGGGTCAGCCGCTCCTGCCAGCGGCGCGGGCCGGCATCGGGTGCCGTGCCGTGCTCGCAGAACAGCAGCTCGCCGCCGGGCTTGAGCACGCGCCGCATCTCCTGCAGCGCCGGGACCGGATCGGGGATGGTGCAGAGGGTGAAGGTAGTCACCACGGTGTCGAAGCTGGCGTCCTCGGCGCCGATCTGCTCGATCACCAGCGGCAGGGTTTCCACCGGAATCGAGATGGCCTGCGCGCGGCGCTGGGCCATCGGGTGCATCTGCGCCGCCGGATCGACGCCGCAGATGTGCTGCACTCGCGTGGCGTCGTAGAACGACAGGTTGAGCCCCGTGCCGATGCCGATCTCCAGGACCCGGCCGCGCGCCCGCGGCACGATCTGCGAACGGGCCTTCATCACGTCGCCCATGCCGCAGGCGCATTCGATCAGGTGAGGCAGGATGTGTCGGTCGTAGAAGCCCATGGCGGTCACGCAGAGAGGGTAGACCGATAGCCTAGCAGCGCAAGGCCTGCCGCTCAAATGGGGCGTACCTGCAGCCGCCATTCCGGTGCATGCTGAGGTAATAAGAACGATACAGGGGAGAGATCATGCAAGTCCGGATCACGATGCTGGCGGTGGTGCTGCTGCTGGCGGCCTGCGGCGGTGACAGCGGCGGCGATGGCGCCGAGGCGACGTCTCCGCCGGTGCGGCTGGAGGATCTCTGCGTCAATTCACAGTGCGGCGAACGTACCGTGCTGCTCGACATCCCCGGTGCCGAGAACCTGGTCTTCTCGCCGACCGGGCGCCTGTTCGTCAGCAGCGGCTCCGGCGTGTTCGAGATCCACAAGAATGCCGACGGCCGTTTCCGCGCCGACAGCATCTCGCCCGAAAGCTGCGGTTACACGGGCCTGGCGATCCGTGGCGACTATCTCTACTCCTCCTGCGGCGACGGCCGCTTCTGGGCCACGCGGCTCGACGCTGTTCCGCGCCTGCAACTGATCCACACCATGAGCGGCATGTGCATCGCCAACGGCACCGCACTGGGCGCCGATGGCCGCATCTACGTGGTGGACGAGCCGCTCAACGTCTGCGTGCCAGACCCGAAGATCAAGCGCCTGACAATCGACCCGGCCGATCCGCTGAAGGTGGTGAACGAGGAAGTCTTCGTGCAGGGCAGCCCGCTGGGCCTGCTGTCGCTGGGCATCGGCAACGTGCTGCGTTTTCCCAATGGCCTGCAGGCCGAGGGCAATCGCTTCTACGGCACCGACGGCGGCAGCATCTTCTCGGTGGACCTGCTGCCCGATGGCACCGCCGGCGCGGTGACGCCGATCCTGTTCGCGGTGGACGTGCACGACGACCTTGGCATCGCTGGCGATGGCCTGCTGCTGGCCAACTTCCTCACCGGACGCATCACGCTGATCTCCAAGAGCGGCGAAATCCTGCAGGCTACCGCGCCGGGCACCTTCACCTTTCCGTCTTCGGTGCGCCTGGGCCGTCCGCCGATGTTCGAGCCCACCGACATCCTGGTCACCGAGACCGGGGTTCTGGTGGACCAGAGCCTGCCGCTGGATCACCTGAGCCTGTTCCGCCGCAAGACGCGCTGAGGCGGGGCAGGGTGCTCAGGCCGGAGTACCCTCGCGATTGATCGCATCCACCTGGCCGTTGAGCGTCCAGAGATCGTAGAGCAGGCCTACCAGGAACAGGCCGCCGGTAAAGAGCCAGATCAGGCCGGTGATCCACTTGCCCATGTAGAAGCGGTGGATGCCGAAAAGGCCGAGGAAGGTCAGCAGCAGCCAGGAGACGGTGTAGCTCTTGGAGCCGGCGCTGTAACGGCGCTCGGCGCTGCGCTCCATCGACGGGATCAGGAACAGGTCGATGATCCAGCCGATGAACAGCAGGCCCAGGGTGAAGAACCAGATGGTTCCGGTGATCTGCCGGCCGTAGTAAAAGCGGTGCGCGCCCATGAAGCCAAAAATCCAAGTGAGATAGCCCACCAGCAGGCTGTGGGTGTCGTTTCGGCTGTCGTTCATGCGTATTCCCTTGTTTTCAGGCACAGAATCCCCCGTTTAGCGGGCATTCAGCAAGCCCCGGTATGCTGCGAACCGTTCATTCCACACCGTTGACAAGGAGCGTCACATGAAAACCCAAAACATCACCCTGCGTGCCCTTCTGGTTGCCACTGCCCTGGGCCTGGGCTTCGGCGTCACCGCCTGCAAGAAGGAAGAGCCCACCCCGATGGAAAAGGCCACGGATAGCGTCAAGGACGCCTTCGACGCCCGCCCGAACGAAGAACTGAAGGATGCCGGCGAAGATGCCAAGTCCGCCGTCGAGAACGCCGGCGACGCCGTCGAGAAGAAGGCGGACGAAATCACCAAGTAAATTCAGCCTCGGCTGATCTGAATCCCCCAGGGTCGCGAGGCCCTGGGGGATTCGTGCGTGTGGCCTCTGCTGTCGAGCAGGACACCAGCTCCTCTACAGGCGGCTGGGCAGCGCCGAGCGGATACGCTCGGGTGTCTCTCTGGCCAGGGATTTCGAAATGGTGCCGACGATCCGCTGTTCCACCTGCTCGTCCATCCGCTGTCGCAGCAGCCCCAGGAACCCGGGTTCGGCGACGACGTAAAGGCGCTCGGCGTGGGTGTCGTGCAGCGCGGCCTCCAAGCCTTCGCAGACCGAGGCGGCGAACTCCTCGATGCGGTGCTGCTTCATCGAGCCACCGCCGAAGGCGGAGTGGCCGCCTTCCGTAGGCCGGTGGTTGCGACGCCCGCCGCTGTCGGCCACCAGGTCACCCTCATGCAGGCGGGCCTCCGGGTTGGCGAGACTGGCGTAGTCACGCAACGGTGCCTCCGGCGTCAGGGCCGCCAGGATGCGTGCCCGGGCAGCGTCCGCGGCGATCACCAGCGAGGGACCACTGCGCAGGTTGGGTGCGCTCATGATGGTTCTCCTAGTGAGTGGGGCGCGAGCGCGCGGGCTTCTCCGGCGAATTACGCTCGACGCTGTCGGCTTGTCGTCCGGAGGTCCCGTCCTTGGCGTCGGCGCTATGGTCGGGGGTTGCGCGGTCTGTATTCAGTGCATTCAGCACGACGTCGTTCGGATTGCCGGACTCGCGTCCGTCGATGTGCGCGTCGCTGGGCATGGCCTGGTCAACCGCGGGATTGACGCGCGGCGTGCTGGCGCCGCTCTTGTTTGCCGTCCTTGGCATGGGGATTCTCCTTTGCTATCTGCAAGCGGGGCGATAGGTCCCGGTAAGGATGGGACCGCGTATCGCGCCGGGAATTCCCCTGAAGTTGGTCCTAGACCGGCAGCGTGAAGCGGAACACCGAGCCGGGATAGCCCGGCTCCACCCAGATGCGTCCGCCGTGGCGCTCCACGATCTTGCGGCAGATGGCCAGGCCAATGCCGCTGCCCGGGTAGATCTCGCGGGTATGCAGGCGCTGGAACAGCACGAACACGCGCTCGGCATAGAGCGGGTCGATACCGATGCCGTTATCTCGCACCGAGAACTGCCAGAAGTCGCCATCCGGCTGCACGTCGATGTCGATCTGTGGCGCGGACTCGCCGCGGAACTTGATGGCATTGCCGACCAGGTTCTGGAACAGCTGCGTAATCAGCGAGCCCTGCACCGGCAGTGTCGGCAGGGCTTGGCGCCGCACCACGGTGCCGCTCTCGGCGATGGTCGTCTTCAGGTTGGCCAGTGCGGCATCCAGCAGGCGATCCAGCGAGGTCGGCTCGGGCTGCTGCTTCTCGCGGGTGACGCGCGAATAGGTCAGCAGGCCCTCGATCAGCTGGCGCATGCGTTGCACCTCGTCGGTGATGTAGCCGACGAATTCGTTGGCGTCCGGGTCCTTGCCGCTGAAGCGGCGCGCCAGCAGCTGCGTGAAGCTGGAGACGGTGCGCAGCGGCTCCTGCAGGTCATGCGAGGCGACGTAGGCGAAATGCTCCAGCTCGGTATTGGAGCGGGCCAGTTCCTCGGCACGCTCGGTCAGCTCGGCGTTGGCGCGCTTGCGCTCGGTGATGTCCTCGGCCGTGCCGGCCACGCCGATCACGGTGCCGCCCTTCATCAGCGGGGCATTGCTGAACACGATCGTTGTGATGCTGCCGTCCTTGCGCAGGATCGTGGTCTCGACGTTGCTGGCGGCGCCGCGGCCGCTGGCGGCGCCATCGAACAGGGCCTGGACCACCGGACGCTGCTCCTCGGGGATCACCGGCAGGAAGCTGCGGCCCAGCAGCTCCGGCTCGTCGTAGCCGGTGATGACGCAGGTCTGCCGGTTCACCAGCGTGAAGCGTCCCTGCAGGTCCAGCGCGAAGATCGCATTGGTGGCGCTCTGCATGATCTTGTTGCGGAACTCGGTGGCCTCGCGCAGACCCTCCTCGGCCAGGCGCCGCCGCACGATCATCTCGTTGAAGACCGTGGCGAGCTCGCCCAGCTCGTCGCCGGAGCGCACCTCGATGCGATGGGTCAGGTGGCCCTGCGATACGCGCAAGGCACCTTCGCGCAAGGCCAGGATGCTGCGCCGCAGGTCCTGCGCGATCACCCAGGCCACCAGCAGGCCGCCGGCCAGCAGCACGGCGGTGAAGAGGGCGATCAAGGTCGGCAGGCCGTGCTGCATCCAGCGTGCCGCGTCGCCGATGGTGACCGAGAAGCGGCGCTCCAGCGGCGCCACCACGGCGTTGATCGTGGCGATGCGTGTCAGCAGCTGCTCGCGCCGTTCCGGCGTCAGCGAGCCGGCGTCATGCGCGCGCTTGAGTTCCGCGGCGATCACCTCGAGCTCCAGCAGCCGGCGCTCGGCCTCGCGCCAGACCTGCACGGCGGAGTCGAGCGGGTCGATCCAGCGGAAGTGCCGGAACAGGAAGATCATGTCCGGCACGTCCTGCTCGGCGTTGCCGCCGGCGACAAAGCCGCGGCGTACCGTGGCCTCGTTGTAGGAGCGGCGCTCCATCTCCAGGCGCGCCTCGCGGTCGCCCAGGGGGATGGCGATGGCGTCCTGGTAGTGCCGGTAGTCCTCGCCGCGACCGTACTGCGCGTAGCGGCTCAGGTAGTAGACCGCGTCCTTCTGGCCCTTGGACCAGAGGCCTTCGCCGCCGACGTAGGCACGGGCGCCGCTGGCCAGGCGCAGGCTCAGCGTCACCATCATCAGCAGGGCGAAGACGATGGCGACGAACACCACGACGATCGCCGCCAGCTTGGCGGTGATCGAAAGGTGGTGCGCCCTCAGGCCAATGCGCATGCTGGGGCGGCGTCAGCGCAGCAGTTCGTAGGGGCCGCCCTTCTGCAGGGCCCGCTGGTAGGCCGGGCGCGCATGGATGCGCTGGAGGAAGCCCGCGAGGTTGGGCGGCACGTCACCGCCGCGCGCCGCCAGGGCCTCTGCCGGGAAGCTCATCTGGATGTCGGCGGCGCTGAAGTCCTGGCCGGCGAACCAGCCGGTTTTGCCGAGCTCGCCTTCGATGAAGGCGACGTGGGTCTTGAGGTTGGGACCCAGGAACATCTTCTCCACGCCGCCGACGATGCCGCGGGCTACTGGGCGCACCAGGGCGGGGCTGCCCTTGGGCACCTGGCTGAGCACCAGCTTCATCACCAGCAGGGGCATGATCGAGCCTTCGGCGTAGTGCAGCCAGTAGCTGTACTGCAGGCGTTCCGGCGTGCCCTCGGCCGGGATCAGCCGACCCTGGCCGTAGCGGCCCACGAGGTACTCCACGATGGCGCCGGACTCGGCCACGGTGTTGCCGCCGTCGGTAATCACCGGGGACTTGCCCAGCGGATGCACCGCCTTGAGCTCCGGCGGTGCCAGCATGGTCCTGGCGTTGCGCTCGTAGCGCTTCACCTGGTACTCGACGCCGAGTTCCTCCAGCAGCCACAGCACGCGCTGCGAGCGGGAGTTGTTGAGATGGTGGACGGTGACCATGGCTTCCTCGGCAGCAGGTTTATCCGCCATGAAAGCACAGATGGGCGGCAGCGTCATGTGGACACGGACGCCCAGCCGGAAGTGAAGAAAAGCCGCTCCTTTGGGGAGCGGCCCTTGTCAACAGGTCCTAGATCTCGGTGCGGCGCTGTGCCCAGAGCCGCAGCAGGCCCTTCACCGCCAGATGCACCAGGGCATAGATGCCGATGGCCACCAGCAGGGGCAGGGCCAGGGTGCCGCCGGTCTCCAGCGCGGGGCTGGCGACGATGCCCTTGAACGGCAGGAACAGCGGCTCGGTGATGCCCTTGACGAAGCGCACGAAACCGGCGCCCTCGCGTGCGCCGATCAGGGCCAGGGTGAAGCGCAGGCCCAGCAGGGCGTAGACCACCCAGAACACGTAGTCGACCACCTGGCCGACGCGGGCGGTGGCGCGCATCTGGTTGACCTCGCGCTCCCGCTCGGAGACCTCGTCGATCAGCCGGCGCTGGATGTCCGAGGCGACGGAGTCGATGCGCTGCTGCTCGTTGGGCAGGCCATCCTGCGCCTGCGCCGCGATCTGGGAATCCACCCGTGTTTCAAGCCGGGATTTCAGGGCGTTGTGCTGGGCTACCCTGCGGGCCTCATCCTGAGCCAGTGTCGTATCCATGACGCGAATCCTTGCGCGATGCCGCGGCCTTCCTGGCCGCCCGCTCATGATGCCCCGCAGTGGTGAACGGCGTCTGAACGCCGCCGGCTCCGGTTGCTCAGGGGCGGTTCAGCTGCTCGTGCAGGAAGGCGAGGGTGCGGTCCAGGGCGGCGCGCGTCGGCTCGCCCTCGCGGTCGATCAGGTGCGTGGTCATGACACTGTGGGCCGGCGGCAGGGCGTCGGGATTGGCATGGCGGGAGGGCACCACGATGGCCTCGAAGGCGGGGCCAAACTCGGCCTGAAGGCGGTCGAAACGCTCGGCGCGGCACATGGGGTCGCCGCTGAAGCGCAGGCCCAGGATGCGGGCGCCCTGCTGGTCGATCCGATCGTGCGCCGCCGCGATCTCCTGCGGCGAAGCATGCAGGCCGGAGCGCTGCGCGTGGGTGATGCCGCCGGGCAGGGAGGGCTGGGCCAGCACCGGTGCGATCACCGGCGCGTCGAGCATCATCGCCAGGCCGAAGTTGCCGGTCAGGCACATGCCCACGGCACCCACGCCGGGGCCGCCGCATTCGGAGTGGGCATGGCGTGCCAGCGCGCGCAGCCAATCGACGATGGGACTGGAGCGGTGGGCCGCCAGCACGCGGAACTCGCGGCTGATGCAGACCCGCGCGATGGTGCGCATGGCGCTGGCCGGCGTCACCGGCGCCAGCGGCGTGCCGAACAGTTGTGGCATCCACACCGAGAAGCCGGCGTCGGCCACGCGCGTGGCGAAGCGTGCCACCTGCGGCGTGATGCCCGGCACCTCCGACATCACGATCACCGCGCGGCCCTGGCCGCGGCGGTAGACCTCGCGACGCTCTCCATCCAGCGTCAGGGGGCTGCAGTCGAAGCCGGGGATCGCGATGCTCATGGGCGCTCCGAAAGAGGGGTGATCAGTCCTTGCCGGAGGCGTTGCCGTGCCAGCGACGGCCCTGGCGCTCGGCGATGGGCTTGGACAGCCGGTCGGCGTGGCGCGGGGAGGAGTGGGCCGCGACGAAGTCCAGCAGCTGGCCGAGGTCGGCCTCGTAATCCGCCGTGGGCTGCAGGGGAGCGCCGAAGGTCACCTGCTTGCGGTCGTAGTCGATCGCCGCGGCCACGATCGGCACGCCGGCGCCGAGCGCCACATGGTGGAAGCCCCGCTTCCAGGCGGGCGCGGCGGTGCGCGTGCCCTCGGGCGCCAGCAGCAGCACGAATTGCTCGTTCTTGTGGAAGGCGTCGACCGTCTGCTCGACGATGCCCTTGGGGCTCTTGCGGTTGACCGGCACCGCGCCCAGCCAGCGCAGTACCACGCCGCCGAATCCGCGGAAAGCGCTGTCCTTGATCATGGTGCTGGCGCGTACGCCCAGGCCGATCAGGATCGCGAAGGCAACCACGCCGTCCACGTTGGTGGTGTGCGGGGCGCCCAGCAGCACCATCTTGGGCACGTCCGGCGGCCCGCCGATGACGCGCCATCCCATCAGGCGCAGGAACAGCCGCCCCATTCCACGGGAAAACGCATTGCCGCGCTGCGGCACCCTCGACCCTAGCGGCGCCATCAGCTCATTTCCCCGTGCGACATGCTGGATATTCCCGATTGTTCTCGTGTCAGGGCGGGATTATCCCATCATCCGTCCCCGGCCGGGGCCACCCGGCCGACTTGACCGGCCGCAGGGGCGCGACTAGCGTGCCGGCCATTCCAGAACGAACACTGCGGGGGAGAAGATTCATGATCGGTTACGTTTGCGTCGGCACCAACGATATGGCGCGTGCCACGGGTTTCTATGACGCCCTGTTCGGCGAGATGGGCGTCAAGCGCATGATGGAGTTCGACGGCTTCGTCATCTGGGGCAAGCCGGGTGCCGCCGCGCTGGCGGTGGTGAAGCCCTTCAACGGCAATGCCGCGACGGTCGGCAACGGCGTCATGGTGGCCCTGTCCGCCGGCAACAAGGACAACGTCGACAAGCTCTACGCCAAGGCCATCGAGTTGGGCGCCACCGACGAGGGCAAGCCGGGGCCACGTGGCGATACGTTCTATGCGGCTTACTTCCGCGATCTCGACGGGAACAAGCTCAACCTCTTCGTCATGTCCTGAAAGCCGCGGATAAACCTGCTACGTGCGCCGATCTTGCACCGGCGATGCTCGCCGTACTTCTGTACGGCTGTGCGTCGCCGTCGCAACCTCGGCGCACTCGCGACGGTTTCTCCGCGACTCTTGGCGCTGCTTGTGGGTTAGAGGGGCGAAGATTCCAGCTCGCGCAGGCCTTCCTCGACGCTGACCACGGGGCGGTAGCCGATCTCGCGGCGGGCCTTGTCGTCGCGTACGGTGACTTCGCGGAAGAACAGGTTCAGGGCGCTGCGCGTGAGGGGTGGCTCGCCGCGCAGGGGCAGCAGTGTCCATGCGGCTTCGCCGAGGGCGGCGAGGGTGTCGGCCAGCCATAGCGGCGCGTTGCGCTCGCCGGGCTCCACGCCCTGGCTGCGGATCAGGCGGCCGATGAAGTCGCGGAAGACCACCGGCGCGCCGTCGGTGAGGAAGTAGATCTCCCCGGCGCGTCCGCGCTCCAGCGCCAGCAGCGCGCCGTGCGAGACGTTGCGCACGTGGCAGGTGGAGATGCGGTGGCCACCGCCGCCGAACCAGACCCAGCCGGCGCGGGCGGCCTCGGCGAGCTTGGGTGCGAGCGTGGTGTCACCCCGGCCCCAGATGAAGCGCGGCCGTACCACCAGTGTCTCCAGGCCGCGACCATTGGCGGCCAGCACCTGCTGCTCGGCCATGCCCTTGGAGCGGGGATAGAAGCCGTTGGGCTTTGCGGGCAGGGCGCGTGTCTCGTCGGCGTCGACGATGGCCTTGCCGTCGGCCAGCACCGCCTCGGTGCTGATGTGCAGCAGGCGTGGCAGCCCGGCGGCTTGCGCGGCGGCGATCACATGACCGGTGCCCTCCACCGTGTCGCGCAGGAAATCCTCCCAGCGGCCCCATTGCTCGACCTTGGCGGCGGAGTGGATCGCGGCGAGGCAGCCCGACATGCCCTCGCGCATGGCGGCGGGTTCTGCGAGATCGCCGGGTACCGGCGTGGCGCCCAGCGCCCGCACCGCGGCGGCGGCGCGCTCGGAGCGGGCCAGTGCGCGCACGCTGTAGCCCGCGGACATCAGGTCAACGATCAATTGACGCCCGAGGAAACCGGAGCCTCCGGTCAGGAAGATGCTGCCACGCAGTTGCGTCATGCGGCGGGTTCGATCAGGTCCACGCCCTGCAGCCAGCTCAGCGCTTCGTCGGGGTCCTTGAAGTATCTTGCCGTGATGCCCTGGGCGCGGTAGTCGTCCACCGCGCGCTGCATGGTCCACTGCCCGAGTTCCTCCAGGGGCGCCACGATGGCCCAGTACTTCCAGCCGGCGTCGCGGGTGCGTGGGAACCAGGAGTCGCGCGCCCAGTCATGCAGGGTCTGCGCCAGCACCGGGTTCTTGCGATCATCGGAGAGCCATTTGCAGGCGCCGTACTGCTTCATCGCCTGCATGCCGGCCTCCAGGAAATCCCGGAACACCGACTCGACGATGAACTTGTGCATCTGGTGATGCACGATCTTGCCGTCGGTGTGGAACCACAGCGTGACGTAGGGGTTGTCGATCAGCACCTGGGTCGCCATGTCGCGCTTCCTCGAGAGGGTCTGCGGTGGACCCGCGCAGCCTAACCCGATGCGGCCCGCGACGGAATATCCCCGTGGCCGCCTGGGCGGTCTATCATGCGTTTCGAGCGGCGCTGGCCGCGACCCGGAGCCTGCGGATGACCTTGTCGACGATCGATTTGTGCACACAGGAAGCCACGCTGCAGCGCACCTGGCAACCCAAGGCGCCGAAGACACCGATCTACGCCAACTACACGCCCTGGCCGGTGGCGATCACGCTGGCGGCCGGCACCACGGGCTCGCTGGGCGAGGGCGACCTCGTGCCCGAGCAGCGCTGGATCGCGATCTACGACACGGCAACTGGCCGGGAAGTCAGCAACCACGGTGCCGGCGCCAACGTCTTTTCCACCGTGCTGCAGCCGGGGCAGGAACTGAAGGCCGCGGCCGAGCAGGAGATGGTCTATCGCCTGCTGGCGATCAAGGCCCTGATCGACGATTCCACCACGCTGCCGCGACCGGAGAAGATGCACCTGCCCAAGCGCCTGGCGCGTGAGCTGATCGCCAAGGGCAAGCAGCAGCTGCGCCGTGGCGAGGATGCGGAGGACTAGGCTCCGGAAAGGGCCTCAGTCCCCGAAGTGCAGGTTGGCCTTGAGCAGGCCGTCCGGTGGCATCTGGATGTAGTAGCCCGGCGCCACCAGCTTCTCCAGCACCTGCGCCACGTCCACGCGCGCCAGCTGCCGCTCCGGTGACAGGCTCAGGCGCATCGCTTCCGTGAGCTTGCCGGTAAGGCGCCGCAGTGCCTCGGGCAGCGCGTCCGGGGGCAGGTCGGCGCGCAGGTAGAGGTACATCTGGTCCTGGCGGCCGCAGCGATAGATGACGCATTCGGTACTCATGGTACGGACTATAGTCACCTATAAGGCCTAGAGCTTTGGCCGCTCGGCCAGGGCGCGCACCAGGGCCGGATCGCGGTCGTAGATGTCGGCCTTGAATCCGATCCGGCCGCTGTCGGGCACGTCGATGGTCCAGTAGGCCAGCAGTATCGGCAGCGGCTTGGCCAGCTTGACGCTGCGCGTGGTGGGCTCGGCCAGGGCCTTGTCCACGCCGGCCTGGTCCCAGGCCGGGTCATTGAGCAGCAGGCTCACCAGCTCCAGCACGTTCTCCACGCGGATGCAGCCGGAGCTGAAGGCGCGCTGGCTGGCCCCGAACAGTTCGCGGTGTGGCGTGTCATGCAGGTACACGGCGTAGGGATTGGGGAAGCGGATCACCGCGCGGCCCAGCGAGTTGCCCTCACCGGCGTCCTGGCGCAGCGTGACGGCGCCCGGCTTGGCCCAGTTGACCTGCTTGGCGTCCAGCTCCTGGCCGGCGGAATCGAACACGCGGATGCGGTTACGCGACAGGTAACCCGGATCGCGCCGCACCTTGGGCAGCACATCCTCGCGCAGGATCGTCGGCGGCACGGTCCAGGTGGGGTTCAGCGTCAGGTAGGTGATCTCGGACTTGAAGATCGGCGTGCTGCGGAAGGGCTTGCCCACCTGCACGCGCGAGGACCAGACCGATTCGCCATTGCGGAACAGGTTGATGTGGAAGCCGGCGATGTCCACCAGCACGAAGTCGTCGTGCAGTTCGTGCAGCAGCCAGCGGCCGCGCTCCAGGTTGGCGCGCACCTGGTCGATGCGCCGGGCCACCGGCACGTTCAGTGCGGTGCGCGTACCGGGCCCGATGGCGCCGTCGGTATCTAGATACTGCTCCTGCTGGAAGCGCTTGACCGCGGCTTCGAGCGTGGCGTCGTAGAGCGTGGCGCCATTGTCGTCGGCGGGCGCGATGTCGCCGGTGGCGGCCAGGCGCTTGCGCAGCAGGGCCACGCGCGGGTCGTCCATGCCGGGCTTGAGCGTGGTGCCGGCGGGGATCGGCGCCCAGCCGCCGGCCGCTTCCACCGCGCGCAGGCGTTTCAGTGCGGCGCGCAGCCGCGCGTAGGCGGCGTGTGAGGGCCGGGCACCGTCGAAGACCGCGGCGATGTTGCCGCTGCGCACCGCATCCACCATGTAGCCCAGGGCCTCGTCCGGGGTCATGCTGCGGGTGGCGAAGTTCCACTGCGCGTCGAGGCTGGCGGGGTTGACCTTGCCGCGGAACAGGTGCGCCAGCGCCAGCAGGTAGGAGCGGGTGGTGGCGAGGTCATAGGCGGCGATGCTTGAAGGATCGGCCGAGGCCGGACCCTTCTCAACCGCCTCCAGCGCGTAGTCGCGCGGGTCCAGGCCGTCGTCGGAGACGCCGCGCAGCGCGGCGATCAGGGCTTCCTGGCGGGCCCGGTCGTTCCAGGCCGGGGCAAAGTCGCGGCGCTCGTAGAAGCGCGCGATGCCCTCGGTCAGGGAGACGCCTTCCAGCTTGGGTCCGGCAGGTCCGGCGTCGCGCAGCTGCTCCACGCGCTCGCGGATGGCCTCGTTCAGGCCCTGGGCCTGGGCGGGCAAAATGCAGGCGCCTGCCAGCAGCAGCGCCGCGAAGCCGCGGCGGAAAATGGACGTTCCCATGACGCTCCCTGTCGTTGCGCGGGCTGGGGACGCCCGCTTGTCGGCGCGATTTTGCCCTGTCCGCGGGGCCGGCTACCATGCCGTCATGCCGTATCCCCTTGTCAGGCAGTGTCTCGCTGCCGTTCTCCTGCTCGTGGCCGCTGGGGTGGCCCAGGCTGCGCCGCCGGCCGAGGCCCTGCGCCGCGCCGCGCCGGACATCAACCCGAAGGCCCTGAAAGCCGCATTGTCCGCGCTGGACTGCGCGGTGGCGGCCGGAATGGCGCCTGCGCAGCATCTCGGGGTCATCGACTATTCCCTGCCGTCGACCCAGCGGCGCCTCTGGGTGTTCGACCTGAAGACGCGCAAGCTGCTGTTCCGGGAACTGGTGGCGCACGGCAAGAATTCCGGCGACAACCTGGCCACACGCTTTTCCAATAGCCCGGACAGCCTGACCTCCAGCCTCGGCCCGTTCCGCACGCTGGGCGCCTATGACGGCCGCAACGGCTACTCGCTGCGCATGGCCGGCCTGGAGCCGGGGGTCAACGACCGTGCCTACACGCGGGCCCTGGTGATGCACGGCGCGCAGTACGTGGACGCGAAGATGGCCAGCAAGCAGGGGCGCCTGGGACGCAGCTGGGGCTGCCCGGCGGTGCGCCCGGCGGTGGCGCAGAAGCTGATCGATACGCTCAAGGACGGACAGTTCGTGTTCGCCTGGTATCCGGACCCGGCCTGGGCCGGCGCCAACGGCTACGCGCAGTGCCCGCTGACCTCCGGCCATGAGCCGCCCGACACCGACGGTGCCGCGCTGGCCTCCAACGAGCCGCAGGTGCCGGCGGGTGTGCTGCCCTAGGCCGCAGGCATCGCGTCGTCGATGTCCTCGTAGGCGTCCCAGCGGAAACGCGGCGTGCACAGCGCCAGGAACACCAGGTCTTCATTGCCCGTGTTGGTGATGCGCTGCGCCTGGCCCGGCGCGATGCGCAGCACGTCGCCCGGCTGCAGGTCCTGCGGCGGCAGCCCGCCGATCTCGGCGCGGCCGCCGCCCTCCAGGATGACATAGCGCTCGGCGATCCCGTCCAGCCGGTGCCAGCGCGTGGTGACGCCCGGCATCACGCGCGCCCGCGCCACCGACAGGCCGGGATCGTCCGGCGTGTTCGACAGCTCGGCGATGCTGCAACGCTCTTTCGTGGGCGCTTCCGCCGCGCCGCTACCTGGGCTGGTTCCCGGCTGCATCAGATCTTCCCGGCCTTGGCCTGGCGAGACGCCCACATGTTGTCGACCAGGTTCGGATAGCGTCGCCCGTTGCGCTCGGCGCGCTCCTTGGCCGCTGCTTTCTGCTCCGGCGTCAGCGGCAGGCTCTTGCCCGCCGGCTTGTCGCGCTTCCAGGGTGGCAGCTCCTTCATGCGGTAGTCCGGGCGTAGGCGGCGCGCAACTGGCTGACGCTGCCGGCCGCCTCGGTGAACACGAACAGCCACAGCACCGGCGGGCCGCCCGCCACCAGGATCACCCAGGCCAGCACCGCGGCCACGTACAGGCGCGCCCAGCCGTCGATCACGCCGAGCAGGCCGACCGGGTGCAGCAGCCGCGCCAGTGCCCAGGTGCCGATCAGGGCGCCGCTGAGGCAGACGAACAGCAGGTGCATGGGTTCGGCCAGCGGCGGGGCGACGGCGTCACCGCCGAGCAGGCCGTTGAGCCAGTAGGTGAGGGCCAGGAACTGCGGCGCCAGCGGCGGGATCGCCATCCAGGCGAGCGCAGCATCGAGACTGGCCCAGAAGCGGACCTTGGCGGGCGAGAGTTGGGCGTAGCGCATGCGAACTCCTAGGGCATGCGACAGCGTAACCCGGCGCCATGGGCCTCAGGAAGCAAAGGCCCGAGGCTTGGCGTGCATGGGGCGGTCGGGGCTTTCGCGGTCTTCCTGCACCATGTATTGCGCCGCAAGCAACGAAAAAGGCGCCGGCATGCCGGCGCCGTTGGACACGGCGATGGTCAAGGACGATCAGTCGCGGTGCTTGCCCTTGTGCTTGTGCTTGCGGTGGCCACGATGCTTGCCGTTATCGCCCTTGCGATGCTCATGCACGATCACGGTCTCGGAGGGCTCCGGCCGGGAGCCGATCGCGGCTCCTGCACCGCCGCCGATGGCACCGCCAATGATGGCGCCGTTACGCCCACCCATGCTGTCGCCAATCGCAGCGCCGGCACCGCCGCCGATGGCACCACCCACGATCGCTCCGGTATCGGCGGCCAGGCTCGCCGTAGACGCCAGGCCCAGGCCTGCCAGTAACGCGATGATTCCAAGACGCATGTGAGCCCCCTTTTCTGCAGATAGGTACTGGGTGTAGCGGGTATTCTGCCATCCGGGGCCGAACGGTGGCTGAACGTCAGGCCGTCAGGAGCTCATCCAGCGCCGCCAGCAAGCGTTCGATGTCCTGTGCCGAGTTGTAGTGCACGAAGGACAGGCGCAGCACGCCTTGCTTCGGGTCCAGCCCCATCGCCTGCAGCAGCCGCACGGCGTAGAAGTGGCCGGCGGCGGCGAGGACGCCGCGCTGTGCCAGCGCCGGTACCAGCGTCGCGGGCGATCGCCCGATGAGCTGCACGGCCACCGTGGCCGCGCGCTGCGTGGCGTCGGTGGGGCCGAGGATGCGCAAGCCCTTGAGCTGCCCCAGGCCGTCGAGCAGCCGTGCCAGCAGCGGCTGTTCGGCGTCATGCAGCAGTGCGCGCACGCGTTGCGCACGCTTGGGTTGCGCTGCGCCGGGGTGGTGATGGGCGTCCAGCGCGTCGAAGTAGGCGGCGATGCCGCTCGCGGCGGCGATCTGGGCATGGTCGGGCCCCGCCGGAGTGAGCCGCTTGCGTGGCAGCGAGGCGTTGAAGAAATGGCCCTGGTTGGCCAGGCGATCCAGCAGCGCGCGACCCAGCACCATCAGGCCCTGGTGCGGGCCGAAGGTCTTGTACAGCGAGAACAGGTAGATGTCGGCGCCCAGCGCGCGCAGGTCCGGCAGGCCGTGCGGGGCGTAGGAGACGCCGTCCACCAGCGACAGGGCGCCGGCGGCCCGGATCTTCGCCGTGAGCCGCGCCACGGGGTTCAGATGCGCGACGATGTTGGAGCACTGCGGGAACACCACCAGGCGTGTGCGCTCGTTGAGCAGCGCATCCAGCGCGTCGGGGTCCAGCGCGCCGCTGGCGGGGTCCACCTGCCACTCGCGCAGCACGAAGCCTTCCGCCGCCAGGCGGCGCCAGACGCCACCGTTGGCTTCGTGATCCTGGCTGGTGACGATGATCTCGTCGCCGGGTTGCAGCAGGCCGCGGAAGGCCTGGGCCAGTACATAGGTGTTCTGCGAGGTGGACGGGCCGAAATGCAGTTCGTCCGCGCCGACGCCCAGGTATTCCGCCAGGCGTTCGTGCGAGGCGTCCATCCAGGCGCCGGCCTCGGTGGAGGCAGGGTAGGGGTAGTAGGGCTGTACCTTCAGGCGCCGGTAGTAATCGCCCAGCAGGTCGATCACCTGGCGGCAAGCATAGGAGCCGCCGGCGTTCTCGAAGAAGGCCTGGTCGCGCAGCGTGGGCTCGGCGAAGGCGGGGAACTGGGCGCGGACGAAGTCGAGATCGAGCGAGGTCATGCGCCGATCTTAACCGTAGCGGCAGCGATGGCGGGACGGAGCGGCGGCGCTCCGTCCCGCTGCGGCTTGTTGGCGGCTTACTTGAAGAAGTACTCGTCGCGCGACAGCTTGCCGTCACGGTTGGCGTCGCGGGTGGCCAGGCGCTTGGCCAGCTGCGAGCCCGGCTCCAGCTCCGAGGCCTCGAGGAAGCCGTCGCCGTTCTTGTCGGGCGAGGCGGCGCCGGTGGCGCCGGCGATCTTGACGTCCTTGCCGTAGTCCGGCGTGCCGACGACGGCGCTGCCGGGCGCCATCCTGTCGGCGCCGGGCAGGGGGCGGTCGGCATTGGCGGCGGCGGTCACGCTGACCAGGACCAGGGCGGCGAACAGGGATTTGCTGCGATACATGATGATTCTCCGAGCGGATGTTGAAAACATGGCAATGCCCGATGGGGGGACGCCGTTGTCCGCTGGGGTCAGGCTGGCGACGGAGCTGCGACCACGCCCTTGGGGTCGATCCGTCTTGGCCATAGCCTAGCCGCAGCGGCGCGCGCCGACAACGGCTTATGCTTGCGGCTTGAGCTGCCCGAGATGCCGAAGGGGAATGTGTCGATGCCGAGATTCGCATGGGGGCTGCTGGTTGCCCTGTTGCCCTGCCTGCTGCTGCCCGCCTGGGCGGCGGAGGTGCCGGGCCGCTTTCCGATACTCCAGGGTGACCGCCATGGCGCGATCGACGCGACCGGCAAGGTCGTGATCGAGCCGCAGTACGACGCCGAGCTGCGCTTCTCCGACGGGCTGGCGGTGGCTGCTGTCGGCTCCAAGGTGGGGGTGATCGACCTCGACGGCAAGCCGGTCATCTCGCCGCTGCTCAAGGTCGACATCGGCAGTGCTGAGTTCGCGCAGCCGGTGAGCCTGGCCTCGCTGATCGCGGGTGGCTTTTCCGAGGGCCTGGCGCCGTTCCGCATGGGACGCAAGCTGGGCTACCTGGCCCGCAATGGTGCGGTGGCGGTGCCGCCGCAGTTCGACCAGGTGGAGCCCTTCAGCGAGGGACAGGCGCTGGTGGCCGTGGCAGGGCATTGGGGCAGCATCGACCGCAGCGGCAAGTGGGTGATCGAGCCGCAGTTCAACAAGCCGTTCCGCTTCCAGGAGGGCCTGGCGGTGGTGCTGGTGTCGGGCAAGGGCTGGGGCTACATCGATCGCCAGGGCCGGTTCGCGATCCCTGCGCAGTACCAGTACGCCTACAACTTTTCCGGCGGCCGGGCGCGCGTGCAGTTCCGCGAGGGCCATGGCTATATCGACCGGCAGGGCAAGGTGGTGGTCGAGCCTTCGAAGGAGTACCGAGTGGGGGCCGACTACCGCGAGGAGCGGGCACCGGCGCGGGCCGACGGCAAGGGTTGGGGCTATCTCGATCTACAGGGTGACTTCGCCGTGGCGCCGCAGTTCTTCAACGCCAGGGAGTTCAGCGAGGGGCGCGCCGCCGTGGCGGTGGGTGATGTCCGCAATCACCTGTGGGGCTACGTCGACGCCACCGGCAAGCCGGCCGGCGCCGCCCGCTTCCAGCAGGCCGAGCCCTTCTCGGAGGGCCGTGCCGCGGTGCTGGTACCGCGCGCGGGATACGGCTACGTGGATGCGGCTGGCGAGCTGGTGATCGGGCCGCTGGAAGGCGTTAGCCAGGTGGAGCCCTTCAGTGGTGGCCTGGCGCGCATCTGGTTCAACCAGGCCGAGGGCCGCTGGGGTTACATCGACCGCGGCGGCAAGCTGGTGTGGAAGTCCTCGCCTTGAACGCGGCGACTCAGAACGGATCGGGCCGGCAGGGCGGGCCGGGCATGGCCGGCAGCTGCAGCGCGGCGCGCAGGCGCCGTGTGGCCAGGTCCTTGCGCTCCAGCGGCGCGCGGCAGGCCTGCAGCCAGCGCAGCGGCGCGTCAATGTCGCTAAGGCGTGCCGCCGCCGCGGCACAGGCGGCATCCAGCGCGGCGCGGTCTTCCTCGTCGAGGAAGCGCTCCAGCAGTTCGACGATGTGTTCCAGGTCCTGATCCATGGCGACGGATGGTACGACGACTATTGATGACCTCGTAGCCGCCCTGCGCCGCTACGTGTCGCTGGACGAGGCCCAGGCCGGTGAGCTGAGGCGGATGTCGCGGCCGGCTCGCGTGCTGCGCGGCGAGCACCTGTTCCGCCCGCCCGAGGTCTGCCGGCGGCTGTTCTTCATGGCGCGCGGACTGGTGCGCAGCTATTACCTGTTCGACGACAAGGAAGTGAACCTGCGGCTGATCTGCGACGGCAGCGCGGTGCTGCCGCTGACCAGCCTGGTGACGCAGCAGCCGGCGCAGGAACATATCCAGTGCCTGGCCGACTGCGACGGCTGGTGGCTGTCGCTGGAGAGCATGCTGCACCCGGATACGTCGGCCGGCTGGGAGCCGCTGCGGCGGGTGCTGGCCGAGCGCCACTACCTGTCGATGGAGCGGCGCCTGCTGACCATCCAGTACAAGTCGGCGGCGCAGCGCTGGCGCTACTTCCGCCAGACCATGGAGCCGCGCATCGTCGCCGAGACGCCGGCCCTGCACGTGGCGTCCTACCTGGGCGTGACGCCGGAGTCGCTGAGCCGCATCAAGCACGGCCCCGCGACCCGGTAGTGCGACCGGCAAGCCGGGATGTCGTCAATGCGCCGCGATAATCTGCGCCGAGAGCGCAGCCTGGATGCCCCGCCTCTGGCCCCTGAAGTCAGAGTGCTTTCATCGCCTTTTCGCTGAGCCGCCAGAGGCGCGCAGCGATATCCTGATCCCGGCTGGTGCCACTGCCATGCCGGCGCTTGCGGTTGACGTAGTACTTTCCGCTCACGGTCCTGAACTTGTCGTCCGTGGCCATCCAGATGGCCGTGTCCGCGCCTTGCTGGGGCGTGAGCATGAAGGCCTTCATCAGGCGGGCCAGCGGCGAAGGAAGCTGGCGATAGATGTCGGTCGCCACGGCGCCGGGGTGGAAGGCATTGACGGTGACGCGGGTGTTTTTCAGGCGTTGCGCCAGCTCGCGGACGAAGAGCAGGTTCGCCAGCTTGGCCTGGCCATAGGCGTGCATGCTGGTGAGATGCTTGCGTGGATTCGCGAAGCTGCGGGCGTCGATGCGCCCCAGTTTGTGCATCATCGAACTGGTGACGATGATGCGCCCCTGGGGAGCGGCGACAACCGCATCCAGCAGGCGCTGCGTCAGGCGGAAGTGGCCAAAATGCATGACCCCGATCATTGCCTCGTAGCCACTGGGAAGCGTGTGCAGCTTGGTCGTGTACATGCCGGCGTTGAGGATCAGGACGTCGATCGTCGGGACCTTGCTGAGCAGGTAGTCGGCGAAGCGGTCGATCTGCGCGAAGTCGGCCAGATCAAGCTTCACCGCCGCGATCTGGGCGCCGGGGCTGGCGGTCTTGATCTTCTCGACGGCGGCGGCCGACCTGGCTTCGTCGCGCGCGGCGATGATCACGCGGTTGCCGCTCTTGGCCAGGGACAGCGCCATCTCGTAGCCGATGCCGCTATTGCCTCCGGTGATGAGTACAGTCTTGCTCATGGATTGCCTATGCGAATGAATTCCGGTTTCAGATAGCCCTCGCTTGTAAGCTCCGCCACGACGTCGCCATCGTGTCCCGGTACCTGCCGGATGGCGGGCTCCCGCTGGGCCAGTGCGTGCAGCGACTTGAGTTGTCCGAACACCGCGTGACGGTCTTCACCGATCAGCCATTCGGTGACGAAGCGGGGGCGCTCGCGCTGCCGCTCAATGTTGCCACGCTTCCATGACACATCGCCAAGGAACAGCAGCTCGTGGCCGTCGGCCAGCTTCACGTAGACCATCTGGCTGCCCGGCGTGTGCCCTGGTGCCGCCACGGCGACCACGCCGGGGGCGATGGCGGCGGCGCCTTGGTAGCGCAGCGGCTGGTAGCTGGCCAAGGAGCCTTCCGGCACCACCGCCGGCTTCATGTACTGGGGATGGTCCTGCTGCACCTGGGTCAGGCGCAGGGCCGGCAGCAGCGAGGCCAGCCTGGGGTGCTGCAGCACGCCGCCACTGTGATCGCTGTGCTCGTGGGTGATCAGGATGAACGCCGCCTTCTCCAGGGCGGCGCTGACGCGGCCATAGGCCGCCTCGTCGTAGTAGGGAACCATGAAGGCCGGCTGGGCCAGGTCGCGCGGCATGGCGGAATCGATCATCGCGGTGCGGTCGGGGTAGACCAGCTGGTAGGCGTAGATCGGCATTTCCTGCGTCGCCCAGCCGTCGCCGGCGGCGATCATCGCCCTGGGGAAGCTGAAGGCGGTGACCTTCTCGTAGCGCACCTCGCGCGGCAGGTCGCCGGGGAGGCTGCCGGCCAGCCGGCGCAACTCCGCGATATCCAGCGGAAAATCGGCGTCGGCCGGCATGCGGCTGTCGGCCGCGTACCACCAGTACAGCGCGCCGAACACGGCGATCAGGCCCAGGGTCCAGGCAGCAGCTTTGCGCATCGGTCGTTTCCGGTCAGGCGGGGATTCCGGAGGGGGCGGCGGGCCGTCCCTCGGGTCTGGAGCGGCATGCATGCCCTAAATCTCATGAAAGCGCAAGATGCATTCTAAGAAGGCCCCGAAGGGTGTTTCGTAGCATCCTCAGAATCACCCCACTGTTTGCTTTTTCATCCAGCGACACAGGGAAGTTATTCAGGTGCGCCCCGGCGCGTTAGATCTGCAGGAGATAACCGTGAGCAAACCCATCAACCTCAAGATTCTGCTCGAATCCAAGAACCTGGAACGTGCCCCGTTCCCGATTCCGGTCGGCTGGTTCTTTGTCGATTTTTCCGAAAACCTCAAGGCCGGCGAGCTGCGCAACGTCGAAATGCTCGGCCAGGAGTGGGTGCTGTTCCGCACCGAGAGCGGTGTGGCCGGCATGAGCGACCCCTATTGCCCGCACCTCGGCGCCCACATGGGCCACGGCGGCAAGGTCTGCGGCGAGCACCTGCGCTGCCCGTTCCACCACTGGGAGTACAACACCGAGGGCTGGTGCAAGTCCGTGCCCTACGGCAAGCGCAAGCCGCCCATCACCAACCTGCAGCCGATCCTGCGCACCCTGCCGGTGGTGGAGAAGTACGGCATGATCTGGTGCTGGCACCACCCGGCCTGCGAAGCGCCGAGCTTCGATCTGCCGTACATCCCGGAGATGGAAGACGCTACCGGCTACGCCGGCAACCGTCGTGGTTCCTGGACCGCCAACACCTGCGTGCAGGAGATTGCCGAGAACGGCGTCGACACCGCGCACCTCAAGTTCCTGCACAACGCGCCGATGATCCCGCCGGTCGAGGCCACCTATGACGGCCCGGTGATGACGCTGAACATCGGCCAGGGCTACATCGTGGGCAAGTCCTACGGCCCGGGCCTGAACGTGCTGCGCTTCAACCAGGAAGGCATCACCGCGACGATGATGTCGTACACGGTGCCGCTGACCAAGGACAAGACGCAGATGAACATGTCCTTCCGCCATGTCGACTACGCGGAAGGCACCAAGGAGCTGCATGCCTCGCGCAAGGTCATCGACCACATGATCGGCGCGGCCGAGGGCGAGGAGAGCGCGGGCTTCGAGAGCGTCGACTTCATCGTCTGGAACAACAAGAAGTACCGCCCGAACCCGCTGCTCTGCGACGGCGACGGCCCGGTGATCCAGTTCCGCCACTGGTTCAAGCAGTTCTACGTCGAGGCGCCGAGCTTCTCGCCCAACACGGCGAACCCGGCCCCGGCCGAAGCCGCCTGATCGCTGCGATCCGGCTGCAACAAGAAGCCCGCCTTGAAGGCGGGCTTCTTGTTTGTGGCGGCGGGTTCTATCGGGTCAGCCGCAACAGCAGGTTGTCCGGCCCCAGGTCGGGCAGCAAGGGATCGTTGTAGCGCCGCACGATGAGGTAGACGTTGTCGCCGCTGCCGTCGTGGAACACGAAGCCGGCAACGCCGTTCTCCGGGACCGCGAAGCTTGCCGCCGCCGCCACGGTTTCCCGGTCATAGAAGTTCAGGCGGCCGCTGCATTCCGCGAAGGGTGCCCGGTAGCAGGATTCGTTGTTGGCTTCGGCGATCGCAATTTCGCCAGCCGCTACCGAGTCGCTCAATGACAGGATGCCACCCGTGCGCCCGAACAGCGTGACGTTGCCCATGTGCGTCAGGTCGTTCTTGCGATACTCCGAGGCACGGAAGATGGCGCTGCAGGCGGTGTAGACGCGGTTGCCGGTGGCGGACAGCCACAGGCGGCCGCAGCCTGGATGCACACCGCCGTCGCCGGATTCGTACAGTCGGAGCGTGCCACGCTCGTTCACCTCGAACTTGATGATGTCGCCGGTGGACGGCAGGGGCGGGATGGCATAGATCGACTGGCCGGTTGGGTGCAGGGCACCCGTCAGCTGGAACGGGACATCGAAGCCGCTGGTCTGCACGGCCTTGGTGTCGAGGTGGATCGAGGTGATGAATCCGAAGGGCAGGGTGTCGATGGGTGCCGGAAGCAGATGAGCGATCCGGTTGCCGCCCAGCAGCAGGTCGGACGCCGGCAGGAGGGTGGTGGAGGTGGCGGTTACCGCGCTCGGAGCGCCGGAGTCCGGCAGCGCCGCGTGTACCAGCTTGGCTCCTGCCGTTTCGGATGCTGCCAGCAGGATGGCCACGGTCAGGCCATCGCTGCTGAGCGCCATGGCGGCGGGCGCCTGATCCAGGTCCAGTTTCGTCTCGGTATTGGCGGTGGCGTCGTAGACGTAGAGCGCGTTGGCCGGCTGCGTGGAGATCATCACGATGGCCTCCAGCGCGGTGCTGTAGGCCGCATCGACCACGTTGTGGTCGCCCATGGCCAGGGTCGTTGCCGAGAGCAGCCCCCCATCCACCGGCGCCGCTGAAACCGGCAGCGCAGGGGCCTGCTCCGGTGCTGCGCTGCCGGTGACGGTGTAGCGGGCTTCAACGATGCGCGGGCTGCCCGCCAGGTGCTCGGCGCAGGCGGTGTCGTAGCACAGCTTCAGCGTCACCTGGTCGGTGTAGGTGTCGGCTCCAAGCCGGTCCGGGTCCTTGAAGAAGATCTGGAGGCGGCCTCCGCCGGATGCATCGATCACGACTTCAGTGCGGGCAATGCCGGCCGCCGTCGCCGTTGCCGTAGGGTAGACCTCGCGGCCTGCCGTCCTGCCGAAACTGAAATAGATCGAACTGGATGGCGCAACGCCGGTGGTCTTGGCCGTGACGACGACGCTGGACGTTGAGAGACGAAGCTCCGCCGGACTGCCTTCCCCAGCTCCGCCGCCGCAGGCCGCCAGCAATGCTGCCAGCAATGCCACGGCGCTTCTGCAAGACATGTTCATGAATGGTGGCTCCCCCTGGAATGATGATCGTGTGCCTCGATGGGCGGCAACGATATCGGGGTGACACGGGCTTGAACACCTGAACGTACTGTCAGGTCGTTTCGCCTCGCAGCCTGGCCATCTCCGCGCCGGCGATGCAGACCGCCAGCCAGGCGCTGCCGAGCATGAAGCCCGCCAGCACGTCGCTGAACCAGTGCACCTGCAACACGATGCGGCTGTAGCCCACTAGCAGGGCGGTGGCGATGGCGGCCAGGGCCAGCGGCAGGTGCAGCACACGCGGCGTGAAGCGCATCAATACCCAGGCGAGCATGCCGTAGGCCACCAGCGAGCCGGACGAATGCCCACTGGGGAAGCTCCAGCCGTTGGCGTGGGCCCAGCCATGCTCGTGCAGCGGGCGGCTACGCTGGAACAGCTCCTTCAGCGCCCGGTTCAGCAGGCCATTGCCGGCCAGCGCCACTACCCAGGCGATCGCCAGCCGATGATGACCCTGCCGCAACAGCAGCATCGCCACCACGACGCACAGCGCGGTGAGCGTCCAGAAATCGCCCAGGTGGGTCAGGGCGCCGAAGATCCGCAGGGTCTGCGCCTGCAGGCGCTGCGACAGTTCCCCGGCGAGGGCCTCGTCGAAGCGGCCCAGTTCCTCGTCCACGCCGATCTCGTCGGCCAGCGCCAGGAAGGCCGACAGCGTGGCCAGCACGATGCAGAAGCCCAGGCCCAGGTGCCAGGCCAGCTCGCGACGGTCGAAGAAGTGCAGCCGCCGCAGCCGCTGGATCAGCGCCCAGGCCAGGCCCATCATCAGCAGCATGCCGGTGCAGAGAGACGCGAAGACCAGCAGGGGGTGATCGGCGACGAAGGCGGCGGTGTCGTTCATGCGGCGTCTCGCTGCAGCGGCAGTTCCTCGCTATGGGCCAGTTCGAAGGCGTCCGCGGCATCGCGGTAGTCCCAGCGCTCCACACGGCATTGCTGGGTGGCGGCGTCGTAGCGCAGCAGGTTCACCGAGTTGCCGGCCTCGAAACGGATGCGCCAGGACAGCGCGGTGCCGGCCTGCACGCCCCAGGCGCGCCGCGGCAGGCCGGGGTAGCGGTCCGCCAGCAGGCCCACGGAAGGGAAATGGATGTGTCCGCCCAGCACCAGGTCGGCCCCGGCCTCGGCCCAGGCGCGGACGGCGGGGCCGGCACCGTGCAGCAGGTTGTGCTCGTCACGCGGCCGCACCACGTGTACCGGCTGGTGCGTCACCACGATGCGCAGCTGGCGCCCGCCGGCCGCGCGCAGGCGTTCGGCCACGCGCTGTACTTGGGCTGACGAGACCTCGCCGTCCTTGTGGCGGCGCGGGCGCGTGGTGTTGACGCCGATGGCCAGCAGCTCCGGCAGGTCGAGCACCGGCTCCAGATCGTCGCCGAAGGCGCGCTGGTAGGCGGCATAGGGCCGCAGCCAGCGGGCCAGCGGGTTCAGCAGCGGGATGTCATGGTTGCCCGGCACCGTGAGCATCGCCGGGATACCGAGGCTGTCGAGGAAGCGCCGCGCCGCGTCGAACTGTGAATCACTGCCGCGCTGGGTGATGTCGCCGGACACCACCAGCACCTGCGGACGCTGTGCCTCGGCCAGGCGCCGCAGCGCCTGCACCACCTGCGGCCGCTCGGTGCCAAAGTGTGGATCGGAGACCTGCAGCAGCAGCATCAGGCCGGCTCCACGCGATCTTCCGGCCGCGGCGCCATCAGCAGCAGCGGCTGCGGTGCCACGCGGAACTGCAGCGGCGTGTGCAGGTGGAAGACCTCGCCGTCGGTGGCCACCTTGAGGCGGCGCTTGCGTCGCGTGCGCACCGTCAGGTTGCGCAGGCTGAAGCTGGTCACCGTGTCGGCTTCCCCCAGGCGCCCGAGAGCGCCGCGCAGCAGCAGGCCCAGCATGCTCAGGCCGCGGATCGGCTTGAGCATGACGGCCACCAGCCGGCCGGCTTCCAGGGCCGGCGCTTCGGCGATGCCGATCCGCTCGAACTGCAGGCGGTTGTTGCCGACGAACAGCGTCGGCGTGCGCAGGCACAGCTCCTGGCCGTCCTGCTCGATGCACAGCTCCAGCTGGCGCCGCTCGCGCAGCAGGGTCGCCAGGCCGGCGATCAGCGCGACGAAGCGGCTGCGGCCCAGTTGCTGCTTGTAGGCCTCGCGGTCCTCCAGCAGCGTGGGGTAGAGGCCCAGGCTGGCGTTCACCAGGAACAGCCGGTCGTTGACCATGCCGGCCTGTACCGGCTGCAGTTCGGCGCGCAGCAGGGCGTGCACGGCCGCCTCGGTGTCCTGCGGGATGCCGTGGGTACGGCCGAAGTAGTTGAAGGTGCCCTGCGGCAGCGCGCCGAAGGGCAGGCCGGCGCCGATGACGGCCTGCGCCACGGCATTGAGGGTGCCGTCGCCGCCGGCGGCCACCACCACGCCGTGCTCGGCGCGGGCCAGTGCCACGGCCTGCTTGGCCGCGGCGACGATACCGCCGCCGTTGGCGGGCAGGAAGCGATGGGATCGGCCGGCGGCGTCCAGCAGCGCGGCGATCTGGGCCTGGGTCTCGGTGGCCTGTTGCGCACCGGAGCCGGCGTTGATGACGATGAACAGCGGTCCGTCGCTGCGGGGCAGGGTCATGGCATGTCGCTTCGGGAAATGTCCCGCTCAGACTGCCATAGCCCTGCCCGGGTTCACAGCCTCAGGCCCCGCGATAGAAATCCGGCGCTCCCGGCGGCTGCCGGCGGAAGCGCTTGTAGCCCCACCAGTACTGCTCCGGGCAGTCGCGCACGCACTGCTCCAGGCCCAGGTTCATTGCCGCGGTGGCCTTCTCCACGTCGGGATCATGGATGCCGGCGGGCGCTTCGACGTAGTGCGCGATATAGCCCCGTGCCCAGGGCAGGCGTTCGCCGAACATGAAGACCACCGGCGAGCCCGACTCCTGCACCAGGCGCGCGATCAGGGTCGGCGTATGCGCCGGCACGCCCATGAAGGGCACGAACACGCCACGGCCCGGCGGAGGGTCATGGTCCGGCATGTAGTAGACGCCCAGCCCTTCGGCCAGCAGCGGCAATGCCGCCTTGCGCACGCCGGCCTCGGCCTCGACCATGCGGCCGCCGAAGCGTTTGCGGCCCTTCAGGGAAAGATCGTTCACGACACCCTTCTGCGGCTTGTAGATGCCGTAGAACGGGAAGTTGGCCGACATGGGGATGGCCACGGCCTCGAAGGCGCCCTGGTGCAGCGTCAGCAGGATCACGCCCTTGCCCTGGGCGAAGGCGCGCTCCAGCACCTCGATGCCGCGCCACTCCTTGACGGCCCGCTTCACCGAACCGCCGGGCCCCAGCCAGACGCGGGCGGTCTCGACGTAGGTCTTCATCTCGTGGCCCACCGAGGCCCGCGCGATGCGCCGCTGCTCGGCTTCGGGCAGCTCCGGCATGCAGCGGCTGATGTTGCGCAGCGCCACACGCTTGCGCGAGGACGAGGTGACCCACAGCAGCCAGCCGGCAAAGGCACCCAGCCCCTGCAGCGCGGCCAGGGGCAGCCATGCCAGGACATGGAAAAGGAAGGACATGGGCAGGGGCACCGCGAAGGGGGAGGCAGGCATTCTACCCGGTCCCCCGGGCTGCTACCCCGCCTGCCGGCCCAGCAGGGTGTCGGTGCCCTGCACCAGGGCGGCGAACAGCTCGCCGGCGTCATGCTGGCGCAGCAGCGGCACGGCCTGGCCGGCCCAGAGCGACATCCGGTCCGGGCGGTCCTGCTCGCCGGCGGCCTTGCGGAAGCTGCCGGTGAACCAGTTCTGGATCGGGTAGGGGAAGGGCGCCGCGCCCGAGGCCGTCATCTCTTCCAGGTAGCGGTTGCGGATGCCGCGGGCCAGGCGGCCGCTGAAGACGCGCGTCAGCGCGGTGTAGCGGCTGCGTTCATCGAACAGCATGCGCCGGTGCGGCGCGCTGGCAGAGGACTGCTGGCAGGCCAGGAAGGCGGTGCCGATCTGCACGCCTTGCGCGCCCAGCATCAGCGCCGCCGCGATGCCGCGGCTGTCGGCGATGCCGCCGGCGGCGATCACCGGCGTCTTCACGCGGTCCGCCACCGTGGGGATCAGGGCGAAAGTGCCGGTCAGCGAGTCTTCCGCGGGTGCCAGGAAGGACACGCGATGCCCGCCGGCCTCGAAGCCGGTGGCCACGATCAGGTCCACGCCGGCGGCTTCCATCGCCACGGCCTCGTCAATGGTGGTGATGGCGCCGATGGTGACGATGCCGCGGCGGCGGCATTCCTCCAGGATGCGGGCCGAGGGGATGCCGAAGACGAAGCTGAAGGCCGGCGGGTTCGCCTCGAGCACGGCTTCCACCTGCTCGTCGAAGCTCTGGCCGTAGCGCGCCGGCATGGCGGGCGGCTCCACGCCAAGCTCCTCGTAGTAGGGGCGGAAGCGCTCGATGCCGGCGGCGAACTGCTCGGCGGTCAGCGACAGGCCGCCCTCGTCGTGGTTGGAGACCCAGAGGTTCAGCGCATAGGGCTGGTCGGTGCGTGAGCGGATCGTGGCGTTGAGTTCACGGATCTGCGCCGGCGTCAGGTGATGCACGCCGAAGGAGCCCAGGCCGCCGGCGTTCGACACCGCCGCCAGCAGGTCCACGGAGGACAGGCCGCCGCCGAAGGGGCCCTGCACGATCGGGTAGCGCAATCCCAGCTTCCGGCTTACCGCGGTGTCCTGCCACATGCGAAGGCTCCTGGTCCGAATGTGGCCGCACTATACTGCGCTGGTTACCCTTGGTAACTGGTTCGCGAAAATATTCGGGTTACCTGCAGGTAACCGCATTGCCGGAGCTGGCGCATGGTGAAGGTCCGCAGGAACAAGGTCGAGCAACCGCCCGAGGTCTGTCCCCTGGGCGAATGCATGAGCCTGATCAGCGGCGCCTGGTCGCCGCATGTGATCTGGTACCTGCGCGATGGCCCGCGGCGCTTCAGCGAGCTGCGCGGCGACATCAAGGGCGTGTCAGCCAAGGTGCTCACCGCGCGCCTGCGCCAGCTGGAGCGCGACGGCGTGGTGCTGCGCCGCGAGGTGGACAGCTCGCCGCCGACGGTGGAGTACTCGCTGAGCGAACTGGGTGCGGAACTGCGGCCGGCGATCGCGGCGATCGTCGATGTCGGCCACCGGCTCAAGCAGCGGCGCTGAGCCGTGGCAGAGCCGGATGCCGGCCGGCATCAGCCGGCGCGCTGCTCGGTGATCGCGAGCGTGTGGTTCTCGCCGCCCAGGTCCAGGTAGAGCTGCCGCTCGGTGACGGTGACCGACAGGCTGTTGCGCCGCTCCAGCTTGCCGGCGATGTTGCCGATGAGATTGCGCTCGAAGCTGTAGACCGGGATATCGGCGGCGCGGTGGATGCGCTGCCCGGCGTACTGCGCCAGCAGCTGTCCCGGATCGCGGTGCGTGTAGACCGCGGCGCGGCCGGCCAGCTTGCTGCCGCGATGCAGGCGCTCCGGATCGGGCGCGCCGACCTCGATCCAGGCGGTAGCGCGGCCCGTGAGGTCCTTCACCATCACCGCCGGTTCGTCCACCGCGGCGATGCCCTCGGTGAGCACGATGCCGTCCTGGTATTCCAGGCAATAGGCCAGCACGCGGGTGAGCATGAACTCGGCGGTCTCCGAGGGCTGCCGCGCCACGCGCAGCTCGAAGTTCTCGTAGATGCCGCGATCCATGTCGGCGAGCTGGATCGCGAAGTGATGCAGGGTAGCGGTCTGTGCCATGGCGGCGGAGTGTAGCGAAAGCCTCGCCGCTTCACCGCAAAAAAGGCGCGCAGCGAGATCGCTGCGCGCCTTGGTCCTGCTTGCTGTTGCTCAGCGCCGCGGCGGCAGCGGCACCAGGGCCGAGACCTTGCGCATGTGCTCGGCATACGCCGGGCGGCGCTCGACGCTGCGCTTGTCCATCAGCGGGATGCTGGCGAAGACGAACATCGCGGTCATCGCCAGGGCGCCCGGGATCAGCCAGGCCCAGTACTGCGGCGCGGCGGCCAGACCGAACAGCATCAGGCCCCACCAGAAGCTCAGTTCGCCGAAGTAGTTGGGGTGGCGCGACCAGCCCCACAACCCGCTGGTGATGAACTCTCCGGGCTTCTTTTTCCTGGCGATGTAGGCGTGCAGCTGCAGGTCCGCCACGGTCTCAATGGTGATGGCGCCCAGCGTGACGATGAAGGCCAGCGCATCCAGCCAGCCCAGCTCACCCTGGCCGTAGCGGATCACGGCGTAGATCGGCAGGCAGCCGAGGAACACCTGGATGGTGGGGAACAGGTGGATGGCGAAGAAATCGGCCGGCAGCTCCGCCTTGCCGGCGCGCTGCTTGATCATCGGGTAGCGCCAGTCCTCGTGGTGCAGGCCGCCCCAGAAGGTCGCCCAGTTGGCGGTCAGGCGGATGCCCCAGATCCACACCAGGGCCACCACCAGCGCGACGCGCACGGGATTGGCGCCTGCGTCGGCGTTGAGCCAGTACCAGTACACCGCCAGCAGGGGTGGTATCACGCTCCAGTAGGCATCGTAGAAACTGGAGTTCTTGTATTTGCGGCTGAAGGCGAAGATCACCAAGGTGGCGGCGATGTCGCCGGCCAGCGCATCGTAGGGCTGGGGCAGTCCCAGCCCCAGCATCACGGCCAGTGCCACGCCCGTGCAGATGATGTACGACACCACGATCGGCGCGAAATCCGATTTGCTAGCCATCCTGTCTCCCCCTCCGGGATCGGTGCTGCGGTTATTTTGGCCACTATGACGCCGCTGTCCGGGGGCAACCTCGTCTTGCCGGAGTAGGGCGGCCCCGGAACCCGCGGCGCTGCTGGCGGTCGGAAGCAGGTGAACCTATGCTCAGGCCCATGAACCTTCTTGCGCGCTTCTTCGGCGGGATTACCGAGCGGATCGCGGCCGTGGTGCTGGCGGTCGCGGCGGCGCAGTTCCCGGTCTACTTCCTGGCCTACGGCAATACCTTGGCCGGCGCCCAGATGGAGGCCGAGGTGCGCTACCGCGAACTGCTGGCCGAGGCGGCGCAGCTGCATCTGGCTGTGGAGGACTTCGTCGGCCGCCATGAGAACAATGCGGACGCGGTGTTCCAGGCCTCCGGACGCATCCACCGCAACACCATCGAGCGCCACCGGCGCTACACCGCGATGCAGGACGCCCTGCGCAGCGCCCCGGTCTGGGAGCGCCCGCTGGCCCTGGCGCGCAACTTCGACCCGGCGATCCACGCCGCCACGCGCTTCGAGCCCGGCCTGTCGCTGACGCTGGAAGCGGGCGCTTACGCGCTGGCCGGCATCCTGCTGGCCTGGATGCTGACCTCGCTGCTGGGCCTGGCCTTCCGCGGCTCCGGTGCGCGCCGGGCCGATGGCTTCCGTTAAGGACTGGCCAGCGACAGTTCGCGGCTCTCCGCCAGCCACTCGCGCTCGCCGAGCCAGCGGGCGATGGACTCCACCGTCACCACCGAGTAGTTGCCACTGAGGCGCTCGCCCAGCGGGTGATCGGTGAAGGCGACATTGGCACGGAACAGGGTGGCGCCGAGACGCTCGGTGGGAGCTATCGCGATGCGGTCGGGCCGGTAGCCCGCGCGTTTCAGTTGCGCCTGCGCGGCGGCGCGACCGATCACCGGCACCTCCGAGCCCGCCGACACCAGGAACTCCAGCAGCCAGCTGTTGGAGTTCTGGTATTCCAGCGTGAAGGGGTAGGCCAGCAGGCTGTAGCGCGGCTGGTCCAGGCCCAGGCCGAGATCGCCCGCCGCCGCCGGGGCCAGCCGTGTCTGCAGCGGCTCGGTGGGGAACAGCAGCAGCGCGCGGTACTCGTGCGGATCGTCGAGGAAGAAGTTCATCAGGCCGTCGCGGAACAGCGAGGCGCGGTCCTCGCCGCAATGATTGAGCTTGTGCAGGATCGTCCAGCCCGCCTCGCCGGGTGCGCGGTAGGCGATGCCCGCATGGGTGTAGCGCAGGCCGTACTTCGACACGTCGGAACCGACACGGCCGAGGATCGCCACCTGGGCTTGCCGCCGGTCCAGCTCCTGCTGCACCTGCTGCGCCAGGCGCATCGCCTTGCCCATTTCCGCCGGGGTCACCGGCTTGTCCGTGCAGGTCTGGCCGGCCTGCAGCGGAGCGCTGGCCAGCAGGGCCAGGGCGAGCAGCGTGGCATGCGCCCAGCGCAGCGGCTTCACGCGCCCGCGCCGGGCGAGCGCACCGGGCGCGAATGCATCAGGGCCTTGCCGGCCTCGTTCGGCACGAAGGCGATCACCTCGCCGGTGCGCACGATCAGCCAGCCCGCGCCTTCGGCGATTACCGTCACGGTCTGGCCCGCGGCATAGGACAGCCCGCCGGCCACGGCCACCGGCACCGCGAGCACCACCTTGCCGACCTTGGCGCTGCCCTGCAGCGTCACGCGCAGGCCATCGCCCACGGCGACCACCGCCACCACCACCATGTCCGCGCTGCCCTGGACCACGGCAAGGCTGCCCTCGGCGACGGTGGCACTGCCGTTGGCGGACAGCTCCGATCCGCGCGACAGGCCGGAAGGGTCGGCGGCGGCCACGGACAGCGGCTGGGCGGCCACCAGCAGCAGGGCCAGGGCGGCGGACGCGGAGACAAGCGGGCGGGTCGGGGGCATGACGGCTCCTCAATGAACGTTGTTCATATAAATTGCGAAGGGAAACGCGGGCAGCAGGCATCCGCTGGACGCGAATCCGCAGGAGGCGGAACGACCGCCCCCGCAACGAGCAGGAGGGCCGTAACCGCTTCCAGATCAACTTAAATGATCAGTGTTCATATATCAAGTGCGCCCCAGTGCAGCCGGTCCCGCGCCGGGATCAGTCCCGTGGTTTCAAGATGCTCTTGGTGACGGTGGCGCGGGCCATGATCTCATCGCCGACGCGGGCCTCGGCCTCCATGAAGGCCACCGAGCGGCCGCGGCGGATCACGCGGCCGGTGAAGACCACCCGGTCGCCCGCGCGGGCGCCGCGCATCAGCGACACGTGGATGTCGTGGGTCACCGCGCTGTGGCCCTCCGGCAGTTCGCTCAGCAGGGCGGCGTAGCAGGCCATGTCGCAGATCGTGTAGACGTTGCCGCCCAGGAACATGCCGGCGGCATTGACCATGTCGCCGGCCACGTCGATCTCGACGCGCGAGCGGCCATCCGCGGCCTCGATGCGCTCCACGCCCATGGCGCGGTGCTGGGGGTGGCCGACCACGTACGGCAGGAACTGCTCGAGTGCACTCACGGCTGGGGCTCCATCAATGATGGCCGCCATTCTGCGGCAGGCGGCTTGGCGGCACATCGCCCAGACGGTGCAGGGCAGGGCTGCAGCGGCTATCCTCGGCCACCTGAATTTCCAGAGGGGCACTTCCCATGAGCCAGTACCAGGCCGTCGTCTTCGGCGCCACCAGCTTCGTCGGCCAGATCCTGGCCCGCTACCTGTTCCAGCGCCATGGCGCGGACGGCAGCTTCCGCTGGGCCCTGGCCGGCCGTTCCAAGGCCAAGCTGGAGCAACTGCGCGACAGCCTGGGCGCCGGTGCCGCCAATCTGCCCCTGGTCATCGCGGACGCGGCCGACACGGCGGCCCTGCGCAAGCTCTGCGAGTCCACCGACGTGGTGATCTCCACGGTGGGGCCCTATGCGCTCTACGGCTCGCCGCTGGTGCAGACCTGCGCCGAGACCGGCACCGACTACTGCGACCTCACCGGCGAGCCGCAATGGATCGCACGCATGATCGCCGCGCACGAGCAGGCGGCCCAGCGTAGCGGCGCGCGCATCGTCCACTGCTGCGGTTACGACTCCATTCCTTCCGACCTTGGCGTGCATTTCCTGCAGCAGGAGTCGCTGCGCGAATTCGGCGAGCCCTGCACCCGCGTCAAGATGCGCGTGAAGAAGCTGCGCGGCGGATTCTCCGGCGGCACCGCGGCCAGCCTGATGAACGCCGTGGCGGAGAGCGTCCGCGACCCGGCCGTGCGCCGCATGATGAGCGACCCCTACGGCATCTGCCCGCCGGACCGCCGCGGCACCGTAAAACAGCCCAACGTGGTGCTCGCCGAGTACGACGAGGACGCCAAGAGCTGGCTGTCGCCCTTCGTGATGGCCGCGATCAACACCCGCGTGGTGCACCGCTCCAACGCCCTGGCCAATCAGGCCTACGGCGCGGATTTCCGTTACGACGAAGCCGTGATGACCGGCCCCGGGCTGAAGGGCCGCCTGATGGCGGCGGGCACGGCCATCGGCCTGGGCGCCTTCGTCGCCGCCACCGCGATGGGACCCACGCGCAAGCTGCTGGAGAAGATCGTGCCGCAGGCGGGCGAGGGGCCGACGCCGGAGCAGCAGGAGAAGGGACTGTTCGACCACCGCGTCTTCGGCGAGACCGCCTCGGGCCGCAAGCTGGTGGTGAAGGTTACCGGCGACCGCGATCCGGGCTACGGCTCCACCGGCAAGATGCTGGGCGAGGCCGGTGCCTGCCTGGCGCTGGACAAGCCCAAGGACCAGCTCGCGGGTGGCTTCTGGACGCCGGCGACGGCGCTGGGCGATGCGCTGGTGCAGCGCCTGGTGGCGAATGCGGGGCTGACGTTCGAGCGCGTTGCGTAGCGCGTCATTTGCAGGGTGGACACGCTTCGCTCGCCTGTAGGCGCCTACTGTTGGTAGCCCACCCTGCGTTTGCTGAGATTTCTCGTCATGCCGGCGAAAGCCTGTAGGGTGGGCAAACATCTTCTCGTTTGCCCACGCGATGGGTATCCCGACGCGTGGGCAAACAAACAGACGTTTGCCCACCCTACGTCTGTCGGCGCGAGAGGGAATGCGTCTACGCCTGCGCCTACATCACCGCCTGCACGATCCACGCACAACCCGCCGCGAACAGCCCGATCAGGAAGAGCATGTAGCCGGCTTGAACGTACCTGAACTTGTAGCGCTTCAGGTACTGGCCCATCTCGTAGATCTCGCGCAGCTGCATCTCGTAGGTCTTGGCCGGTGAGCTCATGACCTCTTCCATCTCGCGCAGGTACTGTTCGTAGCTGAGCGTGGTGAAGTGGGCGAAGAACAGCAGGTTGCGGCTGGGCGTAGCCTTGGCGCCGCTGCCGAGCTTGGGCATGGCGGCGATGATCGCCAGGCATACCGAGCCCAGGCTGAAGATCGTCAGGATCAGGGCCGGCAGGCTCTCGCCGCCATTGGCCTCGCGCGCCGCCAGCGTCAGTACCACCGAGGCGGCGATCATCAGCATGTTGGCCTTGGTGTCGGCCGTGATGCTGAGCGTCATGTGATGGATGCGCGTCTGCCGCACCATGATGTCCAGGTGCGCGGCGCCCTGCTCGATACGCAAGGCAGGCGGGTTCGGCGGGGTGATGGTCGTGGGATCGTTCATCGGCCTGCGTTCTTGTTCGTCTATCGCGGAATATGCCGCGCCAGGAAATCAACCACGGCATCGTTGAAGGCGTCATTGCGGTCGCCGGCCACCATGTGGCCGGCACCCGCGATGTCGGCGATCTCGGCCTGTGGGATCAGCTCCTGCAGGCGCTGCGCACCCTGCGCGCTGACCACGTCGCTCTGGCTGCCGCGCACCAGCAGCGTCGGCGCCTTCACCTGCCGCGCCGCGCTGCTCATGCGGGTCTCGTAGGCGTCGAGGTAGGCCACGTGCTCTTCCTGCGAGCCCGCGATGATGCGCGGGTCCCAGTGCCAGTAGAGACGGCCATCGTCGCCATGGCGCAGGTTCTTCATCAGGCCGGAGGCGTCCTTGGGACGCGGGCGGCTGGGGTTGTAGGCGGCCACCGCATCGGCTGCTTCCTCTAGGTTGGCAAAGCCGCCGGGGTTGGCGGTCATGAAGCGGCGGATCGCCTCCACCCCCTTGCGCTCGATGGTGGGGGCCACGTCCACCAGCACCAGGGCGCTGGCCGTGGGCGCGCTGCTCTCGCCGATGGCGGTCAGCGAGGTAATGCCGCCCATGGAGGCGCCGACCAGGGCCGGCGGCGAGCGCAGCGTGGCGATCACGGCCTTGAGGTCCGCCACCATGGCGTCGGTGGAGTAGTCGCCGTCCTCGGCCCAGCCGCTGCTGCCATGGCCGCGGGCGTCGTAGGAGATGGCGTGGTAGCCCTCCGCCACGAGTCGCCGGAAGGCCTTGGACCAGGCATGGCGGGTCTGCCCGCCGCCGTGCAGCAGCATGACGGCAGGCTGGTCCGGGTCGCCGCCGACGTCGGCGGCCAGGGGCAGGCCGTTACGGCCCGCGAGGGTGGTCGTGGTCATGTCCGCAGTTTAGCGCCGCCAAACCGGGGAATGCGGGTTTCCCCGGCGGGTGCCTCCACAATGGAAGCGGCGACTTACGCCGCCGGGTAACCCAGTCCCTTCAGCGCCGCGCTCACCTCGTCGAGGATCTTCGGGTCGTCGATGGTGGCCGGCGCGGTATAGGGCTTGCCGTCGGCGATCGAGCGCATCGTGGCGCGCAGCACCTTGCCGGAGCGGGTCTTGGGCAGGCGGGCCACCACGGCCGCCTGCTTGAAGCAGGCCACGGCGCCGATCTGCGAGCGCACGCGATCCACCAGCTCGCGCAGCAGCACGTCCTGCGGCCGGTCCACGCCGGCCTTGAGCACCACCAGCCCCACGGGCAACTGGCCCTTGAGGCCGTCGGCGGCACCGATCACGGCGCACTCGGCCACGTCCGGGTGTCCAGCCAGCACTTCCTCCATCGCGCCCGTGGACAGGCGGTGGCCGGCCACGTTGATGATGTCGTCGATGCGGGACATGATCCAGCCGTATCCGTCGCCGTCGATGTAGCCGGCGTCGCCGGTGAGATACCAGCCCGGGTAACGGGTGAGGTAATTGTCGCGATAGCCCTGCTCGTTGTTCCACATGGTGGACAGCGTGCCCGGCGGCAGCGGCAGCTTCAGCACCAGGTTGCCGATCTCGTCGGCGCCCAGGCGCTTGCCTTCGGCGTCCAGCGCGCAGAGCTCGAAGCCCGGCACCGGCACCGTGGAGGAGCCAGGCTTGACCGGCATCGGCTCCAGGCCCTGGCAGTTGGCGATGGCCGGCCAGCCCAGCTCGGTCTGCCACCAGTGGTCCACCACCGGCACCTGCAGCATCTGCTGCGCCCACTGGATGGTGTCCGGGTCGGAGCGTTCGCCGGCCAGGAACAAGGTACGCAGGCAGGAGATGTCGTACTTCTGCAGCAGCGCGCCCTTGGGGTCTTCCTTCTTGATCGCTCGGAAGGCGGTGGGGGCGGTGAAGAAGGTACTGACGCGGTGCTGCTCGATCACGCGCCAGAAGGCGCCGGCATCCGGCGTGCCCACCGGCTTGCCCTCGTAGAGGATCGTGGTGCAGCCCTGCAGCAGCGGCGCGTAGACGATGTAGGAATGCCCAACCACCCAGCCCACGTCCGAGGCGGCCCAGAACACTTCGCCGGGCTGCACGTCATAGACCGCTTCCATGGAATAGCGCATCGCCACGGCATGGCCGCCGTGGTCGCGCACTACGCCCTTGGGCTTGCCGGTGGTGCCGGAGGTGTAGAGCACGTAGAGCGGATCGGTGGCGGCCACCGGCACGCAGTCGGCGGGTTCGGCGGCCGCGGCAGCCTCGTTCCAGTCCAGGTCGCGCGGTGCCTGCAGCTGCGCCATGGCTTGCGGGCGCTGCAAGATCAGGCAGTGGGCGGGCTTGTGCGTGGACAGCTCCATTGCCTGGTCCAACAGCGGCTTGTACTCGATGATGCGCCCGGCCTCGACGCCGCAACTGGCGGACACCACCAGCACCGGCTTGGCATCATCGATGCGCTTGGCCAGTTCCGGCGCGGCGAAGCCGCCGAACACCACGGAGTGGATCGCGCCGATGCGCGCGCAGGCCAGCATGGCCACCGCAGCCTCCGGCACCATCGGCATGTAGATCACCACGCGGTCGCCTTGCTTCACACCCTGCGCGCGCAGCGCGCCGGCAAAGCGGGCTACCGTGTCGCGCAGCTCGCGGTAGCTGTAGCTGCGAACGGTGCCGGTCACCGGGCTGTCGTAGATCAGCGCGGCCTGCTCGGCGCGGCCGCTCTCCACGTGGCGGTCCAGCGCGTTGTAGCAGGTGTTGAACAGGCCGCCGGCAAACCAGCGGTAGAGCGGCGCCTTGCTGCCGTCCAGCACCTGGTCCCAGCGCTGGTGCCAGTGCAGCTTCTCCGCCTGCTCGGCCCAGAAGGCCTCGGGCTGCGACAGCGAGCGGCGGTATTCGGTCTGGTAGCGGCTCATCGGTTTCTCCTCATTCAACAAGAACCCCTCTCCCGCATGCGGGAGAGGGGCAGGGGAGAGGGTGCTGTAGAACATGCTGTGATCAGCCCAGCCACGTTCTACAGAAACCCTCTCCCGGCAACTGCTCCATGCGTTGCCCTACCTCGGGGATCCATCCCCTCGCCGGCCCTCACGGGCCACCCTCTCCCGTGAGCGGGAGAGGGGACAGCACGGCTCAAGCCTGTTTCAGCTTCGCCTGTATGTACTCGACCATCTCCTGGCGCACGATCTTCACCTCCGGGAACAGCGAGGCGAACAGCGGGAAGGCGTGCGGCAGCTTGGGCCAGATCTCGCACTTCACGTCGACCCCCGCGGCCTTGGCGCGGCGCGCCATCAGCACGGTGTCGTCGGTCAGCACTTCGTTGTTGGTGGCCAGCATCAGCATCGGCGGGAAGCCGGTGCAGTCGGCATACAGCGGAGACAGCTCGGGGTCGGACGCGTCCCAGTCGCCGGCGAACATCTCGTCCACGCGCTGCAGCGCGGCGATCGGCAGGATCGGATCGGCGTGGCGCTTCCAGGTGCGCGAGGGCGGCGAGTGGATGCGGCCCAGTTCGGTAGCGGGCGACACCGGCAGGGCACAGGCCGGCATCGGCCAGCCGTGCTTGCGGATGCGCTGCAGCAGGCCCAGCAGCAGGTGCCCACCGGCAGAGTCGCCGCCGACGATGATGCGCGAGGGCGCATGCCCCAGGTCCAGCAGCGCGCGGTAGGCGCGCTCGCAGTCGTCCAGCGCGGCGGGGAAGCGGTTGCGCGGGGCCAGGCGGTAGTCCGGCAGGTAGCCCGAGCCGCCGATCTTCGAGGCCAGGTGCGCCACCATCTCCAGGTGCGCCGAGGGCGCCGCCGGCAGCAGGAAGGCGCCACCGTGCAGCCACAGGATCACCGGCTTGCTGGTGTCCGCCAGGTCGCCGAACACATGCCCCGGCACCTGGCCGACGATGGTGTACTCCAGCGTCAGGCCATGGTTGTTGGGGCACTTCATGTGCGACGTCAGCAACTGCATCTTCGCGATCTTCTCGTCCGAGCCGCGGATCATCCGCCCCAGCCAGGGGCGCAGGACCCGCCGGAGCATCCAGACGATGACGCGGCTGCGCAGGCTGATCGGTATGGGCCGATAGACCACGCAGCTCTCGACGGAGGCCGGCAGCAGGGGCTGGCGGGAGGCAGGGACGGCGGCGTTCGGGGCGTTCATGGGTTGGGTCTGTCGACGCGAGGAGCAGTCCCCAAGCTTACATGCGGAACACACCGTAGCGGGGCTCGCCGATCGGGGTGTTCAGCGCCGCCGACAGCGAGATGCCCAGGGCATTGCGCGTGTCCGCCGGGTCGATGATGCCGTCATCCCAGATTTCCGAGGTGGACCAGTAGGCGCTCTGCTTGCGCTTGAATTCGCCCAGCACCGGGTCGCGGATCGCGTCGATTTCCTCCTGGGACAACTTCTTGCCGGTACGGGCAAGCTGGCGAATCTTCACATCGGCCAGGGTGTTGGCAGCCTGCTCGGCGCCCATCACCGAGATCTGCGACTGCGGCCAGCTGAAGGTGAAGCGGCTGTCGAAGGCGCGGCCGCTCATGCCGTAGTTGCCGGCGCCGAAGGAGCCATGGCACATCACGGTGAACTTGGGCACCTCGCAGTTGGACACCGCCATGATCATCTTGGCGCCGTCCTTGGTGATGCCGCGGCGCTCGTACTCCTTGCCCACCATGAAGCCGGTGATGTTCTGCAGGAACACGATCGGCGTGCGGGCCTGGTTGCACAGCTCGATGAAATGCGCGCCCTTGAGCGAGCTGTCGTTGAACAGCACGCCGTTGTTGGCCAGGATGCCGACCTTGTAGCCCCAGATATGCGCGTAGCCGCAGATCAGGGTCTTGCCGTAGTTCGGCTGGTACTCATGGAAACGCGAGCCGTCGACGATGCGCGCGATGATCTCGTGCATGTCGAAGCCCTGCTTGATGTCCTGCGGCAGCACGCCGTAGAGCTCGCTAGTGTCGTAGTGTGGCTCCTCGGGAGCCTGCCACTCGGTGTGCGCCTTCTGCGGCCGCTTGAACTGCGCCACGATGTCACGCGCGATGGCAATGGCCTCTTCTTCCGACGAGGCCGGGTAGTCCGCGGTGCCGGAGACGCTGGTGTGCATGTCGCAGCCGCCGAGGTCGTCGACGCTGACTTCTTCGCCGGTCGCGGCCTTCACCAGCGGCGGGCCGGCGAGGAAGATCGCGCCGGTGCCGCGCACGATCACGTTGTAGTCCGACAGGCCGGGCACATAGGCGCCGCCCGCGGTGCAATGGCCCAGCACCACCGACACCTGCTGGATGCCCATCTTGGAGAGCATGCACTGGTTGCGGAAGATGCGGCCCGCCATGTACTTGTCGGCGAACAGGTCGGCCTGCAGCGGCAGGAAGCCGCCGGCGGAATCGCAGAGATGCACCACCGGCAGGCGGTTCTCGATGGCGATGTCCAGCGCGCGGACGGTCTTCTTGACCGTCAGCGGATACCAGGCGCCGCCCTTGACCGAGGCGTCGCCCGCGTTGATGACGACCTCGCGGCCCGACACGATGCCGATGCCGGTGACGCAGGCCGCGCCCGGCACCTCGCCGTCATAGGCCTCGTTGGCCGCCAGCGAGGAGAACTCCAGGAACGGCGTGCCCGGGTCCAGCAGCAGTTTGATGCGCTCGCGCACCAGCAGCTTGTTCTGCTGGCGCAGGCGGTCGATGTCGCGCTGCGGGCGGTCGTGACGTACCGCGCGCTGCTTTTCCTTGAACTCCTCGGCCAGCTTGCGGTTGTGCGCGGCGTTGGCCTGGAAGCCGGCGGAGGCCGTGTTCAGTTTGGACTCGATACGCTTCACGACTTCTTCTCCATCGGTTCCAGGCTCAGCAGCAGGGCATCGCGGTCGAAGGTCTGGCCCTTCTCGTAGGTGACCGCGGCCACCGTGCCGTCGCGCGGCGCGGCGATGGTGGTCTCCATCTTCATGCTCTCCATCACCAGCAGGGTCTGACCCTTGGTGACGGCATCGCCGGCCTTGACCTGCACGGCCACGATGCTGCCCGGCATCGGCGCGCGGATGTTGTCCTCGGCGCTGCCGCCGGCCTGCGCGGCCAGGCGGTCCAGCGGGTGCTGGTAGCGCAGCTGGTAGGCCTCGCCGTCCAGGTGGACGAAGACGTCGTCACCACGGGTGGCAATCACCACCTCGACATGACGTTCGCCTAGCGTCAGCCAGGCGCGGCCATCGGCGCCGGTCTTGAGGTCCACGTCCACCACCTGCTCGCCCAGGTGCAGGCGGTAGGCGCTGGCCGAGCGCGAGAGTTCCAGGTTGTGCTCGTTGTCACCGAGCTTGAATGCGTGATGCATGGTTTTAGTCCTGCTTGGAACCCCTCTCCCATCGGGAGAGGGGCAGGCGAGGGGAGGGACCCCCGAGGTAGGGCAACGCATGGAGCGGTTGCCGAGGTGAGGGACGGAGGTACAAGTGAACGCGCTGCTCCTTGCGAGTGCGTCCCTCACCCTCGATCCCTCTCCCGGTCGGAGAGGGAAGACCAGCGATTACGGCGGTATTCATCAATTCCTCCACCCACCCATCGCCGCGTGCATGTCCGGCACCGCGTCGGCAACGTCGCGCATCGGCCGCGTGCTCAGCGCCGCGGCGCCCAGCAGGGCCTGCAGCGTCTCGGCCGGCATCTCCGGCTCCGCCGCGATCTGCGGGTTGGCGTCGAGGAAGCCGGTGTGCACGTCACCGGCGACGAAGGCCGGGTGCTGCAGCAGGCGGCGCAGGAAGGCGGTGTTGGTCTTGCAGCCCAGCAGCACGGTCTCGCGCAGCGCCTTGTCGGCGCGGGCGATGGCCTCGGTCCGGTCCTTGCCGCGGATGATCAGCTTGGCGATCATCGGGTCGAAGGCGGATGTCACTTCACCGCCCTGCAGCACGCCGCTGTCCCAACGCACGCCTTCGCCCTGCGGCGGGTGCAGTACCAGGATCGGGCCGGTGGTCGGCGTGTAGCCGCGGGCGGCGTCCTCGGCGTAGATGCGGAACTCGATAGAGTGGCCGGAGGACTTCACGTCGGCCTGGCCATATCCCAGCTTCTCACCGGCGGCCACGCGCAGCTGTTGCAGCACCAGGTCGATGCCGGTGATTTCCTCGGTGACCGGGTGCTCCACCTGCAGGCGGGTGTTCATCTCCAGGAAGTAGAACTCGCCGCCCTGGCCGAAGATGAACTCCACCGTGCCGGCGTTGCGGTAGTTCAGCGAGCGGGCAATGCCGGCCGCGGTCTCGCAGATCTTCTCGCGCAGCGCGGCATCCAGGGCCGGGGAGGGAGTCTCCTCGACGATCTTCTGGAAGCGGCGCTGCACCGAGCACTCGCGCTCGAAGACGTGCACCACGCTGCCCTGGCCGTCACCCAGCACCTGCACCTCGATGTGGCGCGGGTTCTCGATGTAGCGCTCGCAGTACAGGCGGCCGTCGCCGAAGTAGCGCTGGCCCTCCGAACGGCCGCGCTCGATCTCCTGCTCCAGGATCGCCAGGTCGCGCACGATGCGCATGCCCTTGCCGCCGCCGCCGGCGCTGGGCTTGATCAACAGCGGCGCGCCGACCTTGCGCGAGCGCTCGACGAAGGTCTTGGGGTCGTCATCCTCGATGGCCGAGGGCGCCACCGGGAAGCCGGCCTTCTCGACGAAATTGCGCGCACGCACCTTGTCGCCCATCAGGTCGATCTGCTCCGGCGTGGGGCCGATGAAGCGGATGCCCGCGGCCTCCACGGCGGCGCAGAAGCCCTTGTTCTCGGACAGGAAGCCATAGCCCGGGTGGATCGCGCCGGCACCGCTGGCCTTGGCCGCGGCGATGATCTGCGCACCATCAAGGTAGCTGGCCACCGGCGTGGAGCCGGTGATCTCGATGGCCTGGTCCGCCATCTTCACCGCCGCGGTACCGCGGTCGGCGGCGTGGTAGACGACGATGCCCTTGAGGCCGAGCTTCTGCACGGTGCGCAGCACGCGCACGGCGATCTCGCCGCGGTTGGCGACGAGCACGGACTGGAAGGGCCACTTCGAGGTGTCGGGTAGCGTTTGGGTCATGGGTTCACTTCTTCGGTAATGCTTCTTCGATGCGGCTGGCGATCTGCGACAGCCTGTCCATTTCCTGCTTGAGTCCGCCGCCCGGCGCGGGCGCGGCGATGCCCTCGCAGAGCACCGCGGTGAGCTGCTCGGCCAGGGCGTCGATATCCAGCCCGCCGCGGCCGCAGATGTAGTTCCAGGTGCCGTGCTCGATGCCGCCGTAGACCAGGTCGCGCAGCAGCGTGGCAGGCAGGTCGGCACGGAACTCGCCGCTGCGCATGCCGCCCTCGACCACGTCCAGCAGCAGCTGCGTGTAGCGCCGGTTCATGTCGTGCAGCTCGGAGCCGTGGTAGTCCTGCTCCGAGCGCACCTCGCGGAACATCAGGCGGCAGAGCAGGGGGTAGTCGCGGATCGAGCGCAGGTGGCGCCAGACCAGCAGGCGCAGGCGGCCGCGCGCATCGCTGACGCCGGCGAGGTCGCGGGCGTAGTCGCCGAACATCTCCTCGTACCAGTGCTCCAGCACCTTCAGCAGCAGCTCGCGCTTGCTGGCGAAGTACTTGTAGATGGTGCCTTCGACCACGCCCATGCGGGCGGCGATCTCGGCCACCGCCGCGGCCTCGTAGCCCTTCTCGCAGAAGACGTCGCGCGCCGCCTGCAGGATCTCGTCCACGCGCTGTTCGCGCGCAAGGCGGACCACGGGCTTTTTGGCGACGGCGCGGCTCATCAGACAGCGAGGTCCGCCGGCACGTCGATCTCGATGTCCATCAGCACCTGCGCCAGCATCTTGCCTTGCGGGTCATAACGCAGGCTGGCCATGCCGCCGCCGCCCAGTGCGCTGTGCATCAGGAAATTGAAACCGTTGAGGCCCGGCATGTCGAAGCGCTCGACCTTGCCCTGGACGAAGTGGGCGAAGTACTGCTTCACCGCGTCCGCGGTGAGCTGCTTCGCCAGCCAGGGCAGGTACTCGGGTCGGCGCGCCAGGATGCCGATGTTGGCGGCGTCTCCCTTGTCACCTGAGCGGCCCCAGGCCAGCTTGATCAACGGGACCTTCTTCGTCGGTCCGGCGGGTGCGACGCCCGCATTCGGGCTGGCCGGCAGGCCGGTGGCCTCGCCGTAGCGCACCGCCGGGGCGGTGAAGGGCTTGCCGTCCACCTCGATCGGCAACTGCTCCTTGGGAACCAGGCAGGAGAACAGGCGCACCAGCGGCGTCGGCGAGGGGCGCCCGCCGGAGAAGCCGGTGATGCCCTGCACCATGGACGTGGCCGGCGGGATGAACTCGCGGCCAAACACATCCAGCGCCTTGCTGTCGGCATGCTGTACGGCCAGCTTCATGATCACTTCGCGTGCATCGCGGCGGCGGCTGTTGGCGCCCCAGTTGGCCTCGGCACCGAGGATTTCCACGTCGGTGCGCGTGTAGTCGGCCATGCCGCGCTTGGCCATCAGCGCGCGCGTACGCTTCAGGATCGCGGCGGCCACGGCCTCGGCCTTGCGCACTGCATCCACGCCGCCGATCATCATCGTGCCGGTGGTGCGGAAGCCGTCCTGGTAGGTGGCGGAGACCTTGTAGCTGGCAGTGGGCGCGCGGCCCTTGGCGCCGCTGACTTCCACGCGGTTCTCGCCGACCTGGGTCAGCTTGATATGGCGCCAGTCGCAGTTCACGTCCGGCAGCAGGTAGGCGGAGGGATCGCCGATCTCGTAGACGATCTGCTCGCCCACGGTCTCCGGGACCACGCGACCGCCGGTGTTGGCCGGCTTGGTGGCGATGAAGGAACCGTCCGGCTTGCAGATGGCGATGGGGAAGCCCATGCGGTCCCAGTCCTCGGCGACCTTCTCCCAGTCGGTGCTGACGCCGCCGGTGGCCTGCGCGCCGCATTCCACCACGTGACCGGCGAGACTGCCGCCGGACAGCTTGTCGAATTCGTCGGCCTTCCACTGGAACTCGTGGATCAGTGCACCGAGTACCTCGGCGCTGTCGACGCAGCGGCCGGTCAGCACGATGTCGGCGCCGCCATCCAGCGCCGCCGCGATGGGGAAGGCGCCTAGGTAGGCGTTCATGCTCCACAGCTTCGGCGGCATGTCCGAGCCGTTGAACATCTCCTTGACCCCGGCGAACTCCGCCGCGCGCGGCAGCAGGTCATCGCCGGTGACGATGGATACCTTCAGATCGATGCCCTTTTCCTTGAGCTTCTCCTCGATCGCCGCCTTGCAGGCCTGCGGGTTGACGCCGCCGGCATTGGTGACGATGCGGATGCCCTTTTCTTTGAGCCTGGGCGCCAGCGCGGCGACCACGCCCGGGAAGTCCGTGGCATAGCCGGTGTTGGGGTCCTTGGCGCGCGCGCGCGCCAGCAGGCTCATGGTGATCTCGGCCAGGTAGTCGAGCACCAGGTAGTCGATCTCGCCGGACTCGACGAGCTGCTTGGGGCCTTCCGCGGAATCGCCCCAGAAGCCGGCACCGCAACCAATCCTTACTTCTTTTTTCATTCTCTATGCTCCAACACCGGCCCGTTCATCCCGAGTAGCCTCGTGAGCGTAGCGAGCGTGCGTATCGAGGGACCGCGCGTGCCTCGATACGCCTCGCTTCGCGGGGCTACTCGGCATGAGCGGGTGGTGGGTCATTGCGGCGGACTGAATCAGTTGCCCGTGAAATTCGCCGGACGCTTTTCCTGGAAGGCAGCCATGCCTTCCTTCGCGTCTTCCGTGCTGGACATCACCGGCACCATTGCCTGGGCGAATTCCAGGGACTCGCGCAGGCTCATGTCGCGCATGGCGTTGTAGGCCTGCTTGCCCAGGCGGATTGCCGTGGGGGACTTGTCGGTGACGCGGGCCAGCAGCCAGTCGAGCTTGGCGTCGAGTTCGGCGCGGGGCACCACGTAGTTCACCACGCCCCAGTCCAGCGCATCCTGCGCGGTGAACTGCTCGCCGGTGATGCACATCTCCTGCAGCTTGCGCGGCGGCAGCACGCGCAGCATGTACGGCAGGATCATCATCGGCGTGACGCCGATCTTGGATTCCGTGGTGCCGATGCGGATGTCGTCCGCGGCAATCGCCATGTCGCAGGCGCAGAGGATGCCGAAGCCGCCGGCCATGACATGGCCGTTGACGCGGGCGATCACCGGCAGGGTGCATTCCTGCAGGCGCTTGAACAGGTCCACGATGTAGTGCTTGGGCCGCGCAAAGTCCACGGTGAAGGCAAAGCCCTTGGCGTTCTTGGCCAGGTCCGCGCCCGCACAGAAGGCCTTGTCGCCCGCGCCGGTCAGCACGATGGCCTTCACCTCGCCGCCGCCCTGGGCCTCGGCAATGGCCTTGTCGATGGTCCGCACGACCTGCTCGTTGAGGGCGTTGCGGCGTTCCTCGCGGTTGATGGTGATCCACAGCACCGCGCCGCGGCGTTCGACAAGGACGGGTTCAGACATGACTACTCCTGGCTAGATGTCTTGAGATGAGTCCGCCTCAATCGCAGGCTGGCCTGCCGCGCGCGCGGTTCATCCCATGCAGTTTCCGCAAGGGTAGGTAGGCCTTGGTGAGTCTGCCTCACCCGTTTGTGCGAGATCCCCCCATAGGCAGGATTTTCCCTGCCGGGTCAGGCAGTTGCAGGGCGCGGGATAGGGCGTGCCTCGCGGATCGGCAGGTTCGCCGCCGCAGCCAGCAGGGCGAAGCCCATGTCGGCGTACCACATCCAGTTGTAGTCGCCGAAGCGCGTGATCGTGACGCCGCCCAGCCAGGCGCCGAAGAAGCCGCCGATCTGGTGCGACAGCAGGGTCAGGCCGAACAGGGTGGCGAGATAGCGGGTGCCGAACAGCTTGCCCACCAGCCCCGCCGTCGGCGGCACCGTGGCCAGCCAGGTGAAGCCCAGGGCGGCGGCAAACACATAGAAGGTCAGCGCCGTGCGCGGCGACACCAGGTAGATCGCGATCATCAGCGCGCGGCTGGCGTAGATCGCGGCCAGCAGCCACTTCATGCGGTAGCGCTGCCCCAGGGCGCCGGCCGTGAGGCTGCCGGCGATGTTGAACAGGCCGATCAGCGCCAGTGATACCGCCGAGACGCTGGCCGGCAGGCCGCAGAGCGCTACCTCACCCGGCAGGTGCGTGACCAGGAAGGCGATGTGCAGTCCGCAGGTGAAGAAGCCCAGGTGCAGGCACCAGTAGCTGCGGTCGGCGAAGGCCGCACGCACCGCCTGGCCCATGCCGGGGTCGGCTTCAGCCGGCGTGGTGCTGGCGCCGGCCGGGGCGGGCGGTGCGCGCAGGTGGCGCGCCAGCGGCAAGGTCAGCAGTGCGCTGGCGGCCAGCGTGAACATGGCCGCGGCCCAGCCGGCGAAGGCGATCACCGCCTGGGTGATCGGCGCGAACAGGAACTGGCCGAAAGAGCCGCCGGCATTGATGAAGCCCGCCGCGAAGGGCCGCCGCTCCGGCGGCAGCAAGCGCGAGGTGGCGCCGATCAGGATCGAGAAGCTGCCCGCACCCGCGCCGGCCGCGGACAGCAGGCCCAGCGTGAACAGCAGGCCCCACTGGTTGGGCAGGAACGGCGCCAGCGCCAGCCCGCCGGCCAGCATCACGCCGCCGAGCTGCACAACACCCACCGAGCCATGGCGGTCGGCATACATGCCGAACAAAGGCTGGGCCACGCCCCACATCAGCTGGCCCACCGCCAGCGCGAAGCTGATCGACACGATCGACAGGCCGCTGCTGTCGTGGATCGGCATCACGAACAGCCCCAGCGACTGCCGCACGCCCATGGTCAGCGTCAGGATCGTGGCGGCGACGATCATCAGCAACCAGGCGGCGCGGTTCTGTCGGGCGGCGTCTTCGTTCATGGGCTACTGGGCAAGCAGGAGAACATCCTCGATGATTCAGGCCGCCGGCGGATCGCGCCACTCGCGCCCTGCCTCGGTGGCCGACCAGGCCGCGACGCCTTCGCGCTCAACCAGCCCGGCCTTTTCCAGCACGGTCATGGTCTCCGTGGTGCAGACCGGCTTGCCGTTGACCTCCACGCGGTTGCCGTAGGCGACGTAGGCCTTCCAGCCGCGGCTGAGCCAGATCATGACGGCGCGCTGGGATTTGCTGAGTTTCTTGGCCATGAAGTTCCGGGTCGATACAGGAGTGGGCTGAAGGCGGGATGCTGGTGTTGGATCGTTACCGCGTGAACACGATACGGTCGGCGGAAGGGCTGTTCCAGGCGCGCTCGACCTCGGCCAGCGGCACCGGAGTGGCGTCGATCCTGAATCCGGCCGGCCCGGCGGCGCGCAGCAGCTTGCCGACGATCTGTACCAACCCCTCGTTGGAAACGCTGCCCAGGCCGCTACCGCTCAGCTCCAGGCCGGAGCTGCGCAGGATGCCGGCATTGATCGGCAGCGCCGCACCGGCCATGGAGCCGATGTTGACGAAGCGCACGCGCCGCGCGGCCTCGCCGCTGCCGTGTCCGGCGTTGGCGTCGATGATCGCCGCCGCGGGCGGTCCCCAGAGATAGTCCAGCACCACGTCCACGCCCAGGCGGATCTGCTCGCGGAAGGCGGCGGTCAGTGCCTCCTGCGGCTGGTCCAGGCACACGAATTCGGTGGCACCCAGCGCGCGCAGTTCCGCTTCCGTTTCCGGCTTGCGCGCGGTGGCGACGATGCGCGAGGCGCCGAGGTGCCTGGCGATCTGGATCGCCAGCCGGCCCGAGGTGCCGGCCGCGCCGTTGACCAGCACAGCTTCGCCACGCTGGAAGTGCGCGCGCGCTTCCAGCGCCGCCCAGGACGACATGCCGGGGTTGGCCATCGCGGCGGCGGTCACGTCATCGATGTCGTCGGGCAACGCCACGCACTGGTTGGCCTTGACCGCCACCTGCTCCGCCATCGCGCCGATCGGCGCACGCGGGAAGGCGAAGTAGACGCGCTGTCCGTCCGGCAGCCGGCCCACGCCATCGGCGCCCGGCACCAGCGGCAGGTTCTTGCCGGCGCTGTAGTGCTTGCCCGAGGCCTGCGCCCGCACCAGCTGGCTCAGTGCCGCAGCCTGGGTGGAGACCAGCACCTCGCCGGCCTGTGGAACAGGTGCGTCGATGTCGCCGTAGCGGGGAACACGCTCGAAGGAATCGACGATGGCGGCTTTCAAGGCGCGGCTCCGCAGCAGGGGAGTCCCATGTTAAGCGATCAGGCGGTCGATACCCCGCTCAGGCGCCGGGCGCGATGACCTCCAGCATCTGCGGCAGCGCCCATTCGAAGCCATCCAGGAAGCAAGGCCAGTCGTGGTACCCCGGACCGTAGAACAGCGTACGCGTATCCACGCCGGCGGCCTGCGTGGTCTGCGCCAGGGCCATGCTCTGCAGCAGCACCAGGGGCTCGATCACGTAGAACGGCGGCGCCGCCAGGCCGTTGGGTCCACCGGGCAGGCCGTTGCCGCTGCTGATCAGGATGCGCATGCCCGCCATGCCAGACACGTTCGTGCCCGGGTCCTGCGCCTGCCACCGGGGCCAGTTCGTGACCGGATCACCCCAGATCGGGCCGTTGGGTGTGCCGGCGATGGGATTGCCGAGAAAGCTGTAGAGCGCGCTGATGCGGTCCAGGTGCAGGAAGTCCACCGGCGAGGAGAAGGATGCTGCGGCCTTGAAACGGCCGGGATACTTCGCCGAGTAGATCATCGAGCCATAGCCACCCATGGAGGGGCCGGCCACCGCGCGATGACCGTCGCCCAGCCCGCGCAGGCGCTGCTCGATGAAGGGCATCATCACATCCATGTGGTAGGTCTCCCACTGGAAGGAGCCGTCCTCCCAGTCGGAGTACCAGCCGGCATGGCCGCCGCCGCCATCCGGCATCACCGCGATCACGTCCTGGTCCCTCAGGTAATCCATCGCCTTGCCCAGGCGCGTCCAGGACGTGTAGTCACCCGGCGCATCGTGCAGCAGGTAAAGCAGGGGATAGCGCTTGCCGGAGCTGGCGTAGCCCTCGGGCAGGATCACGCGCACGCGGTTGTCGGTGATCTTGACGCCCTCGGGCAGCGTCACCGCGAACTCGAAGCAGCGCGGCGCCGGGCAGGCGGCGTCATCCACGGCATAGGCATCGCGCGGCAGGCCGTTCTCCGCCACGGAACTGTCGATGCCGTCACTGCTGCTGCAGGCCGCCAGCAATGCGGCCGCCACCAAGCCTGAGGCCCTGATTGTTGTTTTCATGTGATCCCCTCTCGGCACGGATCATAGGATCACGTGTACTCCAGGGAATTGGTAAATACAGACGCCCCCCGACGGAGGGGTCAGCTTTCCGAGCAGACGCCGGTCTCCCGCAGCTCCACGGTCGCCCACTCCGCCGCCGGGCAGGCTTGTGCGATAGCCAGAGCCTCGTCACGGCTGCAGTCCAGCAGCAGGAAGCCACCGATCATTTCCTTGGCCTCGGCGAATGGGCCGTCGAACTGGCGGCGCTGACCGTCGCGGGTCTCGATACGTAGCGCCTGCCGGTGCGTGGGCAGCAGGGATTCGGCGGCCTTGAGCACCCCGCGGGCCTGCAGCTCGCCGCCGAAGCTCTCCATGAGCTGCTGGTGCAATTGCTTCTGGTCCGCGCTGCGGTTCTGCCGCCAGCCGGGTTGCTCGACGATCAACAGGACATAGGCCATGGCAGGCTCCGAAGAAGAGAAGGCGATCTTATCCTGCATGAGGTGCCTGGTCCGCGCGCGCTGGAGAAGAAGACCCCGCGCTGAGACGGCTCCCGCCGTCCGGCGTGGTGTAGTTGGAGGGCGAAGGAAGGCCGGACAGCCGTCGCTGCACGGACAGACCGGTCCTTTCAAACCCTCCCGGCCAAGAGCTGTTACGGCGGACGAATGGCGGAGCGCCGGCTATAGTGCTGTTTCCCCTTATTGCTCCGGCCGCCGACGCATGCCCGCCAAGACCCCCACGACCCTGCACGCCTTCCGTGACGACATCCTGGCCGACCACGATGCCGTGGCCCTGTCGCGCCTGATCCGGGGTGGCGAACTGGGCGCCCGCGAGGTGGCCATGGCCGCCATCGCCCGCGCGCAGGCTGTGGGGGCTCTCAACGCGGTGGAGTACGAGGCCTACGAGCTGGCGCTGCGGCGCATTCCGCGGGCCGGCGCCTTCTGCGGCGTGCCCACCTTCGTCAAGGACAACACCGACCTCAGCGGCATGCCCACGCGCCACGGCTCCGACGCCGTGCCCTCGCGGCTCGCCCCCAAGGACGGCGCCTTCGCCAAGCAGTACCTGGCGCAGGGCTTCACCGTGCTGGGCAAGAGCCGCCTGCCGGAGTTCGGCTTCAACGCCACCACCGAATTCATCCGCCAGCCGCCGACGCTGAACCCCTGGAACACTGCGTACTCCAGCGGCGCGTCCTCCGGCGGCTCGGCGGCCCTGGTGGCGGCCGGCGTGGTGCCGATCGCCCACGCCAACGACGGCGGCGGCTCCATCCGCATTCCCGCCGCCTGCTGCGGCCTGGTGGGCCTCAAGCCCACGCGCGGCCGCTTCATCGACGGCGAGCAGGCCCGCAGCCTGCCGGTAAACATCGTTTCCGAAGGCGTGGTCACGCGCAGCGTGCGCGACACCGCGCACTTCTTCGCCGGCATGGAAGGCACCTGGCGCAACCGCAAGCTCAAGCCCGTGGGCCTGGTGGAAGGGCCGGGCAAGCGCGGCCTGCGCATCGGCCTGGTGCATGACTCCATCAACGGCCACGCCACCGACGCCGACACGCGCGAAGCCGTCAACGCCACCGCCCGGTTGCTGGAGGGCCTCGGGCATCGCGTGGAGGAAATGGTGCTGCCGGTGAAGCCCTCGTTCGCCGACGACTTCAGCCTCTACTGGGGCATGCTGGCCTTCTTCGTCTCCCGCTTCGGCGAGAAGACCGTGGCACCGGGCTTCGATGCGTCGCAGATCGACAACCTCAGCCGCGGCCTGGCGGACATGTACCGCCGCAACATGTACCGCACGCCACTGATGCTCTACCGCCTGCGCAAGTCCCAGGCGCAGTACGCCGCGGGCATCCGCGGCTACGACGCCGTGCTGTCGCCGGTGCTGGCGCACGTCACGCCCAAGCTGGGCCACCTGTCGCCGAAGCAGGAATTCGGCCCCTTGTTCGACAACCTGTTGCGCTATGTCTCCTTCACGCCGCTGAACAACGCCTGCGGCAGCCCCGGCATCTCGCTGCCCGTGGGCAGCAGCGCGGAAGGACTGCCGATCGGCGTGCAGCTTTCCGCCGCGCATGGCGACGAGCGCACGCTGCTGGAGCTGGCCTACGCGCTGGAAGAAGCGCAACCCTGGCGGCGCATCCAGGGCATGGCGGCCGCCAAGCCCCGCCGTACTCGCAGCGCCTGATCAGGAGTCGCCCACATGGTCATCAAGAAAACCACGATCGACAACGCCCGGCTCGACCAGATCGTCGCCGACGCCCAGCGCAACGCCGCGCAGCGTGACGCCGGTTACCGCGAGCGCGCCCTGAAGATGTATCCCTGGGTCTGTGGCCGCTGCGCGCGCGAGTTCACGCGCACGAACCTGCGCGAGCTGACGGTGCACCACAAGAACCACAACCACGACTACAACCCCGAGGACGGCAGCAACTGGGAACTGCTGTGCCTGTACTGCCACGACAACGAGCACTCGCGCTATACCGACAACGATGGCCGCAAGGCTTCGGGGGAGAGCAGCCAGACGGTGGCTACCGGCAATCCGTTCGCGGACCTGAAAGCGATGATGGGCAGCAAGAAGTCCTAGGGAACTCCTGAAGAGGTCCGTTCGTGCTGAGCCTGTCGAAGCATGAACGGACTTCCCTCCAGGTCTGCCAATCAGTTGCCGCCCACCCTTCAGCAGACTTCAGGGCGAACCGCAGCTACCCAGAGATTCCCTACGACTTGCCGCGCCGGAACTTCCCCGGTTTCCTCTCCACCTTCCTCGGCGCCAGGCTGTCGCGCCAGGCCGCGATGCGCTGCGGCTTGAGCTCGCGCACCACCGCACAACCGGGCTCACGCTGGTGCTTGCAGTCGCTGAAGCGGCACTGGGCCGCCAGTTGCCGGACATCCGCAAAGTCGTCTTCGACCTTGGCCTGTTCTTCCGACAGCTTCAGCTCGCGCAAACCCGGCGTGTCGATCAGGCAGGCGCCGCCCGGCAGGCGCCGCAGGAAGCGGGCCGTGGTGGTGTGGCGGCCCAGGTCTTCCTGGTGGTCTTGGGTGGCGCCGGTGCGCTGTGTGTCGGTGCCCAGCAGGCTGTTCATCAGCGTGGACTTGCCGACGCCGGAGGAGCCGAGCAGCACCAGTGTCTGCCCCGGCGCAAGCCAGGGAGCGAGCAGTTCCGGCACCTGCGGGCTTCGCGCGTCGAGCATGACCACGGCGGTGTCGGGCGCCAGGCCGGCGATCTCGCGGCGCTGGGCCTCGGCATCCTGGGCGCGGTCGAGCTTGGTCAGCAGCAGCACCGGCGTCACGCCACCGGCCACGGCCATCAGCCGGTAGCGCAGCAGGCGCTCGGGGCTGAAGTCGCCATCCATGCCCATCACCAGCAGGGCGGTATCGACATTGGCTACCAGCCGCTGGCGGCGGCCGTCCTCGCGTGTGCGTTCCAGCAGGCTGCGGCGGGGTATGAGCTGGGTCAGCCAGTCGCCCTCGTCCTGGTAGCGCGCCCAGTCGCCCACCGCGATACCGTCATCGTCCTTGGCCAGTGCCTGATGCAGCGCGGGATGGTTGCGGGCGCTGAACTCGCGCTCGCCGTCGTTGACGCGGTACTCGCTGCGATGCTGCTCGACGATCCGCACCGGCCGTCCCGGCACCGGCGGCAACTGCTCTAGTGCCGCCGTCAGCGCGGCGGTCCAGCCCAGCCTTGCCAGTTCATCGCCGAGGGGTACGGTCATGGAGTATTGCGAGAGAGGTAAGGCCGGATTCTAGCCCGCACGGCGCACTCCGGCCCGTGCTATGGCGTGAAATTCATCTCCACGCCCGCGAACCAGCTGCGGTCCGGCGCCGGCTCGAAGAAGCGGCCGTTGCCCTCGTTGACGATCACCGATCCCGAATAGGTCTTGTCCAGCAGGTTGTCCACGCGCACGAAGGCGCCGAAGCTGCCACGGCCGTAAGGGCGCAGCCAGCCCAGGCGGGCGTTGAGCACGCGATAGGACTCGGCTTCGTCGCTATTAATATCGTTCACTGCCACGCTGCCCGAGTGACGCAGGTCCACCGCCGCCGACCAGCCGGGCAGGGCGCGGCGCCAGGCCAGTTCCGCCCAGGCGTTGTTCCGGCCGATGCCGGGGATCCGGTTGCCCTTGTTCACGTCCCGGGTGACGCCGCCGGAGACATAGTCGAAGGTTTTGGCGAACTCCGCGTCGATATAGTCTGCCGCCAGCTGCAGCGACCAGTCGCGGCCGATCCTCAGCGTCAGCCCTGCTTCCACGCCGCGCCGCTGCGTATCGGCATTCTGGAAGCTGGCGCGGCCGCCGCTGTTGACGGCAGGCACGATGTCGTCCTCCGCGCGGGTGTCGAACAACGCCAGCGTGAACAGTCCGCCGCGCGGCAAGGCGCGCTTCCAGCCCAGCTCGAAGGTCTGGCTGCGCGAGGCGCGCAGATCCAGGTTGAGACCGCCGCTGCCGTCCGGCTTGTAGGACAGCTCGGTGAAGGTGGGCGTCTCGAAGCCACGGCCCCAGCTGCCGTAGACGCTGCTGCCCGGGCTCCAGGCGTAGCGCAGGGCCAGCGCCGGCGTGGTGGCGCTGTAGCGCTTGTCGCCGCTGTCGTCGGTATTGGCGCCGGTGATGTAGTGGTCCTGGGATTCGAAGTCCACCTCGCTGCGGCGCAGCGCGCCCAGCACGGTCCAGCGCTCCGACAGCGCCCAGTCGGCGGACAGGAACTGGTCGAGGCTGTCCACCTGGTTGTCCTCGTCACGCCGCAGCGCGCCCAGCACGCCGGTGGAGGCGCCGACGAAGTTCTCGTAGCCCTTGCGGTTCTCGTTCAGGGTCTGCCACTGCAGTCCGGCGCTGATCGTGCCGCGCGACAGCTTCCAGTTGTAACGGCCATCGCTGCCGTAGCCCTCGCGCTCCAGATCAATTACGCCGCCGGAATTTCGCGGTTGCGTCTGCTGGGTGTTGACCGGGATCGACTGGAACTGCCGTACCGCGCGCGAGCTGCCGTAGGTCACCAACTCCAGGCTGTCGCCATTGGCCAGTTGCTGCTCGTAGCGCAGGCCGCCGATGCGGTCGTTGAGGCTCTTGCGTGTGTTGAAGGTATTGGCGCCGGGGTCCACCTGACGCGGGTCCGCTTCGTACTGCGCGCGGCTCAAGCCCAACGGGTCCTGCGCATCAGGCTGCGACAGGCTGTTGAACACCAGGCCCAGGCGCTTGGTCCCGTCGATCTGCCAACTGGCCGTCGCCGCCACCTGGTCGCGGCGCGCGGCGCTGTGCTCGCGGTAGCCGTCGGTCATGAAGCGCAGGCCCTCGACGCGATAGCCGAGCTTGCCGTCCAGCGCCTGCCCGGCGGCCGAGGCCGAGGCGCGCCAGGTGTCGTCACTGCCCATCACCACGCGGCTGCCGAAGGTCAGCGCGGCGGGCGGCGGTGCCGAGAACGCGGCGATCACGCCGCCGGAGGCATTGCCGTAGGGATAGGCCAGCGGCCCGCGCAACACCTCGATGTGATCCAGCGAGGTCACCGACAGGCTCGAGGGCTGGCCCTGTCCGTCCGGCGCCGTCAGCGGGATGCCGTCGAGCCGCAACTGGATGCCGCGCACGCCGAAACTGGAGCGGGCGCCAAAGCCGCGGCTCTGGATCTGCAGGTCCTGCGCGTAGTTCTGGCGGTTGCGCACGGTCAGGCCCGGCACGCGCACCAGGCTTTCCGACAGCCCGATTCCGGCCTGGGTCCAGGCCAGGTCCTCGGCATCGACGCGGGCGATGGCGGCCGGCGCCTCCAACTCGGGGCGAGGGGAGGGCATGCCGCTGACGACCACCGGCGGCAACACCGTGGGCGCCTCGTCGGCGAGAGCGGCGGATAGAGGCAGGGGCAGCAGGCCAAGGGCCAGCAGGGGGCGCAGGGAACGGTAGTGCATGCGGAATCCTAACCCGCGCCCCCAGGGCGGGTTCTACCCTGAAGGCAGTATCAGTGTGCTGGTGCCGCCGTGCCGCAGCGCTTCTCCGGCAGTGCGCAGCGGATCTCGCCGGAGCAATACCAGCGCTCGCGGCGCTCCAGCACCAGCGGCTGGCCGCCCTCCGAAGACACCACGGACTGGTCCCGCGGCGCATCGTGACCGCAGCGGATCTCCGTGATCGTGGGGTCGCCCAGGTCGCGGCAGTAGCGTCCGGCCTCGGTGCCCAGCAGTTCGCGGGCATGGGCCTCCGACTGGAAGCTGATCAGGCCGCCAGAACGACCTTGCTTGATGGCTTCGGTGCAGTTGCCGGGTGCCGCGGCGAAGGCCGGCAGGCTGGCCAGGCATAGCAGCAGGGCGCGAAAGGACGCGGGCATGGGGGGACTCCGGTGGCTCGGTGCAGTCCCATCTTAGCCCCGCCGCCGGTCATTTCTACCGCAGTCGGGGGATGAACCGGGCCGGGCGCCGGCGCCATGCTGCAAAAACATTGTTCAAGAAATGTTTCCGGGCGGATGCCGGTTCTGGAGAGGGCAACACAGATGGATACGGACAACAGGAAGGGCGGGGACCTGAACGCCAAAGCCGAGACCCTGCGGCGCAGTTCCGCCGCCACGGCGCAACGCAATCTGCTGACCATCCCGCGGCATGCGGACGGCTCGCCGCGCTACGCGCGCGGCTGGCACATGGTGGGCTGGAGCGACGAGTTTCCCCAAGGCGAGCCGGTGCCGCGCGACTACTTCGGCATGCGCCTGGCCTTCTTCCGCGGCGAGGACGGCAAGATCCGCTGCCTGGACGCCTTCTGCCCGCACCTGGGTGCCGACCTCTCGGCCGGCAAGGTCTTCGGCAACGAGCTGCAGTGCCCGTTCCACAACTGGCAGTACCACGGCGACACTGGCAAGTGCGTGAAGATCCCGTACTGCGCCAGCATCCCGGCCAAGGCCAAGACCCGCGCCTTCAAGACGCTGGAGATCAACGACACCGTGCTGATCTGGTTCGACCCCGAGGGCGGCGAGCCGGACTACGACATCCTGCCGCTGGAAGATTTCAACGCCAAGGGCTGGACCCAGGGTTGGCGCCGCTTCCAGATCACCATCAAGACGCATCCGCGCGAGGTGATCGAGAACACCGTGGACAAGGGCCACCTGCTGCCGATCCACGGCTACGACGTGGACACCTGGCTGCCGGTCTGGGACGGCCACATGACCGGCGAACTGATGTGGGGCAAGCACACGCGCCTGGCCGCCGACGCGCAGGACGACAAGCTCTACGTGCGCTCGCTGACCTTCGGGCCGGCCTACCAGTACACCTGGCAGACGCAGGACTCCAAGATGTTCGACTCGGCGATCCTCACCGCCTGGTGCCCGATCGACGAGAGCACCATCGAGTACTGGTTCGGCGTGATCGTGAAGGCCAACGCCGACAACTTCCCGCCCGAGCACCTGGAGGCGGCGGCACAGGGCTATTGCGAGGCCTCGTACCAGGCCTTCATGGAAGACGTCTACATCTGGGAGCGCAAGCTGTTCCGCCCGGAGCCGACGCTCTGCGCGGCCGACGGCCCCATCGCCAAGCTGCGCCGCTGGTACTCGCAGTTCTACACCGACCGCGCCCAGGTGGACACGCGCCTGTTCCACAACAACAACACCAAGTGGACCGTGCACGACCTGCGCGACAACATCCAGGCCGTGCTCGCCGAGCAGGAAAGCTGAGCGGCCCGGACCGGAGGAGAGAAACATGAGTCGTTACGACCGCAAGAAGGGTGTCGAGCTGTTCAACGAGGTCTACTGCGGCAAGGTGCCGCTGCCGGCCGGGGAGGGCGAGAGCCCGTTCATCGACTACATGCTGGAGACCTTGTTCGGCACGTTGTGGGCAGACGAGACCTTGTCCATCCGCGACCGGCGCCTGCTGCTGATCGGCGCCATCGCCGCACAGGGCGAGGCCGGCACGCTGGCCATCCAACTGCGCTCCGCCATGCTGCGCGGCGAGCTGACGCATGCCCAACTCGACGCCGTCGCTGTCTTCCTGACGCAGTACGTCGGTTATCCCAAGGGCTCGCAGTTGTTCCAGATCATCAACAGCGTCAAGGCCGAAGCGCCCGCAGCGCAGGGGGACGCATGAACACCGCCACCGCATCCTCCACGGCTTCCTCGGGCCGCATCCCCGGCTACTGGTTCTCGCGCAATCCCGACAAGGCCTGGGGCGAGAAATTCTTCCTGCTGTTCCTGCCGGTGTTCATCGTCTTCAACACCGTGATCCAGCAGATGGGCTGGCTCGACACCGGCAACTTCTGGAACATCGTCCAGAACTTCCTGATGTGGGTGCCGTACTGCCTGCTGCTGCCCTGGTGGCTGCGCCGCAACAGCGGCGTGCCGGCGGTGGAAAGCTACTGGTTCAAGTACAACATATACATGTCGACCTACGTGTTCTGGGCCACCTACTTCCACACCGAGTACTTCTTCCAGATCCTGGGGCTGCGCTACAACTTCCCCGAGGTGACGCTGTACTTCGACTCCTTCCTGCTGGGCCCGGACGAAGCCACGGCGCGCGAGACCTTCCAGAAGATCCCGCCGAGCATGTACCTGAACGCCATCGCGTTCTTCGTGGTGTACCACAGCGCCTCGGTGGTGATCATGCGCCGCGTGCGCACGCTGACCCCCAACGTCAGCCCGCTGCTGCGCAAGCTGCTGTGGGCGCTGACGGTCGCGGTCACGGCCTTCTTCTTCGCCTGGGCCGAGACCTTCTTCTACGTCAACGAGGGCATCAAGCAGCATGTCTGGTACGTGGACATGGCGCGCATGCTCAGCATCGGCTCGGTCTGCTACATGCTGTATTTCCTGGTCAGCTTCCCCAACATCTACCGCATGGACGAGGACGACTTCGCCGGCGCCCAGGGCGAGCGCTGGAGCGCCTCGCGGGCCTTCATGGAGGCCTCGGCGGTCAGCATGATCGTGCTGTTCCTGCTGGACCTGTTCGCCTGGGTCTACGGACCGATCATCTGATTTGAATTCAATCAGATAAGAAGATATTCGTCATACCGGCGAAAGCCGGTATCCAGTCCTGAAGTGACGGCCATCGTTGCGGGACTGGATACCGGCTTTCGCCGGTATGACGGCCGGTCAGGGTGATTCGAGACTTGTCCTCGCCTAATTTCGAGAATATATTCGCAAAACAATTCTCGTATTGGGACCAGGACCGGCACATGAGCGGCGGCGCGGCGATCAAGGCAGGCAGGGGGCAGGCGGCACCGCGTGTCGGCCGGCCGCCGAGTGTTACCGTGCCGCAGATCGTCGCCGTGGCCCTGGAGCTGGGACTGGACAACCTCTCCCTGAAGCAGGTGGCCGACCAGCTCGGCATCGGCCTGGCCACGCTGTACCGCCACGTCGGCACCCGCGACGAACTGCTGCGCCTGGCCAGCTTCGAGCTGATGCTGCGCCGGCAGGCACCGGCCGCCGAGTCCGCGCACTGGTCCGAGGTGGCGCTGCAGTACGCCGAGACGCTGCTGCAGTCTTTCCTGGCCGAGCCCCAGCTGATCACCGAGCTGCAGCGTGGCCGCCTGGGCCCGCATGCCGAGGTGGACCTGCTGGAGAAGTTCCTGGGCGTCATCACGCTGCACGGCTTCAGCATCGACGAGGGCGTCAGCCTGTTCCATGCCCTGGGCACCGTCGTGGTTGGCACCGCCACCGGCATGACCGGCAACCGCGCCGCCGAGGCGGCCGGCGAGCCCTGGAAGATCGAGACGCGCCGCGTGCTCGGCGCGCGCGACGAGCACGAGCTACCCATGGTGCGGCGCGCCTATCCGCAGTTCGTGGAGCCCGGCATCGGGCAGTGGCGGTTCACCGTCCGCAGCCTGCTGGCCGGCGTCGCCGCCGCGCGTGGCGAGACCCTGCCGCCGGACCTTCTTGCGACACCAGCGGCCGACAGAGCCGTGCCCATCCAGCGCAAGGGCAGCGGCAAGCCCTGAACCACCGAGGAGATTTCACATGAGCGCCAGCAACACGCCAGCCCGCATCGAGATCGACGGCAAGATCTTCAACCCGTATTCCCGCGACTTCATCCGCTCGCCCTGGGCCACCTGGGACAAGCTGGTGAAGGAGTTCCCGGTGGCCTGGCACAAGGACCTGAGCATGTGGGTCGTCAGCAGCCACGAGGCGCTGATGGACATGCTCAAGGACAACCGCTTCTCCACCAACTACAAGCACTGGGAGTTCGCGCCGCCGCCCAAGCCGGTGGAGCAGCAGAACCACTTCGAGCGCGCCATCGACGCCGGCCTGTTCGCGGTAGACCCCCTGCAGCACCTGCGCCTGCGCAAGCTGACCATGCCGGCCTTCTCCAAGCCGGTGATGGCCAAGATCGACGCCAAGATCCGTGATCTCATCACGCAGTGCTTCGACGAGATCGGCACGCCCGACCAGTTCGACGCCTTCAGCATGATCGCGGAGAAGCTGCCGGTGCGCTCCATCTCGCGCATGGTCGGCGTGCCCACCAACATGGAGACCTTCTTCCACGACTTCGCCGTGAGCGTGGTCAAGTCCACCCGCATCAACCTGCCGCTCAAGGAGCGCGAGAAGGCGATGCAGGACACGCTGCCGGGCTTCCAGTACTTCCTGGACCTGATCAAGGAGCGCCGCGCGCTGCCGCACCCGGGCGACGACTTCGTCGGCCAGCTGGTGGCGGCCTCCGACAACGGCGATTCGCTCAACGACTACCAGATCGTCTCGGTGATCCAGGCCGTGATCGTCGCCGGCTCCGATACCGCCACCGACCTGCACACCTACGCCATCCAGGGCCTGCTCTCCAACCCGGACCAGTACCAGCTGTTGCGGCAGAAGCCGGAGCTGATGGAGAACGCCATCATCGAGCTGCTGCGCTACGGCGCCTTCGGCAAGACCCCGCAGTTCCGCTTCGTGGCCGAGGACCTGGAGTGGCGCGGCCAGCACTTCAAGAAGGGCCAGTCGGTGCTGATCAACCTCACCGCCGCCTGGATGGACGACGCCAAGTGGCCCGAGCCGCGCAAGCTCGACATCCAGCGCCGCCTCGACGGCAACCTGGTGTTCGGCGCCGGCGCCCACTTCTGCATCGGCACCTACCTGGTACGCGTGCAGGGCGGCCTGATGCTGCAGGAACTGATGAAGCGCTTCCCCAACGCCGAGCTGGTCAACGGCAACGGCGACGTGGAGTACGACTACAACCACCACAACGCGCGGCGCATCAACCGCCTGCTGGTGAAAACCAACGTCGAAGCGGCACGCAAGGCGGCCTGATCCATGCAGAAATGGATCTGCGTCATCTGCGGCTACATCTACGACCCGGCGGTCGGCATGCCCGACGCCGGCATCGCGGCGGGCACCTCGTTCGAGGAGCTGCCCGAGGACTGGATGTGTCCGGAGTGCGGTTCGCCTAAATCGGCGTTCGAGATTTACGTCGGCTGAAACCGACAACAGTCAGCCCTTGGGGACGGCGCCTGCGGGTCGCCGTCCCTTCTTTTTTGGTGGGGCTGGATGCCTTTGGATGTAGGAGCGGCCGTTGGCCGCGAACAAGCTTGCTGCAGCAGGCGAGCCTTGTGACTCGCGCCGCTGCCGCGGAGAGGACCGCTCAGGCGTCCTTCTTCTGCAACACCTCACGGATCGCCTGGAACAGGTCACGGTAATACGGCCCCTTGCTGCCACCGCGACCGTGCTCCTCGTCGTCCGCCAGCTCGTGCCGTGCGCGCTCCACCAGCTTGCGGAAAGCCGGCGTATCGCTGGCCGGGTGGATTTCCACCCAGGCCGCCAGGCCCTTTTCGTCGGCCAGCAGGCGCTGGCGCCAGCGTTCCAGCTCCTGCAGCGCCTGCACGGCGCGCGTCTGGCCCTGCTTGTAGTCGGTCAGGGCCTGCTCGAAGGCCGCCGGGTCCTCGTCGCGCAGCAGCTTGCCGATGAACTGCATGTGGCGCCGGCGCGCCTCGCCATTCTTCAGCCGCTTCAATTCCGCAAAGGCCTCCCGCAGACGATCGCTCATCTCCAGCGCGTCGAGGCGATCCTGCGGCAGCTCGTTCAGTGCCGTGCCCATGTCCTGCAGGCTCAGCATGTCGCGCTTCAGCTGCGACTTGCTGGGGCCGGCGAAGAATTCATCGGGGTTGAAATCAGGGTCTTTACGGCGGCGCATGGGCAAGAATCTCGGGGTAATGGGGCATTTTAGCCGGGTGCGCGCCGCGGCCGCTTGTGGAAGGCTATATCCAGAACGACAAAACGACATCCAGGGAGCATCCATGACGCGGCATACCGCACTTCTGTTGGCCAGCCTGCTGCTGGCCGCCTGCGGCGCCAGCGAGTCCCCGGGTGGCGGCGCGCCCAAGGCCTGGCCGGCCCATGGGCCGGGCGAAGACCCGCCCCCGGCGCCGGCGCCCATCGAGGCGGTGATTACCCAGCTCGACCGCCTGCCGGCCCTGCTGCCCGCCGCCGTGGTCACCACCCTGTTCGACCCCGTCGCCACTGGCGCGACGCTGCGCGATCTCACCGACCCGGCCCTGGTGGCCTTCACCGTGCGCGCCACGCTGGCGCAGCTGCAGGACGGCTCCCGCCTGGACCAGGTCTATCACTGGTATGGCCACCCGGACTACAACCACGCCGTGGCGCTGGTGCCGGTGCGCTTCCAGAACCGCCATGGCACCACCCTGTATGGCGAGATCGTGCTGCCGAAGCGCGCCCAGGTGCCGCCTTCGGACGGCCCATTCCCGGTGATCCTGGCGCTGGAAGGGCTCAACACCAACCTGGCGATGTACCGCTGGTGGCACCAGCTGTACGCAGACGCCGGTTACCTGGTCTTCGCCTTCGACTTCAGCGGCCAGGGCCATTCCGAGGATGAAGGGGAGGGCGACCCCGGCGACAACGTGCAGGACGCCCAGGACGCCCTGGACTACCTGCTGAGGGATTCCCCGGTCGCGGGCGTGCTGGACCGCAGCCGGATCGGCGTCGTCGGCCACAGCATGGGGGCGATCGCCACCCTGGCCCTGCAGGCCGTGGAGCCGCGCCTGCGGGCGGCGGTGGCGGCCGCCCCCATCAGCGAGTCCTCCGCGCCCTTTGACGCCAACCCCATCCCGGTGATGATCCAGACCGGCGACCACGACGGGCCGGTGGCGCCCATCCCCTTCCTTAATCCCGCAGTGGTGCGGCCGGTCTACGAGAAACTCCAGGGAGACCGCGCATTCATCGTCGCCGAGGCCTCGTCCCACGCCCAGCACACCAACTACGCCCTGCTGCCGACCGCCACCTGGGGCCTGGACCTGGCCGGGCGCTACTCCCTGGCCTGGATGGACTGGCACCTGCGGCGCGATCCGGCCGCGCTGGAGATCCTGCGCAGCGCCGATCCGCACCTGTCCTGGCTGTGGGACAGCGAGGTCCGGATCGGACCTGATTCGGTCGTCATGCGCGGCGATGGCCCCCTGCCATAGCCGCAATCTCCACGGGGCGCGGAATTACTACCGTGCAATTCGCGCAAACCCTTGAGAGACCGTTGATATTCCTCCTCCCGCTGTACTACTCTTCCGGCAGTATTCCAGCGCCATTTCCAGGCTCCCGATTTGGGTGGGCCGGGTCGTTCGCAGGGCTGGAATCCACCAAGAGCGAGGCCTCCTACCGAGGCTCGTCTATCAACGGGGTAAGTCGGCGGGCACGGGATACGGTCATATCCCCAGCACCACCGATCAGCGGCAACCGCCGCGCAACAGGATTTGGGGAGTCATGATGGACAAGCGTGCCGCGACCGGTTTCGGGCTTCGGGCTCTCATCATCAGCATGCTGCTGGCGCTGGTCACGGCCTGCGGCGGCGGTGGCGGGGGTGGAGGCACCCCGGGCACCACGGTGACGTCGATCACCGTGCGTTCAACGGACGCTGGCGTGCTGCCGAAGGGCGCCACGCGTCCGCTGGAGGTCACGGCCCGCCTTGCCAATGGCAGCGATGTGCTCAACCCCCCGGGCATCACCTGGGAATCCCTCACCCCGGCGCTGGCCTCGGTCAACCGCAGCGGCGTGATCACCGCCCTGTCCGCTACCGGCACGGCCCGCGTCCGCGCCAACCTCAGCGCAGCCGCAGTCTCCGGTGAATACAGCGTAACCCTCGGCGCGGCCGTTCCGGCCAGCCTGACGGTGACCTCGGCTGTTGCCGGCAGCCTGCCCAAGGGCGCCACCCGCCAGCTCACCGCCACGCTGATCTTCACGGATGGCGTGACCACGCAGGACGTCACCACCCAGGCCCGCTGGACGTCCGGCAATACCGCCGCCGCCACGGTTGGCGACGACGCCCCGAACCAGGGCCTGGTCACCGCCGTCAGCAATACCGCCGACTCCGCCGAAATCATCGCCAGGTTCACGCCGGTCGGCACGACGACCGAGAAGTCTGCCAAGCTGGTTATCAATGTCGCCCCCGCCAGCCTGCTGCGCGTGGACATCGACCCCGCCGCTCCCTCGCTAGGCAAGGGCTCCACCCTGCAGCTCAAGGCCCTGGCCGTGCAGTCCACCGGCGGCACCCCGACGGAGGTCACCACCAGCTCCACCTGGCAGAGCAGCAATCCGGCGATCGCCACCGTTGGTGCCGCCACTGGCCTGCTGACGGCCGTGGCCCCGGGCACGGCTGACATCACCGTCCGCCACACCCCCTCGGGCGCGTCCAGCGCGACCGTGCGGACCATCACCGCCACCGTCACCAACGCCACCCTGAACTCGATCCTGATCGAGGCTCCGGTCTCCGCCCTGGCCAAGGGCGGCTTCACGACCCAGTTCACCGCCACCGGCGTGTACACCGACGGCACCAACAGCGACCTCACCAACCAGGTCCTGTGGGCATCCTCCAACACGGGCTTTGCCACCATCAGCAATGCCGCCGGCACCCGTGGCCAGCTCAAGACGGTCGCAGCAGGCACCACCAACATCAAGGCCTCGCTGTCCGGCGTGAACAGCGCGGACTCTCGGTTCACCGTCAACGACGCCGACCTGGCTTCGATCGCGGTCGAGCCGGCTACCGAACGCCTGGCGCTCGGCCAGTCCAAGCAGTACAAGGCCATCGGCACCTTCGCCGACCCTGCCCCTGCCACGACGACCTCGACGGCTGAGATCACCGGTGTGGTCACCTGGAGCTCCGCGACCCCTGCCGTCGCCACGGTTAGCAACGCCGCCGCCAGCAAGGGAGTGGTGGTGTCGCAGAGCCTCGGCACGACCGAGATCAAGGCGGCCTATGGCTCGGGCGCCAGCACCATCACTTCGCCGGCAGCCACGCTCACCGTCAACAGTGCGGCGATCAGCAGCATCCTGGTCACGCCGGATGACGAGGCCGTGCCCAAGGGCTTCACCCGCCAGCTCACCGCCACCGCCACGCTCACCGATGGCTCCGTCGCCGACGTGACCAAGAGCGTGATCTGGTCGTCGGAGAACTCCAACGTTGCCACCGTCAGCAATGCCGTCGATTCGCAGGGCGTCGCCCGCGGCGGCGCGCTGGGCAAGACCAACATCACGGCGACGGCCCCCAACGGCGTTTCCGGCAACACCACGCTGGACGTCATCGACGCCACGCTGCTGTCGATCTCGGTCGATCCGGCCACCAGCAATATCGCCTTGGGCAAGACGCAACAGTTCACCGCGCGTGGCCAGTTCACGGATGCCTTCCAGATGGACGTGACCACCCAGGTCACCTGGAGCTCGGCGGACACGAACGTCGCCTCGGTCAGCAACTCGCCGGCCACCGCGGGTCTGGCCACCGCCAAGGCGCAGGGTGGTCCGATCACCATCACGGCCCTGCGTGGCGGCACCGACATCAAGAACACCGCCCAGTTGACCGTGAATGCGGCGACCCCGGTGGAGTTGCAGGTGTTCAGCGATGCAGCGCCTTGCCCGGCCGCGGTGACCGCGGACGACGCGACGGACGCCGTCATCTTCCTGCCGCGCTCGTACACCGCCGGCACCCGCGCCTGCGCCCGCTACACCGACGGCCAGATTCGCGACGTGACCGAACTGGTGTCCTGGAGCACCGGCTCGTCGGCCGCCGCCACGGTCAGCAACGATGCGGCGACCCGCGGCATCATCACGCCGGTATCGACGGTGCCCACCAGCACGGTGGTCATCGCCAAGCTGGGTACGCTCGAAGACTCCAATCCCGTGCGCGTGAGCAATGCCACGCTGACGGCCCTGGTGGTGACGCCGACCGGTGCCTCGCTGTTCAACAACAGCGCGCCGCTGCAGTTCGTCGCCACCGGCACCTTCACCGACAGCACTGGTACCAGCGAGCTGGTGGTGACCCGCCACGTGACCTGGGCGTCCAACTCCGACACGGTGACGATCAGCAACGCCACGGGTTCGCAGGGCCGCGCCACCCCGGGCCGCTCGCCGCTGGCGGGACGCACGGTGGAGATCAGTGCCACCCGCGGCTCCGTCAAGGGCACGCAGAACCTGGAGCGCAGCGCCAACGCACCGGCGCCCTGAATCAGGCAAGCAATACGAAAAACGGCCGCGCAAGCGGCCGTTTTTCGTTGAGGTGCTGACCGCCTGCGTTCGGTTCGCTGGCCCGGCCCTCGGACCGATTCGCGGTCGCCTGTTGCCTCAGCCCCTGTCGCTGTCCAGCTTGCGCTTGAGCTGCTTGTCCATCTGTCGGAACAGCGGCTGGCTGAGCTTGGTCACCACCCCCGGCAGCGCCGCCATCGCCAGGCCGCCCAGCGTACCCAGCGGGCTGCTGACGCGGGCAGGGCGCTTGGCCGCCGCCTCCACGATCCAGCCGGCGGCCTTCACCGTGTCCATCATCGGCATGTGCTTGTAGATCGCGGTCTTCGATGACATCGGAGTGCGCACCATCGGGAAGTACACCACCGTGGAGGTCACGCCCTTGTGCGCCAGCTCTGCGTTCAGCGAGCGCGAGAACGACTCCAGCGCGCTCTTGCTGGCCAGGTAGGCCGAGAACAGCGGGATCGGTACCTGCGACGACATGGTGGAGATGTTCACCACGTGCCCGGCTCCCTGGTCCAGGAAGCGCGGCAGCAGCCGCAGGGTCAGCCGCAGCGCGCCGAAGTAATTGATCTGCATCGTGCGCTCGTAGTCGTGCACGCGGTCCAGCGCCTCGCGGATCGGCCGGCGGATCGAGCGGGCCGCGTTGTTCACCAGCACGTCGATGCGCGGGTTCTCCGCCAGCAGCAGGTCGGCGCAGCGCTCGAGATCGGCGGGGTCCGACAGGTCGCAGGCGTAACTGCGAGCCCAGCCGCCGTCGGCTTCGATCGCCTGCTGCACGCGCTGCAGTTCCTCGGCGCGGCGTGCCACCAGGCAGACACGGGCGCCGGCTCGCGCCAGTTGCCGGGCGGCTTCCTCGCCGATGCCGCCGGAGGCGCCGGTCAGTACGACGGTCTTGCCCTGAAGATCCATGATCTCCTCCTTGTGGTGTTTTCCCGAGTATCGGCCAAGCCACCATGCCCGGCATTGACCGCGCGAACATTCAGGTGCGGGACAGCGGCCGGGCGCTGTAGTACCTCTTGCCCCAGAACCCCAGGGCGCCGCAGCGGTCTACGGGAACATGATTGCAACCAGACACTTCTCCCTCGCCGCAGGCCTGCTTGCCGCCGGGCTGGCCGCCACTCCCATGGCCCAGGCCGAATCCTGGACCTTCGAACTCGACCCCGAGGCCCTGGGGCAGATGCGGCAGCAGGCGGAGGTCTATGCGGCACCGCTGCTGCGCGACGCCATCCTGAGGTCGCGGCAGGAGGCCCTGTCGGCGGGTACGCAGCCCTTGCCGGCCGCCATGCGCGAGCGCCTGCGCGGTTACTTCCGTGACGAGCTGCTGGATCGCGTGCGCTGGCGGGCCGGCGGCGGCAGCGAGGTATCGCTGCAGCTCAACGTCATCCAGTACGGCGACCGCGCCGCGATCACGCTGAACGAGGTGGTGGTGTTCGCGCGCGAAGCGGATGCCCTTGCCAACGCCGAGCTATGGGCTCATGAGCTCTGGCACGTGGACCAGTTCACCCGATGGGGCGTGGACGGCTTCGCGCAGCGCTACGTGCACGATTACCGCGTGGTGGAGGCGGAGGCGGAGCAGGCCGCCACCGCCTATGTGAACTGGGCGGCGCGTCGACCGGGTCACAGTCCGGCCGCGTCCCCGTCGGGCAAGATGGCCGCACCGGTTCCTCCCAAGGAGCAACGATGACGCTGCGCACCCTGCTGTTGCTGTCCGCCCTGCTGCCGGCCTCGGCCTTCGCGCAACTGGCCACCGACGTGATCGAGCCGCGCCATCGCGCGGCGCTGGAGCTGGTGCCGCTGGTCGAGTCGGTGGCGGGTCCCGGCAGTGCCAGCGTCTACGACAACAAGCTGATCGTGCGAGCCACGCCGACCCAGATGGCCGAGCTGCGCACGCTACTGGACCAGTTCGACCGCGCCGCACGCCAGATGATGATCTCGGTGCGCCAGGGTGGCCTCACGAGCCAGGACGGCCGCAACATCGGCGTCTCCGGCACCTACCGCCGCGGTGACGGCAGCCTCGTGGTGCCAGGCCCGGACGGGCGCGTGCCGCGCGACGTCGAGTGGCAGGTCGGTGAGCGCGAGCGGCGCGAGGACAGCGGCATCAGCCAGCAGGTCCGGGCGGAGGAGGGGCGCGAGGCCCGCATCAGCCTCGGCGGTGCCGTGCCCTACCAGGTGCGCGAGCGCCTGCCCAACGGCGTCGTCGTGCAGCGCAGCGAATACGTCGACAGCAGTACCGGTTTCACGGTGGTGCCGCGCCTGGTGGGTGATCGCGTGCGCTTGGAGATCGAGGCGCAGCAGCAGACCCCGCAGCACGACGGCAGCATCAGCTCGCGCAACACCAGTAACGTCGTTATCGTTCCCCTGGGCGAGTGGGTGGAGCTCGGCGGCAACGTGGAACAGTCCCGGGACGCCTCCAGGGGCCTGCTCAGCCAGGGCGAGATCAGCCGCAGCAGCCAGAGCAGTACCCAGGTGCGGGTAGACCTGCTGGACTGAAGCGTTGGGGGCATCTGAACCCCGATTCTCGTTGACGAGAACGATTCGCATCCTTCAAACTCTCACTTGAGAATGCTTCGCATTTTCAATCTTTAGGCGGGACCGGGCCCTTTCGTCCACGCCGCGGGAGTTTCGGGTGACCAACAACGACAAGTACGCGCGCCGCCTCTGGCCGGCCGCGGTGGGGATGTTCCTGGCCCTTGGGCCGTTTGCCGCCCTGGCACAGGAGCCGGCCACCGCCACTCCGGACACCCCGACCATCCCGCTGCCCGATACACCACCGCCGGTGCCCGCCTTGGCCGCGCCGGCCCAGGCCAAGCCGGTGGTGCTGCAGCCGGTCGTGGTCACCGGCACCCGCACCGCGCACACCCTGGACGAAAGCCCGGTGGACGTGCAGTTGATCGATGCCGAGGACATCCGCCGCAGCGGCGCGCGCGATGTCGCCGAGCTGCTGGAGCGCGAGGGCGGGGTCTATGCCACCCGTTCCGCCGGCCGCGGCAGCCGCATCGAGCTGCAGGGCCTGTCTTCCGAGCACGTGCTGATCCTGGTGGACGGCCGCCGCATGATCGGCCGCATCAACGGCGCCATCGACCTGTCGCGCCTGCCCATCGGCGACGTTGACCGCATCGAGATCGTGAAGGGCCCCAGCTCCGCGCTCTACGGTGCCGACGCACTCGGTGGCGTGATCAACATCATCACCCGCCGCGGCGGTCGCGACAGCGGCGACTCGGTCACCGCGCGTATCGATGACGACCAGAACCTCGACCTGCACGGCCACGCCGGCTGGACGCTGGGCCCGGTGGAGGGCAACAGCGCCGCCGGCATCTCCCGGCTGGAGTCGTATGACCTGAACAGCGCCACGCCGTCCAATGATGGCGTCGACGGCGACAGCCGCTTCCTCTCCACCAACGCCGACTGGCGGATCGACGAGCGCGCCAGTCTCGGCCTGTCCGGCTCCTACGTGCTGGACGACGGCAAGCGCATTGACGGCGGCAGCGCCAACCGCTACTTCAACACCCACAAGCGCGTGGAAGAAGTACGCGTCGGCGCCGCGCCGCGTTACGCGCTCGACGCCAACACCGACATCAGCGGCGATCTCTACTACAACCGCTACTTCGACCAGTTCCTGCAGACCAACCGCGCCGACGGCGTCGTCGCGCTGGACGAGGAGACGCTGGATGAAATCTATGTCGGTGCGGCGCAGGTCGAGCATCGTCGTGGCGCACATCGCCTGATCGGCGGCCTGGAGGCGCAGTTCGAGCGCCTGCAAGCAGACCGCCTCGACCACACCGGCGAGCGTGATCGCCAGGCGGTGTACGCGCAGGACGAGTGGACCCCGGAATGGCGCGAAGGCCGCCTGACCCTGGTGCCGGGCCTGCGCTACGACCGCGATTCGCAGTTCGGCGACCAGTTCTCGCCCAAGCTGGCCGCGCGCTACGCGCTGTCGGACGACTGGGTGCTGCGCGCCGGCTACGGCCGCGGCTACCGTGCGCCGGACTTCAAGCAACTGCTGCTGCTGTTCGAAAACCCCGGCGTCGGCTACCGCGTGGAAGGCAATCCAGACCTCAAGCCCGAGCGCAGCAACGGCTTCAACCTCGGCGCCACCTGGCTGGCCGGCGAACGCGCCAGCTTCTCCTTGGGCGCCTACCACAACCGCGTCAGCGACCTGATCGACGTGATCCAGACCGATGCCGGTCCGCCCATCGTCTTCTCCTACCGCAACGTGTCCTCCGCCACGCTGACCGGGCTCGACGCCCAGGCGCGCCTGCAGCCCTGGCAGCCGCTGGAACTGCAGCTGGGCTACGGCTGGCTGCGCGCGCGCGACGACGACACCGGCGAGACCCTCAGCGGCCGTCCGGAGCATCGCGCCAACGCCGTCCTGCGCTACGAGCAGCCCGCCTATGCCCTGCAGCTGCGCGGCGTCTGGATCGGCTCGCGGACCTTCGCGGTGGACCTGGATACCGGCGGCACGCCGACCCCCGCCGGCACGGCGGACGCGTATGCGCTGTTCGACCTGCGCGCCGAATGGCTGCGCTGGGAGCACCTGAACCTTGCGGTGGGCATGGACAACCTGCTCGACGAGGGCGATCCGCAGTACCTGCCGATCGCACCGCGCGCCGCCTACCTGGAGCTGACATGGAATTTCCGCTGATGCGCGCCGCGCTCGCCGCCGCCGCCCTGCTGATCGCCGGCTGCACCGGCGACATCTCGCCCTCGAACCCGGACGGTGAATCCGCGCTGCCGGGCCCCGGCGGCGCACAGGCCGCGTTCAGCCGGCACGTCGCCGGCTACTACCAGGCCAGCATCGACGCCAGCGGCGACGGCTGGGTGTACATCGACCTGGATACGCAGACGCAGGTGACGCCCGCCGATCCCGCCGCCAGCGACGCCTGGGACATCGCCTTCAAGGCGCAGGACATCAAGCTCAACGGCGGCGTATCCGGCGCCCCGCCGGGCGGCGACCCGGTGAGCGTCTATGGCGAGAAGGTGACTGAAGGCACGGCCTGGCCCTTCGATACCGTGACGCAGGCGCCGCCGCGCAACGCCGTGGATTACGTCACGGACGAATCCGGTTTCCTGGGCAGCCCCAGGCTGGCGATGGGCACGACGCCCGCTGCCGACAGGGCGCTCGTCGATCACGGCTGGTATCGCCGCTCCGGCGGAGCGACCACCGCCCGCGCCAACGTCGGCTACGTCATCAGCACGGTGGAATGCCGCTACTACAAGCTGCGCATGACCGGATACGGCGACCGCCGCCCGACCTTCGACATCCAGCGCATCACCTCCGCTGGCAGTTGCTCCGGCGGCGGGGCCGCACCGGTCGCACCCCTGGGCCGTGCCACGTTCGCGGCCGGCAGTGGCGGCAGCACCATCGCCAAGGTCGATGCCAGCGACGAGGCGGCCTGGGTCCACATCCAGTTCTCCGGCAAGCAGCAGGTGGTGCCCACGGAGCCCACCAACGACGCCACCGGTTGGGACATCGCCCTGCGCCGCTCCGACATCAAGGTCAACGGCGGCAGCTCCGGCACCGGCATCGTCGAGATCCACGGCATCCTGCGCGACGACTGGGCCGCCCGCAGCAGCGTGCCGCTGGCGGCGGACTTCCACACCGATACCGCCAGCGCGCTGGCCTTCACCACCTATCCGCTGGCGGAGACGCCGGCACGGCCCGCCTGCGGCGGCATCAATGGCGACCACGGCTGGTACTACTACTCCGGCTTCTGCGATGACGGCGAGGGCATCCACCACATCTCGCCGCGCGAGGTGGTGTACATCGTCGTGGCCGCCAACGGACAGCGCTGGAAGCTGCGCATGCTGGACTACTACAGCGAGTCCGGCGCCACCGCCAACCCGTCTTTCGAGTTCGCGCCGCTGTCAGGGCTCTGAGTCGTACAGTCCGTGTCCCGGCCCGTTGAGGGCCGGGACACTCACCCGCTGGCGAAAGCCGCTGCTGCGTGTGGAAATGCCGTCATACCGGCGAAAGCCGGTATCCAGTCCCGCAAGGGAGTGACCGCCAGATCGATCGGATATCGGCTTTCGCCGACATGGCATCCATGGCTCCGCGGTAGCCGCCGGATCTCAAAATGACGGCAGCACCGGGTTGCGCCGCGCCAATACATCCGCCGCCTTCTGGCGGAACAGCTCGTCGAAGGCCTCGGGCTGGGGGATCAGCCAGAACTGGCGCTGGCGCAGGTCGTCGAACACGCGCTGCGCGAAGGCTTCCGGCGTCAGGCCATTCTGCTGCAGCATGCCGCGCATCAGCTCCACGAACTGCCGCACCGCGGGCTCCTGTTGTGCCTGCGGGCCGAAAGGATCGTCGAAGATGCCGCTGATCACCGGCCCCGGCGCCAGCAACGAAACACCCACCGGGCTGCCCAGCATCTCCAGCTCGCCGCGCAGTGACTCGGTCAGCGCCACCACCGCGAACTTGGTGGCGGAATAGGGCGACATCAGCGGGCTGGCCAGGAAGCCGCCGACCGAGGCGGTATTGACGATCTGCGCCGGCCGGCCCTGGGCAAGCAGGCGCGGCACGAAGGCACGCAGCGCATGGTGGATGCCATGCACGTTGACCTCGAAACTGCGGCGCCAGCGTGCCGGCTCCACCTGCCACGAGAAACCGGTAGCCATGATGCCGGCGTTGTTGAACAGCAGGTCCACGCCGCCGTAGGCCTGCCAGGCGCGCCGCGCCAGGGCCTCCACCGACTCCGGATCGCTGACGTCGGTCGGCACCGCCAGGATCTCGCCCTCCAGCCCGGCGACGAACTCACGCAGGCGTTCGGCCTGCACGTCGGCCGCCACCACGCGCATGCCTTCGGCCAGGGCCTGGCGCACCAGGCCGCTGCCGATGCCGCTGGCGGCTCCGGTGATGACGGCGACGCCGCCCTGGAAATTCAGTATTGCGCTCATGCTTCAGGCTGCTGCTGTCGCAGTGTGGAGAGAGGGCGGGCTCCACAGATCGGGCAGCCCGGGATCGGTGCTCAGCACCAGTTGCTTCAGCAGGTTCTTCAGCGCCACGGCATCCCATTCGCCGAGGCCGTCCAGCACCGTGGACTCGATGTCCTTGGCGGCGGCGATCAGTTGCAGGGTGCGGCGTCGTCCCTCGTCGCTGAGGAACCACAGCAGGTCGCGCGGGCTGTCCTGGCCGCGCAGCAGGCCGCGCTGGCGCAGGCCCGCCAGCACCGGGAAACCGCAGTTGCAGCCGGCATGCGAGAGCCCGGCCTCGATCTCGGCCTGCGTGCGCCCGTCGCGCACCGCCAGGGTACTGAGGATGAAGTACTCGTCGTCGCTGAGGCCGTCAGCGCGCACCTGCTCACGGATGCGGAAGTACACCTGGAAATAGGCACGGCCCAGCAGGTAGGGCAGGTGATCCTCGCTCCAGCCGGCATCGAGCGTCGCCGCGGGCGCCGGCGCCGCCACCTTGCGCGTGGCCACGGCGTACCTGCCGGCCTGGAACACCAGCGGCGGCAGGCCGCTGCGGTCGAAGGCCACGACCTCGCCGACGAAGATCAGGTGATCGCCGCCCTCGTAGACGAAGGACGTGCGGCATTGCAGGCGCGCGCTGCAGTCCGGCAGCAGCGGCGCGCCGCCGGCCGCCTCGCCGAGGTCCACGCCGTTGAACTTGTCGGCGCCGCTTTTCGCAAAGCGGTTCGACAGTTCCTCCTGCCCGGCGGACAGGATATGCACGGCGAAATGGCCGGCCTGCTGGAAGGCCTGCAGGCTGCGCGAGCTCTTCGCCAGGCTCCACAGCACCATCGGCGGATCCAGCGACACCGAGTTGAAGCTGTTGGCGGTGACGCCCACGGGCAGGCCGTCCGCGCCGCGTGCGGTGATGATCGTGACGCCGGTGGTGAAGGTGCCCAGCGTGGCGCGGAATTCGCGCGGGTCGAATTGGGAAGTCGGCATGTTCAATCTCCGGATCTCATGGTTCCGTTCGTGCTGAGCCTGTCGAAGCATGAACGGAACGGGAACCGAGGCTCAGGTTGGTTTGCCCTTCGATCCTTCGACAAGCTCGGAACTCAGGGTGAACGGAAAAGGTTTTAACGCTTCGTGCTGACGATCAAGGGATGGCCGCCAGGCGCCCGCAATACAGCGCGCCGCTCGTGCGGGCCATCCTCGGGCGGGCGCAGGATGTCGGCGCCCTGCTCGAGCAGCCGGGCCAGCGCCGCATCGAGATCGTCGACGCGGAAGGCCAGCGCAGGCTCGTCGACGATGCGCTCTTCACCCGCGGCCAGCCCCAGCGTCAGCCCCCCGGCATCCAGCGCGGCGTAGCGGTCGCCGTCGCGGAACTTCAAGGGCAGGCCCAGGGCATCTCGGAAGAAGCCGATCGCCGGGTCCAGGCGCTCGACCGGATAAAGCAGGGTATGGGCTTTCATATCGCACCTCGTGTTGCAGATGCGTTCCAGACTAGGCCCGGCCGGATCGCGACACTTCGTCCGGGTTGATGTAGTGGCGGGGACTAGTGCTGAGGACACTCATTGCCCAGACTAGATAGCGAACCGAGGAGAGGACAGTGATGAGTAAGCAAGCCATGGCACCCGGCAGTTTCGGCCCGGTGCGGCAGCTGGGTTACGTGGTGGAGGACCTGGATCGGGCGGTCTCGGCCTGGAGCACGCAACTCGGTGTCGGGCCCTGGCTGTTCATCCGCAACATCCCCTTGCAGTGCGTCTATCACGGGGCTCCCAGCCAGCCGCTGATCGACATCGCCCTGTCGTACCGTGGCGAGGTGCAGATCGAACTGATCCAGCAACGCAACGACGCGGCCTCGCCCTACCGCACGGCGCTGGATGCTGGCCGCAGCGGCCTGCACCACACGGCCTTCCTCTGCGAGCGCGTGGAGGAGCAGCTGGCTCGCGCCGCGTCCTGCGGCCTCCAGGTGGTCTGCGACATCCAGATGCCTTCGGGGCGCTACGTCTACCTGCAGTCCGCCGAGCTCGGCGACCAGGTCTACGTCGAACTGCTGGAGGCCAATGCGCAGATGCTCGGCATGTTTGCCCAGGGCATCGAGGCGGCCCAGCAGTGGGACGGGCGGCAGGAGCCTGCCGTCATCGATTTCGCGGCAATGCAGCAAGGCTGAGCACGTCTAGTCCGTTTTGATGTAACCAAAGCGTGGAAGGCGGGGCCTCCTGACGGGGGTAGGGTGCGACATCCGTCAAGGAGGAGAAAACATGAGAAGCAAGGGTAAGGACCGTCGGCTCGTTGTCCGCCGCGGTGTCATGGGTGCCGCGCTGATCGGCGTGGCGGGAGTGCAGGGGACGGCCTTCGCCGGGGCGCTGGATCTCGGCGGCGGCCTGGATGCGAAGTACAACCTGACGCTGGGCTATGCCGCGGCCATGCGTACGGAAAGCCCCGACAGCGCCTTGATCGGGCCGGCCGCGCTGAACGGCGACGATGGCGACCGCAACTTCGATTCGGGCAGCCTGATCAACAACCGCGCCAGCCTGCTGGCCGAGTTCTATCTCTCGCGCGGTGGTTATGGTGCGGTGCTGCGCGGCGACGCGTTCTATGACGACGTCTACCATCGCCGCAACGACAACGACTCGCCCGGCACCATCAACAAGGCCGGCGACAACGACGAATTCACCGACGATGCCCGCAAGTACAGCGGCGGCCGCGCCCGTGTGCTGGACGCCTACGTCTATGGCGACTGGTCGTTGTCGGACAGCGTGCAGCTGAACCTGCGCGGCGGCCGCCAGGTGGTGGCCTGGGGCGAAAGCCTGTTCTTCTCCGGCATCGCCGGCGCCCAGGGCCCTGCCGACGCCACCAAGGCCAACGTGCCGGGTGCCGAGATCAAGAACATCCTGCTTCCAGTGGCACAGGTCTCCGGCCAGCTGGACATCGGTACGCGCACCAGCCTGATGGCCTACTACCACCTGGAGTACAAGCCCACCGAGCTCGATCCGGTCGGCAGCTACTTCTCGATCTCCGACGTCACCGGTCCGGGCCGCGAGACGCTGCTGTTCGCACCGGGCGTCGGCATCCCCTACGCCGGCGACCGCGAGCCCAGCGACAACGGCCAGTACGGCGTCGGCGTGAAGGTCCAGATCAGCGGCGCCACCAACGTCGGCCTGTATCGGCTGCGCTACCACGACACCAACCCGGCGGTGCTGCTGAACCTCGCCGACGTCGGCGGCGGCGTAATCGCCCCGGTGTCATACAACGTCGGCTACTTCGACGGCATCGACATGACGGCGCTCAGCTTCTCCACGCGCCTGGGCCCCGCCAACGTCGCCGGTGAGGTGAGCTACCGCGAGGGCGTGAACATGCTGGTCAACACCGCGCTCGGTCCCACCTCCAGCCGCGGCGACCTGAGCCAGGTGCTGCTGTCGTCGCTGTACACGGTGCCGCCCAACTTCCTGTCGCAGGAGATCGGCCTGGTGGGCGAGGCCGGCTACATCCACGTCGAGGACGTGGAGGGCGCGCTGGGCAGCACCACGCTGACCAACGACAAGATGGCCTGGGGCTACTCGGCGATCGCCACCTTGAACTACCGCAACGTCTTCCAGGGCTGGGACCTGGCGGTGCCGATCACCTGGGCGCACCTGGCCAAGGGCAACCCGGCGATGGCCGGTTCCTTCGGCAGCCTCTACGGCCAGGGTGACCGCCGCCTCAGCGTGGCCGGCAACTTCACCTACCTGCAGAACCTGCAGGTCGGGGTCAGCTACAACGCCTACCTGGGCTCGGCCACGCTGGCCGAACGCCCCTACGCGGACCGCGACTACGTCGCGATCAACGTCAAGTACAGCTATTGATTGCGAGGAGATCCGAAATGAAACACGTCATGGCCCGAATCCTGGCGGCCGGCCTGCTCGCGGCAGCGCTGCCTGCGGCACACGCCAAGGGCACCCCCGAGGAGATCGCCGCGCTCGGCGGCAAGCTCACCTGCGTCGGCGCCGAGCGCGCCGGCAACGCCGACGGCTCCGTCGCCGCCTGGACCGGCAAGTGGAGCGACAGCTATCCCGGCTACAACGGCCCCGGCAAGTACAGCCCCGGCCCCTATGCCGACGAGAAGCCGCTGTTCACCATCACCGCGCAGAACGCCGCGCAGTACGAGGCCAGGCTCACGGCAGGACAGAAGGAACTGCTCAAGCGCTACCCGCAGTCCTTCCGCATGCCGGTGTATCCCAGCCACCGCGACTTCGCCTACTCGGCCAAGGTCTGCGAGGCCCTGAAGAGGAACGCCACCAGCGGCGAGGTGGTGAACGACGGCATGGGCGTGCAGGCGGTGAGCGGCGCGCCGGCGATCCCCTTCCCCAAGAGCGGCATCGAGGCGCACTGGAGCATGGTCACGCCGCACCGCGCCTGGACCGAGCTGGTGATCTCGGACTCCGCCGTGGTCTACGCCAACGGCAACAAGTCCTGGGGTCGGGTGGACTACAAGATCCTGTCGCTGAGCAACGATCCCAAGCAGACGCGCAGCTCGCAGGACCAGATCGACTCCTTCTTCAAGGTGCGCACCCTGCTGCCGGAGCGCCAGAACGGCGAACTGTTCATCGGCTGGAATCCCAACGACTACCACAACGACGACCGCCAGACCTGGTTCTACAGCCCGGGCACGCGCCGCGTGCGCCAGGCCCCGGAGTTCGGCTTCGACACGCCGCAGGGCGCGGGTGGCTTCCGCACCGTGGATGACGATCGCCTGTTCAACGGTTCGCCGGCGCGCTACGACTGGAAGCTGGTGGGCAAGAAGGAGATTTACGTCCCCTACAACGCCTATCGCCAGAACGATCCGGCCGTCAGCTACGACAGCCTGCTGACACCCAACACCCTGAACCCCGACTACCAGCGTTACGAGCTGCATCGCGTCTGGGTGCTGGAGGCCACGGTGAAGTCCGGCTACCGCCACGCCTATGGCCGCCGTACCTTCTACATCGACGAAGACAGCTGGCACGCGCTGTGGGTGGACAATTACGACGGCCGCGGCAACCTCTGGCGCGCCAGCATGGTGAACTACTTCTGGGCGCCGGAGATCGGTGGCTTCCAGGCCGGGGTCGCGGTCTACCACGACCTCACCGCGGGCGCCTACTTCGCCGATCGCCTGGTCAACCAGTCGAAGCAGTGGTGGGTGCTGAACCAGGGCGGCCTGACGCCGGAGATGTTCTCGGAGTCGGCGGCCAAGCGCTCGGGCCACTGAGCGGTTTGAATCCCTCTCCCGCGGGCGGGAGAGGGGTAGGGGTGAGGGTGGAGCCTTCAATCGGTGGCGATGTGCGCAACCGTCACGGCACCACCCTCACCCTTGTCGTTTCTTACAAGCGCTGCAGCGAGCGGATCTGGTAGATGCCGTGGCTGATTGCCACCACGGTGCCGTCGGCGGTCTTGATCTCGCCGTCCAGCGTGAACTCGGCCTTGCCCTTGGCGTCGGCCTCGGCGCTGATCGCGGCGATCTGCTCCTCGCTCAGCGCGATCTCGATGGTCACGTCGCCCTTGGCGGGCTTGAGGAAGCGCAGGTTCATCTCCTTGACGATCGGCGCATAGCGCGTCATGTCGAAGGACGACAGGAACAGCGCACCGCCCGGGATCTCCGCCACGGTGAACAGCGCGCCGGCGTACATGGTGCCGATATGGTTGCCGTTGCCGGCGAAGGGCACCAGGCACTTGACGTAGCCGCGGCGCAGCTCCACGACCTTCAGGCCGCAGTTGGCGACGAACTTGATGCCGGTTTCCAGGGCTTTCTTGGCGACTTCCAGGTCCATTGAGGGATTTCCAGGGGATAAAGGGGATGGCCAAGGATATCGGATCGGCTCCTGGGCTGGATCGTTCGGCGGATCGTTCGGCGCCCCCCGGTTAAGGCCGGACCCGCAGGCGCTTTCGTCCTAACGGGTGAAGCCCGGCTGGCCCGGCCGTTCCAATACTGCGATCCGAAGAAATCCAACCATCCAAAGAGGAGAACCCCATGGCCTTGCCGCTGGAAGACCTGGAACTGATCAAGCGCCTGAAGTACGCCTACTGCCGCTGCATCGACACGGCCAACCTCGCCGAGCTCAAGACGCTCTTCACCGAGGATGCCAGCGTGCGCTACGAGGGCGGCACCTACCTGTTCGAGGCCGAGGGACGCGACAAGATCCTGGAAGCCATCGGCTACGCCTTCCATGCCGAGGCCATCGCCTTCCACCACGTCAACCACCCGGAGATCGACTTCCAGTCGCCCACCGAGGCCACCGGCGTGTGGTACCTGAAGGACTGGTTCTGCGACCTGAAGAACAAGATCTACACCGACGGCTCCTCGCTGTACCGCGACAGCTACGTCAAGGTGGACGGCAAGTGGCTGATCAAGCGCGCCACCTACTCGCGCGTCTTCGAGATCGTCACGCCGTTCACCGAGCCGCCCAACATCACCGCCCACTACCTGGCCAAGCACGGCGTGAAGCATCAGGGCCTGTGAGCGCTATGGCGATCGTCGCGATGCCCCCGTATTTGCCGCCAGGCACGGCGGGAGGAGGGAGCTTGGTGGTTCCAAGTGACCGACGAACAACACCGCATGGCGGCAAAGACGGGGGCACCCGGAGGGCGGGACCGTTTTGGCACAGGGCGTTGTCCCGTCCCGCTTATGTACGTTTAGTACACCGCGCGTGCCGGGACTTAGCCCTGAGCCAAAACGGTCTCCGTCGCGGCGACCGCCATAGCGCTCACAGGCCCTACTGATGAAGGCTGCGGTCACGGGCGGAGGGGGACGGCTGGGCTGCGCCCTGGTGCGGGCGCTGCTGGCCGAAGGGCACAGCGTGCGCGTGCTGGAGCCCCCGGGCCGTGGCATGCCGCGCTCGCTGCAGGGCCTGGACGTGGAGATGATCCACGGCTCGGTGCTGTCGGCCGAGGATGTGGCGCGGCTGCTGGAGGGGGTGGACTGCGTGTTCCACCTCGCCGCCAAGGTCAGCATCGAGCCCGACCGCGACGGCAGCATGCAGCGCGTCAACGTCGAGGGCACGCGCACGGTGGCCGAAGCCTGCACCGAGCGCGGCATCCGCCTGGTGCACTGCTCCTCGCACTCGGCGCTGGAGCACCGTCCGCTGGCCCTGCCGCTGGACGAGACCCGCGCGCTGAACATGAAGGGGCGCTCCGACTACTCCCGCACCAAGGCCGAGGCCGAGACCCTGGTCGCCGGCCTGGTGCGGGAGCGCGGGCTCGACGCCGTGGTCTGCATGCCCGGCAACATGATCGGCCCCGAGGACTACGAGCCCTCGATCTTCGGCCGCGCCTTGCTGGACCTGTACCACCGCCGCATCCCGGTGATGATGGAAGTGGTCAGCGACTACGTCGACGCGCGTGACGTGGCCGCCGGCTTCGCCGCCGCCGCCACCCGTGGCCGTCGCGGCGAGCGCTACCTGCTGACCGGGGAGGTGCTGGACATGCGCCGCTTCCTGGCCATCTGGGAAGAGGTCAGCGGCGTGCCGATGCCGCGCACGGTGCTGCCGCTGTGGGTCGGCTGGGCCTCGCTGCCCCTGGCCCTGGCGGCCGCCCGCCTCAGCGGCCAGCCGCCCAAGTTCAATGCCGGCGTGCTGCGCCAGGCGGTGCTGAACCGCGTGGTGCTCAACGACAAGGCCCGGAGTGAACTGGGCTTTTCTCCCCGGCCGCCGCGGGAATCCTTGCGCGATGCAATGGTGTTCCTGAAGGCCGAGGGCTGGCTGGAGGCCCGGTCCGCTTGAGCGGGCAGGGGTCCGCCGGGCGCCACAAATCAGGGGTTTGCGTGATCCCGCAGGGTACGGGCGGAGTCACCGGCCAAGGCCGGCGTAGACCATACAACTGATTCACTCAAACGGATGATGCGCCCCCCCGGTACCCCGGGGAAACTGCGCCCCATTAGCCCCTAGGAGCAAACCCCATGGCTGCCGTTATCAAGACGCCGATGCACAAGATCGAGGCTGAAGCCCCGCCCGACCGGTATGCGCGCGGCTGGCACTGCCTGGGCCTGGCCGACCCGTACAAGGACGGCAAGCCGCACGGCATCAACATCTTTGGCACGCGCCTGGTGATCTTCAAGGGCGAGAGCGGCAAGCTCAGCGTGATCGACGCCTGGTGCCCGCACATGGGTGCCGACCTGGCCCTGGGCTGCGTCAAGGGCGAGTCGGTGGTCTGCAAGTTCCACGGCTGGGCCTGGGGCGGCGACGGCGTGTGCAACGAGATCCCCTACGCCAAGCGCATCCCGCCCAAGGCGCGCGTGAAGTCCTGGCCGACCTGCGAAGAGAACAAGATGCTCTTCGTCTGGAACGACCCGGAAGGCAACGGTCCGACGCCGGACGTGGCGATCCCGCGCATCGAGCCGGTATTCTCCGAGGAGTGGTCCGACTGGTCCATCGTGCAGTGGACCATCAAGGTCAACTGCCGCGAGCTGGTCGACAACATTGCCGACATGGCCCACTTCGTGTCCGTGCACGGTTCGGACAACGTCGTCTACTTCGCCAACCTGTTCGAGAACCACAAGGCCACCCAGGTCATGGTCGGCCTCAACAGCAAGCTGGGCGGCTCGGAGGAGTACCTGACGACGATCGCCAGCTACTACGGCCCGGCCTACCAGATCACCCACATGTTCGGCTCCATGGGTGGCTACCCGGTCGAGTCGATCCTGCTGAACTCGCACACCCCGATCGACCAGAACAGCTTCGAGCTGCGCTTCGGCGTGCTGGTGAAGAAGTTCCCGGGCATGACCCAGGAAGCCTGTGACGCGATGGTCAAGCAGTACGTCGACCTGACCAACAAGGCCTTCGGCGAGGACGTGGAGATCTGGCACAACAAGATCCGCATCGACAACCCGCTGCTCTGCGACGGCGACGGCCCGGTCTACCAGAACCGCCAGTGGTACGAGCAGTTCTACATGGACGCCGCCACCGTGCCCGCCGAACTGCGCAACCGCCGCGTGGTCGAGATCGACAAGGGCCTGGAAAAGAAGCCGGAGATGAAGCACGCGTTCGACAACGTGTGAGGCTGGTCTGCTTCAACGAAAGAGCCCCGCCGATGCGGGGCTTTTTTTATTTCTCCCCTCTCCCCTTGCGGGAGAGGGGTAGGGGGAGAGGGGGAGCTTTCAGTTAGTAGCCATTGCAGGTTCCCCCTCTCCCTCGATCCCTCTCCCGCAAGGGGAGTGGGAAGAAAGGCGGTGGCGCCATCCATGGCGGGACCTCGGTCACCTGAATGAGCCCCTGGGCGGCCATCCATGGCCGCCCGTGATTCGCCGCAGGCGATGACATTTAGTCATCGCCAAAGCGCGACAAATCACCCCAGGCTAAACACACTCCTCAACAACAACCGCACCAGCATCGTCTGCCGCGTCACCCCCGTCTTGCAGAAGATCGAGCGCAGGTGCGTGCGTGCCGTGTTGCGGCGGATGTTCATCATCTCGGCCGCTTCGTCCAGCGTGTAGCCCTCGGTCAGCAGCAGGGCCATGCGCGATTCCACCCGGGTCAGGCCCAGCAGGCGCCGTACCAGGTCCAGCGAGGGCGGGGCGGTGTTGCAGTCCGGGTCGCGCAGGAAGATCACCGCGGCCGGGCGCTTGCGTGTGTCGCACCAGTCCCCCGCCGGCACCGCCTTGACCACCAGCGACAGGCGCGCGCGGCCGGAGGGCCGTGACACGGGCATGGCTTCCACCATGCCCGTGCCGGGTTTGCCGCTGCCGTGGCCCAGCGCGCGCTGTACCAGGCGCTGCAGCTCGCGCTTGTCGTCGGGGTTGTCGGCCTGCAGGCCGTTGGGCCCGCGCCAGATGCCGTCGCGCTCGGCCAGGATGCGGCGCGCCTCGTCGTTCATCTCCAGGATCTCGCCGCCCTGCGCCAGCGAGATCACGCCCAGCAGCATGCGGTTGACCGTGCCGGCCAGCATCTGCCGCTCGCACTCCAGCGAGTCCAGCCGCGACTGGATCTGGATCGAGCGCTTCAGGTGCGGCAGGATGAAGCGGAACAGGGCCTTGTCCTGCTCGCCGAAGGGCAGGGAGTCATGGCGCCGCGTGGCGCGCAGGCGGCACTCGATGCCGTCGGCGGTGTAGACGTCGGCGCCCAGCACGTAGCGCACGTCCTGCGGCCGCAGGTACTCCAGGTACATGGGGCCTTCCAGCCACTGCTTGCCGATCAGCTCCTCCGGCGTCATCACCTCGCCTTCCTTGAGGCTGACGAAGGGGTCCACGGCGAAGAACTGCTTCTCGTAGGACACGCGGGCGTCGTGGTCCTCGCCGACGTTGATCATCACGCCGGCATTCTCGGCGGTGGGCGGGCGCAGGATCAGGGAGACATGGGCCGCCTGCAGCCGCTGCTGCAGCATCTTCAGGGCCTGCTGCCAGGGTGGCTGCTCCAGGGCGCCCTCATAGAAGGCTCCCAGCAGGTCGCCGATCTGGCGGGGTTCCGCGTCGACGGCCTCGCGCGCGGGTAAACGCCGCGGCGGCGGCAGCTTGGCACGGACACGGGGTTCGGTGGCTAGCATGGCTTCCTCCTCCTGCTGCAGCTACATGGCCGCAGTCTTGTGTCAAAAAACATTGCGACTGCAATGTAACATGCCACAAGTGGATTGCGAAGTGCAGCATCATCGGGCAAAAAATGTACTGTTTTTGGGTGAGGCGGCCGGTTTGAGCCCTCACCGACACTGGGACACCGTCAGACCCGAAAAAGGGCGCGGGGTAGGGCAACCATCAGTCGGAGGAGACAGTGATGCGTTCCAGGATTTGCACGGCTTTTCTCAGCGCGGCGTTCGTCATCGCCCTCGCTCCCGCAACCGCCAGTGCCAAGCTCACGCCCGCGGAAGCGGCGAAGCTCGACGGGCCAGAGCTCAATTGCATGGGTGGCACCAAGGCTGCGAACAAGGACGGCAGCATCCCCCAATGGGGCGGCCAGTGGGTCGGCAAGTGGCCGGGCATGAAGGGCGAGCATGGCTACGAGCCGGGTCCCTATGCCGCGGAGAAGCCGCTGTTCACGATCAACGCGCAGAACTACAGCAAGTACGCCGCCAAGCTCACGGCAGGCCAGAAGGAGCTGTTCAAGAAGTACCCCCAGAACTACAGCATGATCGTCTACCCGACGCATCGTGACTTCGGCAATCCGCAGTGGGCCTGCGACGTCACCAAGAAGAACGCGCTGGAGTCGGAGCTGGTCAACGGCGGCAAGGGCGTGACCGGCACCGGTGGCGGCCCGACCTTCCCGATCCCCAAGAGCGGCCTGGAGGCGATCTGGTCGGTGAAGACCGCCTACCGTGCCTGGACCGAGAAGGGCGTGCTCGACATCGCCAACGTCTACGGCAACGGCACCATCGGCTGGGGCCGCAACAGGTTCTTCACCATGAACCTGATGAACGACCCCAAGACGCGTCGCTCGCTGACCGACCGTATCAACAGCTACTTCTACACCGCCTACCTGCTGCCGGAGCGCGACAAGGGCCTGGTGGCCGTGGGCTTCCAGCCCAACGACTACAGCAAGGACGCGACCCAGGCCTGGCAGTACCTGCCGGGCACGCGTCGCGTGCGCCAGGCGCCGGAGGTCGGCTACGACTACCCGGTGCCGCCGGCCGGCCTGCACACCACCGACGAGGACTACGGCTTCAACGGCTCGCCGGAGCGCTACAACTGGAAGCTGCTGGGCAAGCAGGAAATCTACCTGCCGTTCCACAATTTCAAGATCAACGACCCGACGATCAAGTACAAGGAACTGATCACCCCCAACACCATCAACCCGAAGTACGTGCGCTACGAGCTGCGCCGGGTCTGGGTGCTCGAGGCCAACCTGATCGAGGGCCTGCGCCACCAGTACAAGACGCGCCGCATCTACGTCGACGAGGACAGCTGGCAGGTGCTCTGGGCCGATCACTACGACGGCCGCGACCAGCTCTGGCGCGTCGCCGTGATCCTGTACTTCTACTCGCAGGAATCCTCGGCACATCACCGTGGCGTGCAGCTGTTCCACGACCTGACCGCCGGCGTCTACGAGGCCACCAACCTGCTCAACGAGCGCAAGCCCGAGGACTGGTGGCGCGTCAACACGCCGATGACCCCGGGCATGTTCACCCCCGAGGCCGCCGCAAGAGCGGGCCACTGAGCAGCCCCTAAGCCATCCGGACGACCACAATGACCGCGAAAGCGGTCATTGTGCGTTTTCCGGGGGCTTTTCCCTTGGCATCCCGCACCCATTTTCGAATCGAGACACCGCCATGAGTTCTGTCGTCGACATCCGCGCCGGCCAGGCCGCCCACGTCCGCCCGCTGTTCGACCGTCTCGCCGCCCAGGCGCCGGACTACAACCTCACCACTGCCGCCCAGCGCATCGAGAAGATCAAGCGCCTGATGGCCACGGTGCTCAAGTACCGCCAGGAAATCTACGAAACCGGCCGCCTCGAGCGCGGCCTGACGCCGCCGGACATGGACGGCGAGCTGGTCATGCTCAAGTTCGAGGCCGAGTTCATCGAGCGCAACCTCGCCAGTTGGATGAAGCCCAAGCTGGCCGAGGGCCCTTCGCTGATGACCCTGGGCAAGAAGGCCTACATGCACTACGAGGCCAAGGGAATGGCCCTGGTGCTGCCGAGCTGGAACGCCCCCTACGTGATCGGCCTGCTGCCGACCCTGGGTGCCATCGGTGCCGGCAACGCCGTGATGCTCAAGCCCTCCGAACTGGCGCCACATTCCTCGGCCCTGATCGCCAGGATCGTCAAGGAAGCCTTCCCGGACGGCGACGTCACCGTGATCGAAGGCGGTGTCGAGGTCTCGCAGGCCCTGCTGGCCTGTCCGTTCAACCACATCTTCTACATCGGCAACAACACGGTCGGCCGCATCGTCATGAAGGCCGCCGCCGACCATTTCGCCTCGGTCACGCTGGAGATGGGCGGCAAGAACCCGTCGATCATCGACCCCAGCGCCGACGTCGAGGACGCCGCCCTGAAGACCTCCTGGGGCCGCATGTGCAACGCCGGCCAGGCCTGCATCGCGCCGGACTACATCCTGGCCCATGAATCCATCATCGAGCGCTACACCAGCGCCCTGGTGAAGGAAATCACCGCCATGTACAACCCCAAGGGCGAGGGTTTCGACAAGAACCCCGAGTTCCCGCGCATCATCAATGCCCGCCACTTCGAGCGCATCAAGGCGCTGGTGGAAGACGCCAAGGCCAAGGGCGCCAAGATCGTCATGGGCGGCGAGTACCGCGCCGAGGACCGCTACATCGCCCCCACGGTGGTGATGAACGTGACCGAGGACATGAAGATCATGCAGGAAGAGATCTTCGGCCCCGTGATCGTGGTCAAGCCCTGGAAGAACCGCGACGAGGTGATCAAGGAAATCCGCGGCCGCGACAAGCCGCTGGCGCTCTACGTCTTCGCCAAGGACCAGGCCGCCTGGGAGTTCTTCCGTAACAACACCACCTCGGGCAGCACGGTGTTGAATCACAACGTGGTCCAGTCCGGCACCAACCCCTACATCTCTTTCGGCGGCGTCAACAGCAGCGGCATCGGCCGCATGGTCGGCCATGCCACCTTCCTGGAGTGCTCCAACCAGCGCGCCGTGATGGAAGAAGGCCCGGCCCTGATGGACCCGCGCGACTTCTTCCCGCCGCTCACGGACAAGTACAAGAAGCAGCTCACGCAGATGATCGAAGGCAAGCCGGTGCCGCCGGCCATGGTCAAGCTGATCAGCGGGGTGATCAACGTGGCGGGCAAGTTCAAGCGCGGCTGATCAAGCCCGCTGATATTCAGAAGCCCCGCCATTGCGGGGCTTTTTTATTGGGACTACCAAGCTACCCGTTCATGCCGAGTGCCGCGTAGCGGTGTATCGAGGCACGCTCTGCAGTTACTCCCTCTCCCCGCATGCGGGGGTGATTTGCAGCGCTTTGGCGATGACTAAATGTCATCGCCTGCGGCGAATCACGGGTGGCCATGGATTGCATTTGGCTTACTGGGACATGACTCAATGTCATGTCCCAGCCCGGCCAAATGCCCCAGGGGCTCAATCAGGTAACCACTGTCCCGCCATGGATGGCGCCACCATCTTTTCTCCCTCTCCCCGCATGCGGGGAGAGGGTGGGGGTGAGGGGCGACGCTATCATTGAGTAGATGAAGCCGTGGTGCCGGCGATTACGCCGGTCAGGTGCTGTTGATCTCTGTTGGTTTATTTCGCCCAAGGCCGAGTTACTTCTCTTTTCTTGTGAACCAACAGTAGGCGCCTCTAGGCGAAGAGAAGTAACCAAGAGAAACACACCCTCCATCCGCGGCCCCGCTTTGGCGGGGCAACCTGCCTGGTGATCGAGTGCGACGGGTCGGGCCCACAGGCCATCCCTGGCCTGAGGACCCTCGGCCGGACATCCTGTCCGGCTCGACCCTGCACTCGACCCCCAGGCAGGCGCTACTGGAAGGGAACCCGGTACATCAAAAGCATTCGCTGCGCTCACCAAGACATTCAAAGAAAGTCTTGGAACCCCTCTCCCCTCGCGCGAGAGGGGCAGGGGAGAGGGGGATGCCTGAGGCAGCCAACGCAGTGCAGCAGTGCAGTAGGGCGGGAAAGCGAAGCGCATCCCGCCTTCCGCAGCGCCAAGCAAAGCGACCCCAAACAAAAACCCCTCCGCCGTCTCCAGCGAAGGGGTCTGTTCAAAGATTGTTAAGCCTCAGCTACCCAGCCGCCGCACCCAACTCCGCAGCGACTTCACCCGATCCAGCAAACCCGGGCCGCCGGCGGCAACCGGAGGCGGCACGGCCGGCGCCTCCACCTCGTAGCGCTGGTGCAGCGTCGGGCTGGATGCCAGGCGCTGGTGCTGGCGCACGGCGGAGTTCACCGCGATCTTGCACTGGCTGTCGTGGATCGGCTTGGTGATGAAGCGGTAGATCTGGCCCTGGTTGATCAGCTCGATGGCGCTGCCGGCGTCGGCGCGGTCGGTCAGGATCACCGAGACCAGCTCGGGGTGATGCTGCTTGAGCGTGCCGATCAGGCTCACCACCGGGTGGTCCTGCACGCGGGTGTCGGAGATCACCACGCCGATCTGGTTCTTCTCCAGCTGCTCCACGGCCTCGTTCATCGAGGTGGCGCCGTAGACCTTGAACGTCGGGCCCAGGATGGTCTGGATCTGCGGCGGCACGCGCGGGTCGTCGTCCATCACCAGCACGCCGGCCGCACCGGCGGCGGGCTGCACGGCGGCGCCGTCGATGGCTTCCGTGACCGCAGGCGCGGCCGCGGCGGCGGCCATGCTGGCCTTGGCGGCGGCCACGGCGCGGGCGACCGTGGTGCTCAGGTCGTCGTTCATCCACGGCTTGTTGACGAAGCGGAAGATCTCGCCTTCGTTGATCGAGCCGATGATGGCGTTGAGGTCGGAGTAGCCGGTCAGCAGGATGCGCATCGCGTTGGGATTCAGGTCCCGCGCGGCGCGCAGCATCTCGATGCCAGTCATGCCGGGCATGCGCTGGTCGCTGACGATCACGTCCACCGGCTGGGTCTTGAGCAGGTCCAGCGCCGCCTGGCCGCTTTCCGCGAAGAACACCTCGTAGCGGGCGCGGAACAGCATCCGCATGGTGGTCAGGACGCGCGGTTCGTCGTCGACGAACAGCACGCGGGCTTTGGCGGGGGCTACATCATCCATGTGAAACTGACTCCTCGACTACGAACTGGCCAGGTATCCCTGGCTCGACTCATGCTGCGGCGAGTTCCGGTGCCGCGCTGCCGGCAGTGTCGCCGCTGTGGCGCTTCTGCTTCAATGGCAAACGGACTACAAATTCACTGCCCTTGCCGACCGTGGAGCGCACGTCGATACGGCCGCCGTGCTCCTCGATGATGCGGAACACGATCGACAGGCCCAGGCCCGTGCCCTTGCCCACCGCCTTGGTGGTGAAGAACGGCTCGAAGATGCGGGCGCGCACCTCCTCGGTCATGCCGCAGCCGGTGTCGAGGATGCGCACGATCACGCCGTCGGCCTCGGCCGTGGTGTGGATGTAGATCTTGCCTTCGCCCTCGATGGCCTGCGCCGCGTTGGTGAACAGGTTCAGGAATACCTGGTTCAGCTGCGAGGGCGAGCATTCCACCTGCGGCAACGCGCTGAACTGGCGTACCACCTCGATGCGGGTCTTCAGCAGGTTGTTGGCGATCTTCAGCGCCGAGTCGATGCCCGAATTGATGTCGAACAGGTCGGTGCGCGAGCGATCTACGCGCGAGAAGTCCTTCAGCGAGGACACCAGGTCGGAAATCTGCACCAGGCCGAAATCGGTGTCCTTGAGCAGGTTGCCCAGGTCTTCCATGGTCTCGGCGGGGTTCAGCGTGGCGCGCAGGCTCTCGGCCTCGCCCAGGGCGCCGGCCACTTCCTCGTCGGAGGCGTTCTGCGAGGTCATCAGGGTCAGCGCCTTGTCCTGCGCCGTGATCAGGCCGCGCAGGTCGTCCAGCGAGTTGCGCACGATCTCGGTGTTGCTGCGGGCATAGCCCAGCGGTGTATTGATCTCGTGGGCGACGCCGGCCACCATCGTACCCAGCGAAGCCATTTTCTCCGACTGCACCAGCTGGGCCTGCGAGGCGCGCAGGTCCTGCAGCGCCGTGCTGAGGTCCTTGGTGCGGTTGGTCACCTGTTCTTCCAGGTGCTCGTTGGCATGCGACAGGTCGGCGTTGGCGCGGTCAATCTCGCGGAAGGAGCGGGCCAGCCTGAAGCCGAGGAAGGCCAGCACCAGCAGCAGCGCGGCGGCGTAGGCGGCCAGGTAGGTCCGGTACTGGTTGGCAACGGCGACCTGGGTTTCATGCCAGCTCATGTAGGCCTGTTCCAGGGCCTGCAGCTGGGCGCCGGTGGGGCGATCGAGGAAGTCGCGCAGCTTGGCCACCAGCTCGGTCTTGTCGGCGATCACTTCCTCGCTGCGGTCGCGCAGGCCCTTCACGGCCTTGGTGAAGGGAGGATCCTCCGGCTCGAACTGCGGCTCGCCCTCGGCCACCGGTGCCGGCGCCGGGGTGGGGGGCGCCATCGCCTGCAACTGCTCCAGCAGCGCGCGGATGTTGCCGGCGGCAGCGGCCGGCGGCGTCGGCGTCACGCCGAAGTTCACGATCTCGGTCTTGACCTGCATCGTCAGGTTGCGGACCTCCTCGGCCTGCGCCGCGGTCGCCGCCGACGTCACGGCGTCGGCGTAGGTCGGCACGGCATCCATGCTGTTGATCAGGCGCTGCGTCAGCAGCGTGTTGCGCGCCTCGGAGTCGAAGGCCAGCTCGAACTTGCTCTCGATGGTGTCGAGGAAGGTGTCCAGCGCCTTGTCGATCTCGGGCGACAGGCCGCGCAGGGCGCCCACGTCCTTGTCCAGCGCGTTCAGCGCGGTGTCGAGCTGTCCGGTGGTGCCGGAGCGGTCGGTGACGGAGTCGGCCAGCGAGGACACGCGCGAGCCGGTGAACTGGCGGTTGAGCAGCACGTCGAGGTTGCCGACCACCTGGATGCGTTCCAGGCGTGCGCGGTGCAGGTCGGCATCCACGCTCTGCGTCATGCGCAGCAGGAACACCAGCACCCCGATGGCTGCCACGGCGAGCAGCGCAAACAACACCTGCCTGAGCTTCTTCATCCCGTCTCCCCCACAACAGACTGGGTGCCGCGGGTCTCCACTCTCCGGCCAGGATGCCGGGTTGTCGCGGGACTGCGGCTTTGTACTGCGGCGACGGGACAACAGCAGACCCACCCCCGGCAGGAACTTTGGCAAAGACGGTACGGGCTGCCAAGGCAGGGGTGCTTCCCCTGTTTGGACTAGAGCTTGGTTGCTCAAGGGAACTCTCCTCTCCGGCAGGGGTTCCTATCTGCAGGGAGCCTTCCGCCGCCGCCTTGGCGGCGGGGCCGTTTATGGACGGCATCCCGGGCCTGGGGCAGGGATGTGCCGACCGCCAACCGGAGCGACAAAACCATGAAAGTCAGCGAATGCATGAGCCAGGACGTCTGCGTGGCCATGCCCGACATGAGCCTGCGGGACGCCGCCACCCTGATGGCCGATATCGACGCCGGAGCGCTGCCCGTGCGCGAGGGCGACCGCCTGGTGGGCATGATCACCGACCGCGACATTGCAATTCGCGGCATCGCCGCGGGCCTGGGCCCCGATGCCCGCGTCAGCCAGGCGATGAGCAGTGAGGTGAAATACTGCTACGAGGACGAGGACACCGAGCACGTGGTGCGCAACATGGGCGACATCCAGGTGCGCCGCCTGCCGGTGCTCAACCGGGACAAGCGCCTGGTCGGCATCGTCGCCCTGGCCGACCTGGCCTGCACCGCTGCGGACCGCAGGAACCTCGGCGCGGCCCTGAGCGACATCTCCCGCGAGAGCGGCCTGCACTCGCAGACCTTGCCGCGCATGCATTGAGCCTGGCCCCCTCGCGCCGGCAGCCGGCGCGAGGGGGCTTCAGCCGAACGGAGGATTCGCCCAGGCCGGGACTGCGGTGAACTGCCGGGCATTCACCGCCCCAAGGAGCAGTCATGGACACCCAGGCCCTCGAACGCCGCCTGCAGAAGCTGGAAGACGCCGAAGCGATCCGCAGCCTCAAGGCGCGCTACCTGTTCGCCTGCGACCGCAAGGACACCGTCGCCATGCGCGGCTGCTTCGTCGACGGCAAGCTGCACATCGACTACGGCGTGGTCGGCACTTTCGACAATGCCGACACCCTGGTGCAGTTGTTCAAGGACGTCGGCTGCCATCCGCACATGGTGGAGATGCACCACGGCGCCAACCCGCAGATCGAGGTGCTGGACGCCACCCGCGCCCGCGGCACCTGGAGCCTGCATTACTTCCTGGTCAACACCCAGGCCAAGAGCCTGACCCAGCTCGCCGGCTACTACGAGGACGAGTACCGCAGGGAAGGCGGCGACTGGAAGATCAGCAGCACCAGGTTCATCTCCACCTCGACGCTGGCGCTGGACTACACCGACGGCGCCCTCAAGGCACTGTTCGCCGGTTCGCCGCCGCCCGCCATCGCTGCCTGAAGCGCCTGCCGCCTCGGCGGCGGGGAGCGGTTTTTCGGGGGCAGGCCAGGATGCTCCCTGGAGCCTTGTGCCCCGGCTTGCCTGCGGCAAACCGGGCTACGGTTCCTGGCCTGGCGAGCTCGTGGGAGCGACGTAAGTCGCGATCTTTTCCCTCCGAGGCTGAAGATCGCGACTTGCGTCGCTCCCACGGGGGCGGTCCTCAGGCCTCCCGCCGGAAGGTCAGCACCAGCACGTCACGATGGGCCGGCTGCGACGGGTCCAGCGGCTGCACGGCGGTCACGCCGTGGTAGACGCGGTTGTCGTCGATCAGCGTGGCGTCGCAGGGCGCCGTCAGCGTGAAACTGCCCAGCGGGCTACCGTCGGGACGGTGGATGGTGGTGACGCCGCTGGCGATGTTGTGCCGATGCACCAGCAGCACCAGCACCCAGTCGACACCGTCACGGTGCACACCCTCGGGCGTCGGCTGGCCGGCCTCGTCGCTGCGTGCCTCGATGCGGAACTGGTGGGCCTCGATATGCCAGCGCGCCACCTGTGGTGACAGCCGCCCGAACAGGTCGCGGCAGAAGCCCAGCAGGGTGCCCAGGCTGGCGCCGCTGCCGATCTCCGGCTGGATGGGCTCGAACCAGCGGGCGATGCCGCCGTTGAGGCGGTTGTAGTCCAGGCTCTGGTAATGCGGCTGGTGCGGCTGGCGCTCGACCGGGCCCTGTGCCGCCGCGGTGTAGACCGCATGCCGCCGCCGCCGGTAGCGGCCGCCATCGGCCATGTGAGGGTCCAGCGCCAGGTCGTTCCAGCTATCGGCGAAGTGGTCCCAGTCCGCGAGGCTGCCATGGCCTTCCAGCAGCGCGCGCATCGGACCGCCCTGCACGAAGACATGGCCTTCGCGGGCAAGCGGGGTCTCCAGGGCCGGCAGGCCGGGGGGAGGCGACAGTGACGCGGGGTGGTCCATCGGGGCGGGCATTGTAGACCCTCTGCCGCCCCGTTGAGACCGCCCCTTCTATCCGGCTCGGTTACTCGGGCCGCACTTCCAGCGCTGCCAGTTCCAGGTGGCGGTGGTGCAGCTCCAGCTCGAAGCGGCCGCTGTGCTGGGCGCGGAAGCGCAGGCTGCCGGTTTGCCCGGCACGCAGCGGCAGGGACAGGTCGTAGCCGTGCAGATGCAGTTCGTCGTTGCTGTCGCTGGTCACGCGCAGCTCCACCTCGTCGCCGGCCTTCAGCACCACCACGGCCGGGCCGGATTCGCGCCGGCCCTGGCGCACCACCCACTCCGCGGTCATGGCCGGTTCGGCGGGCAGGGGCTCGGAGCCCGGCGGCACCGGGCCGGGTTCGCCCGGCAGGGCGCCTGGCGGCGGCGTGATGGCCGTGTCCGGTGCTTCCGTGGCTCCTGCGGCTACCTGCGGCGCCGTGGCTTCAGGCGCGCTGGAGTCCGGACGCAGCAGCAGGAACAGGCTGGCCAGGATGGCGGCGCCGAGGGCGATGAAGACGAGGGCTGAGCGGTTCATGGCGCGCAGCATAGCGGGCATGGCCGCCGGCGGGCACGGGCCATATTTACTAGCGGCTATAGCCCCCAAGGGACTCCGCTTTGGTTAGTTTCGCGCGTTGATAAAAACTTAAAGGGAGAGGGTCATGCTGAAGCGCGTTCTCGGAGGCGTGGCGCTGGTCGCCGTGCTCGGCGTATCGGGCTGCGGTTCCAGCAAGCCGGTGGACGCCGGAGCCGCCGCGCCGCGCGGCGCGCCGGTGACACGCTACGACATGGCCAATGCCTGCTACAGCCTGCAGGCCGTGGAAGGCGGGCGCCATGCCCTGCGCGATGGCGACGGCCGCTACGCCGCCACTGCGGACGCCTCCAAGGCCACGCCCTTCTTCATGAAGCCCACCGCCCTGGGCAAGTACCTGTTCTTCTCCGACAACGAGTCGATGATGGCTGCGGCCGGCGCCGCCGTCGGCAGCGTGACCCAGCCGGGCGAGACGGCGGACTGGACCATCGACACCGATGCGGCCGGCGACTTCACCGTGTACTCCTCCAGCGCCGAGCGCTTCCTGTCGGTGGACGCTGCCAGCGGCGCGCTCACCCTGGCCTCGGTCCCGGCGAAGTTCGACTTCGTGCCGGCGCGCGGCTGCAAGCCCTTCCCGGAAATCCATACCGACTCCAGCGGCGCCACCTTCAAGGGCCAGGGCGTCGATAAACCCGTGCTGGGCTTTGCCGAGGTGCATGCGCACGTCAGCGCCACGCACTTCCTCGGCGGCGGCCACTACGGCCGTCCTTTCCACCGCTTCGGGGTGACCGAGGCTCTGGGCAACTGCGCCACGCAGCACGGCCCTAATGGCGCGCTGGACTTGGTCGGCAACCTGATGGGCGGCGCCGGCAGCCCACTGGCCACGCACGATACGCAGGGCTGGCCCAGCTTCATCGACTGGCCGGCGCGCGACTCGCTGATGCACGAGGCGATGTACTACAAGTGGATCGAGCGCGCCTGGCTCGCCGGCATGCGCATCATGGTCAACGACCTGGTCGAGAACGAGGTGCTGTGCCGCCTGCAGTCGCTGGTCAACACCGCCAACGTGCTGAACCTGGATATCGGCGACCTGGTGCAGGAGGTCAGCGAGATTCCCTCGCCGCAGTACTGCAACGAAATGGAAAGCGCGGTGAAGCAGGTGCAGTTCATGCGCGACCTGGAAGGCTACATCGACGCCCAGGAAGGCGGCCCCGGCAAGGGCTGGTTCCGCATCGTCACCTCGCCGGAGGATGCCCGCCACGTGATCAACGAGGGCAAGCTGGCGGTGGTGCTGGGCATCGAGATCTCGCACCTGTTCAACTGCAAGGTGCTGCAGCCCGGCGGGCTGTTCGAGGTGGCCAGCTGCGACAACGAGGAAATCGACACCCAGCTCAACCGCCTGACCGACCTGGGCGTGCGCCAGATGTTCCCGCTGCACGAGTTCGACAACGGCCTGGGCGGCAACGGCATCTTCGACGGCCTGATCCTGAACGTCGGCAACTTCCTGGATACCGGCAGCTTCTGGGCGACCTACGACTGCCCCGAGGACGATTACTTCTACGGTGCCGGCGCGCACATGACCACCTCGCTGCCCGCGCCGCTGGACCCGCTGACCGGGCTGCTGCACAACCTGACCCAGGGCCTGCTGCCGCTGTATCCGTCCAAGCCGCAGTGCAACGCGCGCTCCATGACCGCGCTGGGGCATTACGCCTTCGAGCGGATGATGGACAAGAAGGTCATCATCGAGGTGGATCACCTCGAGCTGAAGATGAAGAGCGAGCTGCTGGACATGGCCGACGAACGCTCGCCGGTCTATCCGCTGGTCTCCACCCACGGTGGCCATGGCGGCATCAGCATGACCCAGGCGCACCGCCTGCTGCAGGGTGGCGGCCTGCTGTATCCCTCCAAGGGCAACGGCCGGCAGTTCACCGAGCAGCTCAACAAGCTGCGCCCGCTGAAGGATGACCGCTACCTGTTCGCGATGGGCTATGGCGCCGACACCAACGGCCTGGCCACACAGTCGGGCCCGCGCGGGGCGGACGCCGAGCCGGTGCGCTATCCCTTCACGCTGTTCCGCGGCCCCGGCTGGGGCCCGCAGTTCGCGCGCGTGCAGCCGATCGTGTTCGACCAGTCCAAGGTGCCCGAGGGCAACCGCAGCTTCGACATCAACGCCGAGGGCCTGGCGCAGTACGGCATGATCGCCGACTGGGTGGAGGAGGTACGCCTGGAAGGCGGACAGCAGGCGGTCACGGACCTGTACAACTCCGCCGAAGCCTACCTGCAGACCTGGGAGCGCACGGTCAATCGCTAGGGCTCTAGTCTATTTGCCGTTCGCCCTGAGGTCCTGAGCTTGTCGAAGGATCGAAGGGTGGGCGGCAACTGATTGACAGGCCTGGCGGGAAGTCCGTCCATGCTTCGACAGGCTCAGCACGAACGGACTTCTTCATAGGCCCGCTAAGGCAGCTTCGGTCTGGAAAACAACCTGCCGGAGGTCGATGCCTACGGCAGGTTTCCTCCCCGACGTCATACCGGCGAAAGCCGGTATCCAGTCAAGCGGTGGCTACCCATGGATGGACTGGATGCCGGCTTCCGCCGGCATGACGGATGGTCCAGTCGATCACCCGATGCAAACGAGAAAGGCCGGCGAATGCCGGCCTTTCTCGTTTGCGCTCTACAGCCTCTCAATCCTTGCGGCCGATCCGGTCGGCGCGATCCACCCGCGCCTGCAGTTCCGGCTCGCCTTCCGGCGGGTAGTCCCAGCCCTGCAGCTCACGCTGCACCAGCCCCGCCAGCGCGGCGATGTGGGCCGGGTCGTCGTTGAGGGCGGGGATGTAGCGCAACGCTTCGCCGCCGGCCTTGCGGAAGCTCTCGCCGTAGCGCAGCGCGATCTCCTCCAGGGTCTCCAGGCAGTCGGCGGAGAAGCCGGGGCAGATCACGTCGAGCTTGCGCAGGCCCTTCTTGGCCAGCTGCTGCAGGTGCGGCTCGGTGTAGGGCTGCAGCCAGGGCGTGCGGCCCAGGCGGCTCTGGAAGCTGACCGACCACTGGCCCTCGGCCAGGCCCAGGCGCTCGGCCAGCAGGCGTGCAGTCTTGTGGCAGTGGCAGAAGTAGGGATCGCCGGCCTTGAAGTAGCTCAGTGGGATCGAGTGGAAGGACATCAGCAGATGCTCGCCGCGACCCTGTGCCTGCCAGTGGGTCTCGACGCTCTGCGCCAGCGCGCCGATGTAGCCGGCGTCGTCGTGGTATTGGTTGACGGTGCGCAGCTCCGGTAGCCAACGCCAGGCGCGCAGCAGCTCGAACAGCTTGTCCAGCACCGTGGCCGTGGTGGTGGCCGAGTACTGCGGATACAGCGGCAGCACCACGATGCGGCGCACGTCCTGGCGGCCCAGCGCGTTGAGCGCGTCGGCGATCGACGGATTGCCGTAGCGCATCGCCAGGGCCACCGGCACCTCGGGCCCCAGGGCGGCCTGCAGGGCGACCTGCTGGCGCTTGGAGAAGGCCAGCAGGGGCGAGCCCTGCGGCGTCCAGACCGACGCGTAGGCGTGCTTCAGCTTCAGCGGACGGAACGGCAGGATGAACAGGTGCAGCACCGGCAGCCAGAACAGGCGGCTGAACTCCACCACGCGGCGGTCGCTGAGGAACTCGCGCAGGTAGCGGCGGATGGCCGGTGCCGTCGGCGCGTCGGGCGTGCCGAGGTTGACCAGCAGGACGCCGCGCCGCGGCGTGCGGCTATGGATGTGTTCCGGCAGGCTCATCTCAGGCGGTGCGGGCCAGGTGGCTGTGGCTGCGCGAGTACAGGAAGTAGATCGCGACGCCCACCAGCAGCCAGCTGCCGAAGCGCAGCCAGGTCACCAGCGGCAGGCTCAGCATCAGGTAGACGCAGAAGATGATGCCCAGCGTCGGGATCACCGGGCCGAAGGGGATCTTGAACGGACGCGGCAGGTCCGGCAGGCGCTTGCGCAGCACGATGACGCCGGCGCAGACCAGGGCGAAGGCGCCCAGCGTGCCGATGTTGACCAGCTCCGCCAGCTCGTTGATCGGGGTGAAGCCGGCCGTCAGCGCGATGCCGATTCCGCTGATCATGATGATGCGCACCGGGGTCTGGGTCTTGGTGTTGACGGCGGAGAACACCGGCGGCAGCAGGCCGTCGCGCGACATTGCCAGGAACACGCGGGTCAGGCCGAAGTACAGCACCAACATCACCGTGGTGAGGCCGGCGATGGCGCCGGCGGTGACCAGCTTCAGGCCCCAGCCGATGCCGTGGGCGCGCAGGGCGTCGGCCATCGGCGAAGCGGTGTTGAGGCTGGCATAGGGCACGATGCCGGTCAGCAGGGCCGAGACGATGATATACAGCACCGTGCAGACGGCGAGGCTGCCGAGGATGCCGATGGGGATGTCGCGCTGCGGGTTGCGCGCTTCCTCGGCGGCAGTGGAGACCGCGTCGAAGCCGATGTAGGCGAAGAAGATCACGGCGGCGCCGGCCATCACGCCGTTCCAGCCGAAGGGCATGAACGGGGTCCAGTTGGCGGTGTCGACCTTGCCGGCCGCCACCACGATGAACACCAGCAGGGTGAACAGCTTCAGGAACACGATGCCCGAGTTGAAGCGCGCGCTTTCCTTGACCCCTACGGCCAGCAGCACCGACAGCACCAGCACGACCAGCATCGCCGGCAGGTTGACCAGGCCGCCGTCGGCCGGGGCCTTCATCAGGGTCTCCGGCAGGTTGATGCCGACGATCTCCATGCCGCGGCCGAAGTAGCGCGACCAGCCCACCGCGACCGTGGCGGTGGCCAGGGCGTACTCCAGGATCAGGTCCCAGCCGATGATCCAGGCGATGAACTCGCCCAGCGAGGCGTAGGCATAGCCGTAGGCGCTGCCGCAGCCGCCGTAGCTGGAGGCCAGCTCCGAGTAGGACAGGGCGGCGAAGGCGCAGGCCAGGCCGGAGACGATGAACGACAGGATGATCGCCGGGCCGCTGGTGGTGGCGGCGGTGATGCCGGTCAGCACGAAGATGCCGGTGCCGATGATGCAGCCGATGCCCAGCAGCAGCAGGTCGGTGGCGCTGAGGCAGCGCTTCAGCTCGGTGTCGGCGGTGGGAACGATGTGCTTGGTTCTGAACAGACTCATGGAGTTTCCCAACGCAAGTTCCGGGCCGGCGGCCCGCTGAAGATCAGGGGCCTGCCGGCGCGGTAATGGCCTTGTGGCAGGAGGTACGCATGAACGGACGCTACTACGGACGGGCCAGCAAGAACAACGGTTCCGGGTAGACGCCCATCGCCAGCATCAGCAGCATCGCCAGCAGCAGCATCACGCCGCCAGCCGACTGGGCCCAGCTCATGGACTCGCTGACGCGCTCGTAGCCGGGCATCGGCACGAACAGGGCGCTGATGACGCGCAGGTAGTAGTAGATGCCGATGGCGCTACCCAGCACGATGCCGCTGACCAGCAGCCAGAGCTCGGACTCCACGCCCACGGCAATGGCCACGAACTTGCCGATGAAGCCGGCCGTCAGCGGAATGCCGGCCAGGGACAGCATCATGGCGGTGAAGATCGACACCACGTAGGGGCGCTGCCAGAACAGGCCCTGGTACTCGGAGAGCTTCTCGCGGTCACGCTCGCCAGCCGGGCTGGAGACCAGCGCGATCACGCCGAACACGCCCAGCGAGGTGATCAGGTAGGTCGCCATGTAGACGCCGGCGGCTTCCAGCGAACGGTCGCCGGGCGCCACCAGCACGATCAGCAGGAAGCCGAAGTGGGCGATGGACGAATAGGCCAGCAGGCGCTTGAGGTTGTCCTGGCGCAGGGCCAGCAGGCTGCCGACGATCATCGAGGCCAGGGCCAGGATGGTCAGCGCCTTGACCACCAGCGGCGAGGGGGCGGCACCGGCGGCGTGGAACAGGCGCAGGGCGGCGGCCAGCACGCCGGCCTTGACCACGGTGGCCAGGTAGGCCGTCACCGGGGCCGGAGCGGCCTCGTAGACGTCCGGGGTCCACTGGTGGAAGGGCACGATCGACAGCTTGAAGGCCAGGCCGGCCAAGAGCATCGCCGCGCCTGCCAGCACCAGCGGCTGTCCGGCATTGGCGTTGACCAGGATCGTGGCCAGCGACTTCAGGTCCAGCGCGCCGGTGTCGGCGTAGATCAGGGCCAGGCCGAACAGCAGGGTGGCGGAGGCGCCGGCCGACAGCACCAGGTACTTGGCGCCGCCCTCGACCGCGCGGCGCTCGGTGGTGGCGTAGGCCACGCCCGCCACCATCGGCAGGCTCAGCAGCTCCAGGCCGAGCAGCAGCGTGGCGGCGTGGTTGGCACAGGCCAGGGTCAGGCCGCCGAGCGCGCCGAGCAGGATCAACAGGTAGATCTCTTCGCGGTCGCCCTTGTTGTAGCCCTCGAAGTAGGCGTGGCACAGCGTCATGACGCCCAGCGTGGCGACCAGCACCAGCGCCATGTAGAAGCTCGCCATTCCGTCCATGACCATCAGCGGCGTGACCTGCACCGGGCCGGCGTCGGCCAGCCAGGTCGGCAGCAGCGATAGCAGGGTCAGGTTGAGGCCGACCACCGACAGGAAGGCGGTGATGCGATGGTGGCGGCGGACCGAGATCGCCAGCATCACCACCACGATGGTGGCGGTGAGGACGAGGAAGGGCAGCAGCGCGATGATTTGTTGGGAGGTCATGGCGTGGTCGCTCCGCTGGCGGCGGCGCCGGAGTAGATGTGGTGCACCGCCTGCACGGGCGCGTGCGCGGCGTCGATCACCAGCTGCGGGTAGAGACCCAGGCCGAGCATCAGCAGCATCAGCACCAGCATCATCGCCAGCTCACGGTGGTTCAGGTCTTCCAGCTTGCCTTCTTCGCGCGGGGCGCCGTGGAAGGCACGCTGCACGACGATCAGGGAGTACACCGCCGCCAGGATCAGGCCCGACGAGGCCAGGATGGCGATCAGCGGCGCCACCGTGAAGGTGCCCATCAGGATCAGGATCTCGCCGACGAAGTTGCCCAGGCCCGGCAGCCCCAGCGAGGCGGCCGAGAAGAACAGCATGATCGGTGGCAGGTAGGGGAAACGGGACCAGAGGCCGCCCATCTGGCGCAGGTCACGGGTATGCAGGCGCTCGTACAGTTCACCGCAGAGGATGAACAAGGCACCCGCCGACAGGCCGTGCGCGATCATCTGCACCACCACGCCCTGCAGGGCCTGCTCGGTGCCGGCATAGATGCCGATGATGACGAAGCCCATGTGCGAGACGCTGGTGTAGGCGATCAGGCGCTTGATGTCGGTCTGCGAGAAGGCCACCACACCGCCGTAGATCACGGTGAAGACGCCCAGCCACATGGCGATGGGGGCGAACTCCCGCGAGGCCTCGGGGAAGAACGGGATGCCGAAGCGCAGCAGGCCGTAGGCCGCGGTCTTCAGCAGGATGCCCGCCAGGTCCACCGAGCCGGCCGTGGGTGCCTGCGAGTGCGCGTCCGGCAGCCAGGTGTGCAGCGGCACCAGCGGCGTCTTCACGGCAAAGGCGATGAAGAAGCCGAGCATCAGCAGCCAGGCGATCTCCTTGCTCATCGGCGTGTTGAGCAGGTCGTGGTAGTCGAAGCTGATCACGCCGGTGGCCTTGTGGTGCAGGAACACCATGGCCAGGATCGCCAGCAGCATCAGGAAGCCGGAGGCCTGGGTGAAGATGAAGAACTTCACGGCCGCGTAGACCCGACCCTTGCCGCCAGGGATGTTGTGTCCCCAGAGCGCGATCAGGAAGAACATCGGCACCAGCATCATTTCCCAGAAGAAGAAGAACAGGAACATGTCCAGCGCCAGGAACACGCCGACCACGCCGCCCAGGTTCCACAGCAGGTTCAGATGGAAGAAGCCGACGTATTTGTCGATTTCACGCCAGGAGCAGATGACCGCCATCAGGCCCAGCAGGTTGGTCAGCACCACCAGCAGCAGGGACAGGCCGTCCATGCCCAGGTGCAGGCTGATGCCCAGGCTGGGAATCCAGGCGGCGCGGAACTCGACGCTCCACTGCGGCGCGGCGCCGGCCACGGCGGCGAAGCCGGTGCCGGTGATGGAGAAGTCGCCGGTAGCCCAGAGCCACAGCGAGATCACCAGCGAGATCAGCATGGTGAAGAAGGCGATCCAGCGCGGGACGCCGAGCGACCAGCGCTCGGACTGCCAGCTCAACAGGCCGCCGATGAAGGGGATGAGAATCAGCCAGACCAGAACCATTGTGATCGTTCCCTATGTCCGGATCAGTGGAAGGCCACGAGGGCGATCAGCAGGCAGGTGCCGGCACCGGCCACCGCCGCATACCAGCGCAGGCCGCCGGTCTGGGTGCGCACCAGGGCCGTGTTGAGGCCGCGCAGGGTCGCCGGGATCACGTTGATGATCGAGTCGACCACGTCATTCTTGTTGACCTCGGCGGCCCAGACGAAGGGCTTCACGAACAGGCGGTCGTAGAGCCAGTCGAAGCCCCAGGCGTTCTTCCACAGCTTGCCGAGCGGGGCCAGGCCACCGGCGGCGAGTGCGGCCGGGATCTGCGGGCGCTTGAGGAACAGGAACCAGGACACGAGGAGGCCAGCGAAGGTCACGACCAGCGGCAGGTGCACGATGATCCAGGGCTCGTTCGGATCGTGGTGGATCGCGGCCTGCGGCAGCACCGTATCCAGCGGCAGGTGGATGAAGCCGCCGATGATCGACAGCACCAGCAGCACCGCCAGCGGGATGTGGTGGTCCACGGTGTGCGCGCCATGCGGTGCGTTGTGGTGGGCGTCGAAGCGTTCCGGGCCGAAGAAGACGATGAAGATCAGGCGGAAGCTGTAGACCGCGGTCAGGAAGGCGCCGAACAGGCCGGCCAGCCAGAGGCCGTGGTTCCCGGTCAGGTAGGCCTGGTGCAGGATCTCGTCCTTCGAGTAGTAGCCGGCGAACGGCCACATGGCGACCAGCGCCAGCGTGCCAATCATCATGCACCAGAAGACGAAGGGGATGTGCTTGCGCAGGCCGCCCATCTTGAAGATGTCCTGCTCGTGGTGCATCGCCAGGATCACCGAGCCCGCCGAGAGGAACAGCAGCGCCTTGAAGAAGGCGTGGGTCATCAGGTGGAACACGGCGGGCTGGTAGGCGCCCACGCCCTCGGCCAGGAACATGTAGCCGATCTGGCTCATGGTCGAGTAGGCCAGGATCTTCTTGATGTCGGTCTGCATCAGCGCGGTGAAGCCGGCCAGCAGCAGGGTGATGGCGCCGATCACGCCCACCATGTGCAGCGCGAACGGCGACAGCGCGAACAGGTCGTTCATGCGCGCGATCAGGTACACGCCCGCGGTCACCATGGTGGCGGCGTGGATCAGCGCGGAGACCGGGGTGGGGCCGGCCATGGCGTCCGGCAGCCAGGTCTGCAGCGGCAGCTGCGCCGACTTGCCCACCGCGCCGCCGAGCAGCAGCAGGCAGGTGGCCGTGGCCAGGGTCGAGCCCACCGCCCACTGCGTCGGGGCGATGACGGCCAGCTCCTTGATGTTCAGCGTGCCGAACTCGCGGTAGAGGATGAACAGCGCGATCGCCATCAGCGTGTCGCCCACGCGGGTGATGACGAAGGCCTTGCGCGCGGCGGCGCCGTTGGCCGGGTCCTTGTACCAGAAGCCGATCAGCAGGTAGGACGCCAGGCCCACGCCCTCCCAGCCGAAGTACAGGAACAGCAGGTTGTCGCCCAGCACCAGGAACAGCATGCTGGCCACGAACAGGTTCATGTAGGAGAAGAAGCGCGGGAAGGCGTCGTCTCCGCGCATGTACCAGGACGCGAACAGGTGGATGAAGAAGCCGACGCCGGTGATCACCGACATCATGGTCAGCGACAGGGCATCCACGTGCAGCGTGAAGGTCGGGGCGAAATTGCCCACGCTCATCCAGGTCCACAGGTGGACCGTGACGAAGCCGCCTTCCGGCGGTGCCGAGCTGAACTGCCAGATGGCGGTGGCGGTGGTCAGGGCCGAGATGCCGACGCTGCCGACGCCGATGAAGGCGGCGAGGTTCTCGGACATGCGGCTGCGCGACAGCGCCAGCACCAGGAAGCCGAGCAGCGGGGCGACGAAGACGAGGGGCAGGTAGTTCATCATCCTTTATCCCTTCATCTGGCTGGCGGCGTCGATATCCAGCGTGCCGAAGCGCTTGTACAGCTGGATCACCAGGGCCAGGCCGACGCAGGCCTCGGCTGCGGCCAGCGTCAGCACCAGGATGAACATCACCTGGCCGTCGGGCTGCATCCAGCGGCTGCCGGCGGTGATGAAGGCCAGGCCGGTGGCGTTCATCATCACTTCGATCGACATCAGCATGAAGATGATGTTGCGGCGCAGGACCAGGCCGCAGAGGCCCATCGCGAACAGGATCGCGGCGAGCAGGAGCGCGTGCTCCATGGGAATGGCGTGGGGCGTCATTGTTCGGACTTGCCCAGGTGGTAGGCGGCGACCAGGCCGGCCATCAGCAGCATCGAGGCCAGTTCCACCGCCAGCAGGTAGGGACCGTAGAGCGCGATGCCGACAGCCTTGGCATCGACCGTCTTCAGGCCGGCAGGGGTCAGGGTGGTGTCCGGCATGATCACGCGGCCGAGCATGAACAGCAGCACCGTGGCCAGGATCGCGGGACCGGCGGCCGCCAGGGGCGACAGCCAGATGCGCTCCTGCTCGGTGGTGCGGCGGCCCAGGTTGAGCATCATCACCACGAACACGAACAGCACCAGGATGGCGCCGGCGTAGACGATCACCTGCAGCACGCCGGCAAAGGGCGCGCCCAGCGTGAAGAAGGTGGTGGCCACGGCCAGCAGCGACAGCACCAGGTAGAGCAGGGCATGCACCGGGTTCGGACTGGTCACGACCAGGGCGGTCGAGAGCAGGGCGATGGCCGCGGCGACGTAGAAGAGCAGTTCCATGTCGGGTTCTCGGTCCTTTAGGGCAGCAGGCTCTTGATGTCGATCGGGGCTTCCTCGTTGAGAGCCTCGCCCTTGTCCTTGCCCTTGATGGCCATGCCGGCCACGCGGTAGAAGTTGTAGTCCGGGTACTTGCCGGGACCGCTGATCAGCAGGTGCTCCTTCTCGTACACCAGGTTCTGGCGGTTGTACTCGCCCATCTCGTAATCCGGCGTCAGCTGGATCGCGTTGGTCGGGCAGGCCTCTTCGCAGAGGCCGCAGAAGATGCAGCGCGAGAAGTTGATGCGGAAGAATTCCGGGTACCAGCGGCCGTCCTGCTTCTCGCCCTTCTGCAGCGAGATGCAGCCCACCGGGCAGGCCACCGCGCAGAGGTTGCAGGCCACGCAGCGCTCTTCACCGTCCGGATCGCGGGTCAGCACGATACGGCCGCGATAGCGCGGCGGGATGTAGGGCTTCACCTCGGGGTAGCTGATGGTGTCGCGCGGGCGCCAGCTGTGGGAGAAGATCATCCCGATGCTGCGCAATTGGGTGTAGATGCCGTGCATCACGGCCTTGAACTGGCTCATGTCAGGCTCCTGCTCCGTGGTTCCACAGCACGATCGCGCCGGTGACGAGGAGGTTGATCAGCGACAGGGGCAGACAGACCTTCCAGGCCGCGGACATCATGTGGTCGTAGCGCGGGCGCGGCAGCGCGGCGCGCAGCAGGATGAAGCTGGACATGAAGAACAGGCACTTGATGGCGAACCAGACGAAGGGAATCTGCTCGGTCCAGAAGGGGCCTTCCCAGCCGCCGAAGAACAGCGCCACCGTCAGGCCCGAGACCATGACGATGCCGACGTACTCGCCGACGAAGAACATGCCGAACTTCATGCCCGAATATTCGGTGTGGTAGCCCGCGGCCAGTTCCGACTCCGCCTCGGGCAGGTCGAACGGCGTGCGGTGGGTGACGGCCACCGCGGCCAGCGCCCAGACGCAGAAGCCGATGAACTGCGGGATGATGTTCCAGTAGCCGGCCTGCTGGTACTCCACGATCTCGCGCAGGTTGAAGGTGCCGGCCTGCATCACCACGCCCATCAGCGACAGGCCCATGAAGACTTCATAGGAGATGGTCTGCGCGGTGGAGCGCAGGCCGCCGAGCAGCGCGTACTTGCTGTTGGAGGCCCAGCCGCCGAGCATCACCGCGTACACCGCCAGGCCGCCGATGGCGAAGAAGAACAGCATGCCCAGGTCGGCCGAGGAGACTCCCCAGTTCGGGGTGATCGGCACGAACAGGAAGCCCAGCAGCATCATGCTCATCGCGATCAGTGGCGCGAGGATGAAGGTGACCTTGTCGACGAAGGGTGGTGTCCAGTCTTCCTTGAAGAAGATCTTGATCATGTCCGCGATGACCTGGCCGAGGCCGAAGGGGCCGATGCGGTTCGGGCCATAGCGGTCCTGCCACAGGGCCAGCAGGCGGCGCTCCAGCCAGATCATCCAGGCCGCGGTCAGGACCACGCCCAGCAGGATGATCACGGACTTCACCATCGCCCAGACCGCGGCGAGGACTACCGGCGAGGTCAGCCAATCCACGAATGCGGACATGCGCTCAGGCTCCCTTGGCGACGGTGGCGGCGCTGCCGGCCTTGTAGGGAGGCACGCCGGCCAGGCCCACGGGCAGGCCCAGCACGCCGGCCGGCAGGTCCGGACGGACGCGCGCGGGCAGGCTGAAGGTGTGGCCGTCGAGCGTGATGCTCACCAGCTCGGCATGGTTCACGCCCAGGCGTGCGGCGTCGCCGACGTTGAGCGCGACATAGGTTGCCGGGATGCGCTGCTGGATCGGCGCGGCCAGCGACGACAGCTCCTCGCTGCCGAAGTGCTGGTACAGCGGTTCCACGCGCAGGGCGCCGTTGGGCTTGAACGCGGCCGGCACGGCACCGTAGTAGGCCGGGCGCGAGGCGCCGGCCTTGAACAGGTGCACGCCGGAGTCGCCGCCGCGCAGCGAGCCGCCGACCTCGGACTGGAACTTGTTCCAGGCCTGGGGGCTGTTCCAGCCCGGGGCCCAGGCGAAGGGCAGCAGTTCCGGCGGGCGGTCAATGCTGTGGGAGCCGTTGACGCCTTCCATCGAGAAGGCCAGCGCGGAGTCGGCGTCCTGCGTGGAGCGCGGCTCGTGCACGAAGATGTTGGCGCGGGCGGCGGTACGGCCGGACTGGCGCTGCGGCGCGCGCGCGACCCTCATGCCCTTGATGCGGAAGCTGGCGTTGGGGGCGGCGGCGACGATGCCCTTGAGCGCGGGCAGGGCGGCTTCGGCCTGGGCCAGCACGTCGTCCAGGTTTTCCTGCGCCGCGTCGCCGTTCTGCAGGCGGTCGAGCCAGCGCCAGGATTCGGCGGTGGCGACCGAGCGGTCGTAGTAGGCGGGGTCGAAGTTCTGGAAGTAGCGCTGGGCGCGGCCTTCGTAGTTGATCAGCGTGCCGTCGCCTTCGGCGAAGCTCGCCGCCGGCAGCAGGGCCTGGGCGCGCTGCGCAGTGCGGGTTTCCTGGTGGTCCAGCACGATCAGCATGGCCTTGGCCAGGGCGGCGTCCACCTGGGCGGCCGGCAGGCGCGCGTAGAGGTCGTTCTCCACCACCACCAGCACGCTCGGCTCGGCGGCGGCGCGGGCCAGCGTGGTCTCCAGGTCGGCGGCTTCGAACAGGGCCAGGCCGATGCTGTTGGACTCCGGCACGGCCAGGCAGATCTCGGCACCCGGGTGGCTGGACTGCAGGGCCCAGGCGATGTTGGCGGCGGCCTGGATCACGGCGGCGTCGCCGCAGCCGGTACCGGAAATCACCAGCGGGCGCTTGGCGGCCTTGAGCGTGGCGGCGATGCGCTGCGCCAGCTCGGTGGTCTTGGCATCCAGGCCTTCCACGGCCGGGCTGGACGCGTCCAGCGCGTGCGCGATGGCATAGCCCAGGCGGGCCAGGTCGGGCGCGGCGGCGCGGTGCGTGGCCACGGCCACGTCGTCGAAGCGGGTCTTGGCCGGGGTGGCGACGAACACCGGGTTCAGCTGGCGCTGGGCGATGTCCTTGGCCGAGGCGGCCTGCCAGTCGGGCACCTTCTTCTCGGCGCACATGGTGTCGGCCTTGCCCTTGGCGGCCTGGCGCAGGGCCAGGGCGATGCGCGGCGCGGTGGCCTGCACGTCCTCGCCCAGCACCAGCACGGCGTCGGCTTCCTCGACCGACGCCGGGGTGGCGCAGGGCGCGGTGCCCTGGCGCATGACGTCCAGGCAGAGGCGGCTCAGGGCCGCGTCCAGCGCGGTCTGGCCGTTGCTGAAGTTGGCGGCGCCGACCAGCTCGCGCAGGGCGTGGTTGGATTCGATCGAGGCGCGCGGCGAGCCGATGCCCAGCACCGGCTTGCCGGCCTGGAGCTGCTGGCGGATGAAGTCCAGCGCGTCGCCGCCGTCCATGGCCTCGCGGCGGCCGTCCTTGGTGACCAGCAACTGGCGCGGACGGTCCTTGCGGTTGACATGGCCATAGCCGAAGCGGCCGCGGTCGCAGAGGAAGTAGCCGTTGAGCTCGGCGTGGAAGCGGTTCTCGACGCGGCGCACTTCACCGTAGCGTTCGCCCGGGGAGATGTTGCAGCCCACCGAGCAGCCGGCGCAGATGCTGGGCGCGAACTGCATGTCCCACTTGCGGGTGTAGCGCTCGGAGTGGGTCTTGTCGGTGAACACGCCGGTGGGGCAGACCTCGGTGAGGTTGCCGGAGAACTCGTTCTCCAGCGTGCCGTCCTTCTCGCGGCCGAAGTAGACGTTGGCGGCGGAGCCGTAGACGCCCAGGTCGGTGCCGCCGGCGTAGTCATTGTAGAAACGCGTGCAGCGGTAGCAGGAGATGCAGCGGTTCATCTCGTGCGCGATGAACGGGCCCAGGTCCTGGTTGCGGTGGGTACGCTTGGTGAAGCGGTACTCGCGGTTGTGATGACCGGTCATCACGGTCATGTCCTGCAGATGACAGTGGCCGCCTTCCTCGCAGACCGGGCAGTCGTGCGGGTGGTTGGTCATCAGGAAGGAGATGATGGTCTCGCGGAACTCCTTGGATTCCTCGTCGTCGATCGAGATCCAGGTGTTGTCCGTGGTCGGCGTCATGCAGGACATGACGATGCGGCCCTGCTTGTCGTCGCCGTCCTTGTACTGCTTGACCGCGCACTGGCGGCAGGCACCGACCGAATCCAGCGCCGGGTGCCAGCAGAAGTAGGGGATGTCCAGGCCCAGCGAGAGACAGGTCTGGAGCAGGTTGTCGCCGCCCTTGACCTCGAACTGCTTGCCGTCAACGTGAATGATTGCCATGAATCAGCTCGCTTTCTTCGTGGCGAGGTCGCGGTCATCGGTGATGTCCGGCAGCCCTGCGGGGAGGGTGCAGACGTCCGGCTTGACCTCGTCGATGTCGCAGACGATGCCGATCTCGAATTCGTCGCGGAAATACTTGATGGCCGACTGCAGCGGTTCCATCGCACCGGGCGCGTGGGCGCAGAAGGTGCGGCCGGGGCCGAGCCAGCGGGTCATCTTGGACAGCAGTTCGATGTCGCCGGTCTTGCCCTGGCCGTTCTCGATGGCGCGCAGGATCTTGACCGTCCACGGCAGGCCGTCACGGCAGGGCGTGCACCAGCCGCAGGACTCGCGGGCAAAGAACTCTTCCAGGTTGCGCACCGCCGAGACCATGCTCTGGTCCTCGGCCACCACCGTGATCAGGCCGGTGCCCATGCGCGAACCGGCGCGGGCGATGGTGTCGAAGTCCATCGGCAGGTCCAGGTGCTCGGGCAGCAGGAAGTCGGTGGATGCGCCGCCCGGCAGCCAGGCCTTGAGCTTCTTGCCGCCGCGCATGCCGCCGGCGTGCACTTCCAGCAGCTCGCGCGCGGTGGTGCCCATCGGCAGCTCCCAGCAGCCCGGCTTGTTGGCGCGCCCGGAGACACCGTAGAGCTTGGTGCCGGCGTCGCTGGTCTTGCCCTGGTTCAGTTCCTTGAACCAGGTAGGGCCGTTGAGCAGGATGTGCGGGATGTTGCACAGCGTCTCGACGTTGTTGACGATCGTCGGACGGCCCCAGAGGCCGGCGATCTGCGGGAAGGGCGGCTTGGCGCGCGGGTTGGCGCGGCGGCCCTCCAGCGAGTTGATCAGCGCAGTCTCTTCACCACAGATGTAGCGGCCGGCACCGGTGTGCACGTAGAGCTCGAAGTTCCACTCGCCGCCCAGCACGTTCTTGCCCAGCAGGCCCGCGGCGCGCGCCTGGGCGATGGCCTGGTTCAGGCGTTCGGCGGCCACGACGTATTCGCCGCGCAGGAAGATGTAGCCGGTCTGGGCCTGGATCGCATAGCCGGCCAGGGCCATGGCCTCGACCAGCTGGTGCGGGGACTGCTCCATCAGGAGGCGGTCCTTGAAGGTGCCCGGCTCCATCTCGTCGGCGTTGCAGACGATGTACTTGGTGCCGGCGTCCGGCCCCATGGGGATCAGCGACCACTTGACGCCGGTGGGGAAGCCGGCGCCGCCACGGCCGCGCAGGTTGGCTTCCTTGACCTTGGCCTGCACGTCCTGCGGCTTGAGTTCCTTGACCGCCTTGCGCAGGGCGGCATAGCCGCCCTCGGCCTCGTGGCCCTTCAGGTCCAGGGGACCCGCGGCGCTGTCGATCAGGCGCGTCAGCGGCTTCTGGTAGTTGGGGTCCTTCGCGCTGCGCAGAGTGCTCACTGGTAGTTCCCCAGGATCGCGGCGACGTCCTTGGGCTCCACCGGCCCATGCAGGTCGTCGTCGATCATCATCGTGGCGCCGCGGTCGCAGGCGCCCAGGCAGCAGATCGGCAGCAGGGTGTAGCGGCCGTCCCGGGTGGTCTGGCCGAAGCGCACGCCGAGCTGCTTCTCCAGCTCGCCGCGCAGCTCGTCGTAGCCGGTGAGATGGCAGGAGATGCTGTCGCAGACCTTGATCACGTGGCGGCCCACCGGGCGGCGGAAGATCAGGCTGTAGAAGGTGGCCACGCCCTCGAGGTCGGCGGCGCTGATGCCGATGGCGTCGGCGATCACGGGGATCGCGTCGTCCGGCACCCAGCCGCGGTGCTTCTGCACCGCCTTGAGCGCGTCGATGCTGGCCGCGCGGCCGTCGGGGTAGTGGGTCAGGGCGTGCTCGATCTCGTGGCGCTCTTCGTCGCTGAGGACGAAGGAGGGCTTGTTGAGATCGGCGAGTTTGACGACTTTATCTGTCGACATCGGCCATCACGAAGTCAATGCTGGCGATATAGGCGATCAGGTCGGGCACCATCTGCCCGTTGATCGCCGCCGGAATCTGCTGCAGGTGCGCGAAGCTTGGCGTGCGGATGCGCGTGCGATAGCTCATCGTGGCCGCGTCGCTGGTGAGGTAGTAGCTGTTGATGCCCTTGGTGGCCTCGATCATCTGGCTGGTCTCGCCGGCCGGCATCACCGGGCCCCAGGACACGTCCAGGAAGTGCGTGATCAGGGTCTCGATGTCGCGCAGGGTGCGCTCCTTCGGCGGCGGGCAGGTCAGCGGGTGATCTGCCTTGTACGGGCCGGAGGGCATGTTGTTGAGGCACTGCTCGATGATGCGCAGCGACTGGCGGATCTCTTCCTCGCGCGCCAGCAGGCGGTCGTAGCAGTCGCCGTTGTGGAACACCGGCACTTCGAAGTCGAAGTTCTCGTAGCCGGAGTAGGGGCGGACCTTGCGCAGGTCGTAGTTGCAGCCGGTGGCGCGCAGGCCGGGGCCGGTGACGCCCCATTCGATGGCCGAGGCGGTGTCGTAGGCGGCCACGTCGCGCGAGCGCGACTTGAAGATGGCGTTCTCGACCGCGGCCTTCTTGTATTCGTCCAGGCGCTTGGGCATCCAGTCGAGGAACTCGCGGACCTTGCGGTCCCAGCCCTGCGGCAGGTCGTGCGCCACGCCGCCGATACGGAACCAGGCCGGGTGCATGCGAAAGCCCGTGACGGCCTCGATCACGTCGTAGGCCTTCTGGCGGTCCACGAACATGAAGAACACCGGCGACATCGCGCCGACGTCCTGGGCGTAGGTGCCGTAGAACAGCAGGTGCGAGGTGATGCGGAAGAACTCCGACATCATCACGCGGATGGTCTGGACGCGATCCGGCACCTTGATGCCGGCGATCTTCTCGAGCGCCAGCACGTAGGGCAGGTTGTTCATCACGCCGCCGAGGTAATCGATGCGGTCGGTGTACGGGATGTAGGTGTGCCAGGACTGGCGCTCGCCCATCTTCTCGGCGCCGCGGTGGTGGTAGCCGATGTCCGGCACGCAATCCACCACTTCTTCGCCGTCGAGCTGCAGCACCACGCGGAAGGCGCCGTGCGCCGCCGGGTGGTTCGGGCCGAAGTTGAGGTACATGAAGTCGTGGTCGTCGGTGCCGCGCTTCATGCCCCAGTCCTCGGGGACGAAACGCAGTGCCTCCTGCTCCATGTCCTGCTTCAGCGAGTCCAGGTAGAAGGGGTCGAACTCGGTGGCGCGCGCCGGATAGTCCTTGCGCAGCGGATGACCGGTCCAGGTCGGCGGCAGCAGGATGCGGCGCAGGCCGGGGTGGCCGTCGAAGACGACGCCGAACATGTCCCAGACCTCACGCTCGTACCAGTTGGCGTTGAGGTAGACGTTGGTGATGGTCGGCAGCGAGGGCGTCTCGCCCTGCAGGGCCACCTTCAGGCGCACGTCACCCTTGCCGCGGGTGGCGATGTCGCGGTCGATCGACAGCAGGTGGTAGATCACCGTGAAGTCGGACGCCGGCAGGCCGTGGCGGTGCTTGCGCAGCCGCTCGTCCATGCCGGTGAGGTCGTACAGCATCTTGTACGGCTTGGGCACCTCGTTCTTGAGGAAGCGCAGCACGTCGTGCAGGCGGTTGGCCGGCAGCCACAGCGTCGGCACCTGGTCGACGGTGGGCTGCAGGGTGAACAGGTTCTCGCCGAAGCGCGCGATCAGCTCGCGGACGACTTCGGGCAGGGCGGTGGCTCCGTCGGCTGCTGCCATGGCTTATACCGAGTCCGGCGTGCGCAGGATGGTCTGCGCCTGGCGCTCGGCCTGCTTGAGGTCGCGCTGGGCCGGCATCTTGGCCTTGTAGATGCCCTGGTCGCCCACCACCCAGGACAGCGGGCGCCGCTCCTGGCCGATGGAGTCCTGCAGCATCATCAGGCCCTGCAGGAAGGCCTCGGGGCGGGGCGGGCAGCCCGGCACGTAGAGGTCCACCGGCAGGAACTTGTCCACGCCCTGGACCACGGAGTAGATGTCGTACATGCCGCCGGAGTTGGCGCAGGAGCCCATGCTGATGACCCACTTGGGTTCCAGCAGCTGCTCGTACAGGCGCTGCACCACCGGGGCCATCTTGATGAAGCAGGTGCCGGCGATGACCATGAGGTCGGCCTGGCGCGGCGTGGCGCGGATCACCTCGGCGCCGAAGCGGGCGAGGTCATGCGTGGGCGTGAAGGCCGTGGCCATTTCCACATAGCAGCAGGACAGGCCGAAGTTGTACGGCCAGATCGAGTTCTTGCGGCCCCACTGCACCAGGTCCGAGAGCTTGGCGGTCAGCACGTTGCGGCTGACTTGCTCCTCGGTGAACGTGTCCTCGGCAGGCTTCGCGAAAGGCGAAACGCCGGTGGGACGGTTCGGGTCGATTCGGGTAAGGGTGTATTGAGGCATGGGGCTGGCTCGCGCTTGCCGGGGGGAGGGCGGATCAGGTCTGCTTGTCTTCGCGCTGTTTGCGCGCCTTGCGCGCCTGCGGTGCCCAGTCAAGGGCGCCGACGCGGACGAGGTAGACCAGGCTGGCGCCCAGGATGAAGATGAAGATGAAGGCCTCGATGAAGCCCATCCAGCCGGCTTCACGGACGGACACGGCCCAGGCGTAGAGGAACAGGGCCTCCACGTCGAAGATCACGAAGAACACCGCCACCAGGTAGAACTTGGCGGAGAGGCGCAGCTTTTCGGGGGAGCCGGAGACCACGCCGGACTCGAAGGGCTCGTTGCGGGCGCGGGCGCCGCTGCGGCCGCCCAGCAGCCAGGACAGCACCAGCATGATGCCGCAGAGGCCGAAGACACCAATGATGTAGAGGGCGGTACCCCAGAACTGGGGCGATTCCGGAATGCTGATGAGATCGGTCATTCGTGGCCTCGTACGGTCGCTCGTCTGTCTTTAATCTTGTGCGGGCGCTCCAGGGCAGCCGAGAAGGTCGAGCCTCGACCAGCGTGGCGTGGTGAAAACTTGCCCAGGGGTGGCGGCCCGCATGCCGTCCAAACGGATTATAGACCGGGGAGCTGCCTGAGCGCTGATTTTTTTGTCGGAAGTTGCAGGGGTGTTGACAGCAGAAGGCCCGCATGTGCGGGCCTTCGGTGTGCAACTCCGGTGTACAGACGTGGCCTTATTTCTCGACGAAGGCCCGTTCGATCACGTAGTCGCCCGGGGTGCCGATATGCGGCGAGATCTCGAAGCCGCGGGCGTCGAGGATCTCGCAGGAGTCCTTCAGCATCTGGGGGCTGCCGCAGATCATCACGCGGTCGGTCACCGGGTTCAGCTCCGGCAGGCCGATGTCGGCGGCAATCTTGCCGTTATTGATGACGTCGGTCAGGCGGCCCTGGTTGCGGAACTCCTCGCGGGTGACCAGCGGGTAGTAGATCAGCTTGTCGCGCACCAGGTCGCCCAGGATCTCGTCATTGGGCAGGCCTTCCAGGAACTCCTTGTAGGCGAGGTCGTTGACGTTGCGCACGCCGTGGATCAGGACGATCTTCTCGAAGCGCTCGTAGGCGTCCGGGTCCTTGACCAGGCACATGAACGGCGCCAGGCCGGTGCCGGTGCTGAAGTAATAGAGGTTCTTGCCGGGCTTGAGGTCGTCCAGCAGCAGGCTGCCGGTGGGCTTGCGGCTGACCAGCAGCTCGTCGCCTTCCTTCAGATGCTGCAGGCGCGAGGTCAGCGGGCCGTTCTGGACCTTGATGCTGAAGAACTCGAGGTGGTCCTCGTAGTTGGCGCTGGCGATGGAGTAGGCGCGCATCAGCGGGCGGCCATTGACCTCCAGACCAATCATGACGAACTGGCCATTGCGGAAGCGCAGGCCCGGATCACGGGTCGTCTTGAAACTGAACAGGGAGTCGTTCCAGTGGTGAACGCTCAGGACACGCTCGGGGGCGAAGGCGGCCATTTCAATCCATGGTGCAGTGCAAAATGGGGCGCAATCTTAAGACAAATCGTGCCGGTAGTGGCAGCCCGGCCCGTAATTGTCTGAAAACAGCGCTTGCGGGAATAAAAAACCGGGTGGAATTGTCGGGTTACGGCCGTTGCGCCGCCTCACCCGCAGGGACTAGCGAGGGCGCCGGGCCCGGGTCGGCCGGCCGCCGCCGCTTGCTGCAGCCAGGCAATGGGGTCCCGGGGCCGCAACTGCTTGCACTGCATCAAGAGGTCGAAGGCCTGGTCCTCGCCCAGGCTCCGGTGCAGGGTCTCCAGGACGGGCCGGGCGCGGCCGGCCGGGATGGCCCAGGTGTTCAGCAGCGCCGCGCCGAACTCCAGGACCTCTTCGGTGCTGACGGAGAGCAGGGCTGGGACGGAGGGCTTCTGGGCGGTGGGTCTGGACGGGATGGGGGCTGGCGGGGCCGCTGCCGGCGGGGGTGGGCTGGCGGCCGGGACGGGGGTGGGCGGCTTGGCCCGCGCGGCGGCCTGCGCCTGCTTCTTGTCCACGTCGCGGCGCGCCTGGGGGTGCCAGCCCTCGTCGCAGAACCAGGCGGTGGCAACCTTCAGGGCGGCCTGGCGCTCGGCTGTGGTGGTGGCGCGGGCGATGCGATACAGCTCGTCATGGGTTGGGGGAAGGGGACATTCGCGGCTGTACTGCCAGTCCAGCAGGCGGTTGTAGGCGCCCTCTTCGGCCAGGCTGAGGTGGGCCGTGGCGGTGGCGTGGATGGCGGGGCGGCGCGGGTAATGGTTCATGGCTCGGTCGCAGGCAGCAGCCTGCCTCCCTGGTGCTGGGGTGGCGGAGTGGAGGTAAGGAGTGGAGTAGCGCCCACAAAAAAGCCCGGCATTCCTGCCGGGCTTCTTCGGGACGCAAGCTCCCTGCGAAACATTATCCCCCGGGCCGGGCCGGACTCCTAACGGAATTCCGTATTTCTTGCCTGCGGTGCCGGGGCGCGAGGTTCAGGTCGGACGCTGCCAGCCCGCGGCGATGATCGCCATGCCGGCCAGGGCGATGCCGGCACCCACCCAATCCCAGGGCCCCAGCCGTACCCCGTCCACCACCCGCAGCCAGGCCAGGGCGGTAGCCACGTAGACCCCACCGTAGGCGGCGTAGACCCGGCCGCTGGCGGCGGGGTGCAGGGTCAGCAGCCAGACGAACAGGGCCAGGCTGGCCGCCGCCGGCAGCAGCAGCCAGACCGACTTGCCTTGGCGCAGCCATAGCCAGGGCAGGTAGCAGCCGATGATTTCGGCCAGGGCGGTGGCGAAGAAGAGGAGGGTGGTCTTGAGCATGGGGCATGGTAGTCGGGGTGGGCGGCTACTGAATCGCCCCGGGATACGTGGAGGCTCCTTTACTTGAGAGAATGGAGCCATGAGGAAATCTACGAAGTTTTCACCGGAGTTGCGAGAGCGTGCGATCCGGCTGGTAGCCGAATCGCGATCCCAGCA
>JBPOHT010000010.1:0-128046 GCA_052035235.1 Pseudomonadota bacterium | reverse complement strand
GGGCTCCCCTGGTGGAGGGACCCGGCGGGCAGCAATACCGTGTTGTTAATGAGCGCCGACAGCAGGTGTGACCCGGGACTCGTTCGCGGATGCGCTAGCAGAGCCCTACTGGGTTAGCCCGGCAATCTTTCTACTGCGGGGAAGCTGGGGAGCGGAGGGGCATGGGCCGGGTGGGTGAGATCGTTCCCGGTATGCCGTGGGGCCTCGGTCGTTGCTTGGCAACGTGGGGCCTGACTCGATGAGGAATATGCTACGCGCGCTATTACGGAACTCCTAACGGAGTTCCGTAATCCTGGTGGCCTGAGAGCGCGGTGAAGTGAGACGCTTGCCTCAACGCCGGCCGGTGCCGCGGTTAATCTAAGCTCGGCATGGGCGGACTGCCGCCCGCTGCATCGAAACACGGAATGTTCATCCACAGCCTGGGGGTCTCATGAACTGGTTCATGGCGGTGCTACAGAAGTACGCGGTGTTTTCCGGACGTGCGCAGCGCGCGGAGTATTGGTACTTCGCATTGTTCTATCTGATCATTTACGTGGTGCTGGCAACCGTGGATTCACTCTTGGGCATGTCCGAGATGGGCCTTCTCAGCACAGTCTTCGGGCTGGCGGTGTTGGTGCCTTCACTGGCGGTGAGCGTGCGGCGTTTGCACGATACCGATCGTAGCGGCTGGTGGTTCCTGATTGTTTTTATTCCGCTGATCGGCACCATCGTATTGTTGGTGTTCGCCGCGCAGGACGGTACGCCGGGCGAGAATCGTTTCGGCCCGAATCCGAAGGGTGGCTGACGGATTTATGGGATACGAAAAAGCCCCGCCAAAGCGGGGCTTTTTCGTGCTTCAGGAACGGAGATCTCAGTTGTTCTTCAGCTCGACCACGTCGATCTGGAACAGGCTGGTGGTGCCGCTGACTTCGCTGCCCACGGCCAGCATCGGCTTGGCGTTGGGGCTGCCGGAGGCGGGGATGAAGGCGACGCCTTCGGGGCCGAGCTCGCCAGCGTCATCCGTGTTCGCGGCCTTGGTGAAGTCGCGCGTGTTGATGTACTGCACGAAGCGCGCGCTGCGCGGGTTGCTGACGTCGTAGACCATTACGCCGCCGACGCGCTCCAGGCCGATGAAGGCGAAGGTGCGGCCGCCGATCTTGCCCAGGGCGACACCTTCCGGCTCCGGGCCCTTGTTGTCGCTGCGGTCGTCGAAGTTGTTGTTGTCGTTGCTGGCGTTGAAGAACTGCGGGTTGGCCTTGGCCGTGATGCGCTCGAAGTCGGAGCCGCTGTCGTAGACCTGGGCGCCGCTGTCGTCCCAGATGCTGAACGAGCGGCCGCCGAGCACCAGGATTTCCTGCAGGGTGCCGTCACGGCCCATCAGCTCGCCGGTGCCTTCCTTCTTCTTGGCGCCGAAAGTGGTGATGGTGAGGCGGCCTAGCGCGGCGTTGTCCTTCAGCGCGGCGGCGTTCGGGAAGATTTCCGGATCCAGCACGATGGAGGCGTGACCCAGGCGCTTGGTCTCTTCGCCGGTGATGAAGTCGTTACGGTCGTCGCCTTCGTTGGCGGTGACGTAGTAGTTCTTGCCGTTGAAGCTGTAGGCGGCGATGGCGTCCGGCTGGTAGATGCCCTTGACCGGCCAGTTGCGAATGTCGATGCGGCCGTCACGATCGCTGGCATCAAACTCGTTGCCGATGATCGAGTGATCCTTGAAGCCGAAGGACTTGATGCGCGTGATGCTGGGGTTTCCGATGTCGGCGATGTTCAGCACCGCGGCGGCATTGGCCTCCTGCAGGGTCACCCAGGCGGTCTTGCCGTCCGGCGAGATGGCGATGTACTCGGGCTCCAGGTCCTGCGAGACCTTGGAGCCGGGACCATAGATGCGCACGCGATCGGCGATCAGCTTGGCCTTCTCGGCGTCGCTGTCGAAAGCGGTCAAGTCCACGTTCTTGACCTTGGGCTTGTCCACGCCGTCGCGCAGGTCGATCACGCTGATCGAGCCGATCGGGTCGATGGTGTAGCCGGCGTTGGGCTCGCCTTCATTGGCCACCAGGACGGCCTTGCCGTCGGGCGTGAAGGTCAGCATGTCCGGCAGTGCGCCGGCATCGATCTGCGAAATCTTGGCCAGGGTGGCGGCATTGTAGAACTCGACCCGGCCGATATCGGTCTTGACCGCGGCCTGGATCGCCACAGCCACGGTGCCGTTGAATACGGCGACGCTGTTGGCGCTGCCACCGCCGGGGATGGCGATGGTGCCGACCTTGGTCGGAGCGGCGGGGTTGGCGACGTTGAGCACGTCGATGCTGACCTCGGCGGCATTGACCACGAACAGGCGCTTGGAGGCGGCGTCATAGGCCACGATCTCGGCTGCGCTTTCGCCGACCTTGCCGGACTTGTAGCGGCCGATCTGGCTGAGTTCGATCACGACGTCACTGGTGCCGTCGGTGCCATTCGAGCCGTTGGAGCCATTGACGCCGTTGTTGCCGTCATCGCCTTCGCAGGCGGCGAGGCCCAGGGCCAGGGTGGACGCGATCAGCGTCAATCCAAAGCGTTTCATTCGGTATTCCCCATTTTCATCAGTGCTGGAAGAACCGTGAAACCTAGGGGCGACAGATGACGGCCCGGTGACCGGATGGTGTCAGTTCGGTTTCGGCGGTTGAGGGGAGGCGGGGGCAGGGGGCTCATCGATACCGGCGAACCGATATAATGAGCATTCACCATGGCCGTTACCCGAGACCGATGAGCGATTTCCTGAATTGCCCGAATTGTGACGCTGCCTCCGGGACCATCCTGGGGGTCAAGGGGGAATCCCGGTTCGTGGAGTGCCCGGAATGCCAGCTGATCCGGATCGACCCCCTGCCCACGGCCGAGCAGCTGCGGGATTTCTACCAGGACTATGACCTGAAGCCCCGCCTGCCCAAGGCGCGCAGCAAGGTCTGGCGGTATCGGCTCAAGGTTGCCCCCCTGCTGATGATGGCGAAGGGCAAGAAATTCCTCGATATCGGCTGCCATCTCGGTAGCATGGTGGAGGCGGCCCGGCGCAACGGTTTCGAGGGCTACGGCATCGAGTTGAGCACGGGGGTGGTCAAGGCCGCCCGGGACATGTTTCCCCAGTGCCAGTTCTTCAATGAGACCCTGGAAGAGTTTGCCCAGCGGGGCATCAAGTTCGACGTGGTCCATTGCTCGGAGGTGATCGAGCACATCTCGGACCTCAAGAGCTTCATGAAGGCACTCGACACGGTCTGCGCCCCGGATGCGGTGCTGCTGTTCTCCACGCCGGATTCCGGCCACTTCAAGGTCAACCACGAGAAGATCCTGGACTGGACCGAGATGCGGCCGCTGTCGCATGTGTCGATCTTCAACCGCAAGAACATCCGCAGCCTGTTCGAGAAGGCCGGGTTTTCCCCGGTGTTCTTCTATCCGTCGCTGCGCGCCAACCTGCGCTTCATCGCCCGGCGCAGTCCTGCCGCTCCGTAAGGCTTGAAGGTCCAAGACGGTTCGGGTTTTCGGACTGTCGCGGACGCCATGGCCAGACCGGCCTGCGCGCGCTATAAGGCGTCAGGAGAGGGGCAACCATGAAAAGAACAGGCAGGCGCTACCGGCCCGGCCGTGCGGCGGAACAGTACGACGTCATCGTGATCGGCTCAGGCATCGGCGGGCTGTGCTGCGCCGCGCTGCTGACCCGATTGGGCCGCAAGGTCTGCGTGCTGGAGCAGCACTACACGGCGGGCGGCTTCACGCATTCCTACGAGCGCGAAGGCTACGAGTGGGACGTGGGCGTGCATTACATCGGCGAGGTACACAAGCCGCATGCGCCGCTGCGCCGCATCTTCGATGTGATCTCCGACGGCCAGCTGCAATGGGCGCCGATGGACGCGGTCTACGACCGCATCATCATCGGCGGCAAGCACTATGACTTCGTCGCCGGCCGCGAGAACCTGATGGCGGAGCTCAAGCGCCACTTCCCCGGCGAGGTGGAGGCGATCGACCGCTACTTTGCCCTGGTGGCCAAGGTCAGCCGCAGCATGCAGGCCTATTTCGCCGGGCAGGCGATGCCGCCACGGCTGGCGCGGCTCTACGAGAAGGTCCGCCCGCTGCGCGTGCCGCGCGAATGCTTCATGAGCACCCGCGAGGTGCTGGAGGGGCTGACGCAGGACCAGGAACTGATCGCGGTGCTGACCGGGCAATGGGGCGACTACGGCCTGCCGCCGCGTGATGCGGCCTTCATCATGCATGCGGCGGTCACCAAGCATTACTTTGCCGGCGGTAACTACCCGGTGGGCGGTTCCTGGAAGATCGCCGATACGATCGTGCCGGTGATCCGTGCCGGTGGCGGCGAGGTCTTCACCTATGCACGCGTGAAGCAGTTGCTGCTGGAGGGCGGGCGCGTCAGCGGCGTGGAGATGGAGGACGGCAGTCGCATCCAGGCGAAGTCGGTGGTCAGCAGCGCCGGCGCGCGCCTGACCTTCGAGTGCCTGCTGCCGCAAGCGGAGCGTGAACGCCATGGCTACCCGCAGAAGCTGCGCGAGGTGAAGCCGTCCTCGGGTCATCTGTGCATCTATGCCGGCTTCAAGGGCAGCGCTCAGGAGCTGGGGCTGCCGCGCACCAATCTCTGGGTCTACCCGGACGCGGACCACGAGGGCAACGTGGAGCGCTTCATGGCCGACCCGCATGGCACGCTGCCGATGCTGTACATCTCGTTTCCCTCGGCCAAGGACCCGGACTGGGACAAGAGCTACCCGGGCAAGAGCACGGTGGAGGTCATCACCCTGGGACGCTACGAGTGGTTCGAGCCCTGGGCCAAGGAAACCTGGAACCAGCGCGGCGCCGACTACGAGGCGCTCAAGGCCGGGTTCACCGAGCGGCTGCTGGAGGGCCTGTACCGGCAGATGCCGCAGTTGCGCGGCAAGCTGGATTACGTGGAGCTGTCCACGCCGCTGTCCACCGAGTACTTCGGCATGTACGACCGCGGCGAGATCTACGGGCTGGATCATGACCTGCGCCGCTTCGAGCAGAAGTGGCTGCATCCGGTGACGCCGGTGAAGGGGCTCTACCTGACCGGGCAGGACGTGGTGACTGCCGGTGTCGGTGGCGCGCTGCTGGGCGGCGTGATGACCACGGCGGCGATGATGGGCACCAAGGCGGGGCAGGTGTTCAAGCTGCTCAAGCAGTGGCAGCCGGCGTCGGGTTGAGGCCCGGGGAATGACCTAGCCCGGCAACCGGCGGAAGCCGGCATCCAGTCCTGCACAGGAGTAGCCGCCGTGCGACTGGATACCGGCTTTCGCCGGTATGACGAAGGTGATGAAGGGCTTGCTTCATTCATCAAAGCTAGACCAGCGGCAGGCCTCTGCGCATGCGCCGCCGCAGGTCCCACATCGCCAGCGTGTAAGGCAACTGGCGGATGACGCGGGGCAGGCGGCGGTTGATGCGTGCCATGCGCGCAAGGCGTTGCTCGAAGCCCTGCTGGTGCGACGGGCTCCAGGGGAAGCGCATCAGGTCCCGCAGGATCGGCGGCAGGAATCCGGTAGTCATGAAGCGGCCGCGGCCGCCGCCCAGGGCCGGCGGCAGGAATTTGCGATCGGCGATATCGGTCAGGTAGCGGCGCACCGGCTCGTCCATCTCCAGCGTTCGCAGTCCTTCTTCCCAGTAGCGCCTGAAGGCATCGAGGTCGGCCGGCCACATGCCGGGGCGGACCTGCAGCGTGGTGCCGATGGGCTCGGCCAGACGATGGAACTCGGCGGCCTGCTGGGGCGTCATGGGGCCACGCAGCTTCTCGTGAGCGTCGGCGAAGCCCCAGTAGATGCAAGCGGCTACCCAAAGCTGCAGGCTGGGGTCGAAGGCCTTGTAGGCTACCGGTGACTCGGCGGTGGAGTGAACCTGGGCGTGTTGGCGGTTCACCGCCTGGCGGTAGGCCAGCTTCTCGGCGGTGCTGCCGAGCAGGGCGACGGCGAGGTAGGTGACGGTGGTGCGGAAACGCTTGAAAGGGTGGCGGAAGATGTTGCCGCTCTCGCCCCGGCTCTCCAGCACGCCGCGGCCCACCGGCAGGCGCGACAGCTGCAGGATGACGTTGGCACCGCCGGCCATCAGGCCCAGGCCGTCGAGGATGCCGGGGAAGCGGCGGTCCCACTCGCGCGGCGACAGCGGTGCGGGCCACTGCATCTGCAGCGGTGACGCGCGCGCCGGGCTGTCGCCGTCCATGCTCAGGCGCTGCCCAGGCGCCGGCAGGTGTCGCGGTATTCCTGTACCAGGCGCTCGCAGAGTTCGCCGGCCGGCGGCAGGTCGGTGATGGAGCCGGTGCCCTGGCCGGCGGACCAGATGTCCTTCCAGGCCTTGCCGGCGGACAGCTCGGTGCCGAAGTCCACCTCGGTCTTGGGCTGGAGGTGGTCCGGGTCCATGCCCGCGCGGACGATGGAGGGGCGCAGGAAGTTGGCCGGCACGCCACTGATGTGCGGGGTGTAGACGATGTCGGCGGCGCGGGTGTCGAGCAGCATCTGCTTGTAGGCGGCCGGGGCCTCGGCTTCCTGGGTGCCGATGAAGCGCGTGCCGAGGTAGCCGAAGTCCGCGCCCAGGGCCTGTGCGGCGGCGATGCCGGCGCCGCTGCCGATGCAGCCGGACAGCGCGATGTAGCCGGGGAACATGGCGCGGATTTCCGGCACCAGGGCGAAGGGGTTGAGGGTGCCGGCATGGCCACCGGCACCGGCGGCCACCGGGATCAGGCCGTCGACGCCGGCCTGGGCGGCCTTCTCGGCATGACGCAGGCTGATGACGTCATGGAACACCAGGCCGCCGTAACTGTGTACGGCCTCCACCACCTCGGCGGCGGCGCCCAGCGAGGTGATCACCAGCGGCACCCGGTGCTTCACCACCTCGGCCAGGTCGGCCTGCAGGCGGGGGTTGGTCTTGTGCACCACCAGGTTCACGCCGTAGGGCGCGTCCTGCGGGCCGAGCAGGGACTTCAGTTCGTCCAGCCACTCGACGAAGCCGGCGGTGCTGCGCTGGTTGAGGGCCGGGAAGGTGCCGACCACGCCGCCCTTGCAGCAGGCGGCGACCAGCTTCGGATTGGACACCAGGAACATCGGGGCGGCGATGGCGGGGACGCGGACGCGGCCTTTCCAGGATTCGGGCATGCGCATGCAGGGTTCTTCCTCACAATAGACGTTGTAGTCCGCTCGCCCTGAGCTTGTCGAAGGGTGAGCGGACTCCACGATGGTACGGTGGGCTGACCGTTCATGCTTCGACAGGCTCAGCACGAACGGTCTCCGGGGGGCTCAGTCGAGGATCGAGCGGGCGATGATTTCCTTCATGATCTCAGAGGTGCCGGCAAAAATCCGGTTGATGCGCTCGTCCTGGTACATACGGCAGATCGGGTACTCGTCCATGTAGCCGGCACCGCCGTGCAGCTGCACGCCCTCGTCCACGGCGCGGCCGTAGACCTCGCTGGCGAAGAGCTTGGCGCGGGCGGCGTCCTCGGGGCTCAGCTGGCCCTGGTTGTGGACCTCGATGCAGCGGTCGATGAAGGTCTGTGCGACCTCGATCTCGGTATCCAGCGCGGCCAGCTTGAAGCGCGTGTTCTGCATCTTGGACAGGGGCTTGCCGAAGACCTTGCGGTTGCGCACGAACTCGCGGGTGACGTCCACCGCGGCGCGCGCGGCGACGACGTTGCCGGTGGCGGAGAGCAGGCGCTCTTCGGCCAAGGCATGCATCAGGTGGTAGAAGCCCTTGTTGACCTGGCCCAGCACGTGGGTCTTGGGGATCTTCACGTCGCGGAAGAACAGCTCGGCGGTGTCCTGCGACTTGAGGCCCATCTTCTTCAGGTTGCGGCCGCGCTCGAAGCCCTCCATGCCGCGCTCGACCAGGAACAGGGTCATGGCGTGCGGGTTTTCCGGGTGGGTCTTGGCGGCGACGATCACCAGGTCGGCCAGGATGCCGTTGGAGATGTAGGTCTTGGAGCCGTTGAGCAGCCAGTGGTCGCCCTTGTCCTCGGCGCGGGTCTTGGTGGCAGCGATGTCGGAACCGGCATCCGGCTCGGTCATGGCCACGGCCAGGATGGTCTCGCCGCTGATGATGCCGGGGAAGTACTTCTGCTTCTGTTCCTCGGTGCCGAAGCTGCCGATGTAGGGGGCGATCAGGCGGTTGTGCACGGTCATGAAGAAGCCGGGGTCGCCGTGCACCACGTTCTCCTCGATCAGGATCTGCTCGTAGCGGAAGTCCTTGAGGCCCAGGCCGCCATACTTCTCGTCGGCCCACATGCACAGGTAGCCCGCCTCGCCAGCCTTAAGGAAGGCCTCGCGATCGACGATGCCGGCCTCGCGCCAGCGTTCGCTGTGAGGGCGAATCTCGGTCTGGAAGAACTTGCGCGCGGAGTTCCGGAATAACTCCATCTCTGCATCGAGCGGCTTGCGCTGCATATCGGGTGTCTCGGGTCGAAAGAGGGACGAACGGCATTGTTCCGCCCGCGCTTTCCGTAAGATTGACCGCTGGACGCCAACCGATTGACCGCAGACCACCAAGCGCCGTGATCCTTCCCCCGGAAACCCCCAGGCTGAGCATGGCCTACTGCCGTGTGCTGACCGACTGGCTGCAGGCCCGTGGCCAGCCGCTGGCACCGGTGCTGGCGGTGCTGGACGTGCCGGAGGCGGCGCTGGCCGACCCGGACCGCTGGGTCTCGCGGCTGCGTTTCAATGCGGCACTGGAAACGGCCATCGAGCTGACCGGTGATCCGTTCCTGGGGCTGCATGCCGGCGAGCAGGTGCGGCCGGCGCACTACGGGGTGCTGGGCTACATCATGATGAGCTGTGGCACCAGCCGACAGGTGATCGAGGCGCACCAGCGCTGGCACCAGCTGGTGATGCCGGGGGCGGAGGTGGACTACGAGGAGGGCGAAGGCCTGCTGCGCCTGCGGGAGTCGCTGCCGCCGCTGCCGGGGCTGCAGACGCGGCCGGCCGGGGAATGCCTGGCCGGCTCGATGCTGAGCTTCGCCCGCTGGGTCTTCGGCCAGCAGTTCCGCCCGGTGGACGTGAGCTTTCCCTTTCCCCAGCCTGCGCGGCTGGACGAGTACCAGCGGGTGTTCCAGTGCCGGCTGGTGTTCGATGCCCCCTGCTTCAGCCTGTCGATCCACAACGGCCTGCTGGACCGGCCTCTGCCCCAGGCCGACCCGGCGCTGCGCCAGATCATGGAGGCCCGGGCGGAGCGCCTGGGCCGGGAACTGGGGCTGGAGGCCGACCCCTTCGTGGTGCAACTGCGCGCCGCCATCGGGCGGCTGCTGCCGCAGGCGGTGCCAGAGATGGAGGACGTGGCGGCGGCACTGAACATCTCCGGCCGGACCCTGCAGCGGCGCCTGCTGCAGCGCGGCACGCACTTCAAGGCGGCCCTGGACGACATGCGCCGCGACCTGGCGCTGGGCTACGTGCGAGACCCGGAGCTGTCCCTGGTGGATATCGCCTTCCTGCTGGGGTTCTCGCAGCAGAGCGCCTTCAACCGGGCCTTCCGGCGCTGGACCGACAGCACCCCGGGCAGCTATCGCGACGCCCTGTAGTGCCTCCCAGCCGGCCTCGGGAGGGGGGCAGCGGCAAGTGGACAGTCGTTTGCCGGAATGACAGGGGCGGCGGTTGTCCGAATCAGTGACACCTGCCATTGAGCGATGGTAGCGTCCGTCCAGACGGCCTGGCCGTCCCATAAAAAAGTCGTTCTGCGTCGGGAGGAAAACGTGAAGAAACTGACTGGGGCCGCCCTGCTGGCCCTGATTTCGCTGCCTGCATCCGCCCTGGAAGGGGAGTTCTACGGCTTCGACATGCAGTGGAAGACGATCCTGTCGGTCGGCGCCCAGGTCCGCATGCAGGCGCCCAGCAGCGACCTGATCGGCAAGACCAACATCGACGGCCAGCAGGACCTCTGCGCGGTGGATGACTGCCTGTCGCTCGGCGGCGACCCGGCTCCGAACCAGCGCCTGGTCAATGCCCGCGGTGCCTTCTTCGGCGCCAACGGCGACGATGGCAACCTCAACTACGACAAGGGCGACATCGTTGCCGCCCTGGCCAAGATCAATACCGACCTGACGCTGCGCAAAGGTGACTGGCTGGCGCGTGTCCATGCGCTGGGCTTCTACGACGCGGTCAATGCCGATTTCACCCAGTACCATCCGAACAGCCTCTACCAGCCGGAGCACAACAAGCGCTCGGGTGACGCGGTGGACCGCTATGCGCTCGGCACCGAACTGTACGAGGCCTTCCTGCAGTACAACTTCAGCTGGGGCGAGAGCCGCGAGGGCGCGATCACGGTCGGCAGCCAGATCGTGCGCTGGGGCGAGTCCACCCTGCTGGCGCTGAACAGCATCAGCGAGATTAATCCGCCGAGCTACCGCAGCCTGCACGCGCCGGGCTCGGAGATCAACGAGGTGTTCAAGCCGGTGCCGGCGGTGGTGCTCTCCACCAGCCTGACCGACTCCACCTCGATCGAGTTGTTCTACCAGCTGCAGTGGAAGCCGGCGGAGGTCGATCCCGCGGGCAGCTTCTTCTCCTTCACGGACTTCATCGGCGGACGCGGCCTGACCGCCAACGTCTCGCTGGGCCAGTTCCCCGAGGACCCGGACCAGCAGTTCATGTTCAACAACAGCGATCTGCGGCTGCTGAGCAGTTCCACGCTGACGGTGCCGGTGACCGAGCGCTCGCCGCGTGACGATGGCCAGTACGGCGTCAAGCTCAGCCATTTCGCCGACTGGCTGAACAACGGCACCGAGCTGTCGTTCTACTTCCTGAACTACCACAGCCGCCTGCCGTATGCCTCGATGTTCGCCGCGCAGGATTCCTGCGCACGTGATTCCACCAGTGTGCTCGGGGCCTACGTCGATTGCCGCGGCTTCAACGGCGCTCTGCCCAACCCGATCTACGGCGAGGGCCTGGAGCCGCTGCCGGCCGATACCGTGCGGGTGCTGGTGGAGTATCCGGAAGACATCCAGATGTACGGCTTCAGCTTCAACACCAACGTCGGCAGCTGGTCGATCGCGGGTGAGTACGCCTACCGCCCGAACCTGCCGGTGCTGATCTCGGTGCAGGACCTGTTCTATGCCGCCGCGCAGCCGGCGCTGCCCGCCAACCAGATCGCCTTCACGCAGCTGGTGGACCTGCAGACGCTGGGCAGCCTGGACCTGATCGGGCTGCTCGGCGCGGGCGCCAACAACCTGCCGGCGCTGCTGGCCAATCCCGGCCAGTTGCTGAGCGACATCGGCGGCGTGGTGGGTGGCCTGCTGGAGCTGTCCGACGTGACCTTTCCGTCGGCCACCAATGCCTTCCCGGCCTTCGTGACCGGCTATCGCGGCATCGACCGTGTGCAGGCCGGGCAGTACATGCGCGGCTGGGAGCGCTTCGGCGCCGGCCAGTTCGGCCTGACGGCGATCCGCGCGGTGTCCGACATCCTCGGCGCCGACCAGATCATCTTCATCAACGAAGTCGGCTTCACGCACATCGTCGACATGCCGAAGAAGAACCAGCTGCAGTTCGAGACCTTCTATCTCAACTCGACGCACGCCAGCGGCGGTGCCGACGGCACCGGGCAGCCGGGCGGCGTGCCGCCGGCGACGCTGGTGTTCAACCCGACGCAGCAGACCAAGGGTTTCGCCGACGACTTCGCCTGGGGCGTGCGCAGCCTGATCCGCGGCGAGTTCAACGACGTGATCTTCGGCCTGTCGTTCCGCCCGACGCTGATCCTGGCCTGGGACATCAAGGGCACGGCGCCGCAGCCGTTCCAGAACTTCGTCGAGGACCGCAAGGAGTTCCAGCTGATCAACGACATCCAGTTCGGTGAGGACTTCGGCATGCGCATGGGCTACACCTGGTACACCGGTGCCGGGGATCGCAACAACTACCGTGACCGCGACAATGCCTCGCTGAGCTTCTCCTACGCCTTCTGATTTCCTGCTGTCATGGCCCCGGGGCGTACGGCCCCGGGGCTTTTTTTGTGGCTCTTCGCCGATCTGCTGGACCGCGTAGCTACAGCGCAAAACTTTCTTCTGACTCACCGCTCTCTGCCAGAACCGTCATACCGGCTTCCGCCGGTATGACGAATCGGGCGTTGGCCTGGCCTCGGAAGTCCGCGAAGAAGCTTTTCTGGTGCATCCGGCTAGGCGGCGCTCCGCGGCGACTGACGGTGCGCACGCCGCTCGCTCCAGCGACTCAGGACGGGCGCCAGCAGCAGGTCGTAGACCATCAGCACGCAGGCATGCAGGCCGGGCAGGGCCAGCAGCCTTGCGAAGCGCTGCCTCCCCGGCAGGCCCAGCCACAGGGCGATGCCGGCGTCCGCGCCGCTGAGCAGTCGGCCGTCGGCGGTCTCCACGAACAGGCGGCGGCGCAGATCGCGCGGTGCCAGGCCCCATTCCGGCAAGCCCTGCGGCAGGCTGTCGATGGGCTGGAACAGGATGTCGCCCTGCCGGCGGCGGTCCAGCAACTGGCAGCTGCCGAGTTCGGTGGTGCAGACCTGGCACTGCTCGTTGATGAACACGCGGCGCAGCACCGGAGCTGGGGCGGGGCCGAGGATGTCGGCCAGCGCGGCAGCGGCATCGGGATGGTCGAAGCGGAAGCCCCGGCCGGCGATGCGCTGCGGCAGCACCCGCTGGCTCATCAGGAACAGGTCCGACATCTCGCCGGCTGCCAGGCGCAGCAGGCCGGCCGGGACGCGCCAGGGGGCCGGGCGGCGCTGCGCGCCTGCCAGTGCCCGGGTGAAGTCGGCCTGGGTCAGTGGCGTGGGGGCCACGGCGTTGATGGCGCCGTGCAGGTCCTCGTCTTCCAGTGCGTGGTCGATCAGGCGTAGCAGATCCTGCAGGTGGATCCACGACATCCACTGGCGGCCGTTGCCCAGCACGGTGCCACCGGCCACGCGCGAGGCCAGGGCCATCGGCGGCAGTACGCCGCCGCCGCGACCCAGCACGAGGCCGATGCGCAGGCGGCAGACGCGCACGCCCTCGCGCGTGGCGGCCCAGGCGGCTTCCTCCCAGCGCTTGCACAGCAGGGCCAGGAAGCCGCTGCCGGCCCCGCTGTCTTCCGCCAGCGCGGTGTCGCCGCGCTCGCCGTACCAGCCGATGGCCGAGGCGCTGACCAGTACGGCGGGCTTGTGGCGCAGGCGGCGGATCAGCATGGTGACCTCGGTGGTGACGGCGAGGCGGCTCTGCAGCAGGCGTTCGCGGCGGGCGCGGGTCCACCAGCCGCCGGCCACGGGCTCGCCGGCGAGGTTGACGATGGCGTCGATGCGGCGCTCCGCGTCGAGCTGCCGCAGCGAATCCAGGACCTCGACGCGCGGGCCGAACAGGTCGGCGGCACGCTGCGGATCGCGGCTCAGCACCAGCAGTTGCTCGCCGCGTGCCATCAGGCGTCGCACCAAGGCGCGGCCGATGAAGCCGGTGGCGCCGGTGACCAGCAGGGTGCGCGGCGCGGCGTTGGGCTGCACCCGCACCGGCTCGCGCTGCCATTGCGGCACGCCCAGGCGGGCCACGGCGAAGAGGTCGTAGAGTCCCCAACCGAGCACGCCGAGTCCGAACACGCTCAGCAGCCACGACCAGATGCCGTAGTCGGCAGGGCTGAAGCCGGTGGGGGCGGCGATCCAGGCGCGCAGTTCCGGCGCCCACAGTGCCAGCAGCGCGCCGTAGTTGATCGCCAGCACGGTATGCAGCACGCGCTCCAGCGGCGGCAGCCGGCGCGTGCGGTCCTCCACCACGAAGTCGGTGAGGGTCACCACGATCTCCACGGCTAGCAGGGCGATCAGCAGCCAGGCCCAGGCACCCTGCCAGTGCCACCAGGCGATGCCGATGAAGATCGGTGCGTAGAGCAGCTCGCGCGCGGTGTGCAGCGCCAGCTCGGTGCGGGCCTGGGGCTTGCGGCCCAGGCCGGCCTCCAGCTCGTGGTGCCAGAGGTTGTCGAAGGCGCCGATCAGGCACTGGATGTTGAGCAGGATCAGCACGGCGGTCATGGCGTCGGTCATTGCAGGTCTCCTTCGCGGTGGAACACGCCGTCCTGTTGGAACAGCGTGCCGAACCAGGGGTGGTGGATGGTCATGGCGAAGCGGAAGCGGCCTTCGCCGAGGTCTTGGTGAATGACGTGGGCGATGCCGGGCGACAGCAGGTCGGGCAGCCAGCGCAGGCGGCCAGCGGCCTGCCAGAAATAGCGCAGGCTGAGGAAGTGCAGGGCGTGATTGGCCTCGAACACCGCCAGGCGCATGCCCAGGCCGAAGCCCACGCATTCACGCAGCGAGCCGTCGGCGCCGATGCGCTTGGTCGAGCTCACGGTGATCGGCTGGCGGCCGGCGTAGCGGTACTCGCGCTCCCAGATCACGCCGTCGTCGTCATGGCGCAGGGTGATGGCCACCGGCACGTCGCGCCCGCGCCAGGGTGCGAAGGGCGTGCCGAGCAGGCGGCAGAACTGCGCCAGCAGCCAGCCCAGCGGCGAGCAATCGACCTGGTGCATGACGCCGACGTAGCGGATCGGCGCCTGCGGCGCGGGCTTCTCCAGGAAGCGCTGGCGCACGGCGGCCGGCAGGCGCCGCCAGCCTTCGCGGCCGACCAGGGTCTCGAAGTCGGGCGGGCGGGGCGGGTCCTGCGGCAGCGCAGTGCGGAGGACCGGCGGGGGCATCAGGGTCATGGTGTGGCTCCTGTCTGGGTGCGTTCACCTCCTTGTTCCCAAGAGCCGTGCCGGATTTCGAGATCAACTCAAGATCATGTTTATGAAGGGCTTTGTTGTTGGGAAGGAGCCGAGGCTGTCAACCAGGTAGTCAATCGCCGGCTACTCGCCTGTAAACGAAGTTGATATGGTCCGGGCATGTCGCCGCTCTATGTCCACATCGCGCTGACCCTGGCCCTGGTCGAGAGCCTGGGGCTGGGCCTGCTGTTGCTGCGCCTGCGTGGCGTGCCGGGCCTGCGCCTGCTGGTGCTGTTCCTGTTCGGCGTGGCGGCCTGGATCCTGGCCTGCGAGCTGCCGACCTGGTTCGGCCCGGCGGCGATCCCCTTCGGCATGGCGTTGTCGGCGCTGTCGCCGCTGACCTCGGCGGTGTACCTGCACTTCGTGCTGGTGCTTTGTGGCGTGTGGCAACGTTCCCGGTGGTTGGCGCTGGTGTATGCCCTGGGCGGGCTGACCAGCCTGCTGGCGCTGTGGCTGCCGCCGGGGCGCTACGAGCACTGGGAGGGTTTCGAATACTTCTTCCTGCCGACGTCGATGGGTTGGGTGGTGGGCTGGACCTGGGCCCTGCTGGCGATGGCGGGGCACGCGGTGCTGTTCTGGCACTGGCTGGTGCGCCGCGGCCCGCCGCGCGGGCAGTTGGTGGCCATGTGCCTGGCCAGCGGCTGGGGCCTGATGTGCATGAGCGCCTACGGCTTCGCGTCCTTCGGCATCGACCTGTATCCGTTCCCGCTGTTGCTGCTGCCGCTGTACCCGGTGATCCTGGTGTACGGCATCCTGCGCTACGAGCTGATGGTGGTGAACGCCTGGGCGCGGCGCGGCCTGGCCTGGGCGCTGACGGTGGGCCTGGGCTCCGCGGCGCTGATCGGCCTCAGCGCGCTGCCGCTGCCCTTCGGCGAGCCACGCTCGGGCTGGAGCCTGTGGGCGGTGGCGGTGGCCACGCTGCTGGCTTCGGGCCTGCTGCTCGATCCCTTCCGCCGGCTGGCGACGCGCATGGTCTACCCGGGCTCGCACCTGGGCGAGGACGAGATCGGCCGCTGGCGCCAGCAACTGCAGCAGGCCGAATCCTACGAGGCACTGGCCCATGCGGCGGCGGCGCTGCTGTCGGCGCGGCTCCGGGTGGCGATCGCGGTGACGGTGGCGGGGCAGGGCGAGGCCGGCGGCGAGGCACCGGCGCTGCTGTGCGCTCGCGAACAGGGGCGCTGGCAGACCGCGATGCGCGGCTGGGAGGCGGCGCCGCCTGGGCCGCGCCAGGTGGCGCAGCTGTTCGGCACCGTTCTGGCGGAGCGCGCGCAACAGCTGGAGCAGGCCCTGGGCCTGGCGCTGCGCGAGCGCGAGCACCAGAAGCAGGAGCGGCTGGCCGAGCTTGGCGCCCTGGCGGCAACCGTGGCCCACGACATCCGCAACCCGCTCAACATCATCAACATGGCGGCGTCGATGGCGGCGCCGGAACTGCGCAGCGAGATCCTGGCGCAAACCGGCCGCATCTCGCAGCTGGCCGCGGACCTGCTCGACTATGCGCGCTCCTGGCAGGTGGACCTGCGCCCGCTGGACCTGGCCGACTACGTGCGCGCGCTGGCGGCGCCTTACCCGGCGGTGACGATGGGCGCCGGGCTGGACCTGCCGTTGCCGGTGCAGGCTGATCCGCGGCGCCTGCAGCAGGTGTTGCTGAACCTGCTGGACAACGCCCGCGCCGCGATCGAGGGCATCGAGGGCGGGCGTATCGGCATCGAGGCGCGGCGCACGCAGACGGGCGCGCTGGAGCTGGCAGTCTGCGACAGCGGCAGCGGCGTGCCCGAGGAGATCCGCGACAGCCTGTTCCAGCCCTTTGTCTCGCGTCGCCCTGATGGCACCGGCCTGGGCCTGGCGATCGTCGCGCGCATCATGCAGGCGCATGGCGGCAGCGTGCGCCTGGAACCGCGCGAGGGCTGGCGCAGCTGTTTTGTCCTGGGCTTTCCACCATGAACGAATCCGGCGGACACATCCTGCTGGCGGACGACGAGCCCGCCTTCCAGCGCCTGGCGACCCTGTGGCTGCAGGGCCTGGGCCATCGCGTTTCCATGGCCGGCGATGCCGAGGGCGCGCTGCAGCGTTTCCGCGAGCAGAAGCCGGACGTGGTGCTGCTGGACCTGGCGATGCCGCCGAGCATGACGCCGGAGGCGGGGCTGGCGCTGCTGCCGCATTTCGGCAGCGTGCCGGTGATCGTCATCACCGGCCATGCCGACCATGCGCTGGCGTTGCGCGCCACCGAGGGTGGCGCCTGGGACTTCATCGCCAAGCCAGTGGACCCGGACCTGCTGCGCATGATCGTGGGCCGCGCGATGCAGAAGGCCAAGCTGGAGCAGGAGCTGGCGACGCTGCGCGCGCAGGCGGTGGAGGACGACTTCGGCATCGTCGGGCACTCGGCAGCGATACGGCAGCTGCGCGACATGATCCGGCGCATCGGACCGACGCAGATCGGCGTGGTGATCCACGGCCCCACGGGCACCGGCAAGGAACTGGTGGCGCGCGCGCTGCACCGCAGCGGCCCGCGCGCGGCGGGGCCGCTGGTGACGGTGCACTGCGGCGCGGTGCCGGCGGAGCTGCTGGAGAGCGAGCTGTTCGGGCATCTCAAGGGCAGCTTCACCGGTGCGCACCGCGACCAGCCCGGCCTGCTGGCGACGGCCGACGGCGGCACGCTGTTTCTCGACGAGGTCGGCGAGATGCCACCGGCCATGCAGGTGAAGCTGCTGCGCTTCCTGCAGGAAGGCACCTATCTGCCGGTGGGCGGTCGCGAGCCGCGCCGCGCTGACGTGCGCGTGGTATCCGCCACGCACCGCGACCTGCAGGCGATGGTGGCGGATGGCACGTTCCGAGAGGATCTGTACTACCGGCTCAAGGGCATCGTGCTGCGTACACCGGCATTGGCGGAGCGGCGCGAGGACGTGCCGCTGCTGGCGGCGCTGTTCCTGCGTCGTGCGCTGGGCCGCCGCCGCGTGCAGCTGGCGCCCGATGCGGCGGTCTGGCTATCGCAGCAGCCCTGGCCGGGCAACGTGCGGGAGCTGCAGTCGCTGATGGACTGCGCCGCTGCGCTGGCGGGAGCGCAGGCCGGCGAGGTGCTGATGGACGTGGAGGCGCTGTGCTTCGCCCAGGGCAGCGCCGCGCCTGCGCCGGCTCCGCAGCGCCGTGCGCTGGACGAGGCGATCGCGGCGCTGGAGGTGCAGATGATCACGGCAGCGCTGGAGGAGAGCGGCGGCAACCGCTCGGAGACGGCGCGGTTGCTGGGGATTTCGCGGGTGGGGTTGTTGAAGAAGCTGGATCGGCTCGGCTTGAGATAAGCCTCTGCTCCGGTCATACCGGCGGAAGCCGGTATCCAGTCAGGGCCGGGGCTACTCATGGATGGACTGGATGACAGTCTCGTAGGATGTGGTGAGCGCAGCGAACCGCATCAGACACGGCAGCCTTCGCCCGATGCGGTTCGCTGCGCTCACCACATCCTACAGACGGCTTTCGCCGGCATGATGGTTCCTGATGTCAGGCGCTGACCGGTGCCTGCGTGGCGACCGGCTCGGGCTTCCTGCGGCGCACGTACAGCGTCTTGCGCACCCGCGCGACCAGTTCGCCGCGCTCGTCGCGTACGTCCACCACGCGCTGCGGTTCGTACTTCTCGCCGTTGGCAGTGCGCGCCAGGATCTCCTCGATCTCGGTGGCGTCCCAGTCGAACACGGCGGTGACCGTGCCGCGGCCGGGCTTGATGAAGCCGATGCTCGCGGCCTTGTCCCAGACCAGGTAATCCGGACCCAGTCGCGGTACCAGCATCAGCACGTAGAAGGGATCGCACATGGCGTAGAGGCTGCCGCCGAAGTGCGTGCCAAAGGCGTTGGCGTTGTAGAAGCGCCGCTTCATGCGCACGACCAGGCGGCTGTAGTCCGGCGCCAGCTCGGCGATGGAGATACCGGTGCCCCAGAACGGCGGCCACAGGTTCATTACGCGGCGGAAGACGGCGGGGCTGCGGAAGAGTTGGGACATGGTGTGATCCGATGGCAGGAGCTTTACCCCTCTCCCGGGGGGAGAGGGGCAGGCGAGGGCATGGATGCCCGAGGTAGGGCAACGCACGGAGCGGTTGCCGAGGTGAGGGACGCTGCTACGGTGACTGGCCGAGGCCTGGGTCCCTCACCCCCAACCCCTCTCCCGGAGGGAGAGGGGCTTAGTGAGCTTCTCGCTTCAGCGAGCCGCGTCTGCCGTCAGCACCGGATCCGGCTCCACCGGGTGGATGTAGATGTCGCTGATCCAGCCCGGCTGCTCGGAGTCGCGCACCAGGACCACGTCGGCGTCCTGCACGAGGTGGCTGCTGCGGACGTTGATGATCGAGACGCGGGCGACGCCGCTGACTTCCTGGAAGGCGATGCTGCCGAGCTGCTGGTGGGCGTCGAGCAGGGCGTCCACGCGCTCGTCGACGCTGCGTTCCTCCAGCGCGCGGGCGCTGTAGTTCTGCTGGACGTAGGCGGTCAGGCTCGGACGGTCGGCGCGGTTGAAGGCCTGGACGAAGGCTTCCACCGGGTCGGCGGCTGTCTGGGCGGCGGCGGGCAGGGCCAGGGTCGCGGCGAGGGCGAGGCTGGCAGTGGTGAAGGCGGTACGGATGTTCATGGCGGTTCCCCGGGTTGGCTGCCCTTTTCGGGCTTGGGAACAGCCTAGTTCCTGTCGTTTGGTTCAATAAGCCGGGCTGACGGAACTTTATTCGTGACGTTTTGGAAAGAATGAGTGGGGAGAACCCCCTCAGGCGGTCAGGTAGCCCCGGAGCAAGGGGGCCAGGGCGACATGGGCCTTCAGGCGCACCAGGGTCCAGTAGTGACCGCCAACCATGCGGTCCAGGTAGGCGGTCTTCACGGCGGGCTGGAACTGGTCCATGCGCTTGAGCACCTCCGGCCCCTTGGCGGCGGCGGCCTTGTGCATGGTGGAGCTGGCGAAGTCGAAGGGGGCGTCGGAGATGAAGGGGCGCAGGACGATGCGGCGCCACTCGGCGTAGAAGGCGCCTTCCACCGGCGCGGAGCCGGGCACGCGGGCGCCGAGGCGGATCAGGCCGATGTCCACGCCGGCCCAGTTCTCGGCCAGCGCGGCCTTCACGGTGTCGCGGTAGGCGACGATGCTCTCCGGCTCCAGCTGCTTGATGCAGCCGAAGTCGTAGACCACCAGGCTGCCGTCGCGGCGGTAGGCGAAGTTGCCGGGCTGGGGATCGGCATGCACGGCCTGCAGGCCGAACAGCGAGCGGCACATGAAGTGGAACAGGCGGATGGCCAGCTCGTTGCGCAGTTCCTGGTCGTACTGCTCGTTGACGGTGTCGAGGTGGTCGCCGGGCTCCAGCAGCATGGTCAGCACCTGCCTGGAGCACAGTGCGTCCACGGTGGAGGGGATGACGATCTTCGGGTCGTCCGCGTAGTAGTCGCGGAACAGGGTCATGTTGCGGGCTTCCTGCTCGTAGTCCAGCTCTTCGTGCAGGCGCGCGCGGATCTCGTCGAAGAGCTCGTCGAGCACTTCCTTGCCGACCTTGACCAGGCGCGCGCTGCGCAGCGCGAACTTGAGCTGGCGCAGGTCGGTATCGCAGGAGGCGGCGACGCCGGGATACTGCACCTTCACCACCACCTCGCGGCCGTCATGCAGCACGCCGCGGTGGACCTGGCCGATGGAGGCGGCGGCGTAGGGCGTGGCGTCCAGCTCACGGAACAGTTCCGTGAGCGGCTTGCCCAGCTCGCGCTCGATCTGCTCGCGGATCACCGCGAAGGGCATCGGCGGTGCTTCCTTCTGCAGCTTCTTCAGCGGCTCGGCGATCTCGGCGGGCAGGAAGTCGGCGGCTTGCGAGGCGATCTGTCCGAGCTTCATCACCGCGCCCTTGAGCTCGCCCAGGGTCTGCGCGAGCTGCGCGCCGGCCTTGGCGTTGAGCTGCTCGCGGGCCTGGTCACGCTGCTCGGCATTGCGGAAGCCGTTGGCGATGGCATGGCCGGCAAAACGCCCGGCGAGCGAGGCGGTCATGCCGGCCATCTTCAGGAAGCGCTTGGCGCCGGCAGCGGGCTTGCCGGATTTCGGATCGTCTTCGTCGCTCATCGTGGGGGTCTGCGGATTTCGGGTGGACGGTACGCGCTGGCTGCCGTTGCCGTCCACTTGGGATCGGCGCCGGTCCGGCAAGTTCCGCTGCCGGACGGCTGTCGCTGCGGCCATGGCAGGCCCCCGGGGCCTGTTGCAGACTTTTTGACCCGGCCTGCTGGCCGGTCACCAATCCGAGAGCCGGGGGCCCTTTTTTCATGCTTTTCCGCCAGAACCGTGTCGCCGTCCCGCGCGACCTGTCCACCGTCACGTCCTACGATCCTGCCGCCGAGACCGATCCGCTCGACGTGGGGCTCAAGCGCGATGCCAGCGAGCGTATCTGGTCGTCGGTGGAAGCGATGTACCGCAGCGGCCTGCACCCGGGCGTGTCGCTGACCGTGCGCCGCGGCGGGCGCGTGATCCTGGACCGCGCCATCGGCCATGCGCGTGGCGCGGCGCCCGGCGTGGGCGGCGAGAAGCTTGCGCTGACGCCGCAGACGCCGGTCTGCCTGTTCTCCGCATCCAAGGCGATCAGCGCGATGCTGATCCACAAGCTGGCGGAGCAGGGCAAGCTCGAGCTGGACGGCCGCGTCGCCGACTACCTGCCGGAGTACGGCAACAACGGCAAGGAGAGCACCACGCTGCGCCAGTTGCTGGCGCACCGCGCCGGCATCCCGGACGTGCCGCTGAAGAATGTCGATGCGACGCTGCTCAACGACTTCGACATGATCGTGAAGCTGCTGTGCGCGTCCAAGCCCAATGCCGCGCACGGCCGCCAGCAGTCCTACCATGCGGTGACCGCGGGCTACATCGCCGGTGCCGTGGCGCAGCGCGTCAGCGGCCGCTCGCTGCAGGAACTGCTGCGCACCGAGATCGCCGAGCCGCTGGGCTGCAAATACCTGCGCTACGGCCTGGCGCCGGAAGACCAGGGCAAGGCAGCACTCAATGCCTTCACCGGGCCGGACCTGCCCGCGCCGCTGGCCTACGTGGCGCGCCGCGCGCTGTACCTGGATTTCGACGAAGTGGCGGTGCTGACCAACGACCAGCGCTTCATGGAATCCGTGGTGCCGGCGGCCAACATCTATGCCACCGCCGACGACGCCGGCCGTTTCTACCAGATGCTGCTCGATGGCGGCATCTGGGAGGGCAAGCGGGTATTCCGCTCGCAGACCATTGCCGAGGCGGTGCGCCCGGCGGGCCCGATCCAGATCGACCGCACGCTGCTGGCGCCGGTGCGCTTCTCACCGGCCTTCGTGCTGGGCGAAAAGCCCTTCGGCCTCTATGGCGCCAACTGCCCGAACGCCTTCGGGCACCTGGGCTTCCTCAACATCATCTGCTGGGCCGACCCGGATCGCGACATCTCGGTGTCGCTGCTCAACACGGGCAAGACGGTGGCGCCGGACAGCCTGCTGACGGTGGCGCGCGTGCTGGGGTCGATCAGCCGGAATTGTCCGCGGGTGCGTTGAGGGGTTGGGGCATGCGCGAGGTGCGGTGGCGCACCTCGATAGCGGGTGGCTCGCAGGAGCTGACTCAATGTCAGGTCCTGCATCACCACCCGCCCTCTTCGCGGCGCTACTCGGTGTGAACGGGTTTACTCTTGATTCAAGCGTCTAAAAATTCCTGACTGATCAGTGTCTTGTGGTGTCTTTGATTGACGCGGGCACAGCAGCAGGATGTAATTCGCCTACCTCTCACGGGGAGTAGTCGGGGCGTCACAACGCTCCTGCAGTGTCGTCAGCACGGAAGACGGAGGTCTCGTCTCTCCCGGCACTGCGGTCCACGCCATCGGCGTGTCTCGGCAAGACCGGAACAGGCTCCACACCTGAAATCCGTCCAAAAAAGGTCTTGCCGCCATGGTTACCGTTGGTAGTCCGTTGTTGTGGTCGCTCTTCGCGGCCTTCGTCGTCGTTGCCCTGCTGATCGACTTCTTTGCCCTCAACCGGCAGGGCGCGCATCGCGTGTCGATGAAGGAGGCGGGTATCTGGACGCTGATCTGGATCGCCGTCAGCTTCGTGTTCGTGGCCTTCATCTGGTGGCGCCTGGGCGGTTTAGGCACCGACGAGGCGGCGCGTGAGCTGGCCAACGGCAAGGCGCTGGAGTTCATCACCGGCTATCTGATCGAGAAGGCGCTGGCGGTCGACAACATCTTCGTCTTCCTGATGCTGTTCACCTACTTCGCAGTGCCGCCGGAGTTCCAGAAGCGCGTGCTGATGCTGGGCATCCTCGGTGCGCTGGTGTTGCGCGGCGCGCTGATCCTGGTGGGCGCCTGGCTGATCGCGCAGTTCCACTGGATCCTCTACGTATTCGGCGCCTTCCTGCTGTTCACCGGCATCAAGATGTGGTGGGCCGCGGGGCAGGAGCCGGACCTGGACAACAACCCGGCGCTGAACTGGCTGCGTCGCCGCATGAAGATTGCGCCGGACTATGACGGCGAGCGCTTCTTCACCTACAAGGACGGCGTGAAGCTGGCCACCCCGTTGCTGGTGGTGGTGCTGCTGATCGGCATCGTGGACATCGTATTCGCGGTGGACTCGATCCCGGCGATCTTCGCGATCACCACCGATCCCTTCATCGTGCTGACCTCCAACGTCTTCGCGATCCTGGGTCTGCGAGCGATGTACTTCCTGCTGGCGGGCATGCACGAGCGCTTCCACCTGCTGCCTTACGGCTTGGCGATCGTGCTGGTGTTCATCGGTAGCAAGATGCTGCTGATCGACATCTACAAGATTCCGGTGGCCTGGTCGCTGATCGGCACCGCCCTGATCCTGGGCACCACCATGGTGCTGTCGCTGAAGATTCCGCCGAAGGCGGGCGAGGCGCAGAAGCCGCGCGGCGCCTATCCCTTCGGCAGCAAGGAAAAGGGCGGGGATCACGAGTAAGCCCCGGGCTTCCCCGCTTCCTACGGCAGTAACAAAAAGCCGCTCGCCCTTGGACAGGGTGAGCGGCTTTTTTTTTGGCTAAGTGCAAAAAGTGGTTGAAGCCCTTTATTTGGAAAGCTTAGAGTTAGAATCCCGTTCCGTGCAAAAGGTGGTTGACAACCCCATTTCAACTGCTAAGCTCATTTGTGCAAAAAGCGGTTGGAGAATGAGATGGCAGAGGGGAATGGCTCGGGCGCCTCGTTGGCGGACTTCATCTGGAAGAACGCCGAGGACCTCTGGGGGGATTTCAAGCACACCGACTTCGGCAAGGTCATCCTGCCTTTCACGTTGCTGCGCCGGCTTGAGTGCGTGCTGGACAAAACCCGGAAGGATGTCGAGACGGCGCACGAGGCGCATCGGGACAGCGGTATCGACCTGGATCTGATCCTGCGTCAGGTCGCGTGCCACCCGTTCTACAACACCTCCGGCTACACGCTGGCCACGCTGGGCAGCACCAAGACCCGCCAGAACCTCCAGGACTACGTGGCACGTTTCTCGGACAACGCGCGCGTCATCTTCGAACAGTTCGACTTCACTAACACAGTCATCCGTCTCGACAAGGCGGGTCTCCTATACAAGATCTGCAAGAACTTCGCGGGAGTTGACCTGCACCCGGATGCGGTGCCAGACCGGGTGATGAGCAACCTCTACGAGCACCTGATCCGGCGATTCGGTGCCGAGGTGAACGAAGGCGCTGAAGACTTCATGACGCCCCGCGACGTGGTGCATCTCGCCACCACGCTGCTGCTCGACCCGGACGATGCGCTGTTCGAGGCGAACCCCGGCCTGATCCGCACGCTATACGATCCCACATGCGGAACCGGCGGGTTCCTCTCGGACGCGATGAGCCATGTCGCCGACTACGGGAACCGCTTCAAGGTGCCGCCGGTGCTGGTTCCCTACGGGCAGGAGCTGGAGCCGGAAACCCACGCGGTTTGCCTCGCCGGCATGCTGCTTCGCACGCTGGAAACGGATCGCAGTCGAGACCTCTCCAAGAACATTGCTGGTCCCTTCAGTACGCTTTCGCGGGATGCGTTTGCCGGCGAACGCTTCCACTACTGCCTTGCCAATCCGCCGTTCGGCAAGAAGTGGGAAAAGGACCAGAAGTCGGTTGAGGACGAGCACAAGGAGAAGAAGTACGACGGACGCTTCGGCCCCGGCCTGCCGCGTATCAATGACGGCTCGATGCTGTTTCTGCTGCACCTTGCCAGCAAGCTGGAACTCCCTGGCAAGGGCGGCGGGCGCGCAGCGATCGTGCTGTCGGGTTCGCCGCTGTTCAACGGCGGCGCCGGCTCCGGGGAATCAGAGATCCGCCGCTGGCTGCTGGAGAACGATCTGGTGGAAGCCATCGTTGCCCTGCCCACGGAAATTTTCTTCCGCACCGGCATCGGCACCTACTTGTGGTTGCTGTCGAACAAGAAGCAGACGGCACGCCGCCACAAGGTGCAGCTCATCAACGCCACCAGCCTGTGGACCTCGATCAAGAACGAGGGCAACAAGCGCCGCAAGATCGGGGACGAGCAGCAGCGCCAGATTGCCGACCTCTACGCCGCCGCCGAGACCGCCGAACTGAGCCGCATGCTGGACTATCGCAGTTTCGGCTATCGCCGCATCCGCGTGCTGCGGCCGCTGCGAATGCGCCTGCACGTCAACCGCGAGAATCTGGCCCGGGTGCACGAGGACAAGGCCTGGGCAAAGCTCACGCAAGAACAGCAGTCAGGCTGGAAGATGGCCTTGGCAGCGCACCTCGGGGAAATCCAGCCGGTCGCATGGGCGGAGTCATTTGTCGCACAGGCCACGCTCGGCGACCCGTCTCTGGGCAAAGTCGGCAAACCCTTCCTGAAGGCGCTTGTCAATACGCTCGGCGTTCGCGACCCGGACGGCGAGCCGGTCACGGATGCCGATGGCAACCTCGTCGCCGACACAGAGCTGACCGACTACGAGAACGTGCCGCTCACAGAAAGCGTGCGCGACTACCTGGCTCGCGAAGTGCTCCCGCATCTTCCCGATGCCTGGCTGGACGAGAGCTTTCGCGACGAGCAGGACAAGGAGATCGGCCGCGTCGGCTACGAGATCAACTTCAACCGCTACTTCTACAAGTACGTGCCGCCGCGCAAGCTGGCGCACATCGACGCCGAGTTGAAGCAGGTTGAAGATGAGATTGCTGCCCTGCTGGGCGAAGTGACCGAGTAAGAAACGGAGCAAGTCATGGCCGCAACCAACTTCAAGACCGAAAACAACACGTTCAGGAAGCTGATCGGAAACGGTCTGACGTATCGCATTCCTCGATTCCAGCGTGATTACAGCTGGACTAATGAGGAGTGGGAAGACCTGTGGACGGACCTACTGGGAACGCTCAAGGTCGACGGCGAGAACGCACATTACATGGGGTATCTGGTCTTGCAGTCCGCTGACGACAAGACTTTCGATGTCATCGACGGCCAGCAACGGCTGACGACGATCAGCATCATCGTGCTCGCCGTACTCAAGAACATCCAGCGGCTGATCGACGCCGGCAACGATGCCGATCAGAACAAGCGTCGCGTGGACCAGATTCGCCAGACCTACGTCGGCTATCTGGACCCCGTCACCCTGGTCGCACGCCCAAAGCTGACGCTCAACCGCAACAACAACAATTATTTCCAGACCTATCTGGTCCCGCTGGGGCACCTTCCGCAGCGTGGCTTTCGTGCTTCCGAACACCAGTTGCGCAAGGCCTTTGAGTGGTTCGACAGGCAGGTTGCCGCTTACTTGAAAGCCAGCACGGGTGACGAGGGCATGCGGTTGGCCAAGCTGATCGAGGATATCAGTGACCGTCTGTTCTTCACGGTGATCACTGTCACCGATGAGCTGAACGCCTACAAGGTCTTCGAGACACTCAATGCGCGGGGTGTGCGTCTCTCGGCGACCGACCTGCTCAAGAACTACCTGTTCTCCGTGCTCGACCGTGGCGGTGAGACCGACCATGAGCTACGCAATCTCGAAGATCGCTGGGAGGCCATCGTCGGCCGGCTCCAGTCGGAAAATTTCCCCGACTTTCTGCGTGTTCACTGGAATAGCCGCCGCAGCTTTGCCCGTCAGGCCGATCTGTTCAAGACGATCCGGGGACAGGTCAGCACGTCGGAAACCGTGTTCCAGCTGTTGCGCGACATGGAAGAAGACCTCGACACTTACTTGGCGTTGTCCTCTCCCGAGGCGTCGGAATGGTCGCAAGAGGACAAGCAGCAGGCAGGTATCCTGAAAACCTTCCGGGTGCGGCAGCCCTTCCCCTTGCTCCTAGCGGCGAAGCGAATGCTGGACGCCCCCGACTTCACCGGGCTCCTGCGCGCTGCTGTCGTCATCTCGATGCGCTTCAATGTCATAGGCTCGTACAGCACCGCTGAGCAAGAGCGAAAGTACAACGAGGTCGCGGAGCGCGTTGCCAAGAAGGAATTGAGCAAGCTCGGACCTGTGCTGCAGGCCTTGCGCAGCGTGTACCCGGATGACGCCGCGTTCCGGACCGCCTTCGCCGAGAAATCCATCAAAACCACGGATTCGCGTAACAACCGCGTGGTGCGCTTCATCCTGTGTGCGCTCGAAAAGCATCTGTCGGGTCAGGCCCATGAATTCGCCAGCGATGCCTTCAATATCGAGCATGTGCTCCCGCAGAACGCGCCGGATGGTTGGGGCGGGTTCGGCAATGATGACGCCGATGCACTGGTGTATCGGCTCGGCAACATGACCCTACTTCAGGCCGGAGCCAATCGTGATCTGGGCACGGCTGAGTACGATCAGAAGCGCGCCGTATTTCAGCAGAGCGGTTTCGCCATCACCCAGAAGCTTGGCAACGACAATGCGGAGTGGAGGCCAGACCGGATCGCTGCCGTGCAGAACTGGATGGCGACCCAAGCCACCGCCGTCTGGCGCATTGCGCAACTGAGCTGATACACACATGGGCCACCACAAGCTGTACCCGGCCTACAAGGATTCGGGCGTCGAGTGGATTGGGCAGGTGCCTGAGCATTGGGAAGTCAAACCCATCTGCCGCGTCGCCTCATGCAACGACGACTCCCTGCCTGAGAACGTGAATCCCGATCAGGTGCTGCGCTACGTGGACATTTCCTCTGTCAATCACACGGACGGCATCACGGACGTGGCGGAGCTTCGTTTTGCGGACGCGCCTTCACGGGCCAGGCGCCAAGCCAAAGCTGGCGACGTTGTGATCTCGACGGTTCGGACTTACCTGAAGGCAGTCGCTGCTGTCACCGACGCTCACGCGGGCTGCACTTACTCAACCGGATTCGCGGTGCTACGCCCCCGGCCATCCGAGGTTGAGTCCGCGTTCCTGAAATGGTTAACGCTCAATGACCTTGTGATCCAAGCGATTGAGGCCCACTCAGAGGGATTGAGTTATCCGGCGATCAATGCGACTGAGCTGGTCAAGATCAAAGCCGTCGTTCCTCCTCGCATCGAACAAACCGCCATCGCCGCCGCCCTCAACCGCGAAACCGCCCGCATCGACGCGCTGATTGCGAAGAAGACCCGCTTCATCGAACTGTTGAAGGAAAAGCGCCAGGCGCTCATTACCCACGCCGTCACCAAGGGCCTCCACCCGAATGTAAAGATGAAGGATTCCGGCGTGGAGTGGATTGGGGAGATCCCGGAGCATTGGGCCCTATCTCGTCTCGGGCATTTCGCCCGCGTCGAGAACGGAACTACTCCAAGTCGTGCTAACGAAGCTTATTGGGTCGGTGGCGATATCGCTTGGCTTGGCTCTGGCGAGGTGAACCAAGTCACTGTGACTGAAGCTACGGAATACATCACTGGACTTGCGTTGCGGGAATGCTCACTGCGACTACTGCCGAAAGGAACGGTAGTTATTGGGATGGTCGGCCAAGGAAAGACCCGTGGCCTTGCGGCAATCCTCGACATCGAGGCAACTATCAACCAGAACATGGCGGCGGTACGTATTGGGCCAAGGCTCAACGGGATGTTCCTCCTGCACGTATTTACCGCATCGTATGAGTGGCTCCGCGAAGGAGGGCGAGGCAGCAATCAAGCTGCTCTCAATTGCGAACTGCTCGGCGAGTTTCGGCTCGCTGTTCCGCCTGAGGGCGAACAACAACAAATCGTTGCGCACATTGCAGAAATGGCGAAGCGGCTTGACTCCATAGCCTCTAAGACCGAGCGCAGCATGGGCCTCCTCAAAGAACGCCGCTCCGCCCTGATCACCGCCGCCGTCACGGGCCAGATTGATCTTCGAGAGGAACCGTGGACCTGAAAGATCTGGCGTACCGCTTCTGGGAATCGCCCGTCCAGAAACTGTTCAGCGAAATTCGTTCTTCGGCGTTTCCACGTATCGAAGTCCCGCCGCACATCGCCGAACAGCTGGACAAGCGCCTCGTCAGTGCGGCTCGGGTTTGCACCTCACAGTGGGACAGCTCTCAACTCGTGCTTTACCGAGCGAGGAAGAACGACTACGGACAGTTGGAAAAGTTTGCGTCTGCAGATATGGGGCCGCCGCCCGCCGACGGAGCATCAGCCGGGCGAGCGCAGCCTGCTGGTGTTGCCATGCTCTATCTCGCGGATACCGTGCAGACCGCCATAGCTGAGGTGAAGCCTGATGTCGGGGAGTATTTAACGGTCGGTACCTTTCGGGTCAAAAGCGGCAGCACATTGAAGGTTCTTGATCTGACCCAATTCGATACGGCGCTTTTGAGTGCTCCCTTGCGAGAGCAATCCGATCTGATCGGACTTTCCAGGCACGCATTCTCCGCACCTGTACATCCAGGTGACCCGAGGAAATATCACGCGCACGCATACTTCGTGCAGAAGGTCCGGGACTTGGGCTATGACGGGATCGGCTATCAGAGCGCGGTGCAAGAAAAAGGACGCTGCTTCGCGTTCTTTGATTCCAGCCACTTCAGATGCACGCAGACTCGACTGCATCAAGCTCTTTCGGTGTCAGTCCGTTCCGAGCGGGTGAACTTCTCGTTGCTGGAGAAGCAGCACATTGCCAAGCAGAAACCCAAGCGTAAGGTTATTAGGGGGAAGCCATGAACGGCGACACCGCACACCAGGAAAAGCACTTCGAGGCGTACATCGTCAAACAGCTCCAGAAGCGGGGCTGGCTCGTTGGCAATACTCAGAACTACGACACCGAGCGAGCGCTTTACCCGGATGACCTCGTGGCCTGGCTGGAAGCCACGCAGGCCGACAAGTGGGCCAAGCTGTGCAAGGACTACCCGGCTGACCCGCGCGGCGCGCTGATGGACCGGCTGGCCAAGACGCTGGACAAGGACGGCACGGTGCAGGCCCTGCGCCGGGGATTCAGCATCGCCGGCTGCGGCCACATCGATTTGTCCGAAGCCGCCCCCGAGGATGCACGCAACGCCGAGGTGCTCACGCGCTACGCCGCCAACATCCTGCGCGTGGTACCGCAGCTCAAGTACCACCCGGCGCGCGAGCTGGCGATTGACCTAGTGTTCTTCATCAACGGCATCCCGGTGGCCACGGTGGAGGTGAAGACCGACTTCACGCAGTCGGCTTCCGCTGCGGTGGACCAGTACAAGACCGACCGCCTGCCGCTGGACCCCAAGACCAAGCGCCGCGAACCGCTCCTGACGTTCAAGCGCGGCGCGGTGGTGCACTTCGCGCTTTCGGATTCCGACATCCAGATGTCGACAAAGCTCGATGGAGAGAACACCTGGTTCCTGCCGTTTAACCAGGGCAATGGCGGCCACGCCGGCAATCCACCGAGGACCGATGGCGAGTACCCGGTGGCCTACTTCTGGCAGCAGGTCTGCCAGCGGGATGCCTGGCTGCGCATCTTTCACAGCTTCGTCTACGTCGAGAAAAAGGACGTGGTGGACCTGAAGGGCAACTGGTCCAAGAAGGAAACGCTGATCTTCCCGCGCTATCACCAATGGTCGGCAGTCAATGCGATGATTGCGGACGCGAAGGCCAATGGCGCCGGCATGCAGTACCTGTGCGAGCACAGCGCCGGCTCGGGCAAGACCAGCACCATCGCTTGGACGGCCCATGATCTGATCCGCCTGCGGCGTGACGACGGTGAGGCGATCTTCAACAGCGTGATCATCGTCACTGACCGCACGGTGCTGGACAGCCAGCTACAGGATGCGGTGAAGCAGATCGACCACCAGTTTGGCGTGATCGCGGCCATCGACCGGCAGAAGTCCTCGAAGTCCAAAAGCAAACAGCTGGCCGAGGCGCTGATTGCCGGCACGCCGATCATCGTAGTGACGATCCAGACCTTTCCGTACGCGATGGAAGCCATCGTCACTGAAGCCGGCCTCAAGGACAAGAACTTCGCGATCATCATCGACGAGGCCCACGCCTCGCAGACCGGCACCAATGCCACCAAGCTGCAAGCGGCGCTGGCGCTGGGTAGCAAGGGGGATATGGCGAACATGAGCGTGGAAGAGCTGCTGGAACAGCTCCAGAAGTCGCGCGTGCGGCCGAAGAACCTCAGCCACTTTGCGTTCACCGCCACACCCAAGCACTCGACGCTGATGCTGTTCGGGCGCACGAAGGACGGCGGCAAGGCGAGCAAGACCAACCTGCCGGCATCGTTCCACAAGTACCCGATGCGGCAGGCCATCGAGGAAGGTTTCATCCTCGACGTGCTCAAGGGCTACACGCCGTACCAGACAGCTTTCAATCTGGCCAAGCAGCTGGAGGACAAGAAGCGCGTCGGCGGAAAGGCGGCCAAGCAGGCGTTGGCGCAGTGGATGAGCCTGCACCCGACCAATGTCACACAGAAAGTGCAGTTCATCATCGAGCACTTCAGCAAGAACGTGTCCGCCCTGCTCGATGGCAAGGCCAAAGCGATGGTCGTGACCAGCTCGCGTGCCGCCGCCGTGCGCTACAAGAAGGGTTTTGACGCCTACATCGCCAAGCATCCGGAGCATGCCGGCATCCGCTCACTGGTCGCCTTTTCCGGCAAGCTCACCGGCAAGCAGGTGATGCACAACGATGACGAACGCCTGGCTGGCGATGTGTTCGTGGTGGACGAGGCGGACGAGTTCACGGAAGTGAACATGAACCCGGACATCTCCGGGCAGGATCTGCGCCTCGCCTTCGAGCGCCCCGAGTACAGGGTGATGCTAGTCGCCGACAAGTTCCAGACCGGCTTCGATCAGCCCAAGCTGGTGGCGATGTATCTCGACAAGAAGATCGCCAATGACGTGGAGATCGTGCAGACGCTTTCACGCCTAAACCGCACGGCGCCGGGCAAGGACGAGACCTTCGTCATCGACTTCATCAACACCCCGGAGAACGTCCGGCGGGCGTTCTCGATGTACGACGACGGCGCCCTGATCGAAGAGGCGCAGGATCTGGATGTGGTCTACGACATCCAGAAGCTGCTTGACGCCCATGGCCTCTACGAGCAAGACGATCTGGAAGCTTTCAAGCAGGCCCGCTTCAAGACGCTGCGCGACATCACGCAGGCACAGGAGCCGCAGCACAAAGCCCTGTACGCGGCCACCGAGCGGCCGACCCGGCTCTACAACCAGAAGCTGAAGATGATGCGAGATGCCATCGCCACCTGGGAGTCTGCTTACGAAAAGGCCCGCGCCAACCAGGACGCAGCCGGCATGAAGTCGGCGGATCACCAGCGCAAGGACACCGCTGACCAGATCGCGGCGCTGATGGCTTTCAAGAGCGGGTTGGAGCGCTTCTGCCGCACGTATGCCTACATCGCCCAGCTGATCGACTTCGGCGATCCGGGACTGGAGAACTTCGCCGCGTTCGCCAAGCTGCTGAGCAAGCGACTGGATGGCGTGCCGGCGGATCGGGTTGATCTCAAGGGGCTGGTGCTGTCGGGTTTCGACATCAAGGCGCGCACGGAAGGCACGGGCAACGATCCCGGAAAGCCCACGCTCAAGCCGGTTGGGCCTGGTGGCGGCGGCAAGGCGGATGAGCCGAACTACCTGAAGGAGATCATTGACCGCCTGAACCGGCTGTTTGGCGACGCGACCCCGCTGCGCGACCAGGCTACGTTCGTCAACCACATCACGGCCATCGCCAAGGAAAGCGACGTGGTGATGGCGCAGGTGGAGAACAACAACCGCGAACAGGCCCTAAAGGGCAACCTCCCCGGCGCGGTTCAGCAAGGCGTAGTTCGGGCGCTCACGTCGCACCAAAAGCTTGCCACGCATGTCCTAAAGGCCGACCGGCAGGCGATGTCGGCGCTCACCGATCTCATCTACGAGTTGATCCGCGACCGTCGGATGATCGATCTGGATGATCTGAATGCTTGATCTCCTGAACCTGCCGGGTGTCCGACCGGTGGACCTTCAGAGTTCGCAGGGGGTCATCACCATCGTCGCGGAGGTCGTCGAGACTTCTCTGCCGGCGTGCCCGGAGTGCGGCAAGCCGCTGTACCGGCACGGACACCGGAAAATTGCGTTCGCCGACACGCCGCAGCAGATGCAGCCCGTGCGGCTGGAGATCGACCGGCCGCGCTACCGCTGCGATGCCTGCCGCAAGACCCTGACACTGGACCTGCCCTTCCTCGACGAGCGGCGCCGAGCCACCCGTCGGCTGGTCGATGCGATCCGCGAACGCTGCCTAGGCACCACCTTCCGAGGGCTTGCCGAACAGACAGGGCTCGCCGTCAACAGCATCAAGAACATCGCCCAGGATTTGATCGAAGAACTTGAGAAGACGGTTCGCTACGAGACCCCGGTAATTATGGGCATCGACGAGCTAAACCTGGCCGGCGGCTACCGCTGCATCATCACCAACCTCGCCACCAACAGCGTGTTCAACATGCTGGAAGAGCGGACGAAGGCGCACATGAAACCGTTCTTCCGGGACCTGCCCGATCGGGAGATGGTCGAGTGGGTCTGCACCGACATGTGGCGGCCCTTCAAGGAGTCGTACGGCCCTTACTTGCCCAATGCGCGGCTGGTGATCGACAAGTTCCACGTCGTGCGGATGGCCTCGGACGCGCTGGAGGAAGAGCGAAAGAAGCACCAGGCCACGCTGGACCGCAATGAGCGGTTGAAGGTGAAGAAGTCGATCCGCTGGTTGACGCTTAAGCGCCCCAGATCGCTATCGCCCCAGGAACAGGAAGCCCTGAAACTCGTTCGCACGGGCATCCCGTTGCTGGCGGAGGCCTACGACTTCAAGGAAGCGTTCTACGGCATCTACGACGAGCCCCACAAAGCCTCTGCGATCCGTGCCTTCGAGGCCTGGGAGAACACCTTGCCGGATGGACGATTCCCCAAGTTCCATGCGCTGGCCCGCACCGTCCACAACAACTACGAAGACATCTTCGCGTATTGGGATGCCCCGACCCGGCTCACCAACGCCTATACCGAAGGGCTGAACGGCTTGGTCAAGGTCGCCAATCGGATGGGTCGCGGGTACAGCTACGAAATCATCCGCGCGAAGACCTTGTACGCCAAGCATGCTCGCAAGGTCGGAAGCATGCCTCGGCCGGGCGAGGGCATTACTCCCGTTTCAACCACTGCTCCCCAGTCCCAGATCGAGTACGGCCCGCATATTCCAACCTTGGTCGAGCTGTCCGATGCAGGGGACTTGGGTTGACGGGTATCCCCTGCTTCAACCACCTTTTGCAAATAGCCTTTTTTTTGGCCTGCCTGCTCAGCGCACCAGACTGTAGTCACCCTGCGGCAGCCGGCGCATCTGCAGCCGGTACTGCGTGGCGAAGCCGGGATACATGCTGCCGTTGAAACCGTCCTCTGTCAGGTACCAGCTCTTGCAGCCGGAGTTCCAGTTGGTGCCGGCGAGGCGCCGCTGGATCGCGGCGTTGTAGCGCTGCTGCGCGCCTTCCTGCACGTCGAGCCACTTGAGGTCCTGCTCGATCACCAGTCGCACGCCCTGCACGATGTAGTCGATCTGCGACTCCATGTAGACCAGCGCGGAGTTGTGCCCGGGGCCGGAGTTGGGGCCGAAGGTGAAGAACAGGTTGGGATAGCCGGCGACGCTGACGCTGCGGTAGGCCTGCGCGCCGCGCCGCCAATCCTCCGACAGCAGGCGCCCGCCCAGGCCGTGGACGGGGAAGGGCGTGCCGGTCTTGCTGACGTCGAAGCCGGTGGCGAAGACGATGCAGTCGGCCTGGTGCTCCACGCCTTCGACGGTGCGGATGCCCCGAGGGCTCAGCGTGGCGATGGGCCAGGTGATAAGCTTGGCGTTGGGCTGCCGCAGGGCGGGGTAGTAGTCGTTGGACACCAGCACGCGCTTGCAGCCGATGCGGTAGTCCGGCGTCAGCTGGCGGCGCATCCAGGCGTCGGGCACCTGCGAGCGCAGGTGCGCGCGGGCCACTTGCTCCAGCAGGCGGCTGGCCGGCGTGCGCCAGATCAGTCCGGTGGCCATGGATTCGTGCGCGGCATACAGCGCCTGGCGTAGCGCCGCCTGCGCGGCGGGCGCGCGGCGGAACAGGGCGCGCATCCAGCCAGGCGTGCCGTAGTCCGGGCGCGGCAGCACCCAGCCCGGCGTGCGCTGGAACACCTTGACGAAGCCGGCCTGCTTCACCAGCTCCGGGATGATCTGGACGGCGCTGGCGCCGGTGCCGATCACGGCGACGCGCTTGCCGGCGAAGTCGTAGCCGTGGTCCCAGCGCGCACTGTGGATCTTGTGGCCCTGGTAGCTTCCGATGCCCGGCATGTCCGGGAAGCTGGCGTTGGACAGCGGACCTTGCGCCATCACCACGGTGCGCGCGCCATAGGTTTGCCCGGCGGCGGTCTTGGCCAGCCAGCGGCGCGAGGCCTTGTCGAAGCTCAGCTCGATGACGTCCTGGCCGAAGCGGATCAGCGGAACGAGCTCGTACTGCCGCACCAGGCCCTCGACGTAGGACAGGATCTCGCGGCTGCCGGAGTAGGCGCGCGACCATTCCGGGTTCGGGGCGAAGCTGTAGGAGTAGAGATTGGAGGGAATGTCGCAGGCGGCGCCGGGATACTGGTTGTCGCGCCAGGTGCCGCCAACGGCGTTGCCGCGTTCTAGGATGACGATGTCGCGGATGCCGGCCTGGCGCAGGCGGATGGCACTGCCGAGCCCGGCGAAGCCGGCGCCGACGATCAGGGTTTCGTAGGTGTGCAGGACGGATGAGTCGGGCGGGCGGGCGTTGCGGCGTGCGGGGGCGGGGGTGGTCATGGAGGGGTTCGTTGGGTTTTTTCTGTTCCCTCTCACGCTTGCGGGAGAGGGTGCCCGGAGGGCAGCGAGGGCATGGATGCCCGAGGTAGGGCAACGCATGGAGCAGTTGCCGAGAGAGGGGCTGTGACTCTTGCAGGATTCACAGCCCCTCTCCCCCGTGTTTGCCGGGCTGGGGAGTGACATTGAGTCACTCCCCAGTAAGCAAACACGCCTCTCCCGCAAGCGGGCGAGGGGAGTTGTGGCGCTCAAGCCGTCGGCTTCCAGGTCAGCTCATGAACCCAGCTCGGTACCTGCGGCAGCAGGCGCGGCGGGATGCGGCCGGTCAGGCGCACCAAGGCATCCACGGGGACGTGATAGAGGCGGTTGCGGCGGTTCACCATCCAGCCGCCGTGGCGGCTGATGAGCTGGAACCAGGGGTTGCGCAGGCCGCCCGGGGTGCCGCCGACGCGCCTGTACTTGCGGATGGCTTCGTAAAGGCGTTCTTCTTTCAGGCCCAGTTCCACCAGGTTGTCGCGCATGCGGTTGAGCAGCGGCAGGTAGGCGAGGATGCCGATCAGCAGGCGTGGGTCGATCAGCTTGCCGGCCATCTGCAGGGTCTGCCGGTAGACCGGGCTGTGGCCGAGCATCTCCAGCACGTGGAAGTCGACGCCCAGGTGGCGCGCTTCGTCGGCGTTGATCTTCTCGAATGCGGCGTGGCAGACCGGGTCCTTCACGGTTTCCAGCAGGAACTTGCACAGGGCGCCGTCGAGCGCGATCTCCAGCATCGGGATCACCGAGCCCAGCACCGACAGGGGCATGTCGTCGGCGTAGGCGTCGAGCCATTCCACGACCAGGCGGATGTTGATGTTGGGCTCTGGCAGGCCTTCGCCGTCGAGCATGCCCCAGCGCTGCATCAGCGCCATCTCGGCGTTGGCGTGGCGCTGTTCCTCGGCGTGGAAGTAGGTGTAGATCTCGCGCAGCGTGTCGGTGGGGGCCTTCTTGGCCATGGCGGCGAAGCCGCGCGCGCCGACATGCTCGATCCACATCAGGTCGGCCATGAAGGCCTTGAGCTTGGGATAGAGATCGGGGTCCTCGGTGACCAGCTCGCGGCCGGGGGCGTCCCAGTCGATGTCGGCCAGGGCCCACTGCGAGGCCTTGATCTTGTCGCGCATCCTGTCGAGGTCGAGTTGCATGGGGTATTCCTTGTCGGTGGGCTCAGGCGCGCTTCATGAGGCGGCCGATCAGGGCCGCGCCGCGCTGGTAGGTGACGGGCGCCAGGCGCTTGCTGCGCCAGACCAGGCGCGCGTCGAGTTGCGGCAGCACGTAGAGCTCGCCGCGGTCCAGGGCATTGAGGGTCTTGCGGGCGACGCCCTCGGCGGAGACGCCGGTCCAGCGCATCAGCGTGCTGGCGAAGCGCGAGGAGCCGTCAGCGATGCGGCCGTCGCGCACGATGTTGGTCTTGACGAAGGTGGGGCAGAGCGCGGTCACGGCGATGCCGCTGCCGTGGAGCTCGGCGGCCAGGGTCTCGGACAGGGCCAGCACGCCGGCCTTGGTGACGTTGTATGGGCCCATCAGCGGCGCGGCGGCGAAGCTGGCAGCGGAGGCGACATTGATGATGCCGCCGTGGCCGAGCCGGCGCAGGCGCGGCGCGAAGACATGGCAGCCGTGGATCACGCCCCAGAGGTTGACTCCCATGGTCCACTGCCAGTCCTCGATGCCGATCTCGCCCACCGGCTTGCCGCCAATGCCGACACCGGCGTTGTTGACCACCAGGTCCACCGGCGCGCCGAGCAGGCGCTCGGACTCGTCGGCCAGGGTTTCCACGTCGGCCAGGCGGCTGACGTCACAGGCCAGGGCGTGTGCACCGCCGAGGCGGCCGATCAGGCGCACGGTTTCCTCGGCGAGCTCGGCGCGGATGTCGGCGCAGACCACCTGGCCGCCGCGCGCGGCGATCTCCAGGGCAAAGGCGCGGCCGATGCCGCTGCCGGCCCCGGTCACCACGGCCTTGGCCTGCCGGCTTCTCTTGTTGCTGGGCATGCTGTCTCCCGGATCCTGCTGGCTGCAATGCAGCGAATTGACGGGGGACACAGTATTCCCGACACTTGTTCGGATTCAATTCGGAAGATCTACATGCCGCGCAAACCCCAGCAGCAGCGGGCCAAGGCCACGGTGGCGAGCATCGTGGAGGCGGCGATGATCGTGCTGGCCACGCAGGGCCCCAAGGGCGTCACCACCCGCAAGATCGCGGATGTGGCGGGCATCGGCGTGGGCTCGCTCTACGAGTATTTCGAGAACCGCGAGCAGGTCTACGACGCGATCTTCGAGCGCCTGGTGCAGGACGCGGTGAGCACCATCCAGCCGCTGATTGCCGAACTTGTTCGGTTTTCGATCCGCGATGCGGTGCGCACGCTGCTGCTGAAGCTGCGCGAACTGCTGATGGAAAACGACGGCCGCTACCTGATGTGCGTGCGCTATGCGCCGCACCTTGCGCAGCGCAACCCGCTGGAGCCGCTGCGCAAGGTGCTGACCGAGCTGCTGATGCAGTACGTGATGCGCCACCCGCAGTACATGCAGGTGCCGAACCTGGCGACCATGGGCTACATCCACATCCATGGCGGCACCTTCACGGTGATCCGCCACCTGGCCGACCCGACGCCGCCGATGAGCTTCGAGGAGCTGGCTGACGGCCTGGCCGACATGGTGTCCTACTGTGCCGAAGGCGGGCTGCGCGACCGTGCCGCGGGGCTGCGGTAATCCGGGTTCTTGTTCGGCGGCTCAGGATTAAAAAAGCGCCTGCATTGCGCCAGTGCCGGGCAGAGAGGCTCGTGGCAGGACTGGATACCGGCTTTCGCCGGTATGACGGTCTTCCAGGGTTGCGATCTGAATCGAAATTTCCGGGTTAGACGCTGCAGAATGAATCTAGTGCAGACGCGTGCTGTCGCACTCGGCCGCACGCCGCAGCATCAGCTCGCGCTCGCGGCTGTTGCGTGTGAGCGAGGCGGCGCGCTCGAACTCCGTGCGTGCTTCCTCCAGGCGGCCGAGCTTGAACAGCAGGTCGCCGCGCACGCCGGGCAGCAGGTGATAGTTCTTCAGGGCGGCTTCGGACTGCAGGGCGTCGACCAGCTCCAGGCCGGCGGCCGGGCCGTAGGCCATCGACACGGCCACGGCGCGGTTGAGATCCACCACCGGCGAGGGCATCAGCTGCGAGAGGGCGTCGTAGAGGGCGGCGATGCGGACCCAGTCGGTGTCCTCGGCCTGGCGGGCGCGGGCGTGGCAGGCGGCGATGGCGGCCTGCAGCGCGTAGGGCCCCAGGCCGCCCCCGAGCTGCTCGACGCGCTTGAGGGCGTCCAGGCCGCGGCGGATCAGCAGCAGGTCCCAGCGCGCGCGGTTCTGCTCCAGCAGTAGCACCGGCTCGCCCCTGGGGCCGATGCGGGCGTGCTGGCGCGAGGCCTGGATTTCCATCAGCGAGACCAGGCCGTGCACTTCCGGCTCCTGCGGCGCCAGGCCGGCGAGGATGCGGCCCAGGCGCAGGGCTTCCTCGCACAGCGCGGGGCGCATCCAGTCGTCGCCGGCGGTGGCGGCGTAGCCTTCGTTGAACAGCAGGTAGATCACTTCCAGCACGGAGCCCAGGCGCTCGCCCAGCTCGGTGCCGCGCGGCACCTCGAAGGGCACGCGCGCTTCGGTGAGGGTGCGCTTGGCGCGCACGATGCGTTGCGCCATGGTGGGTTCCGATACCAGGAAGGCGCGGGCGATCTCGTCGGTGCTGAGGCCGGCCAGCAGGCGCAGCGTCAGTGCGGCGCGACCCTCGGTGGACAGCACCGGGTGGCAGGCGATGAACATCAGGCGCAGCAGGTCGTCGCCGATGTCGTTGTCCAGCTCTGCGTCGAAGTCGGGCATGGCCAGTTCCTCCTCCTGCAGCTCGCGGCCCAGTTCCTCGTGCTTGCGCGCGGCGAGCTTGAGGTGGCGCAGCCGGTCGATGGCGCGGTGCTTGGCGGTGGCCATCAGCCAGGCGCCCGGGTTATCCGGGACACCGGCCGTGGGCCATTGCTCCAGTGCCGCCACCAGGGCGTCCTGCGCCATCTCCTCGGCCAGGCTGACGTCGTGCAGCAGGCGCGTGAGGCCGGCGATCAGGCGCGGCGATTCCATGCGCCAGACGGCATCGATGCGGCGGCGGACCGGGTCGTTCACCTACGCAGCCCTGCCGGGAATGTAGTGATCGAAGGGCAGGATCTCGATGCCCCAGCCGACGTCTTCGCCCAGCGCCGCCGCCGGGTGTTTGGAGGCGATGGCGATGGCCTCGGTGATATCCGCGGCTTCGATCAGGAACAGGCCGCCGACCATTTCCTTGGCCTCGGCGTAGGGGCCGTCGGTCACCACCGGCTTGCCGTTGCGGGGGCGGATGCTGACGCGGTCCTGCGGCTCCGACAGGGAGGCGGCGAAGAGCATGCGGCCGGTGGCCTGCAACTGCGCGTCGCGCGGCGGGCACTGGCTGACCAGGGCCTGCGTCGCTTCCGGGCTGAGGGCGGCGAACTTCTCCGCGTCGTAGTAGCCCAGGCAGAGGAATTTTCTCATCGGTGGGGTTCCGCTGGCATCAGGACCGGGAGGCGTCGGACACCGCGGGCGGGTCCTGCGGCATTTCCGCCGGTGCCGCGGGGGACTCGGTGGCTGGCGCGGCGGGTGCTTCGGCCGGCGCGGACTCTGCCAGCGACTTCAGCGTGGCCAGGCCGGTCTCGAAGTCCTTGCCGACCATCTTGTCCATGTCGAACAGCGTGCCCATCAGCTTCGACAGGTAGTTGGCCGGCCCGTGCATGGCCCAGGCGACGCGGGTGGCGTTGCCCTCCGGCGTCATGGTGAACTCGGCGACGTTGCTCGATTCGAAGGGGCGGAAGAAGTCGAGCTTGATGACGATGCCGTTGGGCGGCGTGACCTCGGTGATCTCCATGCGGCCGGCGCCGATGTCCTTGTTGCCGTCCCAGGCGTAGATCGCGCCCTGGCCGCTGTCGGCGCCGCTGTAGCTGCGCTTCAGCGCCGGGTCGAGCTTCTCGTAGGGGGACCACTCGGTCCAGCGGTGGAAGTCGGCGATCAGCGGATAGATGTTCCCGGGCGGTGCATTGACCAGGGTGGTGCGCTCGACGCGGAAGGTGTCGGGCTGGGTGGCGGCGTAGACCAGCCAGCCGGCGATGAGCACGGCGATGACGATGAGGATCTTCTTGAGCATGGCGATTCCCTTCAGGCCTTCTGGCCGATCTTCTGCTGCATGTCGACGAAATCCGAGGCGGCTTCCTGCACGTCGGCGGGGAAATCCTCGAACTCCTGCACCTGGCGGATCTCGATGACCTCGTTGTCGCCGCCGGGGCAGCGCCGGGCCCACTCGATGGCCTCCTCGCGGGACTTCACCTGGATCATCCAGTACCCACCCAGGACCTCCTTGGCCTCGGCGAAGGGGCCGTCGGTGACGCTGGGCTTGCCGCCCTTGAAGGATACCCGGGCACCCATGGAAGGGGGATGCAGGCCGTCCAGTGCCAGCAGCACGCCGGCCTCCTGCAGCGCGGCGTTGTACTTCATCATCGCCTCGACGGCAGCGGCGTCGGGCATGGTTCCGGCGGGGGCGGTCTCATAGCCGCCGGGGATCATCAGCATCATGAAGCGCATGATCAGGCCTCCCCGACGACGTGGATCATCCAGGTGATGCCGAACCGGTCGTTCAGCACGCCGAAACGCGGCGAGAAGAAGGTCTTCTCCAGCGCCATGGTCACGGTGCCGCCTTCGGACAGTGCCTGGAAGTAGCGGTCCGCCTCGGCCTCGGTCTTGAGGTTCAGCGTCATGGAGATGCCGCCGAACTTGGTGGTGCCACCGCATTCGCCGTCGGAGGCGAGCAGGGTGCTCTCGCCGATGCGGAAGGCGCAATGCATGATCTTGTTCTCATGGCCGGGCGGGGTCATGCCGGGCTCCGGGCTTTCGCCGAAGCGCAGGATCATCTCGACCTGCGCGCCGACGGCTTTCTTGTAGAACTCGAGGGCTTCTTCGCAGTGGCCGTCGAAGCTCAGGTAGGGCTGGATGTTCATGGGTGTATTCCTTGATCTGATCCTGAAGAGAATCATGTGAGAGGTTTTTAGCGGCTCAACAGCCGCCAGGCGATGTCCAGCAGCAGCACGATCATGGCGAGGCCGCCGATCAGGAAACTGATGGTGCGCCAGGGTTGCAGCGCCTTGAGATAGGTGAAGGAGTGGGCATAGCGTGCCGCCACAAAGATGGCGAACAGCGCGCTGGCCAGCTTCAGGCCGCCGCCGATCAGCACGTAGACCAGGCCCAGCAGCAGGAAGGGGTAGATCGCCGACTCGGCGTTGCGGTGCGCGCGCAGCACGCGCGCCACCTCGGGCGGATCGCCGTCGCGCAATTCGCCGCCGAACTGCGCGGCGTCCTCGGGGTTGATGGCGATTTTGGTTCTGCCCCGGACAGCGCCGCTGTAGCCCCAGAGGAACAGCAGGTTCACCACCAGCAACAGGCAGGTGAGTGCGTAGGCACCGAGCGCGGGGTAGAGCTCCAGGGGGTTCATGCGGCGGCTCCGAGCGGGCTGGCGGCGGCCTGGGCGGAGGCCGTGCTCCAGGGCATGCGTGCCACCGCCGGCCGCAGCGCCGCCGGGAAGTGCGCCGCCTCGGCGACCTGGCGGATCTCGATCTCGACCTCGCCACCGGCCAGGGACGGGCAGAGCCGGGCCCAGTGCACCGCATCAGCCAATGCGGCGACCTCCACCAGCACGAAGCCGGCGATGATCTCCTTGGCTTCGGTGAAGGGGCCGTCGGTCACCGTAGTGCGGCCAGCGGAGTAGCGCAGCTTGGCGCCGACGGCGGTCGGCAGCAGTCCGTCGCCGCCGCGGTAGACACCGGCCGCAGTCAGCTCGTCGCGGTAGCGGCCCATGGCTTCGACTGCTTCGGGGCCGGGCAGGGCACCGGACTCGGTGATGGCGTCGCCCTTGCGGATGATCATGAAAAGCATGCGTTCACTCCCTGTGATGCAGCGGCGTGGGTGGATATCAGTGACGTGCGGCGATCTGCTCGCGCAGGCGGTCTTCCTGCTCGCGCAGTTCCGGTGTCATGGCCTCGCCGAAGTCGTCGGCTTCGAATACCGGGCGGATCTCGACCTCACAGGCATCGCCCATGGGGTTGGGGCAGCGCTTGACCCACTCTATGGCTTCTTCCATCGAGCGCACCTGCCACAGCCAGAAGCCGGCCAGCAGTTCCTTGGTCTCGGCGAAGGGGCCGTCGATCACCGAACGCTGGCGGCCCTCGAAGCGCACGCGGGCGCCGCGTGAGCTCGGGTGCAGGCCTTCGCCGGCCAGCAGGATGCCGGCCTTCACCAGCTCTTCGTTGTATTGGCCCATCTCCGTCAGCAGTTGCGGGTCCGGCATCACGCCGGCTTCGGAGTTCTTGTCGGCCTTGATCAGTACCATCACGCGCATCGTCCTTCTCCTGTTGGCTTCATTGGGGCCGGGAGGGAAGGTTTCCGCCGCCCTGTTTCCCGGTATTACGAATACGTCGAACGAGCCGGGCCGATTTCGACAGGCTTGCCGGCCTTATGGGTGCATTAAATTGCAAGGCCATGAAATGTAATGATTTGTTGTTTGTATGGCGGCCGGTCTCCGGGAGAGGGCGGGAGTTGGCTCCGCGCCGCGAGCAGTGCTAGCTTGAAAAAGGCGGCGGCGAACTCGCGGCGTGTTCGCGGGTCGATTGCTGAGGCGTTCATTCCAGGAAAAGGATTTCACGATGAGCACGCAGATCTTCGTCAACCTGCCGGTCCGCGACCTTGCGGCCTCGGTGGACTTCTTCAAGCAATTGGGTTTCGGCTTCAACAACCAGTTCACCGACGACACGGCGGCCTGCATGGTGATCGGCGACAACATCTACGCGATGCTGCTGACCGAGGCCAAGTTCAAGACCTTCACGCCCAAGCCGATCTGCGATGCGCGCAAGAGCACCGAGGTGCTGGTCTGCCTCAGCCGCGACAGCCGCGAGGCGGTCGACGAGATGGTGAAGAAGGCGGTGTCCGCCGGCGGCAGCACCTACCACCCGCCGCAGGATCACGGCTTCATGTACCAGCATGGCTTCCAGGACCTGGATGGCCATATCTGGGAGCTCATCCACATGTCCCCCGAGGCGCCAAAGGGCTGACCCGCGCGCTTCATCGATTTCCTGCGAGGAGAACCATATGGCTTATGTCGACAGTTTCGTGTTGCCGGTCCCGAAGAAGAACCTGGACGCCTATCGCAAGATGGCGCGCAAGGCCGGCAAGGTGTGGATGAAGCATGGCGCGCTGCAGTACGTGGAATGCGTGGCCGATGACGTGCAGCCGGGCAAGAGGACCTCCTTTCCCCAGGCGGTGAAGCTCAAGGAAGGCGAGGTGGTGGTCTTTTCCTATGCCGTCTACAAGTCGCGCAAGCATCGCGACCAGGTAATGGGCAAGGTCATGAAGGACCCGCTGATGGCCAACATGGAGATGAAGGACGTGCCCTTCGACGGCAAGCGCATGTTCTGGGGCGGCTTCAAGCCCATCGTCTCGCTCTGAGTCGACGGCGATGCACGGCGAACCGCAGAAGGAACACCTGTGGCTGCAACAGTTGCTCGGCGCCTGGACCTATGAGGGCGAAAGCTTCGCCGGGCCGGACCAGCCGCCGGAGAAGATGAGCGGCAGCGAGACCGTCCGTACGCTGGGCGGATTGTGGATCCAGATCGAGGGGCGTACCCCGGGGCCGGATGGCGCCGAGATGAGCAGCATCATCACCCTGGGCTACGATCCGGCCAAGCAGAGCTATGTCGGCAGTTTCATCGCGTCGGTGATGACGATGATGTGGCTCTACGAAGGGCAACTCGACGAGAGCGGCAAGGTGCTGACGCTGGATGCGCGCGGGCCGGTCTTCGGCGTGGAAGGCAAGTGGGCCGACTACCAGGACATCGTCACCATCGTGGATCGCGACCACTGGCGCCTCAGCTCCCAGGTCAAGGGCGACGACGGTCGCTGGACGCCGTTCATGAGCTCCGACCACCACCGCGTGAAGGCCTGAGATGGAGCCTTCGCTGAAGGATCGTGCGCTGGATTTCCTGCGCATGGTGACGGCCGGCGAGATTCGCGCGGCCTACCGGCGCCACGTGGCCCCGGGCTTCCGGCACCACAATGCCTGGTTTGCGGGGGACGCGGATTCGCTGATGCGCGGCATGGAAGACAACCACGAGCGCTTCCCACGCAAGCTGGCGCAGGTCCGGCATGCGCTGGAGGACGGCGACACCGTGGCCGTGCATACCCACCTGCGCCTGGAGCCTGAGGATCGTGGCATGGCCCTGGTGCACATCTTCCGCTTCGAGGATGGGCTGATCGCGGAGCTCTGGGACCTGGGCCAGCCGGTGCCCGAACAGATGCAAAACGAAAACGGCATGTTCTGATTCGCTACAACCAAACATCATCCGTACAACAAGACGACAGGAGAATCCCCATGTTCACCCGCTGCATGCTGCCCCTGGCGCTGGCCGCCAGCCTGGTCTCTGGCGCCGCTTCCGCCGCCACCTACGAGATCGAGACGCACCACACCTATCCGAGCCTGGAGATGAGCCACATGGGCATCTCGATCTGGCGCGGCAAGTTCAACAAGAGCTCCGGCACGGTGACCTACGACGCCAAGGCCAGGACCGGCACGGTGGACATCAAGACCGAGACCGCCAGCATCGACTTCGGCCATGACGAGATGAACAAGCACTCCATCGCGGAGGACTGGCTCAATGCGGCGCAGTTCCCGACGCTGGACTACAAGGGCAAGCTGGTCTTCAAGGGCAAGGGCGCCGACCCGACCGAGGTAGACGGCCAGCTGACCATGCGCGGCGTGACCAAGCCGCTGAAGCTGAAGATCAAGAGCTTCAAGTGCATTGACCATCCCTTCTACAAGAAGGAGGTCTGCGGTGCGGACGCGGAGGGCATGCTGGACCGCGCCGACTACGGCATGACCCAGTACGCCGACAACGGCATGGGCAAGATCCTGATCCGCATCCAGGTGGAGGCGATCAGGCAGGACTGAAAGTCCCCCAAGTCGTTCACCCTGGGTTTGTCGAAGGGTGGTCCATCGCGCTTGGGCGATGACTCAATGTCATCGCCTGCGATGGATCACGGGCGGCCATGGAGGGCCGCCCCGGGGATCGCTCAGTTCACTGCTGCCTCGCCATGGATGGCATGGCTTGCAACGATGGCGCACCGTCCGCTCATGCTTCGACAGGCTCAGCACGAACGGCCGACAGGCGTTCGTTGCTCTTCTCGGGGCTTCAAGGCCGCATCCTCCGGGATGCGGCCTTTTTTGTGGCCGCGTGCCTGCGCCTCGGGGTAGCATCCCGCCTGAACCCGGGAGAACAAGCGCATGGCGGTCGAGGGCGGAGCGAGCGAGCTGGTCAAGGTAGTGGCGCTGCTGGGAGCCGGCGTGGTTGCCGTGCCGCTGTTCAAGCGCCTGGGCCTGGGCTCCGTGCTGGGTTATCTCGCCGCCGGCATCGTCATCGGCCCCTTTGGCCTGGGCTGGTTCAGCGATCCGCAGGCGATCCTGCACGTGGCCGAGCTGGGCGTGGTCATGTTCCTGTTCGTGATCGGCCTGGAGATGCAGCCGACGCGGCTGTGGAGCCTGCGCGGCGAGATCTTCGGCCTGGGCCTGACCCAGGTGGCGTTCTGCGGGCTCCTGCTGACGGGTCTGGGCATCCTGGCCTTCGACCTGGCGCCGGCCGCTGCCTTCGTCGCGGCGATGGGCTTCGTGATGACATCCACCGCCACGGTGATGCTGCTGCTGGACGAGCGCGGCGAGACCTCCACCCCGCGCGGCCAGCGCATCGTTTCGGTGCTGCTGCTGGAAGACCTGGCGATCGTGCCGCTGCTGGCCTTCGTCGCCTTCCTGGCGCCGGCGGCGGAAGCGGGCGGGCAGTCGCGCTGGGTCAGTGTCGGCCTGGGCATGGGCGCCATCGTCGGCCTGGTGCTGGCCGGTCGCTGGCTGCTGAACCCGTTGTTCCGCCTGCTGGCGGCGGCGCGCGCCCGCGAGGTCATGACCGCGGCGGCGCTGCTGGTGGTGCTGGGCGCGGCCCTGCTGATGCAGCTCGGCGGCCTGTCGATGGCCATGGGCGCTTTCCTGGCCGGCGTGCTGCTGTCGGAATCCACCTTCCGCCACCAGCTGGAGGCGGACATCGAGCCTTTCCGCGGCATCCTGCTGGGCCTGTTCTTCCTCAGCGTGGGCATGTCGCTGGACCTGAAGGTGTTCGGCGCGCAATGGGCGCTGATCCTGGGCGGCACCCTGGTGTTCATGGCGGTGAAGGCCGCCGGCATCTACGGCGTGGCGCGCCTGTACCGCGGAGCCCATGACGACGCGCTGCACCGCACGGCGATGATGGCGCAGGGTGGTGAGTTCGCTTTCGTGCTGTATGCGGCTGGCGCGGCGGCGGGCATCTTCGACGCTCAGCTCAATGCGGTGTTCACGGCGATCGTGATCCTGTCGATGGCGCTGACGCCGCTGGTGGTGATCTCGCTGCGCTGGCTGATCCCGCGCGCGGGCGAGTCGATGGACGGCGTCGATGCGGCCGAGGGCCTGGAAGGTCGCGTGCTGCTGATCGGCTTCGGTCGCTTCGGCCAGGTGGCCAGCCAGGCGCTGCTGGCCCGCGGCTTCCAGGTGGCGATCATCGATACCGATACCGACATGATCCGCAGCGCCTCGGATTTCGGCTTCAAGGTCTACTACGGTGACGGCACGCGCCTGGACGTGCTGCGCGCTTCCGGCGTGGAGAAGGCGCAGGTGGTGGCGGTGTGCATCGACAACCGCGAGGCGGCGCTGAAGATCGTGGAGCTGGTGAAGCATGAGTTTCCGCATGCCAAGCTGCTGGTGCGCGCTTTCGACCGCGAGCATGCGATGAAGCTGATCGCCGCCGACGTGGACTACCAGATCCGCGAGACCTTCGAGTCGGCCAGCGCCTTCGGCCATGCCGCGCTGCTGGCGCTGGGCGTGCCGGCGGCGGAGGCCGAGGAGATCGCCGACGACGTGCGTCGCCGCGACCTGGAGCGGCTGACCATCCAGGTCACCGGCGGCATCACCGCCGGCCGCGACCTGATGCACGGCAATCGCCTGAAGCCGCGCCCGCTGACCGAGCCGCGCCAGCAGGGCAAGGCCCTGAGCCCGGAGACCGAGGCCCTGACCCGGCCGCGCTGACACGGGCCGCTGACGCAGGGACGATTGTCTCCTTGACCGGCTGGGCCATACTGCCGCCCACAACGATGAGGGCGGGCCCAAGGGCCGTTGCCGGGGAGAGAGGGAAGGGCGATGAGTGCAGCCGGCCCGCACATGCAGGTCTACCTGTGGGATCGCTGCTTCCTGCTGCAGGGTTGCGGCTACGAGCTGGACCGGCGCCATAACCCTTATCACCGGCCATCGGCCACCTTGCTGGTGGCGCACGAGGGCACGTTTAGCCTGGGCATCAACGACCAGCCGGCCCGCGAATACGAGGCGGTGCTGCTGCCCGTCAACATCCAGCGGGACTGGATCAGCAGCCACGGCCGGCCCTTCACCCTGATGGATGCCAGCGTCAGCAGCGAGGCCTACCTGCGCCTGGCACCCTACCTGGCTCCCGGGCAGCCGCTGGTGCTGGCTCCGGCATTGCGTGACCGCCTGCGTGGCCTGCTGGCGGCACAGCAGCCGGGCAGCCTGGACATCGAGGCGGCGGTGGCGCTGTTCGGCGCGGCCGTGGATGCCTGCTGCGATCCGCCGCGCCCGCCGCTGCTGCGCGAGCCGCGCATCCGGCGCGTGATGGAGAAGATCGAGCGCCTGCCGCTGGACCAGCTCTCGCACGAGGACCTGTCGCGCGAGGCGCAGCTGTCGGCCTCGCGCCTGCGCGCGCTGTTCCAGCGCCACGTCGGCTGCACCATCTCGCAGTACATGCGCTGGGTGGCCGGCTCGAAGGCGGCCCAGATGTGGCGCGAGGGCAGCAGTTTCACCGAGATCGCGCTGGCGGCGGGCTTCTATGACCTGGCGCATGCCGACCGCGTGATGAACGAGATCTTCGGCATGAATCCCTCGGTCATGACCGACCCGCGCCTGTACAGGTTGCACTTCCGGCGCTGAGCGGCAGTCGTTTCATCCAAGCGCGGCGTCCAAGACAGCCCGGGCGGAGCTTCACACAATCCTCTCCAGCCCGCCGAGACGGGTTTTCCGCCACCGATCACCTCTGGAGAGAGATCATGCGTCATATCCTGTTCGCCGCCCTGCTGGCGGCTGCCGCCTTGCCGGCCTGGGCCGACCCCGCCTGCAGCGAGACTGTCGTCGGCAGCTCGCGCACCCTGAGCTGCTCCTTCAAGAACAAGACCGTGGTGTCGAACTACGGCATCCCCCGCGTGGTGCAGTACCAGCTGCCGGCCGGTACGCCGCCCGCGGGCGGCTGGCCGGCGGTGCTGATGTACCAGCCCAGCGTCTTTCCCACGTTCTGGACCGCGCCGGACTACACCCCGGCCGGCGCCTATCACCAGGTGCGCACCATCGAGGCGCTGCTGGATGCCGGCTACGCCGTGATCGCGCCGCCGACCAACTACGCGCGCCTCTACCAGTTCTGGGACACCAACGCCCCGGGTGTGGATAGCTGGGTTCCCTATACCAGCACCGATGACTACGGCTTCCTCACCAAGGTCATCAATGGCCTGGTGGCGCAGCAGTACGGGTCCATCAACGGCACGCGGCTTTACGCCACGGGCATGTCCAGTGGCGGCTACAACACCTCGCGCATGGCGGTGAGCTTTGCCGGCCGCTTCCGCGCGCTGGCGGTGCAGTCGGGTTCCTACGCCACCTGCCTGGGCCCCATGTGCAACATCCCCGCCGTGCTGCCCTGGAATCACCCGCCGACGCTGTTCCTGCATGGCAGCAACGACTACACGGTGCCGGTCAACACCATGCAGGCCTATCACGCCCGCCTGCAGGCGCAGGGCGTGGACACGCGCCAGGTGCTGGCGCCGGGCCTGGGTCACGAGTACCTGCCGGAGGCGCCGGAGGAAATCGTGGACTGGTTCAACGCGCACTAAGGCTGCTTACAGGAAGCCGGCTCCGCCGCAGGGTGGGGCCGGCTTCTTGCGTTTCAGGGAGTGGCGCAGGGCAGGGGCTTCCGACAGCGGCTGGCCGCTCTGCAGGAGCGGGCAAGGCGAATCATTGAATGATATTCATTATTGATTGATAATGAGTATCAGTTCAAAAAAAGAGCCTGAAATGGACTTCGCCCCGCTCCCCCGGCGTGCCCCGCGTGCCCGCCGCCTGCTGTCAACCGCATTGCTGGCCGCACTGCCGGCTGCCGCCACCGCCCAGGAAGCGGAGCCTGCGACGCTGCCCGCGGTGGAAGTGAAGGCCGAGGCCGCCCAGCCCTATATCGTCAAGGAGACGGGTGCGGCCACGCGCCTGCCGCTGAGCCTGCGCGAGACGCCGCAGTCGGTGACGGTGTTCACCCGCCAGCGCCTGGAGGACCAGAACCTGCAGTCGATGCGCGACGTGCTGGACAACACCTCGGGCATTTACTCCTATGCCTACGACACCGAGCGCGTGGTGTTCACCGCGCGCGGTTTCGTGGTGGACAACCTGCTGTACGACAACATTCCGGCTAGCACGGTGTTCAGCACCGGCTCGATCGACGAGACCATCGACACCGCGATGTACGAGCGCATCGAGATCGTGCGCGGCGCCACGGGCCTGTTGTCCGGCGCGGGCAATCCCTCTGCTGCGGTCAACCTGGTGCGCAAGCGTGCCGACAGCCGCAGCTTCGAAATGTCGTCGGCGTTCACGGCCGGTTCCTGGGACGACTACCGTGCGGTGGCGGATGTCTCCACGCCGCTGACGGCCGACGGCAGCATCCGTGCCCGTGCGGTCGGCGTCTACCAGAACCGCGAGTCCTACCAGGACCTGTACAGCAACGAGAGACAGGCGTTCTACGCGACGGTGGAAGCGGACCTGGGTCCGGAGACCGTGCTCTCCCTGGGCTACGATTATCTGGAGACCCAACCGCAGGGCAACACCTGGGGCTCGTTCCCCTTGTTCTACAGCGATGGCACGCGCACCGATTGGCGTCGCTCGATCACCACGGCGGCCAACTGGAGCTTCTGGAACAAGCGCACAGAGACGCTGTTTGCCGAACTGGAGCATCGCTTCGGCAATGGCTGGTCGCTGAACTCCACGCTGACGCACCGCAAGCTGGGCAGCGACTCCGCCCTGTTCTACATGGAGGGTTACCCGGACCCGGTGACGGGCGAGGGGCTCAAGCCCTATGCCTACCGGAGCTCGGAAGGCGAGCAGATGAACTCGCTGGACCTGTTCGCCAAGGGGCCCTTCGAACTGTTTGGCCGCAAGCATGAGGTGGTTGTGGGCGCCAATCGTTCCCGGCTGAAGCTGGACGGCTTCGAGTTCGCGGCGCCATCGGTCCTGCCCGATCCCGGCAATTTCTTCGAGTGGGACGGCTCCTATCCGGAGCCCGTCTTCTCCACGACGGGAGACCGGATCACCCGCATCACCACCGACCAGACTGCCGTCTACGCCGCCTACCGTTTCTCGCTGGCCGATCCGCTCAAGCTGATCGCCGGCCTGCGACACACGCGCTGGGACACCGACTACTTCGACCTCTATTCCGACGACCAGGCCTTCGTCTACAAGGAGCATCCCACCACGCCTTACGCCGGCCTGGTCTATGACTTCCTGCCGCAGTGGTCGGCCTTTGCCAGCTACACCGAGATCTTCAAGCCGCAGAACAAGCAGGATCGCAGCGGCAGCTTCCTCGATCCGACCACCGGCCAGAGCGTGGAGCTCGGCATCAAGGGCGAGCACTTCGGCGGACGGTTGAACACCGCGCTGACGCTATTCGACACCCGGCAAGACAACGTCGCGGCGCTGGACGAGGAGATCGACCCCAACACCGGGTTTCCGTACACCGTGCCGAATCGACCGCAGACGCAGGCCTCGGTCAACGTCGATGGCGCCCGCAGCCGCGGCTTCGAGCTGGAAGTTTCCGGCCAGCCGATCCAGGGCTGGAACCTGTCCCTGGGCTGGTCCAACTTCTCCTTGGAGGACGCGGACGGCAACGGGCTGAACCGCTACGTGCCGCGCACTCTGGTGCGCAGCTTCACCAGCTGGACCCCGCAGGGCGCGTGGAACAAGCTGACCCTCGGTGGCGGCGTGAACTGGCAATCCAAGAGCAAGGCGACGGTATACGCGCCCGGCACGCCGTCCCCGGTGGCCACCGAATTCGGGCAGAGCCCGGTGACCCTGGTCAGCCTGTTGGCGCGCTACGAGGTCACGAAGAATGTCTCCGTGCAGCTCAACGGCAACAATCTGCTGGACCGCAAGTACTACGTGCTCGACGAGTACGGCAACCTGTACTTCGGCACGCCGTCCAGCGGCAGCGTGACCTTCAACCTCCGGTTCTGAGCCTGCGGCCGGCAGCCCTCCCGCCCTTCCGGGGTGGGAGGGCTTTTGCGTTTCAGGGCAGCAGGATCGTAGAGCCCGTGGTGCGCCTCGCCTCCAGGTCCTGGTGCGCGCGGGCCACCTCGGCCAGCGGGTAGCGCTGGCGGATGTCGATCTTCACCTGGCCGCTGCCGACCATGTAGAACAGCTCCGCCGCCATTGCATCCAGGTCCTCGCGCTGCGCGGTGTAGTCGAACATCGTCGGGCGGGTGATGAACAGCGAGCCGCGCGAGCTGAGCTCGCTGAGCGAGAAGGGCGGCACCACGCCCGAGGCATTGCCGAAGGACACCATCGTGCCCAGGCGTGCCAGGCAATCCAGCGAGCCGGTGAAGGTGTCCTTGCCGACGCCGTCGTACACCACCGGCACGCCGCGGCCACCGGTGATCTCGCGCACGCGCTCCACGAAGTTCTCGCGCTGGGTGTTGATCACATGCGCGCAGCCATTGCTGCGGGCCAGCTCGGCCTTCTCGTCGGAACTGACGGTGCCGATCATGGTCACGCCCAGTGCACGCGCCCACTGGCAGGCGATCAGGCCGACGCCACCGGCGGCGGCGTGGAACAGGATGGTTTCGCCGCCGCGCAGCAGGAAGGTGCGGCGGAACAGGTACTGCACGGTGAGGCCCTGCAGCATCATGCCGGCCGCGGTCTCCAGCTCGATGCCGTCCGGCAGCTTCACCACCATGGCGGCGGGCATCGTGCGCTCGCTGGCATAGGCGCCGATGGGGCCGCCGGCATAGGCCACGCGGTCACCCGCCTGCAGGTGCGTCACGCCGGCGCCGACGGACACCACCGTGCCGGAGGCCTCCATGCCGACGCCGCCGGGCAGGGGCTGCTGGTAGGTGCCGTTGCGGTGGTAGACGTCGATGAAGTTCAGGCCGCAGGCGGCCTGGCGGATGCGCACTTCGCCGGGGAAGGGATCGGCCACGTCGATCTCGACGTACTCCATCACTTCCGGTCCGCCGCTGCGGGAAATCCTGATCGCCTTGGCCATGCCTGTCACACTGTCAGCAAATGAGGGATCAACATCATGGCTGAATCGCTACACGCACGCACCCTGAGCGTCACCATCCAGCGCGACTGGCGCGAGGTCTACGACTTCGCTTGCCAGCCGCTCAATTTTCCGCGCTGGGCCAGCGGACTGGCCGACTCGCTGCACGAGGCCGGCGATCACTGGGTGGCGGCGGCGCCGGAGGGGCAGGCCAAGGTCTGGTTCAGCCCGCGCAACGACCATGGTGTGCTGGACCACCGGGTGGAGCTGCCGGACGGCGTGACGCTGTACATCCCGCTGCGGGTCATCGCCAACGGTGACGGCGCCGAGGTGATGCTGACGGTGTTCCGGCAGCCCGGAGCGGACGATGCCGCCTTCTCCCGCGATGCCAAGTGGGTGGCCAAGGACCTGCAGGCGCTCAAGGTGTTGCTGGAGAAAGCCAGGCTCAGGTGAAGCTGTCGATGCCGCGTACCAGCCGCTCGGCCAGCCGCGGCTGGCGCAGTTGCTCCAGCCACCACTTCAGCGCGCGTCCCTCATGGGCGCCGCTCCAGGCGGCATAGAGGGTGTTCGGTTCGCGCGGGTCGGCCGTGCGTTTCTCCACCAGCTCGCCGCGCTTGAGCAGCGAGGACGCGCGTACGCGCGGCAGCCAGCCGACGCCCAGGCCCTCGCGCTGCGCCATGATCTTCGCGCGCATGGTGGCCACCGCCAGGGTCGGCTGGCCTCCCAGCACGCCGTAGCTGCGCAGCTCGGTGCGGCGCGAGGAGTCTCCCACCACGATGGCGCAATGCGCGGTAATCGCCTCACGCTCCAGCGGCTCCGTGGCCTTGGCCAGCGGATGACGCGGCGATACCGCGAAGACCCATTCCATGACGCCCAGTTCCAGCCAGCGCAGCTTGGGGATGGCCGGCGGTTCGTTCGTCGCGCCCAATACCAGGTCGGCGCGGCCTTCGCGCAGGGCCTCCCAGGTACCGCCGAGCACCTCGTGGCCAAAGCGCAGGCTCACGCCGGAGTCCAGGGCCTGGAAGGCCTTGACCGAGGGCAGCAGGGTCTCGAACTCGATGATCTCGTCGCTGACGATGCGCAGGCGGTCCTCCCATCCACCCGCCACCAGCCGGACACGCTGCGTCAGCCGCGCCACGTCCAGCGCCACGCGCGCCGCTTCCTGTGCCAACAACTGCCCGGCGGGGGTGAGCTGCAGGCGGTAACGCCGGCGATCGAACAAGAGCGCGTCGAAACGGCCTTCCAGCTGCCGCGCGGCATGCGAGATGGTGGAGGGCGCCTTGCCCAGGCGGGCCGCCGCCCGCGACAGGCTACCGCTCTCGCGGATGGCTTCCAGCAGGGCCAGTTCGTCGGAAGACAACATGTTCGATTCCTTCGAATGTGTTCGTCGTCGGCATGGTACGGAAAACGCTGCTGACCTTGCCACTATGGGCTCCACGGCATCCCGCCAAACCGAAGGAGATGGACATGGAACGCTTTAACAACAAGACGGCCCTGATCACCGGCGGCAGCAGCGGCATCGGCCTGGCGGCGGCCCAGGCCTTCATCAACGAGGGTGCACGCGTGATCGTCACCGGCCGTGACGAAGCCGGCCTGGAGCAGGCCCGCAAGGTCCTGGGCGAGGGTGCGCAGGCCTGGCGCAACGAGGCCGGCAGCGTCGCCGAGGCCCGCGCCCTGGCCAGCCGCCTGCTGGCGGAGGGCACCAGCCTGGATGCCGTCTTCATCAACGCCGGCATCGGCCGTTTCGCGCCGCTGGCCGACATGAGCGAAGCCCTGTGGGACGAGAGCTTCAATACCAACGTCAAGGGCGCCTACTTCCTGATCCAGGCCCTGCTGCCGGTACTGAACCCGGGCGCCTCGATCGTGCTCAATGGCTCGATCAACGCCCACATCGGCATGCCCAACTCCTCGGTCTATGCCGCCAGCAAGGCCGCGCTGATCTCGCTGGCCAAGACCTTGTCGGCGGAACTGCTGCCGCGCGGCGTGCGCGTCAACGTCGTCAGCCCCGGCCCGGTGGTGACGCCGCTGTACGGCAAGCTGGGCATGGATGCGGCCGCCCAGCAGGAGTTGGCCACGCAGATTCCCCTGGGCCGCTTCGGCAAGCCCGAGGAGATCGCCTCGACGGTGCTGCACCTGTCGGCGCCGGAGTCGGCTTTCATCGTCGGCACCGAGATCATTGCCGACGGCGGTATGAGTCAGCTGTAGGCGGTGAAGTGCGAGATGCCGGGCGAGGCCCGGCGTTTTCCCGCGGCGGAGCAGGGCGGATTGGGGCGTGCACACACTACCCGTCATGCCGGCGGAAGCCGGCATCCAGTCCCGGACGGAAGTCACCCAGGGCGGGACTGGATACCGGCTTCCGCCGGTATGACGTTGTCGGTAGTTTCGGGTATGAGGCTGGAGTGAGTGCTAGCCCAGCCGCTCCAGCCTGAGCGGCAGCCGGTCCGCCGGAATCGGCAAACTGGTCCAGTCCTGCGGCATCGTGTAGCCAGCCGGCACGCTCCAGCGGAAGCGCAGCAGCATCTGGTGCAGCGCCGCCTTCACTTCCATGGCGCCGAAATGCATGCCGATGCACTTGTGCGCGCCGCCGCCGAAGGGCAGCCACAGGAAGGGGTGCTGCCGGTCTTCCGCGCGTCCCGCGGCGAAGCGGTCCGGGTCGAAGCGCTCGGGCTCCTTCCAGTAGCGTTCCAGGCGGTGCGTCATCCACAGGGAGATCGAAACCAGGGTTCCCTTGGGAATCTGGTAGCCGGCGTATTCGAAGTCGCGCGTCGCCTGGCGCGGCAGGCCGGGCACCGGTGGCGTCAGGCGCAGCGTCTCCTTCATGGCGTGATCCATGTCGGACAGGCGCTCCAGGTCCTCGTACTCCAGGTGCGCGCGGCCCCGTGCGCGGCTCTGTTCGCGCAGCCGCTCCTGCCACTCCGGGTGCTTGGCCAACTGGTAGAGCATGTTGCTCAGCGTGATGGTGCTGGTGTCGTGCGCCGCCATCAGCAGGAACACCAGGTGGTTGATCACGTCCTCATCGCTGAAGGGCTGGCCGTCCTCGGTGCGGGCGGCGCAGAGGCGCGTGAACAGGTCGTTGCCGCTGCCACCGCGGTGCGCGGGCAGGGCGGCGGCGAAGGTCTTCTCCAGCAGCTCGCGGCCGCGCAGGCCGGCACGCCAGCGTGTGAACGGCAGGTCATGGCGCACCACGCCGGTGGCGGCCTGCACGGTGGCGAGGAAGGCGTTGTTCATGGCGTCGCTGTCCTGGCCGGCAGGCTGGCCCAGGAACACGCGGCTGGCCACGTCCAGCGTCATGCTCTTGAGCAGGTCGAAGACCTTCACGCCTTCACCGGTGGGCCAGTTCGCCAGGGATTCGTCCAGCGTGCGGTTGATGCCGTCCAGGTCCTGGCGCAGCGCGGCGTTGGTGAAGGCCACCTGCATCACGCGCCGGTGCAGGCGGTGCTCGTCACCGTCCAGCAGCATCAGCCCGCGGCGGAAGAAGGGGCCGATGATCTTGGTCCAGGAGGCGTTGCTGAACAGATCGTCTCGGTTCTGCAGCACCAGCTGGTTCGCCTCCGGCCCCAGCAGCGCGATGAACTCCATGCCGAAGGTATTGATGCGCACGACCTCGCCGTAGCGCGCGAAGCGTCCACGGGTGAAGCGCTCGAAATTGAACAGGTAGTCGAAGGAATGCCCGACCAGCGGCCAGCCAGTGTCACCGGGAATTGCGCGCGCTTGCTGCATGAGGCTCCTCCTGGCCCTCTATCGGGGCGGGCCAAGGATGCCCGAGCCGGGGCGCGGGCGAAACGTTCGCCGGGAAACAACCTGGATTTCCCGCGGATCGTCGTTGAGCGTGCCGTTCGCCCTTCAACAGACTCAGGGCGGACGGCCGCTCTCGGGTTGTCCTAGAAGCTCGACCCCGGCTGTTTCAGGAACTCGATCTCTTCCGCCGTCGAGACACGCCCCAGGATCGCGTTGCGATGTGGATAGCGCCCGAAGCGATCAATGATCGTCTTGTGCTTCAGCTCGAAGTCGTAGTTCAGCGGGATGCCGTTGTCGCGATACAGGCGCTCGGCCCATTCGTGGATCGCGGGTGATTCGCTGTGCATGAAGGGCAGGTACAGGAAGCTCCGTTCCACGGCGGAAAGCGCGGCGGGCGCGCCCGCGGCGATGGCCTCCTGGGCCAGGGTCAATGCCATGGGGTCCTGGGCGAAGGCCAGGGGCGAGTTGCGGTGGATGTTGCGCGAGAACTGGTCCAGCACCAGCACCTCCGCCAGCCGTCCGCGGGGCGTAGCGCGCCAAGTGTGGAGCTCGGCGCGGGAGGCCTGATCCAGAAGCTCGCCGTAGCGTTTCAGGATCAGCTGGTCGAAGGCCGGGTCTGCGGTCCACCAGGCTTTCGGGTCGATCTCCTGGAACCAGAAGGCGAGGATTTCTTCGTGCATGAGCGGTCCGCTGGAAGCGGGCCGCAGTCCGGCCCGCGGTCAGGGTAACCCATGCTGGAGGTGGTTCCCCCACCATGCGGTGATTCATCGTTCGGCCATGACTCATCCCAACGGACCAGCCGGCGGGGTGCGGGGCCTGCCAATAATCCGGGAAACAATGAGGAGAGAATGCATGGAGCAGGCCAAGGCGGCGGGCGGCATCTTTCATGGCTGGTGGATCGTGGCGGCGGGTTTCGTCTGCACGGCCCTGCTGATCGGCAGCACCACCTACAGCTTCGGACTGTTCGTGGCGCCGTTGTCGGCCGAATTCGGGCTGTCACGTGCCAATGCCAACATCGGCTTCATGGCGCTGCTGCTGGGTTTCGCCGTCTGGGCGCCGCTGGTGGGCAAGATGCTGGATCGCCGCTCGGCACGGCAGGTGATCGTCGGTGGCGGCCTGCTGTTCGCCGCGGGCTTCGTGCTGATGGGCCTGTCACATTCACCGACCACCATGGCGCTGCTGATCCTGGGGCCGGTCTCCATAGGCACGCTTGCCGCCGGTGCGCTGGCCGCCAACACCATTGCCGCCCGCTGGTTCCTGCGCCAGCGCGGACGCGCGCTGGGCGTACTGGCGGTGGCCACCTCCGCCGGCGGATTCCTGATGCCGCCGCTGGTGGCCTTCCTGATGGAGAGCTTCGGCTGGCGCAATGCGCTGATCGCGCAGGGTCTGTTCGTGGGCCTGGTGATCGCTGCCGTGGGTTGGCTGCTGATGCGTGACCGGCCTTCCGACCTGGGCCTGACGCCCGATGGCCAGCCGCTGCCGCAGGGCGGGCAGGGGCCGGCGGCGGCCGGCGAGACCTGGACGCTGGGCAAGCTGCTGCGCACGCGCAATTTCTGGCTGCTGTCCTGCGGCGCCGGCATCCTGCTGGGCGCGGACCAGGCGCTGCTGTCCTCGCTGATTCCCTATGGCACCGATGCTGGCCTGACACTGCCGCAGGCCTCGCTGCTGGTGTCCACGCTGACCTTCTCGGCCATCCTCGGCAAGCTGGCCATCGGCGCGCTGGCGGACCGCTACGACAAGCGCCTGCTGTTCTGCGCGGTGGCGGCCTGCAACTTCGCCTTCCTGGTGATCCTGCTGCTGAGCCCGGGCTACGTCACGCTGCTGATCGCCTGCAGCATCATTGGCCTGGCCATCGGCGGCACCTACCCGCTGTGGACCACGCTGGCGGCGGACTGCTTCGGCACCGCCAGCTTCGGCAGCGTGCTGGGCAGCATGAACCTGCTGATGGTGCCGTTCTCGATCTTCGCGGTGCGCTACATCGGCGAGGTCTTCGACCGCACCGGCAGCTACGACACCGCGCTGATCACCTTCATGGTCACCGCGGTGGTTTCCACCGTGCTGATCCTGGCGCTGCGGCTGCCGCCGCGCGCCTGATCAGTCGGCGGTCTGCAGCACACCCTTCGCGGGCTGCTCGCCGACGCCGCGCCACCAGGGCGTGTTGGCCCGCGGCGTGCGCACGTCCAGCGCCGTGCCGATCACCGGCGTGGTCAGGTTCACGCCGTGCTGCGCCGCCAGCGCGGTGATGCGCTCGAAGGGATCGGTCCAGGAGTGCATGGCCAGGTCGAAGGTGCCGTTGTGGATCGGCAGCATCCAGCGGCCGCGCAGGTCCAGGTGGGCCTGCAGGGTCTGCTCCGGCAGCATGTGCACGTAGGGCCACTGCTTGTCGTAGGCGCCGGTTTCCATCAGCGTGAGATCGAAGGGTCCCAGGCGTTCGCCAATGGTCTTGAATCCATCGAAATAGCCGGTGTCGCCGCTGAAGTAGATGCGCGTGTCGCCGTCGATCAGCGCCCAGGACGCCCACAACGTGCTGTTGCGGTCGCTGAGGCTGCGGCCGGAGAAGTGCTGGGCCGGAGTCGCCACCAGGCGCAGGCCGTCTAGCGTGGTTTCCTGCCACCAGTCGAACTGCTGCACCTTGGCGGCGTCCACGCCCCATTCCAGCAGGCGGTCACCCACGCCCAGCGGTGCCAGGAAGACCTGCGTCTTGGCGGCGAGGGCGAGCACGGCGGCATCGTCCAGATGGTCGTAGTGATCGTGCGACAGGATCACGGCGCGGATCGGCGGCAGCTCGTCGATGGAGATCGGCGGCGCGTGGAAGCGCTTGGGGCCCATCCACTGGAAGGGCGAGGCGCGCTCGGAGAACACCGGGTCGGTCAGCCAGAACTGGCCGCGCAGTTTCAGCAGGATGGTGGAATGCCCCAGGCGCCACAGCGTGCGGTCCGGCGCGGCCAGCAACTGGGCCTGCGTCAGCTTTTCCACCGGCACCGGGGCGGCGGGCATGGTGCCCTGCGGCTTGTTGAAGAAGAAGTTCCAGGCGATGCGCAGCATCTTGCCGAAGCCTTCCGGCGGCTGCGGTACTGGGTTGCGGAACTTGCCGTCGGCGAACTGCGGCGAGCCCTGGTAGGCGTTGGAACTGTCGGCAGCGGACATGGCACAGGCCGTCATGGCGAGGACTCCGGTCATCAGCAGCAGGGGGCGGAAGGGGCGCATCGGGGGTTCCAGCATTTGTACACTGCACAGTGTAGTTTCCGCTTTTCCAAAAGTAAACCGTCCGGTGTAAAATTGCCGTATGTCACGTCCGCAACGCCTGACCGACCGCAAACGCGAGAGCATCCTCCAGGCTGCGCTCCGGGAGTTCCTGTCCCAGGGCTTCGACGGCACCAGCATGGACCGCATCGCCGCCAGCGCGGAGGTGTCCAAGCGCACGGTCTACAACCACTTCCCCAGCAAGGACGAGCTGTTCGAGGCGATCCTGCGGCGGCTGTGGGAGTGCGCGATGGCGGAGGAGGCGATCCCCTACCAGCCGCGCAAACCGCTGCGCGAGCAGCTCTGCGAACTGCTGTGGCAGAAGATGCGGCTGATGCAGGATCGCGGCTTCCTGGACCTGGCGCGCGTGGCGCTGGCCGAGGGCATACGCCGCCCCGAGCGGGCGCGCGAGCTGATCGCGCGGCTGGATGACGGCGGCCCGGAAGAGGCGCTGACCGCCTGGATCCGCGCCGCCGCGGCGGACGGCAAGCTCAAGCCGCTGGACCAGGCCTTTGCCGAGCAGCAGTTGCACAGCCTGGTGAAGGGCTTCGCCTTCTGGCCGCAACTGGCCATGGGCGAGCCGGGGCTGACGCAGAAGCGGCAGGCGCAGGTGGTGGAGGGCGCGGTGGAGATGTTCCTGCGCTGCTACGCGAAGAAGCCCTGAGGTCCGGGAGTCCGGGCTCTGGCGGGTGATCAGAACGTAGCCCGGTTTGCCGCAGGCAAGCCGGGAGGGATCGCCAGCGGTGCTCCCGGCTTCGCTGCGCGAAACCGGGCTACGTGGTGAAGGATCGCCCGGTCAGCCCGCATGCACCGGTGGCATCCCCTCCTGCATCGGCTTGGGCCGCAGCAGCAGTCCGCCGATGACCGCGCCCAATCCCGTCAACACCGCGCCGATCAGGAAGGCGCGGCGATAGCCGCTGGCCAGTGCCTCGCGCGCCTCGGTGCCGGTCTGCTGCAGGCCGGAGGTATGGGCGTCGGCAAAGCTGGCCAGCACTGCCAGGCCCAGCGCGCCGCCCATCATGAAGGCGGTGTTGACCACGCCCGAAGCCAGGCCCGATTCGCTGGCATCCACGTCGTTCATCGCGGCCAGCAGCACGGGGTTGAAGGCCATGCCGCCGCCCAGGCCCAGCAGCACCATGCCGGGCAGCACGTCGACCAGGAAGGTGCCGTCCAGTGGCGCGCGGGCAAACAGCGCCAGGCCTATCGCGGCGATCAGCAGGCCCAGCCACATCGGCGTGCGGATGCCGTAGCGCATTACCATGCGTGCCGACAGGCCCGCGGAGAACAGCGCCATGATGCCGTCGGCCGGCAGGAAGGCCAGGCCCACGCGCATCGGGTCATAACCCAGGACGTGCTGCATGTAGAGCGCACTGATCACGAACCAGGCGAACATGCCCGCGGCCCACAGCACCGCGACGACATTGGACACCGCGATGTTGCGCAGCCGGAACAGGCGCAGCGGCATCAGCGGCTCCGGCACGCGCGACTCGATCACCAGGAACAGCGCCAGCAGCGCCGCCGCCGCGCCGCCCAGGCCCAGGGTCTGCACGGAGGTCCAGCCCACGCGGTTGCCGTCCACCACGGCGTACACCGCCAGCATCAGGCCCAGCGTGCCGGTGAGGGCGCCGCCCATGTCGAGGCGGCCGCGCTGCTCCGGCGCCTTGTCGGCCGGCAGTAGCTTCAGGCAGTAGACGTACACCGCCACGCCGATCGGCAGGTTGATCAGGAAGATCGATTCCCAGCCGAACCAGTCGGTGAGCACGCCGCCCAGCACCTCGCCCAGGCTGCCGCCGGCCGCGCAGACGAAGCCGTAGATGCCCATGGCCTGGGCACGCTCTCGTCCTTCCTGGAACAGGTTCATGATCAGCGACAGCGCCACCGCCGTGACGATGGCCCCACCCAGGCCCTGCACCGCGCGTGCCACCACCAGCACCAGCTGCGAGTTCGCCAGGCCGCAGGCCAGCGAGGCGCCGGTGAAGCCGGCGAGGCCGATCAGGAACCAGCGGCGCTTGCCATAGAGGTCGCCCAGGCGACCGCCCAGCAGCAGGAAGCCGCCGTAGGCGAGCATGTAGGCGTTGAGCACCCAGACGATGGAGGTGCCAGAGAAGCCCAGTTCCGCCTGCAGGGTGGGCAGGGCCACGGTCACCACCGTGGTATCCAGCACGATCATCAGCACGCCGGTGCACAGCAGGTACAGCGCCAGCCAGCGGCCGCGGTCTGTTATGGCAGCTGGGGAATTCGTCTTGTCGTTCATGATCTTTTCTTCACATTCGGGCTGCCGGAGAGACGCCGGCAACGGGTCGTTCTGCTGATGCGTCGAACGAAACGGGCCGGAATCGACAGCCGCGGCGAAAAATCGTTTCCTGATGTGGCGGCAATCGCCGGTCAGGCGGTGGGCATGGCAGGCCGCCGGCGGATCAGCACGAAGCCAACCCAGCAGGCCAGTGTCCACGTCAGCGACAGGCCCACGATGGCGAACTTGGCGCTGGCGAAGTGCCCGGCGAGCATGCCTGTCTCCAGGGCGGTATCGCCCATCAGCAGGCGGATCAGCGCCAGGTTCTCGAAGGCGTCCGCCACACCGGCCAGCAGGGCGAACCCGCCCAGCCCCGCGGTGAAGCGCTGCAGCGCCGGCGGTACCCGCCGCGCCAGCAACAGCAAGGTGGTGCAGCCGAAGCCGGAGTAGGCAAACAGGTAGAGGTAATCCAGGCCCTGCACCAGCATGGCCAGCGCCCGCCCGCGCTCGCCCCAGGCCGCGAGGATCGCCTCGCAGTTCCCCGCGTAGCCGCAGAACTCGAAGGACACGATGCCCTGGGGCGACACCGCATTGCGCAGCCCCAGGTCCAGCAGGCCGAGCACCGCGGTCAGTGCCAGCGTCAGCCCCAGGAAGAAGCGGAACAGCGTGGTGAGCGACATGCCGGGCATCAGAACACCAGCAGCGCCGCGCGGATCACCAGTGCCAGCAGTACCAGCGAGGACAGGAAGAACAGCGCGAAGCGCACCTGGATGATGTTGATCAGGACCTGCACCAGGCTGTGCACCACGCGCAGGCCGACATAGGCCCAGGCCAGGTTGAGGCTCAGCGAGGTGGCATCACCTGCCACCGCCAGGGCCAGGCCCACGGCATAGAACAGCGTGGGCTGCTCCATAAGGTGGTTGTAGTTGTCGGCCTTCCACCGCACGTTGGCGGGCAGCAGGTTCATCTGCTCGCCGCGCGGGGCCTGCGGGTTCAACACCATCTTGCTTCGGATGATGGCCGGGATGCGCGTGGCATACATCCAGCCCCAGACCACGAAGGTCCACAGCACCAGGGCGATCACGGGGGCGAGCATCGGAGCGGTCATGGGGAAATCCTGGGCAGTGGGAGCAGAAGGTGCGCGCATCATGCCGCAAGCGCCCCGGGCCAGGAAAAGCCGGTGGCCGTCCTTGGCCCCCGGTACCGCAGGAGAAGCGTAACGGGCGCCTAGTTTGCGCGCCCGGCGAATGAGCCCAGCCCGCGCGTCAGCGCCGACAGGCCGCGCCTGTAGGAAAATCACCCGTCGCTTTCGGGGGATGCAGGACAGCACGGCCGTTCACCGGTTGCTCGCCGCCGCTCGCTCCAGATGGCCTTTGCGGTCATCGCATGCCGTGCGGTGCATGAGCAGAATGCCTCGCCATGAACACGACCTCGCATGTGATCTCCCCGGCCGACGTTGCAGCGGACAGCTTCCGCGACCTGCTGCGCGACATGGCGGGCGAGGTGGCCGATGCCACCGCCACGCTGCCGGCCGGCTACCAGCGCCTCTGCGCGGGCCTGGAGAGCTTCTGGGAATCCGTACGCGAGCACCGCGGTGCGCTGCGGCCGGCGGCCGAGAGCTCCGAGGGCCAGGAACTGCTGGGCCGCATCGGCCGGCCGTTCCAGCACCTGCTGTACTCCGAGCTGATCAACAGCGGCTGCGAGAACCCGGTGTCGCAGTTGTCGCCGCTGATCGAGGATGTGCGCAGCATCGCGCGCGCCGAGTTGCGCAGTGGCCGCCGCGCGGTCCGGCGGCGTCGGCAGTTGCTGGAGCGGGTGGGGGAGCATTGCAGGGCGTGAGGATTGGTCTCCGAAATACAGAAGGCCCGGCTATCAACCGGGCCTTCTGTTTTCTTGAGCTCCCTCTCGCCTTGCGGGAGGGGGTTGGGGTGAGGGGGAACTATCTAATGGTAGCCGCCGCACGATCCCCCTCGCCCCCAACCCCTCTCCCGCAAGGCGAGAGGGGTGGAGATGGTGGTGCCATCCATGGCGAGACCTCAGGTACCTGATTGATTACCGGGGCGGCCATCCATGGCCGCCCTTGATTCGTCGCATGCAATGCCATTTAGGCATTGCATAAGCGCGACGACTCAACCATCTGGAACTCCGCCTTGGCCGCCCCGCAATCCGGGCAGGTCCAATCCTCCGGCACGTCTTCCCAGCGCGTGCCCGCAGGAATGCCATCGTCGGGCCAGCCCTGCGCTTCGTCGTAGATCACGCCGCAGGTGATGCAGGCCCAGGTCTTCATGCGGCGGTCTCTTCCAGCTTCGCGAAGTCCGGCTTCTCGCGCACCGCGCAGTCCGGGCAGCACCAGTCCGCAGGCAGTGCGCTGAACAGGGTGCCGGCGGGATAGCCGTTGTGGATGTCGCCCTTGCTCTCGTCGTAGACGTAGCTGCAGCCGTTGCACTCGTAGCGGTCCATGATCAGGCCTCCACGGTCTGGGGCTGCGTGGCGCCGTACTTCGCCAGGATCTTCTCCCGCACCGGCGGATGGATGTTGGCGCGGGTCACGTCGCCCTGGTAGTGGGCCAGCACGCGCTTGTCCATCAGCGAGCGCCACAGCGGCGGGATCATGGCCACCACGATCATGCCGGCGTAGCCCGAGGGCAGCTGCGGGGCCTGCTCGAAGTGGCGCAGGGCCTGGTAGCGGCGCATGGGGTTGGCGTGGTGGTCCGAGTGGCGCTGCAGGTGGTACAGCATCAGGTTGGTGACGGTGTGGTTGCTGTTCCAGGAGTGCTCCGGCTTGCAGCGCTCGTAGCGGCCGCTGGCTTCCTTCTGGCGCACCAGGCCGTAGTGCTCCAGGTAGTTCACCACCTCGAGCAGCGAGAAACCGATGAAGCCCTGGAAGATCAGGAAGGGCAGCACGATGGGGCCGAGCCACAGGGCCAGCGCGCCGAACAGCACCAGCGTCATCGCCCAGCTCTGCAGGTTGTCGTTGCGCCAGTTCCATACGCTCTTGCCCTGGCGTTCCAGGCGTACCTTCTCCAGGTGCCAGGCGGAGGTCAGGCTGCCCCAGACGCTGCGCGGCCAGAAGGCGTAGAAGCTCTCGCCCAGGCGCGAGGATGCCGGGTCTTCCGGCGTGGCCACGCGCACGTGGTGGCCGCGGTTGTGCTCGACGTAGAAGTGGCCGTACATCGCCGGGGCCAGCGTGATGCGCGCCAGCCAGCGTTCCAGGTTCTCGCGCTTGTGGCCCAGCTCATGCGCGGTGTTGATGCCCGCGCCGCTGACCAGGCCCACCGACACCGCCAGGCCAAGGATGTCCAGCGCCGGCAGGCCGCCGCTCACTGCCAGCCAGGCGCCGCCGATCAAGCAGATGTACTGCACGGGGATGAACAGGAAGGTAGCCAGGCGGTAGTAGCGGTCGTTCTCCAGCGCGGCCACGGCCGACTCCGGCGCGTTCACGCGGTCCTCGCCCACCAGCCTGTCCAGCAGCGGCAGCACGCCGTAGATCACCACCGGGGTCAGCCACCAGAACAGGCCCATGCCGGTGGACAGCGCCAGCGCCGCGCTGATCAGCGGCAGGGCCGGCCACAGCACGCCCATCATCCACAGGCCGCGCTTGCCGTCCTTCCAGGCCGTGGGGGTCCCGGTCGCCAGGGTTTGAGTTGTCATGTCGAATCTCCTCTCCAGAAGTCATTGCCTGGATCACATGCTGCGCTCGTGCCTTCTTGAGAGCCTGTCATTTCTTGACATGAACTTGTCATTTATTGACAATGCATGTCATGGCTCAATACCCGGAACTACCGGCCCGCTACTACCTGCGCATGGGCGAAGTGCTGCTGCGCATGGGCGTGGACCCCTTGCCGCTGCTTCAGCGCGCGGGCCTGCGCCGCGAGCAATTGCTGGCGGCCGACGCGATGCTGCGGCTGGACCAGGTGGAGAACCTGATCGCCGAGGCCGAGGCGGCGGTGGGGCGCAGTGACCTGGCCTTCGAGCTCGGGCGCTCACTGCGGCTGTCGGCGCACAGCATCGTGGGCTACGGCATCCTCAGCAGCCCCACGCTGGACTACGCGATGCGGCTCACCTCGCGCTTCTTCCGGCTGATCTCGCCGACCGTGCGCATGGGCTACCGGCTGGATGCGTCCTCCGCCGAGATCCGCTTCGAGCCGGTGCTGCCGCTGAGTCACCGCGCGCTGGTGTTTCATCTGGAGACGGTGGCGGCGGGCATCCACAACGCGCTGCAGGAGCTGCTGGGCGAGCGCCTGCCGCGTTACCAGATGCAGATCTCCATCGCCGAGCCGCCGCATGCCGCGCGCTACGCGGACCTGGAAGGCGCGCGCGTGCAGTTCGGCTGGGATGGCACCGGCGTGCGCATGCTGATGTCCGCCGCGATCATGGGCCGCGCGCCGGCGCTGGCGGACGCCACGGCGCTGAAACTGGCCGAGGATCGCTGTCGCGTGCTGCTGACCGACGCCGTGTCGGAGAGCCGCGTGGCGGACTGGATCCGCATGATGCTGCGCGAGGCCAGCGGCGGCCTGCCGTCGCTGGAAGACCTGGCGCATACGCTGAATCTCTCCGCGCGCACGCTGGACCGCCACCTGCAGCGCGAGGGCAGCGGCTTCCGTGCGCTGCAGCAGGAAATCTTGCGCGAGCGCGCCTGCGCCCTGCTGGAGGCCGGGCGCCTGTCGGTGACGCAGATCGCGTACGAGCTGGGCTATACCGACGCCGCCAACTTCAGCCGCGCGTTCAAGCGCGACACCGGCATGAGTCCGCGCGACTGGCGCAGCCGCGCGCCCTGAAAGCTCCTGCCGACAGGGAACAGCGAGACGACGCTCCGGGGCCATGCGACTGCCGCTCCGGAATCGACACCTCCGGCGTGGCATGACAACCTAGCGGTCTTAGAGCAGCCCGGTCCACCGGGTGCGGTGCACCCCGGGGGAGTGCGGATGCGGACAGGGATAGTCGTCGACGCGAGCTGCGATCTGCCGCCGCGCTTTCTGGTGGAACACAACATCCAAGTGCTGCCCAGCTCGATCCATATCGGCGCCGAGCGGCACAGCGACGCGCGCGAGCCCAAGGCCACGCTGGATTTCTACACTGGGCGCATCGGCCGCCGCAGCCTGCAGGCGCGCACCGAGTCCTACCCCGTGGGACGAATCCGCAACTTCTTCCTCGACCGGCTGGTGTCGGACTTCGACCACGTCATCTGCATCCCCATCTGGAAGGAGCGCAGCCCGCTGCACGGCAAGATCACCGAGGCTTCGCTGGGCATCCTCTCCAACTACCGCGAATACCGCGCCGATGCCGCCGCGCGTGCGCCGTTCTCCATGCGCGTGCTGGACTCCGGCACGCTGTTCGCCGGCCTGGGCGTACAGGCCGCCGAGTGCGCCGCCAAGGTGCAGGAAGGCCGCGCCTACCTGGACGTCCTGGCCCACCTGGGCGAGGTCAGCCGGCACACCGTCTCCTGCCTGGTGCCGGAGGACGTGGCCTACGTGCGCGAGCGCTCGCGCCAGCGCGGCGAAAGCGTGGGCTCCCTGCTTCACGTGGCCGGCCAGGTGCTGGGCATCAAGCCCGTGGTGGCGCTGCACGATGGCCGCATGCGCATGGTGGCCAGCCGCCGCGGCTGGGAGTCCGCCGCCAACTACCTGCTGCGCCGCGTGGCCCGCGTGGTGGAGGAGGGCTGGCTGGCCAGCCGCTTCGTCTGCGCCAGCTACGGCGGCGAGCCGGAGCGCATGGAGGAACTGGCCGGCTTCCAGGACCTGCGTGCCGCCTGCGAGGCCCGCGGCGTCAAGCTGCTGCTGTCCATCATGAGCGCCGTGGCCGCGGTCAACGTCGGCGCCGGAGCGCTGTCGGTGGCGTATTCGGGCGAGATGGCCTGGGAGTGATCGCTTGAACCTTCTCCCTCCGGGAGAGGGCAGGGTGAGAGACGCAGCTGGGGTGAATGGCCGAGGCCTTGTCCCTCACCCCTAGCCCCTCTCCCCGAGGGAGAGGGGGAGTAAACCTGGCGAGACTTTCGTATCGCCCCTGGAAACCCCCATTCCCGCCCACCCGGAGCTATCCTCCCCTCAAATCTTCCGGAGGATGTCCCATGACCGTCGCCGAACGCTTCATCACCCACAGCGTCGACAACCAGGCCCCGCCGCTGGGCCGTTACAACGCCTACGCCACCGACACCGCGCTGCGCGAGGCTGTGCACCGTGAAGGCGGCGGTTGGGCCGAGGGCCACCTGAACGAGTTCGGCATCGTCTCCGGTGGCGAGCTCATGGAGCTCGGCTACACCGCCAACGAGAACAAGCCCAAGCTCAAGACCTACGACCGCTACGGCCACCGCATCGACGAGGTGGAGTTCCACCCCGCCTACCACCGCGTGATGCAGCTCGGCATGCAGTACGGCGTGCACGCCTACGCCTGGCGCAATGCCGACAAGGCCGGCGCCCAGGTGGCACGCGCCGCGCTGTCCTACCTGCACTACCAGGCCGAGCAGGGCACCGGCTGCCCGCTGACCATGACGCACTCCGCCGTGCCGGCCATCAACCACTCGCCGGAGTTGGCCAAGCTGTGGCTGCCGCGCATCACCTCCACCGAATACGACCCGCGCGTGCTGCCCGCCGGCGAGAAGACCGGCTGCACCATCGGCATGGGCATGACCGAGAAGCAGGGCGGCTCCGACGTGCGCGCCAACACCACGCGTGCCTACCTGCAGGCTGATGGTAGCTACGAGATCGTCGGCCACAAGTGGTTCTTCTCCGCGCCCATGTGCGACGCCTGGCTGGTGCTGGCCTACACCGATGCCGGCCTGGGTTGCTTCCTGATGCCCAAGATCCGCCCGGACGGCTCGCGCAACGCCATCCGCATCCAGCGCCTCAAGGACAAGCTCGGCGACTGGAGCAATGCCTCGTCCGAGGTGGAGTTCCTGGGGGCCTACGCCCAGCTCCTGGGCAAGGAAGGCCGCGGCGTCGCCACCATCCTGGAGATGGTCGCCCTCACGCGCCTGGACTGCATGATCGGCTCCTCCGGCCTGATGCGTCAGGCCCTGGTGCAGGCCCTGCACCACACCCGGCACCGCAAGGCCTTCGGCCACCTGCTCTCCGAGCAGCCGCTGATGCAGAACGTGCTGGCCGACCTGGCGCTGGAGACCGAGGCCGCCGTGGCGCTGACCATGCGCATCGCCCGTGCCGTGGATGCCTCCACCCGCCACCCCGGCGAAGCGGCCCTGGCCCGCCTGGGTACCGCCATCGGCAAGTACTGGATCTGCAAGCGCACACCCGCGCTGGTCAACGAGGCACAGGAGTGCCTGGGCGGCGCCGGCTACGTGGAAGAGACCGGCCTGCCGCGCCTCTACCGCCAGGCCCCGCTGAACTCGATCTGGGAAGGCAGCGGCAACATCCAGTGCCTGGATGTGCTGCGCGCCCTCAGCAAGGAGCCCGAGACCCGCGAGGCCCTGTTCGGCGAACTGTTCGCCGCCAAGGGCGAACACCCGGACCTGGACCGTGAGATCGGCTGGCTGGAGCAGACCCTGGAAGACCGCGCCACGCTGGAACTGCGTTCACGCATGGTGGTGGAGCGCATGGCGCTGGCGCTGCAGGGTTCTATCTTGCTGCGTGCGGGCAACAGCGATGTAGCGAATGCCTTCTGCAGCTCACGCCTGGGTGGGGAGCATGGGTTGGTATTTGGGACGCTGAGTGCGCGGACGCCATTGGCAGCGTTGGTGCAAAGGGCAGGGTTGGAGTCAAATTGAGGTGATGGGTGAAATCTCCACTAATTGAGTTGCTGTCGACTGCCGCGCTTAGCAGTGCTCTGATTGCAGCATTGGTCTGGCTTGCGAGAACCTGGATTTTCGAACGTTTGAGTCGATCCATCCGACACGAGTACGACAGGAATATTGAGGCATATAAGAGCGCGGTTTCATCAGTTGTAGCAGCTGCAGCCGAAGGGCAGCGAGCTTCTATCGAGAAGCGACTGCAAGCGTTTGATCGGCTATGGAAGGCCCTATTGGCTATCCGGGACAAAACTGGACCTGCACTTCTTTACATCGATATCACCACGATCGATGAGTATGAAAGCGGTCAGACAGGGCCTAGTCTCTCTGGAATCCTTAAGAAACTTGATGATCGAGAAATCCAAGGAATGGATGTCGATAAAACGATAGAAGAGGTACGGCCATACGTTGGAGAGATTGTTTGGTCGCTGTTTACTGTCTATCGAGCTTTTTGTATTCGAATAATTTTCCTTGCCCAGCAGGACTTCACAAAGACCTCAGCGAATAAACATTGGACAAAGGACGCGGGTATCAGGAGTCTCCTGGAGACCGTACTTTCTCGGGAGGATTTTCGGAAAGTCGAAGGCAGGACAATAAGCAAGGTGGACTTTGTCCGGAATGCTATCGAAGGTAAGGTTCTCGATGCTTGGAGGAGCCTTTTGTCCGGAAGAGATTACGGCAAAGAGGCGCTGGAACACGCAAGAGAAATTCTTGATGCATCGAATCGATTAGGGCGAGGATCTTAGCTTAAGGGAAACATTGATAGCCTTCTAAACTGGAGGGATAGGGCTTGAGCGTCTTGGACTATGGGTCACTTTTGATTGCTGTGTGTGCTCTCTTTTTGACGATTTTCGAAATTCGTCAGCAGCGCAGACACAACGCGCTATCCATTCGTCCCCATCTTGCGTCCCAGATGCTTCAACAGTTCACTGGCTCGGAGGCAACGTTAAAGGTACAAATATCGAATAATGGGCTTGGTCCTGCATTTATTAAGACATTCCAGGCAATGCTCGATGGAAAAGTCTGCTCTTTAGGAGATGCAGTTTCATCTGCAATCGGTAAGATAGATGGTCAAAGAGTTATTACTACTCTTAACCCGAAGTATGTAATGCCATCTGGTGCAGTGTCTGATGTTCTTATTCTGAAATTTCCTTGTGCCGCCTCGGATGAGCTAGCCGAAATCGTGGATAAGGTAAATCGCGTAGATATTTGTATTGAGTATGAGTGCGGATATGGAATTGGGGCTTATTATGATTCCCGCGAGTAGAGCGTGGTATTAGCAAGCGTAGGGTGGGCAAACGGTTTCATGTTTGCCCACGAGTCCGCACCAACGCGTGGGCAAATGAAAAGACATTTGCCCACCCTACACACTACATAAAGCCTACGCCTGCTTAACTCCGCTCGCCGGATCGATCAAAATCTTCACATGCTTCTCCGGGCTCCCCAGCGCCGCGAAAGCATCCTCCACCCCGGTCAGCCCTACCGTCCCCGTGATCAACGGCGCCGGGTCCACCTGACCCTCCGCGATCATCTGCAAGGTGTCGCGGTACTCCAGCGGCGTATACCCGATCACGAAGCGCAGCTCGATCTCCTTGTTGATGGCCAGCGCCGGTTCGATCTGGTCGGTCTGCATGCAGACGCCCACGACCACCACGCGCGAGAACATCGGGGCGCCGTCGATCACGGACTGCAGCATGCCGGGCACGCCGACGCACTCGAAGATCACCGGGCGCTTGGGCGCGGCGCCCAGGGCCTCGGCGAGGCGCCAGGTGCGGTGCCAGGCCACCGGCAGCAGGCCCAGCTTCTCGCGCGTGCCCACGCCCAGTTCCAGCATCCCGGGCGAGTCCTTGATGAAGCCGGCCTTGGGGCTCGCAGCAAAGGGTGAATCCTGGCGCGGGTCCAGCACCACGGCGGCGCCGCAGCGTTTGGCCAGTTCACGGCGGGCAGGTGAGAGGTCGCTGGCCACGATCTTTTCCACACCCAGCGAGCGCAGCATCAGGATCACGGCCAGGCCCACCGGGCCGCAGCCGATGACGATGGCGGTGTCGGACTTCTTCAATTCGCCTTTGCGCACCGCATGCCAAGCCACGGCCAGGGGCTCGGTGAGGGCGGCGCGCTCGGCGTCCAGGCCGTTGGGTACGGGGATAATCAGGGACTCCTGCAGCAGCATGCGCTCGGCATAGGCGCCCGGCGCTTCCTCGCAAAGGCCGATGAGGTCGATCTCCTTGCCACGGCGGATCAGCGGCACGGCGCAGACGGTGCTGCCCACCGGCAACTTGCGGCGCGTGCCTGGGCCGTATTCCAGGATCTCTGCGCTGAACTCGTGGCCGAACACGATCTCCTGCGAAGAGCGCATGGGGTTGCGGATGCCGCTGCGCTGCATCAGCCCGCCCAGGTGGTCACAATGCTGGCGGGCGTGGAGATCAGACCCGCAGATGCCACAGCGCAGGACCTTGACCAGGACATGACCCTTGCCGGGCTTGGGCTCGGGGCGTTCGACAACGCGCAGTTGCTGGTTCTGGCAGACGACGACTTTCATGGATTCCGCTCCGGGTGGCGATGGAGGGGAGTCTCGCGCAGTCGGGCGGTGTGGGGAAGCATCCTAGGGTGAAGATCACCTGACGATGGCATCAGGTTGCTGGGGTGAACATCGGCGATGGATGATCCGGGCACTGCAAGTTTGGGTTTGGAGTGTCCGTGCTGCTTCTACTGGGCTGCTGTGTTCTTGGTGTGTTGTGGGGCATGCTGCTCTGGCGTCCACGTCGTCGTCTGTGGTGGCTAGCTGCTCCCGTCCTTGCCTTGGTCCTGGTAACCCTGGCCGCCATGAGTTGGCTCCATGCGTCGATGTGGCGCATTTCTCAGTTCTGCGATGGCTTGACCTCGGGCCTCCCGGAGGCGGCTGTCATCGACAGGGTCCACGATGGCTGGTGGCTGAAGCTTCAGCGCCATCCAGGCATGCTGGAGGTGAAGTTGGGTCCCTGCAGTTGCTTCGCAGCCATCGAGTCGCAACGACGTGTCATTGAGGCAGCCACCGCTGGCTGCACGCCATAGAGGCAGCCGATCATGAGTGGCACGGACATCAAGGTGTGGCGTATTGCGGGGATTGTTTGCGGCTTGTGCTCGCTGGGCTTCGTCGCGCTGGTCCTTTACCAGGCTGCATGGCTTGGGAATCCCAGGGCGCTTGCCAGGCTTCGCGAGCATCCCCTGGAGATGGCGGCGCTGTTGCTGATCACGAATACCCTGCTGGCCGGGCTCATCAGTTTTCCCTACTACTGGGCCAGAGGGATACAGCTGCTTGCAGGTCGGGCGTCACCGATCGCTGGCCGGGAGTGGCGGCGCTACTGCCTGGGCCTGGGGGCCTCGTGCCTGTGCATCGTGTTGACGCTGCTGCTCAAGCAGGTCCTTCATTGAGCCCTGCAGGCTCCCTCCGATGAGTCGCTGGCGCGATCAGCCAAATGCGGTCGCCTTCCTACTGGCGGGAATCGTAGTGGCGCTTGGCATCATTGCCCTGCTGTGGCATGCAGGTTTGTCCGTGGCTGGTCTGATCGTGATGCTGCTGATCTTCGCGGGGGTCAGCACGCTGCTTCGCAAACCCACGCCGGCCAGACGCTTCTGGGCTGCGTTGCTGCTGCCGGCTACGATCTTGCTGTTGTTCCTGCCGAGGGGTACCCGCGAGGGAATGGCGACCTTAGAGCGACGCGAACGGGAACCTGAGGAATCCTGAGCGCCCAGGGCCGTGTCAGCGCCGCCGCCGCTCCATCCCGCCATCATCAAAGCCGCGCCCGACAAACCGCATCTCCGACGAGAACTCGCGCCAGCGTCCCCACTGCCGATCGTCCAGCGCACCGGCCACCGCCGACTCGAAGCGCGCGTAGGCCAGCACCTCGCGCTCGTGCAGGGCGCCCCACTGCTTGGCCAGGGCGTCGCTGCGGGTGGCGTAGTCGGGCTGCTTGGGGGAGAGGGACTGCAGTTGTGCCTGCAGGGCCGTGCGCTCGGCCTGCAGTCCCCGAAGCTCCGGCAGGGCCTTGTCGAAGGCGGCGAGCACGGTGGCGCGCTGCTCCGGGGTGGCCTGGACCTCGGACAGGGTGATGATGATTTCCTTCTCGGAGCGCACGCCGGCGCCGCGGCCATCCAGGGGCGGGCGGCTGGCGCAGGCGGTGAGGCTGAGCAGGAGCAGGGCGGCGAGGGCGGTCTTGGTCATGGCGCGGGAAAATGGTCTGCGGGGAGCATAGCGCCGTGGGGCGGGCGCGGTCGTATGAATGTGTAAACGGCTGTCCGGGCTCAACGGCCGGGCCCGGCTGAGGTTGACGGGATGCCGACCCTGCCGGGGGCGTTGTCTCAAAACTGCAGCTTTCCTGCGCGAAGATTCATTCGTCGGACTTCGACAGAGGGATGCGGAACATGCAGATCGAGAATGGAGTGGTGACGCGGTCCAAGGGTTCCCGGCTGTGGCTGGCCGGCGCGGGCCTGTTGTCGGTGCTGCTGGCGCTGCCTTTCCTGGTGTCCGGCCTGATGGACCTGGGCGACGAGAGCCTGCTGGACCTCGGCCTCGGCCTGGGTGCCTGCTGGGTGGCCGCGCGTCTCTTCCTGATGGCAGGCAAGCGCTCGCGGGCGCCGCAGGCGTTGCCGGCCCTGGGCGCGGCAGCCCGCTAAGCGGAGCTGGGGTCTGTCATCAATTCCCCCGTCACTGCGACGGAGACTGTTTTGGTGCAGGGCTAAGTCCCGTCACGCGCGGTGTACTCAACGTACATAAGCGGGGCGGGACAACGCCCTGCGTCAAAACGGTCCCGCCCTTCGGGTGCCACCAGATTTTCCGCCATGCGGTGTTGCTCCTCGGTCACTTGGAACCACCAAGCTCCCTCCTCGCGCCGTGCCTGGCGGAAAATCTGATGGCATCGCAGTGACGGGGGAGTGGATGACAGACCCTAGAGCGCCAGGGTGTAGTGGCGGAACACGTCGTCCGCCTTCCAGCCCTGCGATTCGTAGAGTGCCTGCGCCGCCCGGTTGTCCAGGGCGGTGGAGAGTGAAAGGCGCACCGCGCCTACCGAGCGGCCATATCCGGCCGCCGCCTGTAGCAGCAGGGCGGCCACGCCGCCGCGCCGTGCCTCGGGGATGACGAACAGGTCATTGAGGATGTAGCTGCGGCTCATCCGCACCGAGGAGAAGCTGGGGTACAGCTGGGTGAAGCCCAGGGCCTGTCCGCCCTCAGCCTCGGCGATGAAGATCACCGACTGATGATGCCGGAAGCGCTCCAGCAGGAATGCAGAGGCGCCAGCCGTGTCGGAGGGCTGCCCATAGAACTGGCGGTAGCCGTCGAACAGCGGCGCGATCAAACCGAGGTCTTTGACCGAGGCCTGCCGGACTTTCATGGCGCGGCGCTCAGGGGCAGGCGCTGATCTGCGCGGCGCAGCTGAAACGCTGCTTGTCGGTCTTCAGTTCCGGCACTTCCACTTCCTTGCCGGCGACGCTGCGCTTGCTGCCGCCGACCACGTGGCTGTCCACCAGCCGGCAGTCGTCACCCTCGCGCTCCAGCGTGAAGCCCACGTCCAGCTTGTCCGGGCGCAGGCTGCATTGGCGCGTGCCACCCTGGAATATGCAGCGCTCGGACGGCACCTCGATCTCGTGGGTGTAGCGCACGCTCTGGCGTGCGGCGCGGGCATCTACGGCGGGCAGGGGGATGCTCATCTCGCCCAGGGATTGGGTCTGCAGGCGCAGGCAGTCGGCTGCGGGGGCGGCCAGGGGGAGCAGGCAGAGGGCGAGAGCGAGGCTGCGGAGGATCATGGACGGGTCGTCGAAGGGTATCGGGAGTAGTGTACGTTCTTCAGGCTGTGCGCCTGGGCATGATCCGGATCCCGGCATGCGCGACGAAAGCGGATTACTTCAGGCCGATATGGCTTCCGCTCATCGCCCGCCTCGTTTACACTTCGCGACCCCTAGCGGCACCGTTGCAAAAGTCGGGGCGTAGCGCAGCCTGGTAGCGCACTTCCTTGGGGTGGAAGTGGTCGGAGGTTCAAATCCTCTCGCCCCGACCAATATCATGTAAACCCCTGTATCCGATAAGGAAACAGGGGTTTTTCATTTTGGGGCTCCCATCCTGGCCGCAGTCCGGAGACGGCGGCGGTCATGCCCCGCTCACGCAGCGCTGAGCAAACCTCTCCTTGGTCTGCGCATGCCCCTGGCCTTGGCAACCTCTGCCGGGAGGGGCTGAAATCTCCCGGAGCCTCAACGCCAGCAACAAGCGCCTCGGCGTTCTCGCCAGCCTGTTAAGGCTTGCGCTTCTCCCGTATCACGTAGGGATTCCGGGCATTGCCGCGATTGTCGTAGTAGTCCTTTTCCAGGCTGCTGAGGCCTGGGGCGCCCTGTAGCGTGGGCAAGGTGAGGGGCTGCAGATTGCCCCAACTGTTTTTGTTGCGCGCCGCAAACTCGGCATCCGATTGCGCTTTCTGTCGCTGGTATTCAGCCTCGGCTGCGATGCGCGCCTTGGCATTGGCGTCGATGCGGCGCTGCAGGTCGGCGGCGCGCTTGCGCGTCCGCTCGGGCTCCTGCGCCAGCCAAGCTTGGGTTTCCTGCTCATAACGCCGCTTGTGCTCTGCCTGGGAGCGCTCCCAGGCGGCGATGGAGGCATAGAGTGCTTCCAGCGAGTTGCCGGTCACCGGCCGGGTTCCGTCGAGGTCGAAGGATTGCGGCAGGAACGTGAAGGTGGAGTCCCAGTGTGACCAGAACAGCAAGCGCCACTGGTTGTCGATGGTCTTGGCAATCAGCAGGCCTTGATCATCCTCGAAGATTTCTTTCCAGAGCGTGGGGGCGAGCGTCGGGTTGCGGGCCTTGTTGCGATAGATGAGCTGGTAGCCAGTCTGGCCGGTGGCCGTGGTGACGGGCACCCGCCTGAAGTCCCGGGACTTGATGTTGTCGCCCTGCCGCAGCGGTTCGAGCTTGCCCAGGGTCAGTCCGGGAGGAGAAAACGGCTGGAAATCCCGGGTCAGGATGACCGGGTTGCCGGCGGCGTCGAGCGCGTGCATCACGGTATCGTCCAGGGTGATTTCGCGGTAGAAGTCCGTGTCCTCTGGCGGGGGCTTGAGCTTGGCCGCTGGAAGCAGCTGCGGCTTGGTCAGCCTGACGATGGTGTAGCCGTTGGCAGCAGCGTCATGCCGGACTACGAGCGCCGTGTCCTCATCCCGAGGGTCTACGCGCGCGTCCACTTGGCTGAGCCCGATCAGCACGCGGTTATCCACGGCATCGATCAGGTCCACGGTGGCGCTCGCAGGATCCTGGCTTTCGTGTATGCCAAGGACCAACAGGCGGTAGGCCTCGCGCCGGTCGGTGGCGGGATTGGCGCGATCAGCCTCGGCGCGCGTGTCCCGGCCTTCGCGGATCAGCCGCATGCTGGTGTAAGGGGTCGGGCCCAGGGCCGTGAGCTTCTGGCCGTCGGTGCTGAAGGCTTGCCAATGGGCTTCCCCTTTAGGCTTCAGCCAGACATGACTCATGTAGCCCTTGCCGGTCCTTGCCACCAGCGCCTGCTCAAACTGCGGCGGGGCCAGCCAGCTTGCCTTCGGCGTATAGGACTGGTTCTTGTCGCTATCCTGCAACTGCTGTTCGCTGATGACGCCCCAGAGGCCGTCCTTCTTCCACGCGCTGATCAGGAAGGCGTACTTGCTGTCGTAGCGCGAGATGTTGTTGCTGTGTGCCAGCGCAGGCGGCTCCAGCGCTTCCTTGCTGCGCATTTCTTCCAATGTGATGGCCTGGCTGTTGCCGGCCACCAGGGCCAGTGCAAGCGCACAGGACAAGGTCCGCAAGGCCTGGGGCAGGCGTAAGGACATGCTCGTTCTCCGGCCTCTCGTTGTTCGAAACGGTGGGTACGGCGGGCAGTATGAGCGAGGGTTTTGCCGTGGCTGAAGGCCCGGAACAGGGGGCAAGCGGCAGGGGTTGGGGAGGTTCGTGCTTCGACAGGCTCAGTACGAACGAAGGCAGAGCCCTTGCTTCAAGGGCTCAAGCCACTCGGGGGGATTGGGAAGAACCGGGCGGGGCGCAGATCCCCGTCCGGCTTTACTCCGGGTCCGGCAGCAGGCGCAGGAGCGATTCCAGATCGTCGCGCAGCGACTGGATCTGTTGGGCGCGAGGCTTGGCGGCAACACCCGTACGGGGCTTGGCGGTGCCGTTGGTGCTGCCGTTCTGCATCTGCAGGGCCGCGGGGTTGGACAGGCGCAGGCCATCGGCCGCCACGGCGGAGACCTTGGGCATTTCGCGCAGGCGCTGGCGCGCACCGCCGATGGTAAAGCCCTGTTCGTAGAGCAGGCTGCGAATGCGGCGCACCATCAGGACGTCGTCCTGCTGGTAGTAGCGGCGGTTGCCGCGGCGCTTCACCGGGCGCAGCTGGGGGAACTCCTGCTCCCAGTAGCGCAGGACATGCGGTTTCACGTCGCAAAGCTCGCTGACTTCGCCGATGGCGAAGTAGCGTTTACGCGGAATCTCCGGGAGTGGTGCCAGCTTGTTATCGGCGGGTCGCATCGAACTCCACTCTCAGACGCAGCTTCTGGCCTGGACGGAAGGTGACGACACGCCGCGCGGAGATGGGAATCTCCTCGCCGGTCTTGGGATTGCGGCCCGGGCGCTGGTTCTTGGACCTGAGTTCGAAGTTACCGAAGCCCGAGAGCTTCACTTCCTCGCCGCCTTCCAGGCGCTCGCGGATTTCTTCGAAGAACAGGTCGACAAATTCCTTGGCCTCACGCTTGTTGAGACCCAACTCGTCGAACAGCGCATCGGCTAGTTCAGCCTTCGTCAACGCCACGTTCTTGCACCCCTATTTCTACTGCCGGATTACAGCGCCCAGCTCGCGGGTCAGCTGCGAGATGATTCTCGTAACGGACGCGTCGATTTCTTCTAGGGTTAGGGTGCGGGAATAGTCATTGAAAATCAACCCTAAAGCCACGCTTTTGCAGGCAGTAGGTAAGTTCTCACCCCGATAAATGTCGAAGATGAAAACTTTCTGCAACAAATTTTCACCAGAAGCCTTGGCGCAGGCGATCAGCGCGTCGGCGGACACGGTTTCCGGCACCACCAGGGCGAGGTCGCGGCGCGACGACGGGAAGTCGGACAACGGCTGCGAGGACGGCACGCGGGTGTCGCGGATGACCTCCCAGTCCAGCTCGAACAGCAGCGGGGTGTCTGGCAGGTCCAGCGTGCGCACCAGCTTGGGGTGCAGGGCGCCGATCCAGCCGGCGGCGCGCTCGCCGCGCAGGATGCGCGCGCTCTGGCCCGGGTGCAGGGCAGGGTGCTCGGCCTTCTCGAAGCGGTACTCGCCGGCGGTGCTGCCCAGCAGGGCCACCACGTCGGCTTTCAGGTCGTAGAAATCAGTAGGGCGGGCGACGCTGCTCCACTGCTCCGGCAGCGCGGCGCCGACGGCCAGGCCGGCAAGGCGGCTGGTTTCCACGATCTGGCCGTCCACATCGGCAAAGGCCACGCCCTGCTCGAACAGGCGCAGGCGGTTCTGCTGGCGCTGGCGGTTGTAGAGCCAGGCCGGGATCAGGCCGGCCCACAGGGTGGTGCGCATCACCGACAGCGTGTCGGCGATGGGGTTGTCCAGCGGGATGCCGTGGGCCTCCGGGTTGAGCTGGCCCTGCAGGCCGGGCTCGACGAAGGACAGGCTGACGATCTGCTGCCAGCCGCGCGATACCAGCACGTCCTGCACCCGGGTCAGCGAGCGGGCAGCCTCGCTGGGGCGGCCTGGCGCCAGGCGCGCGGCGTAGGGCTTGGCGGGGATGCGGTCGTAGCCGTAGAGACGGGCCACTTCCTCGATCAGGTCGGGCTCGATGCGCAGGTCGTAGCGGTGGCTCGGCACGCGGGCGATCCAGGCGCCGCCCAGCTCGTGGCGGGTGGTGATGCCCAGGCGCGACAGCAGCTGCTCCACGTCCTTCTCGGCGATGTCGTGGCCCAGCAGCTGGTTCAGGCGGGTCTGGCGCAGGCGTACGGTGATGGGCTCGGCCGGCGGCCGCCCGGCGGTGATCACCGGGTGCACTTCGCCGCCACAGATCTGCAGGATCAGCTGCGTGGCGCGCTCCAGCGCGCTGCGCTGCAGGCTGGGGTCCACGCCGCGCTCGAAGCGGTAGCAGGAGTCCGAGGCCAGCTTGTGGCGGCGCGCGGTGGCGGCCACGGCGGTGGGCGCGAAGCAGGCCGACTCCAGGAAGATGCCGGTGGTGCGGGTGGCCACGCCGGATTCCTGGCCGCCCATGACGCCGGCCAGGGCCAGCGGGCCGTGGTCGTCGGCGATGATCAGCTCGCCGTGGTTGAACTCCAGGGTGTCGCCGTTGAGCAGCTCCAGCTTCTCGCCGGCGCGCGCGCGGCGCACGCGCACCTGGCCGGAGATCTTGCCGGAGTCGAAGGCGTGCATCGGCTGGCCCAGCTCGAGCATCACGTAGTTGGTGATGTCGACCACGGGGTGGATGCAGCGGATGCCGGAGCGGCGCAGGCGCTCGCGCATCCAGTCGGGCGTGAGGGCCTTGGGGTTGAGCTTGGTGATGACGCGCCCGGTGTAGTGCGGGCAGGTCTGCAGGTCCTCGATCTCCACCTTCACCTGCGCGTGACCCACGACCACCGCCTGCGGGAAGTTGGGGCGCTTCATGGGGATGGCGTACAGCGCCGACAGCTCGCGGGCCAGGCCCAGCACGCTGAGGCAATCACCGCGGTTGGGGGTGATTTCCAGGTTCAGGACATTGTCCTTCAGGCCCAGGTACTGCTCGATGGGGGTGCCGGGCTTGGCGTCGGCGTCCAGCTCCAACAGGCCCTCGGACTTCTCCGCCAGGCCCAGTTCCTTGGCCGAGCAGAGCATGCCGAAGGAATCCACGCCGCGCAGCTGCGCCTGCTTGATGTCCATGCCATCCGGCAGCCTGGCGCCAACCACGGCGCAGGGCGCGTTCATGCCGGCGCGCGCGTTGGCGGCGCCGCAGACGATCTGCAGCCTCGAAGGCTGGCCCACGTCCACCTCGCAGACCTGCAGGCGATCGGCCTGCGGGTGGCGCTCGGCCTTGACGATGCGGCCGACGACGACGCCCTGCGGCAGCGTCTCCAGCACGGGCTCGACTTCCAGCTCCAGGCCGCCCATCACCAGGCGGTCGGAGATCTCGTTGACGGTGGCCTGCGGGTTGACCCACTCGCGCAGCCAGTTTTCGCTCAGTTTCATTGTCGTTTTGTCCTAGGGACTAGGAATTCAGGGCAGGCGGGATGGGCGAGCAAGGCACGCACCTCGATACGCGACGCTTCGCGGCACTACTCGGTGTGAACAGGTGGGTGAGATATACATCTCGTGCTCGGCCCGGTTCCCGGCTCTCAAGCAAACTGCTCGAGGAAGCGAAGATCGTTGTTGAAGAACTGGCGCAGGTCGTCCACGCCGTAACGCAGCATGGCAAAGCGCTCCACGCCCATGCCGAAGGCGAAGCCGGTGTAGCGTTCCGGGTCCAGGCCCACGGCCTCGAAGACCTTGGGGTGGACCATGCCGCAGCCCAGCACCTCCAGCCAGCGCTCGCCCTTGCCCGGGTCGGCCCAGCGGATGTGCACGTCGGCGCCCGGTTCCACGAAGGGGAAGTAGGACGGGCGGAACAGCGCCTTCACGTCACGCTCGAAGAAGCGCGACAGGAAAGTCTCCAGGTCGTACTTCAGGTCGCTGAAGGTGACGTTCTCGGCAACGTACAGGCCCTCCACCTGGTGGAACATGGGGCTGTGCGTGCGATCGGAGTCGGAGCGGTAGACGCGCCCCGGGCAGATGATGCGGATCGGCGGGCGGCGGCCGGACTCCACCAGCGCCTTCATAGTGCGGATCTGCACCGGGCTGGTGTGGGTGCGCAGCACGTTCTGGCCGTTGCGGACGTAGAAGGTGTCCTGCATCGAGCGCGCCGGGTGCAGCTCGGGGATGTTGAGCGCGCCGAAGTTGTGGAAATCGTCCTCGATCTCGGGGCCTTCCACGGTCTCGAAGCCGAGCTCGTTGAACAGCTGCTCGATGCGCTGCACGGTACGGGCGATCGGGTGAAGGCCGCCCGGGGTCACGCCGCGGCCGGGCAGGGTGACGTCGATGCTGTCGGCGGCCAGCTGGCGCGCCAGCTCGGCCTGCTCCAGCGTCGAGCCACGCTCGTCCATGGCGGACGCCACGGCTTCCTTCACGCGGTTGACCCGCTCGCCGAAGCTCTTGCGCTCGTCGGGCGCCATGCCGCCCAGCTGCTTGAGCAGCTCGGTGACGCGGCCCTTCTTGCCCAGGTAGTCCACGCGCAGCTGTTCCAGCGCGCGAGCGTCGGAGGCGGCGTCGATGGCGCTTTTGGCTTCGTTCAGCAGCTGATCGAGTTGTTCGCTCATGATTTCAGGACTTCACGTCTTGCCTCTCCCTTCGCCCCGTCAACAGCACACGGGGTAAAGGGACGGTCGCGCCGCAGGCGCGGGTGAGGGGCGTGCTTGCGGCAAGTGGTATGGCTCATTGGACCGGCGTCCCTCACCCCCGGCCCCTCTCCCGGTGGGAGAGGGGAGTAAAGAGAGAGTTTGCGCCCAGCTTTCTGAAAAACAAAAAAGGGGAACGGCTGTGTGCCGTCCCCCTGATTCGGATCTACGACGGTTCGCTGCGATTAAGCGGCGAGCTGGGCCTTGGCCTGCTCGACGAGCTTGGCGAACGCCGGCTTGTCGTGCATGGCGAGGTCAGCGAGAACCTTGCGATCCAGGGCGACGCCAGCCTTGGCGAGCCCGTTGATAAATCGGCTGTAGGCCAGACCCAGTTCCTGGGAGGCGGCACCGATACGGATGATCCAGAGGGCGCGGAACTCGCGCTTCTTCACGCGACGATCGCGGAAGGCGTACTGGCCGGACTTGATGACCTGCTGCTTGGCCGAGCGGTACGTGCGCGATTTTGCGCCGTAGTAGCCCTTGGCCTTCTTCAGGACTTTCTTGTGCTTTGCGCGAGCGGTAACACCACGTTTGACGCGTGCCATAGTCGTTCTCCTTAGGCGTAGGGCAGCATGTGCGCAACTTCACGCACGTCTGAGCTGTGCACCTGGGCTTCGCCGCGCAGCTGGCGGATCCGCTTGCCGGACTTCTTGGTCAGGATATGGCGCTTGTGCGAGTGACCGCGCTTGAAGCCGCCTTTGCCAGTCTTGGCAAAGCGCTTCGCGGCGCTCTTGATGGTTTTCATCTTGGGCATTTCTTACTCCTTAAAGCTTTCGATTGCCGGTTTCACATCCCCGCCCTGGGGAGCTGACCGGGCCTGCCGGAGGCCGGCAGGACTTCTCTTTTTTCCAGCCCTGCACCTAAGTGCAAGGCGGTAAAAACTTGTGGCTCAAATCCGCTTGCGCGGAGCGATCACCATGACCGACTGGCGGCCTTCCATCTTCGGATGCTGCTCGACCAGGACCAGCGCATCCAGCTCCGTCTTGAGACGGTTCATGATTTCCATGCCCAGCTCGGAGTGGGCCATTTCGCGCCCACGGAAGCGGATGGTCACCTTCACCTTGTCGCCTTCTTCCAGGAAGCGCGTGATGTTGCGCAGCTTGGTCTGGTAGTCGCCTTCCTCGGTTGCCGGCCGGAACTTCACTTCCTTGACCTGGATCTGCTTCTGCTTGCGCTTCGCAGCATGGGCGGCCTTGTCCTTTGCATAAAGGTACTTGCCGTAATCCATGATCTTGCAGACCGGGGGCTCCGCGTTGGGAGACACTTCCACCAAGTCCAAGCCATCCGCTTCGGCCTTGGCGATGGCGTCACGGGTGAGCATGATGCCGACCTGTTCGCCGTCGGCCGCGATCACGCGTACACGGGGTACATTGATCTGTCCGTTGCGCCGGTCTTCACGTTCTGCTGCGATGGTTTATCTCCCGCGTCAAGCCGAATAGCCCCGCACAGGCGGAGCATGAGGGCGCGCATCCTATCAGCGCCAGGGGCGAATCTCAAGGGGAATCAAACGATTCCGCGCCCCGATACGGGGCTGCGGGGGGCTTCAGGCGGCTGGGCCGGGCGACAGGGCCTGGGCGGCCCGTTCCAGCGGCACGGCCGGGGACCAGTGGAAGCCCTGGCCATAGTCTACCCCCAGCTCGCGGCACAGGGCCGCCTGGCCCGGGGTCTCGATGCCCTCGGCCACCGTTTCCATGCCCAGCTCATGCGCCAGCCGGGCCACGGCACCGACGATGCGGGTAGCGGCGGGGCTGGTCTCCAGCTCGCTGATGAAGCTGCGGTCCAGCTTCAGGCAGTCCACCGGCAGGCGCTGCAGGTAGGACAGGGAGCTGTAGCCGGTGCCGAAGTCGTCCACCGACAGCTTGGCGCCCAGGGCCTTGCAGCGCTGCAGCAGCTTCAGGGTGGCGTCGGCGTCGCGGGCGATCATGGATTCGGTGATCTCCAGGCGCAGGCGGCGCGGGTCCAGGCCGCTGTCGGCCAGGGCGGCTTCCAGCACCGGGAACAGGTCCGGGTCGTCGAACTGGCGCAGGGACAGGTTCAGGCTCAGGAAGGGGGCGGCGCCGGGTGCGAGCCGGTCCAGCTCGGCCAGGCAGCGGCAGGACTCGCGGATGATCCAGTGACCCAGCACGTAGATCAGCTCGCTCTGTTCGGCCACCGGGATGAACTCGCCGGGCGATACCCGGCTGCCGTCGGGGCGGATCCAGCGGATCAGCGCCTCGAAGCCGGCCGGGCGGCCGTCGCCCAGCCGCACGATGGGCTGCAGGTGCAGCTGGAACTCCTTCCGCTCCAGGGCCGTGGCCATGGCCTGCTCGAGGCGCAGGTGCTGCAGCGCCGCCTTGCGGTCGGCGGCGGCATGGGCGGTGCCGGAGACACCGGCACCCTGGTCGCCGGTGTTCTGGCCCAGGCGCAGGACGTTGTCGCGGGTGCGGGCGATCACCACGCGCAGCAGGTGGCGTAGCAGCGGATCGGCCGCCAGCACGCGCTCTTCCAGGTATTCGTGGCTGATGACGATCAGCGAGGTGGCTTCCGTCGCGACCGCGGAGGCCAGGCGGGTGTGGCCACCCAACAGGGTCATTTCGCCGAAGATCTCATCCGCACCGAGGCGCGCGATGCTGCGGCGGGACTCGAACGCGCCAGTGAAGATCTCGACGCAGCCGGTCTCGATGACGTAGGCCTCGTGGCCGCCATCACCCTCCCGGAATAGCATTTCGCCTGCTGCAAGGCTGCGGCGGTGCCGCTCGGCGCCCATCGAAATCCCCTTGTTTCCCCGCAAGATACCGCAGATCGGCGATGGGCTATCCAGTGATGCTTCAAATAGTCTGAAATCTCTATTCAACAAACGGGGATTCATCGAGGCGGCGGCGGGGCGCATGCTGGCGCCCCCTCACAAGACCGGAGTCCGTCATGACCCGCCTGCCCGCCATTTTCGTTTCCCACGGCTCGCCCATGCTGGCGCTCGGCGGCGGCGATACCGGTGCGGCCTGGCGCGAGCTGGCGGCTGGGTTGCCGCGCCCGCGAGCGGTGCTGGTGGCTTCCGCCCACTGGCTGAGCAGCACCCCGGCGGTGGGTGCCGCGCCACGGCCGGAGACCATCCATGACTTCGGCGGTTTTCCCGAGCCGCTGTTCCGCATCCAGTACCCCGCGCCCGGCGAGCCCGCCGTGGCGCGCCGTGCGGCCGAGCTGCTGGCGGCCTCGGGCTTCGAGGCGCATGGCGTGGAACGTGGCCTGGACCATGGCGTCTGGGTGCCGCTGCGCGAGTTCTACCCGCAGGCCGACGTGCCGGTGGTGCCGCTGGCGCTGCAGCCACGACTGGGTCCGGAGCACCATTACCGGATGGGCCGGGCGCTGCAGGCGTTGCGCGCGGAGGACGTGCTGGTGCTGGGCTCCGGCAGCCTGACGCACAACCTGCACGAGGTCCGCTTCGAGGAGACCGGCGAGGTCGCGCCGTACGTCGCCGAGTTCCAGCACTGGTTCGCCGGACGCCTCGCGGAAGGTGACATCGGGGCGCTGCTGGATTACCGTCGCCGCGCTCCGCAGGCGGCCCGTGCGCATCCGACGGAAGAACATCTGCTGCCGTTGTTCGTCGCGCTGGGCGCGGCGGGCGAGGGTGCCGTCGCCGACCGACGTTTCGGCGGCGTCACCCACGAGGTGCTGGCGATGGATGTCTACCAATTCACCGAACCCGCCATGGCTACGGCCATGGCGGCCTGAACCCCTTCATGCCGCTCCTGACGCCGCAACGACGACTCATCCTGGTCCTGGGCATCGCCATCGCGATCGGCCCGATGTCGATCGACATGTACCTGCCGGCCCTGCCGACGCTGGCCAAGGAGCTCGCGGCATCGCAGGGGCAGGCGCAGTTCACGCTGTCGGCCTATTTCGCCGGCCTGGTGCTGGGGCAGCTGCTCTACGGCCCGCTGATCGATCGCTATGGCCGCAAGCGGCCGCTGTATGCCGGACTGGCGCTCTACATCCTGGCGTCGCTGGGCTGTGCCCTGGCCTGGCGGATCGAAGCGCTGATGGGGTTCCGCGCGCTGCAGGCCCTGGGTGGTGGCAGTGCCATCGTGGTGTCGCGAGCGGTGGTGCGTGACCTGTTCGAACCCAAGGCCGCGGCCAAGGTGTTTTCGCTGCTGATGCTGGTGATGGGGCTGGCGCCGATCCTGGCACCGCTGGTGGGCGGATGGGTGCTCGTGGGCTTCGGCTGGCGCTGGATTTTCGCCGCGCTGATGCTGTTCGCCCTCGGCACCTTGCTGGCGACCTGGCGCATGCTGCCGGAGACCCGCAAGCCCCGCAGCGGACCTCGTGGTGGCTACGGCAGCGTGTTCTCGAACCGCATCTTCCTGTCCAATGCGCTGGGCGGGGCGCTGGCGCAGGCCGGCATGTTCGCCTACATCGCCGCGGCGCCCTTCGTCTTTATCGAGCTGTTCCAGGTGCCGGCGGAGCACTTCGGCTGGCTGTTCGGCGCCAATGCCTTCGGCCTGATCGCCGCCACGCAGCTCAACGGCCGCCTGCTCGACTACTTTTCCCTGGAGCAGGTGTTGCGCGGCGCGCTGCTGACGCACGCCGTGGCGGGGCTCGCGCTGCTGGCCGTGGTGTTGATCGGCCGGGGCGGGCTGCCGGCGATCCTGGTGCCGCTGTTCCTGTGCATCGCCTCGATGGGCCTGGTGTTCCCCAACTCCACCGCACTGGCGATGGCGCCGTTCGAGAACAACGCCGGCACGGCGGCTGCGGCGCTGGGCATGGTTCAGTACGGTGCTGCCGCGCTGTCGGCGGCCGTCGCGGGTTCCTGGCATGACGGCACGGCCCTGCCGATGGCGGCGGTGCTCGCCTGCTGTGCCCTGGGGGCCAACCTGATGCTGCGGGTGCTGGCGCCGAAGGGCGCTTGAGCTTGCCCTATCCCCGACGGGAGAGGGGCAGGGTCAAGCCGGCGGCTTTTCCTTCCACTGCATCGCCCCCAGGAAGATCACGCGCAGCTGCTTGACCAGGAAGTCGGTCAGCTCGCGGTGTGCCTGGGGCTGGTTGGGCGGCAGGTCGAGGATATCGGTGGCGGCCTGCATCATCGTCGCGACGATCAGGTTGCAGATCATCTGCAGCGAGGCGAAGGACAGCCGCGGCGCGATGTTGAGCTGGCGGATGTCCTCGGCCATCTCGTTGATGAAATGCGTCGCCTCGTTGCGCACCGCACGGCGGATCACCGGGGAGCCGCCATGGCGTTCGCCGGAGATGAAGAAGAACTGCAGGCGGTTGGCCTCGACGTATTCCTTGTAGACCTCCACCGAGCGCCGGACCATGTCCGTGTCGGGGCGGCCTTGCTTGCGCGCCTCGCGCAGCATCCGGCGCAGCGTCAGGCCGCTTTCCTCCACCAGGGCCAGGCCCAGTTCGTCCATGTCGCGGAAGTGGCGATAGAACGAGGTGGGCACCACGCCGGCTTCGCGCGTGATCTCGCGCAGGCCGAGGCTGGTGAAACTGCGACCCTCGCTCATGAGCTGCAGGGCAGCGTCGAGCAGGGCGCCGCGCGTGCGCTGCTTGCGCTCGGAGCGGGTCACCAGCGCGCTGTCTTCGGCGCCGGCACGGGAGCGGGGAGTACGGGTGGTCATCGACTGCAGGTTCGGCTAACACTGACTACGTTAGCACAGCAGTCAAATCAACGCCTTGGGCCGCGGGTGTGGCGAAATCCCCGGTTTCGGTGTACGGGCGTGGGCCTTGGCCCTGGGGACGCGGGGGTGGTCTCCCCGCCCATCGTCATCCGTCACGGGGCTCGGGTACAGTCCACCCTACAAGCCCCGATATTGCGACGCCACAGGAACAAGCATGAGCAAGTTGCAGAAACTCGAGCTGCTGAAGGACTCCCTGCAGCAGGCCATCGACCGCGCCGTCAGCTCCATTGGCCAGATTCACCAGCAGATCGCCGACCTGCCGTTCGAGCTGCTCGAACGTGCCGGCGTGCTGAACGAGGACAAGCTGGCGCTGCGCGAGCGCAACCGCCAGGCTGCCACGATGGTCTACGACGCGATTCGCCGCATCAACCAGCAGATCGGCGACCTGGTCTCCGACCAGATCGAGAACCTGGAAGACGCGCAGCACATCAAGCGCGTGATGGAAGAGAACGAGCACGAGGCGCCGGCACCGAAGCAGGCGGCACCGCGGAAGGCGACGGTGAGGAAAGCCGCAGCGAAAAAGCCGGCACCCACGAAAGCGGCCGCGAAGAAGGCGCCTGCCAAGAAAGCAGCGGTGAAGAAAGCCGCCGCAAAAAAGGCGCCGAAGAAAGCCTGAGCGAGCAGTCTCGTGGGAGCGGCTTCAGCCGCGATCCCTCACCTGGATGGGTGAAGGATCGCGACTGAAGCCGCTCCCATTTCAGTTTCAGGGCTTCGGCATGCTTCATGCAGCGTTCATCTTGTTGCAGCAGCATGAAAACCGGAGAACCCTCGCCGTGAAGGCAGGGTCGTAATGACATGCGATCCCAAAATCATCACCGCAACACTGTGCGCCTTTCGCTCTGGCTACTGCTGACGGCCTGGGCGGGCGCAGCCTCGGCGGTGGTGCCCGCCGCGTCCGCCGAGAGTCTGGCGGCCAACTACCAGGCCAGCGCGCAGCAGTTGCGTGACAGCCCCTTCAAGCGTCCGCTGATCCTGCAATCCGCAGAGTCCGGCGGCAGCCTGCGCGGTGAAGTGCATGCCGTGATCAACCAGCCGTTGTCCGCGGTCAGCGGCGCGCTGACCCGGCCGGATGCCTGGTGCGAGGTCATGGCCGTCCATCCCAACGTGGCGGGTTGCCGTGTCGAGGGTACAGCCGCAGCGCCCAAGCTGGCCGTGGATTTCGGTACACGGCTCGACTCCACCGATGCGCCCTATCACGCGGAGTTCGATTTCCGTCGGGCGCACAATGATGCCGGCTATCTGCAGTTGCGCCTGGACGCGGACAAGGGTCCGGTCGGCACGAGCGACTACCGCATCATGGTCGAGGCGGTGCCGGTGGAGTCGGGCAAGACCTTCCTGCATTTCACCTATTCCTACACCAGCAGTTTCACCGCCCGCATGGCGACCCAGGCCTACCTCAGCACCAAGGGCCGCAACAAGGTCGGCTTCACGCCGCAGGGCGAGGGCTACATCGGCGGCATTCGCGGCGCACTGGAGCGCAACGTCATGCGCTACTACCTGGCCATCGAATCGCACCTGGCGGAGTCGTCGACGCCGGAGGATCGCCGCTTCGAGCGCAGCCTGGAGCGCTGGCTGGACGCGATTGCCGAGTACCCACGCCAGCTCAAGGAAGAGGGTCAGCGCGAGGACTACGCCCGGATCAAGCGTGACCAGTATCGTCGCCAGCAGGTCGCAACGACGCGCTAGGCCTGAAGGCCCCTTGCCCGCAGGCGGGCCTGCGTGTATCCGGCAAGGCTCAGGTCTCTAGCGTGCCTTGACGCGCTTCTGCTGCTGCCGGCGCCCGCGTTCGCGCAGCCAGTTCAGCAGCGCACCCGACAGGCCAGGGAAGGCGCTGCCGAGCTTGGCGATGCGGCCGCGCGAGGCCGGCAGGGTGATTTCCATCGGCGCCTTTTCCAGCGCGCGCAGGATCGCGTCGGTGATGTCCTCGGCGGTCAACGGTTGGGCGTTTCCCGAGAAGGTCATCGCCGCCTGCTCGTAGTCCACCTGCAGGTCCAGCATCGGCGTCTGCACGGCGTCGGGACAGATCACGCTGAGCTTGATGCCGCGCGGCGCCAGGTCCATGGCGGCGGAGAGGCTGTAGCCGCGCACGGCGAACTTGCTGGCGCTGTAGAGGTTCAGGCCCGGCACCGGCGCGATGCCGGCCAGCGAGGCGATGTTGACGATGTGGCCGCCGCCCTGGCGCAGCATCTGCCGCGCCGCCGCCTGCGTGCCGAACACTACGCCCTTGGTGTTGATGTCGAAGTGGCGGTGCACTTCCTCGGGGCTTTCCTCGTGCACGTAGCCCGGCTTGAGGTAGCCGGCGATGTTCATCACCACGTCGAGGCGGCCCCAGTCGGTGGCGAGCGTGGTCACCAGCGCTTCCCAGGCCTGCGGATCGCGCACGTCGAGCAGTTCGGTGCGCAGGTTGTCCGGCGCCGCCAGTTCCTTGCGCAGGATCGCCAGGGCGTCGGCGTTGATGTCGGTGGCGCAGACGCGGTCGCCGCGGCGCACCAGCGCCATGGCGGTGTTGCGGCCGATGCCGCTGCCGCAGCCGGTCAGCAGGTAGGTCTTGGCCATGGACTCAAGCCGCCTTGCGGCGCGGCTGCGCCTTCTGCAGCGTGCCGTATTGCAGGTCGCCCACGCGGAAGCCCGGCGCAGTGCGCGGGAACAGCCAGTAGCCGGCGGACTCGGAGGAGGGCGCGATGTTGGGATAGCGCTCGTCGCGCGGGTTGGGGCCGGCGATGCTCTTCTCCTGCACCATCGAGATGTACCGGTCCACGGCGTACTCGGCGGTGTTGCCGTTCAGCACTACCTCCGCACCGGTGTAGCGCGCGAAGTCCGCCACGCCCGGCACCGGCGACAGCGCCGGCACGTAGGCCTCCACGGAGACACCATTCTCGCTGGTCACCTTCAGGCCTTCCGGCGTGTGCGCCACGATGGAGTGATTGCCCTCGGTGTGGCCCTTGGTGCGCACCAGCGCCACCGAACCATCACCCAGCGCGGTGTCGTGGTCCAGCAGGATCACCTTGTCCTGCGGGATGCCGGCGATGCCATTGGGGCAGTACCACTGGTTCTGCCAGGGGATCAGCGACTGCGTGCTCTCCCATTCCTCGCGCATCACCAGCAGCTTGGCGTTGGGTAGCAGCGCCGGCTGGCCGTTGCCGCCGAGCCAGCGCGTGAGGTTCTGCGTGTGCAGGTGATCGTAGGTGATGTAGTCGACGTCGGCCGGGTCCAGGCCGATGCTCTTGAGGATGTTCAGCACGGTGTTGGTCTTGCGAAACACCAGGGCCTCCGACACCGGCGCGAACATGCCGTAGGAATCGGTCAGGCGCTTGAAGAACGGCGTCTCCAGCTGGTGCTCCCAGTCCGAGGGGCTGGCGAGCAGGGTCTTGAGGCCTTCGTCGGATTCGAATTGGATGACGAACAGGCGGTTGCAGAGGTGGATGTACGGCGAAGGCCCGGTGTGCGCGTTGAGATAACCGTACTTGGACGGGTAGGGCACGCGCACCAGTTCGAAGGACTGGTAGTAGCGCACCTTGGGGCCAGCGAGCATGTGCTTGCGGAAGTCGCCCGAGGCCTGCTTGACGTTGTCCACACGGTCCAGCGGCTTGAGCGCGTCGCGCGTGCCGTCGAAGCTGGTGATGCGGTTCAGGATGCTCATCGGGAAACCTCTGGCGTTGGCTGGAGACAGGTAAAGCGCAGCCATCCGGACGGGTGGCGGCGGAGCGACTGTATTTTGGGAAAGAAATCTTGTCAAATATGCGGATGAGCAAGAAACCCACTCCCGCCAAGCGCCGGGTCTACGGTGGCATCGCCGCTGAGCAGCGCGTGCAGGAGCGCCGCGAGCGGCTGCTGGAAACGGCACTGGAGCTGTTCGCCACGCAGGGTTACCAGAACACGCCGATCGAGCAGCTGTGCACGGCGGCCAAGGTCACCACGCGGCACTTCTACGAGGCCTTCGCCGGCCGCGAGGCCCTGCTGCTCGCGCTGTACGAACGGATCATCCGCGAGGCCCAGGCGGCAGTGCGCGAGGCACTGCAGCGTCCGGGCCTGGACCTGGCCACGCGCATCCCGCAGGTCATGGGCGCCTTCATCGAGACCTACGTCCGCGACCGCCGCCGCGCGCAGGTCGGCGTGCTGGAAGTGGTGGGTGTGAGCCCGGCGGTGGAGAAGCGTCGCCGCGAGGTGATCCGCGAGTTCGCCCAGGTGCTGGAGGGCTACGCCGACTCGCTGGTGGCGCAGGGCCTGCTACCGCGGCGCAACTACCACCCCGTGAGCCTGGCCCTGGTCGGCGGCATCAATGAACTGCTGGCGGAATGGCTGATGTCCGGCGATCCGGGCAGCCTGCAGCAGCTGCACCAGGCCATCAGCGACGTGATGCAGGCCCTGCTGCTGGGCGGCGCGGCGATGGCGCAACACGAACAGAAGGTGAAAAAGAAATGACGACGATCGCGATTACCGGCATCGGTGGCTTTATCGGCCTGCGCATGGCGCTGCGCGCCAAGGCCCTGGGCTGGCAGGTGCGGGGGCTGGATGTATCGCCGGCTGCTGCGCAGCGTGCCCGGGAGCAGGGCGCCGAGGTCTTCGTCGGCGACATCAACGACGCGGCGCTGCTGTCGCAGTGCTTCGCCGGGGCCGACATCGTGTTCCACACCGCCGCCATCGTCGAGGAGGACGGCGCGCGCGAGCTCTACGAGCGCGTCAACGTCGAGGGTACGCGCTCGGTCTGCCGCGCCGCGCAGGCGCAGGGCGTGCGCCAGTTGGTGCAGTTGTCGTCGGTGATGGTCTACGGCTTCGACTATCCCGAGGGCGTCACCGAGGAAGGCCCGTTCCGTGACGACGGCAACATCTACAACGAGACCAAGCTGCGCAGCGAGCGCGTGGCGCTGGAGTTCCACCGACCCGGCGCGTTCGACGTGATCGTGATCCGCCCCGGCGACGTCTACGGTGCCGGCAGCCTGCCCTGGGTACTGCGGCCGCTGCAGCTGCTGCGGCAGCGCCTGTTCACGCTGCCCGATGGCGGGCAGGGCGTGATCAACCACGTGCACGTCGACAACCTGCTCGACGGCGTGTTCCTGGCGCTGGAGAAGAACGCGGGCGGCGAGTGCTTCACGATCTCCGATGGCATCGCCACACCCTGCAGCGAGTTCTTCGGGCACCACGCGCGCATGCTGGGCCGCGGCGGCGTGCCAACGGCGCCGGGCGGCCTGCTGATCGCCCTGGTGGGATTGCTGGCGGGGCTGTACAGGTTGATGGGCCGCAAGCCGCCGGCGAGTGCGGCGGGCATCCATTTCCTGCGGCGGCGCGGCGCCTATTCCATCGACAAGGCGCGGCGGATGCTGGGGTATGTGCCGCGGATCACGCTGGAAGAGGGGATGCGGGGCGTGGCGGCGGAGTTGGGATTGCCCCGATAGCCCCCGGGACCGTTCGCGCTGAGCCTGTCGAGGCGTGAGCGGCTTGCCTGAAGCCGGTCAACAAGTTGCCGCCCACCCTTCGACAAGCTCAGGGCGAACGGCAACCTCAATGCATGCGGTTCAGGCCGCTTTGCGTTCCGGCGCCGCCGAACTGATCGGCGCGCCCACGGCTTCCGCCAGGTCCTTGAGCAGCAGCGACAGCTCGCCGCTCATCAGGGCGAAGTCGATGTCGAACTGTTCTTCCGGGTGGTCCGAGGTTTCGTTCTCGGTCTCGCGCACGGCGAGGAACTTCACCTTCTTGATCTGCAGCTTCTCGGTCAGCACGAAGCTGACCTTGTCGTTCCAGGTCAGGCCCAGCTTGGTGGCGAACTTGCCTTCGGTGATGTGGCGGCGGATGTCCTCGCCGTCCAGGCCGTGGCGCACGTAGCGCACGGTGGGCTTGCTCTCGTCGCTGCCGCAGAGCTCGCACTCGTCACCCAGCTCGAAACGGCCCGGTGCTTCACGCGCGGCCAGCCAGCCGGTCAGCAGGGCGGAAGGCGCCTGCGCCGGTTCCAGCATGGTCACGGCCAGCTCGCCGTTGAGCGTGTTGCGCAGCATCTCCACCAGTTCCTCGGCCTTGGCGGGGGCGCTGGCGTCCACCACCAGCCAGCCGGCGACCGGGTCGATCCAGGAGCGCAGGCTGCGGCGGCGCACGAAGGCGCGCGGCAGCAGTTCCATGATCACCTGGTCCTTGATCTCGCGCATCATCTTCTTGCCGGGCTTGTAGCCTTTGACCTGCTCGATCTGCACGGCGCGCTCTTCGGTGTGCTGGCGCACCACGGCGCCCGGCAGCAGCTTCTGCTCGGTGCCCAGGGCGATCATCAGCTGGCGCTCCATGGAGCGCACCAGCGGCACCTCGCCCTGCGGCGCGACCCAGCCGCGCGACTGCAGGTTCTGGCCCATGCAGGGGGTGAGGAGCTGGCGCGCCAGCTCTTCCTCGAGTTCGCCGGGCGACATGTCCCAGCCGGGCGGGAGACGGTAGACCTGAAGGTTCTTGAACCACATGGCGACGGGTACCCACGGGCGACAGGCAGCTGCCGCGCGTCTTGCATAGAGGGGGTCGGCGCTGCGAGAAGCGGGGGCGCCGGGATGCCGTGATTATCGCACCCTTGGTCCGGCTCGGGCAGCTTGACAGCGGGCGGACTATGCCCTGGAGCCGGGATGCGCCGACCAGGTTCCGATCATTGCCTCGAAGATCGCGTAGCAGTTGTCGCGGACCGCCTCGACCGGCTGTTCGAAGCCGCCGTCCACCCAGTGCATCGCCACGTTGATGCAGGCGCCGATCAGGCCATTGGCGAGGATGCCCGGATCCAGGCCCTTGCTCCGCACCTGGGGGTAGAGGGACTCGGTGAACTGCAGCAGGAAGCCGCTGAGGCCGGAGGTGACCTGGCGCGACTGTTCGGTGATCGCTGGATTGATGCTCAGCACGTCCACGAACAGGATGCGCGCGCTGGGTGGGTTCTCGCGCAGGCCCTGGAAGAAAGTGTCCAGGCCGGCGCGCGTCATCGCCCGCGCGTCGGGCAGGTGGCGGCGGATCGATTCCAGTACGCGGCCGCGCAGCAGCTCCACCTGGCGCAGGTAGACCGCCAGGAACAGCGCCTCGCGGTCCTTGAAGGACTCGTAGAAGTAGCGCTCGGTGAGCTTGGCCTCGGCACAGAGCTCCTTCACCGTGACGCCGTGATAGCCGCGGGTGCCGTAGAGGGCAAGACCGGCCTCCATGAAGCGCTCACGGCGCTCGCGCTGTCGGTCTTCCGGGGCTATGCCCCTGAAAGTACGGCGTTTCGGCTTCTCCATGAGGGATTCCATGGGGCACATGTTGACATGAAGCATTGTCAGAAGTAAATTGACAACACTGATTGTCAACTTATGCATCGAGGAGAGCGGGTCATGGCGTTCGATTCCAGGGGCGGTCGTGGCGGGAAGGGGCTGTCAGTGCTGATCATCGGCACGGGCTTCTCCGGGTTGGGCATGGGCATCAAGCTCAAGCAGGCCGGTTTCGAGGACTTCACCATCCTGGAGCGCGCCGACGATGTTGGCGGCACCTGGCGCGACAACAACTATCCGGGCTGCGCCTGCGACGTGCAGTCGCACCTGTACTCCTATTCCTTCGAGTCCAACCCGGAATGGACGCGCATGTTCGCGCCGCAGCCGGAGATCAAGGCCTACCTGCAGCGCTGCGCCCGCAAGTACGGCCTGCTGCCGCACATCCGCTATAACGCCGAGTTGGTGCGCGCCGAGTACGACGAGAAGAACGCGCTGTGGACCGTGACCACGCGCGCCGGCGAGACCTACAGTGCCAGCGTGCTGGTGTCCGGCATGGGCGGCCTGTCCACGCCGGCCTTCCCGTCGATCAAGGGCCTGGAAGCATTCAAGGGCAAGATGTTCCACTCCGCCCACTGGGATCATGGCTATGACCTGGAGGGCAAGCGTGTCGCCGTGATCGGCACCGGCGCGTCGGCGATCCAGTTCGTGCCCAAGGTGGCGCAGCAGGCGGCGCGCCTGGACCTCTACCAGCGCACCGCCACCTGGATCCTGCCCAAGCCGGACCGCGAGATCAGCGGCGCCGAGCGCCTGCTGTTCAAGCGCTTCCCGGCGGCGCAGCGCGCCCTGCGCAACAGCATCTACTGGATGCTGGAGTCGCGCGTGCTGGGCTTCGTCTTCAACCCGCGCGTGATGAAGCTGGTGGAGCGCCAGGCGCGCAGCCATATCCGCCGCCAGGTGCAGGACCCGGCGCTGCGCCGGAAGCTGACGCCGGACTACACCATCGGCTGCAAGCGCGTGCTGATCTCCGACGACTTCTACCCAGCGGTGTCGCAGGCCAACGTCGATGTCATCACCGACGGCATCCGCGAGATCCGCGCCAACAGCGTGATCGATGCCAACGGTGTCGAGCGCGCGGTGGATGCCATCATCCTCGGCACCGGCTTCAAGGCACAGGACCCGATGCCGCGCGGCGCCATCTTCGGCCGCGGCGGGCAGGACCTGCTGGACGCCTGGAGCGACGGCCCGGAGGCCTACAAGGGTGCCGCCGTGGCCGGCTTCCCCAACTTCTACATCCTGATGGGCCCCAACACCGGCCTGGGCCACAGTTCGATGGTCTACATGATCGAGTCGCAGATCCAGTACGTGCTGGACGCGGTGCAGGCCATGCAGCGCGACGGCCTGCGCAGCCTGGAGGTGCGCCCCGAGGCACAGGCGCGCTACAACGCCGGCCTGCAGCAGAAGCTGGGCAAGGCGGTGTGGCAGTCGGGCTGCAAGAGCTGGTACGTCAACGAGGCCGGCAAGAACACCACGCTGTGGCCGGGCTTCACCTTCCGCTTCCGCGAGCTGACCCGCAAAGTCGAACTGGTGGACTATCGGACCGAACCGCGCGGCTCCACGGCCAAGGCCTGATCCGCGCTATCGTTACATCATTCGCTGTATAGGTTCTCATCGCCGCCCGGGGGCGGCGACATTCAAACAGAGAGGGGATTCATGAAGTCGTTCAAGAACAAGGTTGCCGCGATCACCGGCGCCGCTTCGGGCATGGGCCGCGAGCTGGCCGTGGAACTGGCCAAGGCCGGCTGCGCCGTCGCCATCAGCGACGTCAACGAGGCGGGCCTGGCCGAGACCGCCGCGCTGGCGCGTGCCTACGGTGTCAAGGTCACCTCGCAGAAGCTGGACGTGGCCAAGCGCGAAGCGGTCTACGCCTGGGCCGACCAGGTGGTGGCCGACCACGGCAAGGTCAACCTGATCTTCAACAACGCCGGCGTGGCGCTGGGCAGCACCATCGAGGGCATGAACTACGAGGACTTCGAGTGGCTCATGGGCATCAACTTCTGGGGCGTGGTCTACGGCACCAAGGCCTTCCTGCCGCACCTGAAGGCTTCCGGTGAGGGCCACATCGTTAACACCTCCAGCATCTTCGGCCTGGCGGGCATCCCCTCGCAGTCGGCCTACAACTCCGCCAAGTTCGCCGTGCGCGGCTTCACCGAGTCGCTGCGCCAGGAGCTGGACATGGCCCGCAGTGGCGTCTCCGCCACCAGCGTGCACCCGGGCGGCATCAAGACCAACATTGCCGCCGCCGCGCGCTTCTCCGACAACATGAAGGACTTCACCGGCAAGGACGACAAGCAGGCCAAGGCCAACTTCGAGAAGCTGTTCATCACCACGGCGAACTCGGCGGCCAGGACCATCCTCAAGGCCGTGCAGAAGGACAGCCGCCGCGTGCTGGTGGGTCCTGACGCCGTGGCCTTCGACGCGATGGTGCGTTTCCTGCCCACCGGCTACCAGAAGCTGGTGTCCTGGGGCACCAAGCGCCAGATGACGAACTGAAGCGTTCTTCGCTCCGGGGTGGTCGCGCCTGGCGCCCACCCCGATATGATGACGGCGGCAGGTCCCGGACCTGCCGCCTTTTTTTGTTGCCCGCGTGCCGGAGGAGAGAACGTGCCGCACCTGATGAATCGCCGTGACCTGGATTTCATGCTCTACGAGCTGCTCGACATCGGCCAGCTCACGAGCGCGCCGCGCTTCGCCATGCACGACCGCGCGGCCTTCGACGGCGTGCTCGACGCGGCGCTGAAGCTGGCGGAGCAGAAGTTCCAGCCGCATGCCGCCAAGCTCGACGCCAACGAGCCGCATTTCGACGGTGAGCGCGTGCACATCATCCCCGAGGTGCGCGAGGCGCTGGACGCCTACGTGGAGGGCGGCTGGATGTCCGCCGCCTTCGACGAGGAGCACGGCGGCATGCAGTTGCCCTATACCGTGGTGGCCGCGGCCAACGGCATGTTCGTGGCCGCCAACTGTGGCACCTCGGGCTATCCCTTCCTGACCTCGGCCGCCGCCAACCTGCTGCGCGCCCACGGCACGCCGGAGCAGCAGGCGCGCTACATGCAGCCGATGCTGGAAGGCCGCTGGTTCGGCACCATGTGCTTGTCGGAACCGCAGGCGGGTTCCTCGCTGGGCGATATCCGCACGCGGGCGATCCCGCAGCCGGATGGCAGTTTCCATATCGTTGGAAACAAGATGTGGATTTCCGGTGGCGAGCAGGACCTGTCGGAGAACATCGTGCACCTGGTGCTGGCGCGCATTGATGGCGCGCCGCCCGGGGTGAAGGGCATCTCGCTGTTCATCGTGCCCAAGCGCCGTGTGAACGGGGACGGCAGCGCGGGCGAGCGCAACGGCGTGCGCCTGGCGGGCCTCAATCACAAGATGGGCTATCGCGGCACCACCAACTGCGCGCTCAACTTCGGCGAGACCGTGCCGGCCGTGGGCCACATCGTCGGCACGCCCGGGCAGGGCCTGGCCTGCATGTTCCACATGATGAACGAGGCACGCATCGGCGTCGGCATGGGCGCCGCCACGATGGGCTACGCCGGCTACCTGTTCTCGCTGGACTACGCGCGCAACCGCCCGCAGGGCCGCCCCGCCTCGGCCAAGGACCCGGCCACCAAGCCGGTGATGATCATCGAGCACTCGGACGTGCGCCGCATGCTGCTGCAGCAGAAGGCCTATGTCGAAGGTGGCCTGGCGCTGTGCCTGTACTGCGCCAAGCTGGTGGACGAGCAGTCCGTCGAGCAGGACCCGAAGCGGCGCGAGGAACTGCACCTGCTGCTGGAGATCCTGACGCCGATGGCCAAGGCCTGGCCCAGCGACTTCTGCCTGGAGGCCAACAAGCTCGCGATCCAGGTGCTGGGCGGCTACGGCTACACGCGCGACTATCCGGTGGAGCGCTACTACCGCGACAACCGCCTCAACCCGATCCACGAGGGCACCAACGGCATCCAGGGCCTGGACCTGCTGGGCCGCAAGGTGACGATGCACAACGGCGCCGCGCTGCGCCTGCTGCTGGGCCGCATCGGCGCCACCGTGAAGGCCGCGGCGGCGGTACCGGAGCTGGCGGAATACGCGCAGGCGCTGAAGCAGGCCGCCGACACCGCCGCCCAGGTCACGATGACCCTGGGCCAGGCAGCGATGCAGGGCAAGGTGGACCTGTTCCTGGCCAATGCGCATCTCTACCTCGAGATGATGGGCCACACCGTGATCGCCTGGCTGTGGCTGGAGCAGGCGCTCAAGGCGCAGGCGGCGCAGGGCGGGGCAGGGGCGGCGGACCGCGCCTTCTACGCCGGCAAGCTGCGCGCCTGCCGCTACTTCTTCCGCTACGAGCTGCCCAAGGCAGCACGCCAAGCGGAACTGCTGGCCAGGCTCGACGACACTTGCCTGGCGATGTCCAGCGACGAGTTCTGAGGCGATGGGTTCGGGGTGCAGTCCGAATGATTTCAGGCGTCCTTCTTCCCAAGGCGTCATACCGGCGAAAGCCGGTATCCAGTCGTCCTCAGGGTCACTCCCGTCCGGGACTGGATGCCGGCTTTCGCCGGCATGACGGTGGTTGGGCCGGGCATCGGCGGGAGGCCATGTTCCCAGCTTGAAGTCGGCAATGGCCTGCTCGCCAGTGCCGCCCGTCTGGTGGGCAATGACATCCCAGGCATAATGTGACACCGTTCGATGTCACATTTATTTGGGGTAGCAATCATGAGCGAGGCATGGATTCCGTCGGCCGGGGAGCTGGCCGGGTTCCGCAAGGCCCAGCGACTGGCCTATGACTGTGCCGAGGCCATCACCGCCGAGATGAAGCCGGGCATGACCGAGCGTCATGTCGCCGCGCGCATGAAGGAATACCTTCTGGACCACGGCGCGGACGACTGCTTCCACGAGCCCTTCGCCTGGTTCGGCGACCGCACCGCGTTCCGCGGCCTGATCGCGGTCAAGCAGCTCGGCGGCTTCAACCCCGCGTTCTACCCGGGCCTGCGCCGCCTGGAGGAGAACATGCCGTTCATCCTCGACTGCGCCCCGACGATCCAGGGCTGCACTGCCGACATCGGCTACTGCGGCGTGATCGGTCACAACGCGATCCTGGATCGCCTGATGGACGACCTGATCGAGTACCGCCAGCTGATCCTGGAGCAGGTCAAGGCGCGCCGCCCGCTGGCCGAGATCAGCCGCGCGGTGGACGCGCTCTGCGCGAAGCATGGCTACGATCCGCGCCACAAGGCCTATCCCTTCGAGACGCTGGCGCACCGCATCGAGAAGCTGAAGGACGACGGCAAGAAGAGCCATCTGAAGATCGCCAACTTCGGCGTGCGCAACATCTCCGAGCTGCTGCGCGACAAGCTGCGCGGTGCACGCGAAGGCTGGAACCCGATCTGGAACAGCAGCGAGGCTTCCCAGCATGTGCCGACCCCGGGACTCTGGGCAGTGGAGCCGCACCTGGGCTTCCGCGACGTCGGCGCCAAGTGGGAGGAGCTGCTGGTAGTGACCGACACCGACGCCTTCTGGCTGGACGACGACGTGCCGCACGTGCGGCGCTGGGCGCAGCGGGGCCTGTGGAAGCAGGCTGCTTAATCGGCAAGATTTTCTTATTCCCTCTCCCGCTGGCGGGAGAGGGGCAGGGGTGAGGGTGGAGCCTTCAATCGGCGGCGATGTGCGTTACCGCCACGGCACCACCCTCACCCCACCCTCTCCCGCCAGCGGGAGAGGGAGTCAAAAGAGCTAGGCCTCAGGGCCTGAGAGATCAGAGAGGAGCAAGGTATGACACCCAGCCAGATCGTCCAGTCGGGCGGCATCGAACTCGCCGTCTACGAATGGGGCAAGCCCGGCAAGAAGAAGCCGACCATCGTGCTGGTGCACGGCTATCCCGATGCCGCCAGCGTGTGGAAGCAGACGGCCGAGCTCCTGTCGAAGCGCTACTACGTGGTGGCCTATGACGTGCGCGGCGCCGGCCGCTCCAGTACGCCGGACCACACGGCAGCCTATGCCCTGGATCACTTGGTGGCGGACCTGGCTGCGGTGGTGGATATCACCAGCCCCGACAAGCCGGTGCACCTGGTCTGCCACGACTGGGGCTCGATCCAGTGCTGGGAGGCGGTGACCACCGAGCGCATGCAGGGCCGCATCGCCTCCTATACCTCGATCTCGGGTCCGAGCATCGACCACGCCAGCTACTGGATCATGAACCGGCTGCGCAGCGGCTCGCCGGAGAAGATCGCCCAGGTCGGCCGCCAGCTGGCGCACAGCTGGTACATCGGCATGTTCCAGTTGCCGGTGCTGGCGCCGGCCCTGTGGAAGGGTGGCCTGGACAAGCTCTGGCCGACCCTGCTGGAGAAGGTGGAGGGTATCGGCGAGGTCGAGGCCAGCCCCACGCAGACCCGCGACGGCGCCAACGGCGTGAACCTCTACCGCGCCAACTTCGTGCAGCGCCTGATCAACCCGCAGGAGCGCCGCACCGAGCTGCCGGTGCAGCTGATCGTGCCGCGCGGCGACAAGTTCATGGTGCAGGAGATCTGGGACGACCTGCCGCAGTGGGTGCCCAACCTGTGGCGCCGCGAGGTGGATGCGGGCCACTGGCTGCAGGTCAGCCATCCCGAACTGGTCGCGGCCCAGGCCGCCGAGTTCGTGGACTTCGTCGAAAGCGGCGAGGAGACGCAGGCGCTCAAGCGTGCCCGCGTGCGCGAGGAGCGCCGCGGCAAGGCGCACAGCGGCAAGCTGGTGGTGATCACCGGTGCGGGTTCCGGCTTCGGCCGCGAGACAGCGCTGCTGTTCGCCGAGGCGGGTGCGGACGTCATCGCCGTGGACATCAACCTGGAAGCCGCCGAGCGCACGGCCGAGCTGTCGCGCCTGCTGGGCGCTCAGGCCTGGGCGCGCCAGAGCGACGTCGGCAGCATCGAGCAGATGCAGACCCTGGCCGGCTGGGTGGAGCAGGAATTGGGCGCGCCGGACATCATCGTCAACAACGCCGGCATCGGCGTGGCGGGCTCGTTCTTCGACACCTCCGACGCCGATTGGGAGCGCGTGCTGCGTGTGAACCTCTGGGGCGTGATCCACGGCTCGCGGCTGTTCGGCAAGCAGATGATCGCCGCGGGCAAGCGTGGCCATATCGTCAACGTCGCGTCCATGGGCGGCTTCACGCCCTCGCGCTTCATGTCGGCCTACAACACCAGCAAGGCGGCGGTGATGATGCTCAGCGACTGCATCCGCGCCGAGCTGGCCGACCACAAGATCGAGGTCAGCACCATCTGCCCGGGGCTGTCGATCACCAACATCACGCAGAGCACGCGCTTCGTCGGCGCCTCGCCGGAAGAGGAAGCCCGCCGCCAGCAGAAGGCCACCCAGCTTTACCAGAAACGCAACCTCAAGCCGCAGACCATCGCCCGCGCCATCGTGGATGCCGTGGAACACAAGCGCGCCGAGGTGCCGGTGGGTGTGGAAGCCCATGGCTCGCGCCTGCTGTCGCGCTTCTTCCCGGCGCTGTCGCGCCGCCTGGCGCGCCTCGACGTCGCGCCCTGAAGCACGAACCCGAACCCGAACATCGCCGGAGCCTGATCATGTCCGTCAGCCAGATCACCGAAAACCTGGGCAAGACCCTGAAGTCCGCGAAGCCCGCCCGATCGGCCTCGAATACCGAGGGCCGCCTGATCCCGCGCAAGGTGCAGTTCGATTGGGAAGAGACCCCCACCGACTGGATCCCGGGCCATCCCTTCGCCAGCTACTTCATCAACGAGATCAATACGATCCTGCCGGCTGGGGAGTTCTGGTTCTGCCGCCTGTACAACAAGGCGCTGCCCCATGTCACCGACGCCAAGCTGCGCGACGACATCCAGATGTTCATGCGCCAGGAAGCCATGCACGCGCGTGCCCATGCCGGTGCCATCGAGGGTTACCTGAAGCAGCGCGGCATCCGGACCGAGCGCAACGAGCGCATCATGGATTTCCTGTTCGAGCAGGTACTGGCGGACGAGCCCCTGGGCCGCAAGCTGCCGAAGTTCCTGCAGAAGGAATGGCTGGTGTTCCGCCTCGGCATCATCGCCGCGGTGGAGCACATGACCTGCGTGCTGGGCAAATACGCGCTGGAGAACAAGAACTGGGATGAAGCCGGGGCTGATCCTGTGCTGCTGGACCTGATCCGCTGGCACGGTGCCGAGGAAGTGGAGCATCGCAGCGTCGCCTTCGACCTCTACCAGCACCTGGGTGGCAGCTACCCCTCGCGCTACTACCTGGCCTGCATTGCCACGCCCATGGTCTTCGGCCTGTGGGTGGACGGCGCCGCCAACCTGATGGGGCAGGACCCGCGTTTCGCCGGCAAGAAGCCGGCGCTGTGGAAGCCCTGGATCTGGCGCGAGTGGCTGCGGGTCAGCAAGACCGGCCAACTGCCCAACCCCTTCTGGCTGATCTTCCTGAAGCAGTTGCCGTTCTTCAGCCCCTGGTACGACCCGGTCAAGGAAGGCTCCACCGAGCAAGCCCTGGCCTACCTGAACTCCTCGCCGGCCGCGGCGCGCGTTGCGGCCTGAGGCGTATGATGCTCCTGCGGCGGCCTGGACCCGCCGCAGGAGCGTTTTCATGAACAGCCGCTTGAACCCGCGCTGGATCGCCGTGCTGGCCCTGGCCTGGACGGCCGGCCTGTCCGCCGCGCCCCTGGTGACCGACAAGCCGGTGCCCTGGAACGGCGGGGTGGTGAAGCTGGGTGACGCCGAGGCGCAGGTGCGCGCCGTGGCCGGCAAGTATCCGGACCGGGCCGTGCCGCTCAACCCCACCGAAGGACTGCCGATCGGCGAGCAATGGATGTTCATCGGCCAGCAGAAGCCGACCCGGACGCTGTGGGTGGAACTGATCCGCGGCCGCGTGACCCGGGTCTGGACCGAGCCCCAGGGCGGGCCGGACAACGGTAAGGTGAAGCTGAAGTAGGGCTGATTCCGGGTTTCCCTGGACCGTTCACCCCGAGTGCCGCGAAGCGGTGTATCGAGGGGCGCTACCGTGCCTCGATACGCGACGCTTCGCGGCGCTACTCGGCATGAGCGGGTTAGAGGGAATCTTCAGGCTCTCCGAACCGTCTCCGAACCGCCTTCAAACTCTGCTAAGGTCGCGCCCATGTCCGCGATCCTCTCGATATCCGGCCTGACCAAGACTTACGCGTCGGGCCTGCAGGCACTCAAAAAAGTTGACCTGGAAATCCGCAAGGGCGAGATATTCGCTCTCCTGGGCCCCAACGGGGCCGGCAAGACCACGCTGATCAGCATCGTCTGCGGCATCGTCACCGGCAGTTCCGGCACGGTGGTGGCCGACGGCCATGACATCGTCCGCGACTACCGCGACGCCCGCATGAAGATCGGGCTGGTGCCGCAGGAGCTGACCACCGACACCTTCGAGACCGTCTGGGCCACGGTGACGCTGAGCCGCGGCCTGTTCGGCCGCGCGCCGAATCCCGCCCTGGTGGAGAAGGTGCTGCGCGACCTGTCGCTGTGGGACAAGCGCAAGGACAAGATCATGACCCTGTCCGGCGGCATGAAGCGCCGCGTGATGATCGCCAAGGCGCTGGCGCACGAGCCCAGCATCCTGTTCCTGGACGAGCCCACCGCCGGCGTCGACGTGGAGCTGCGCCGCGACATGTGGGCCATGGTGCGCCGCCTGCGCGACGAGGGCGTGACCGTGATCCTCACCACGCACTACATCGACGAGGCCGAGGAGATGGCCGACCGCATCGGCGTCATCCGCAAGGGCGAGCTGATCCTGGTGGAGGAGAAGGCCACGCTGATGCGCAAGCTGGGTCGCAAGCAGATGACGCTGCAGTTGCAGGAGCCGATGCAGGCCATTCCCGAGGGCCTGTCGGACTGGAACCTGACGTTGCGGGACGGCGGCTACGGGCTGGAGTACAGCTTCGACGTCCACGAGGAGAAGTCGGGCATCCCCGAGCTGCTGCGCCGCATGGGCGAACTGGGCATCGGCTTCAAGGACCTGAACACGGAGCAGAGCTCGCTGGAGGACATCTTCGTCAGCCTGGTCAGCACCCGCACGGAGCACGCGTCATGAGGTTCAACCGCCACGGCGTCTGGGCGATCTACCATTTCGAGCTGGCGCGCTTCCGCCGCACCCTGTGGCAGAGCCTGATGACTCCGGTCATCACCACCTCGCTGTACTTCATCGTGTTCGGCGCCGCCATCGGCTCGCGCATGAGCGAGGTCAACGGCATTCCCTATGGCGCCTTCATCGTGCCGGGCCTGATCATGCTGTCGCTGTTCACCGAGAGCATCTTCAACGCGTCCTTCGGCATCTACTTCCCGAAGTTCACCGGCACCATCTACGAGATATTGTCGGCGCCGGTATCGCCGGCCGAGATCGTGTTGGCCTACGTGGGCGCGGCGGCGACCAAGTCGATGCTGATCGGCTCGGTGATCCTGCTGACGGCCAACTTCTTCGTGCCGGTGCAGATCCTGCATCCGTTCTGGATGGTGGCCTTCCTGATGCTCACGGCCGTCACCTTCAGCCTGTTCGGCTTCATCATCGGCGTCTGGGCCAAGGGCTTCGAGCAGCTGCAGGTGATCCCGATGCTGATCGTGACGCCGCTCACCTTCCTCGGCGGCGCCTTCTACAGCATCGACATGCTGCCGCCGGCCTGGCGCACCTTCAGCCTGTTCAACCCCATCGTCTACCTGATCTCCGGCTTCCGCTGGAGCTTCTACGGTGAGTCGGACGTGGCCATCGAGGTCAGCCTGCTGGCCACGCTGGGCTTCTTCGGACTGTGCCTGCTGGTGGTGGGCTGGATCTTCAAGAGCGGGTATCGCTTGAAGAATTAGAGCGGAGCGCTTCTTGTCTTGCCTCTCCCTCCGGGAGAGGTCGCGCAAAGCGCGGGTGAGGGACGTCGCTCGAATTCATGCGTTTGGGTTGCGTGACGCGCGGTCCCTCACCTCGGCAACTGCTCCATGCGTTGCCCTACCTCGGGTATCCATCCCCTCGCCAACCCCTCTCCCGCAGGGAGAGGGTCTTTTCAGCCCTCCGTCCGGTCGATGTACTCCACATACCCGCGCCCCGACACCGGCTTGCCCTCGTACTCGCCGGCATACAGATACCCGCCGACATAGCCGCTGCCCAGGCCATAGGTGAAGGGCGTGTCCACCTCGCAGTCGATGCGCAGCAGCGGGATGCCGTCCTCGCCCGGCACGTTCCAGCGGAAGCGTCGGGGCAGGCGCATGCGTCGCCCGTCGGGGGCGATGCCCGGCTCCTCGCGATACTCCGTTACCTCCCACTCCGCCTCGTAGCGCAGGCTGTAGCGGTCCAGCGCCCGCACATAGAGCCGGCAGACGGCGGTGGCGCCACCCATGCACACGCGCGTCAGCAGCAGTTGCGTCTTCTCGTCGAGATTGATGATCTGGTAGGTGAAGAAATCCAGCGGCAGCTTCAGCGCCGGCGGCAGGGGTTTGTCGCGCAGCAGGTAGGGGCTGAAGCAGGCGGCGTACTCGAAGGTACAGAGGCCGGCGATCTCTCGGGTCTTGCCCTGCCAGTGCAACTGGCCGCTGTACTCGGATAGCAGGCTGAAGTGGTCGTAGACCGGCGTCTTCATGAACCAGCTGACCTTGTCGGTGTTGCGGATCTGCAGGTCCAGGCGCAGGCCGGCGTACTCGGCGCGCACGCGGTACTCCGGGTAGCGGCCGCGGATCTCCACCTCGTTGCCGAAGCGGATGACGCTGCCGTCCTCCGCCATCTCGCAATCACGCGGTATCGAATAGCCGGCGAAGTGGGCAGGGTGGGTGGCCGCGGTGCCGCTGACCACGGTGGCGTTGCGGCGCGGGCTGTCCTTCAGCGCGTGATCGGTGTCGAAGGCCAGCGCGCCCGGCGTGCCGACGATGGACATGATCGAGAAGAAGCGATGCGGCGCCGGCAGGTTGGGGATCATCACGCCGTAGTGGGTCCAGCCGTAGCGCTTCGAATCCACGTACGGCGGCATCGGGCAGTCGGCCGGGATCGGTCGGCCTTCTTCGGCGGCCGTCGTGTCCGCCAGCGGATAGGCACGCTCCAGGAACAGCTCCCAGCCGCGGCGGCCGAGGTCGCTGCGCAGACGCTTTAGTCGGGACAGCATGAACACCCCCGCCGATGGATCAGGAGGTCAGCATACGCGACTGGCCGGGAGCTTCAGGATGCCTTGGCCTGGCGTGGCAGCGAGATCTCGAAGCGGATGCGCTCGTCCTCGCCGGACTGCACCTCGATACGGCCGCCATGGGCCAGCACCACCTGCTGCACGATGTACAGGCCCAGGCCCAGGCCGCGGCCCGAGCGGCCCTGGCCGGAACGGAAGGGATCGAAGATGTGCGGCAGCAGTTCCGGTGCGATGCGGCCGGCGTTGACGAAGGACAGCCGGAAACGATCCGGCTGGCTGCCGTCCAGCAGCACCTGCAGCGGCACGCCGGATTCGCCATGATGGAAGGCGTTGCCGACGAGATTGGCCACGACCTGGCCCATGCGGTCCGGGTCCCATTCGCCCAGGGTGTCACCCTGCAGCAGCAGCTCCGCCTGGCGGCCGGGGTTGCCGGCGCGGCACTCGTCCAGCACGCGCTGCAGCAGCAGGCCCATGTCCATGCGCTCCGGCCGCACCGGGATGCCGCCGCCCAGGCGGGCGCGAGCAGCTTCCATCAGGTCCTCGATCATGCGGGTCATGCGCATGCCGCTGGCCAGCACCATGTCGGTGGTCTTGCGGATCTTCGGGTCGGAGGACTGGGTCTGCAGCAGACTGGCGGAGAGCACGATGGCATGCAGCGGATCGCGCAGGTCGTGGCCGAGCACGGCCATGAACATCTCGTTGAGCCGCAGCGCCTCGGTGCGCTCATGCAGCTGCTGCGCCAGCTCCTGCTTCTGGATGTGCAGCTGGAAGAACACCTCCGCCTTGTTGCGCAGGATATGCGGTTCCACCGGCTTGTAGAGGAAGTCCACCGCGCCGGTCTCGTAGCCCTTGAACAACCGGTGCTGGTCGCGCGAGGTGGCGGTGACGAAGATCAGCGGGATGTGGCGCGTGCGCTCGCTGCCGCGCATCAGCTCCGCCAGCTGGAAGCCGTCCATCTCCGGCATCTGCACGTCCAGCAGTGCCAGCGCGAAGTCGTGTTCCAGCAGCAGCTCCAGGGCTTCGCTGCCGGAGCGCGCGGTGAGGATCTGGACGCCCTCGCGGCCGAGCAGGGCCGACAGTGCCAGGAGGTTCTCCTCCAGGTCATCGACCAGCAGACATTTGACGGTGGCTTGGCTCATCGGAGGCGTTCGGCGGCAGGGGAAGCGGAAGCCGGGGTGGCCAGGCTGCGCAATAGCGCGGCGAGTCCTTCCAGCGGTAGTACGTATTCGGGTGTGGCGGCGCCCAGGGCGGCCTGCGGCATGGCTCGGACCAGCGCGGTGTCGGGGTCCTGCACCGCACCCAGGCCACCGGCGGCGCGGATGGCGGCCAAGCCGCGGGCGCCGTCGTCGTTGCCGCCGGTGAGCACGATGCCCAGCAGACGCTCGCCGTATTCGTCGGCGGCGGTTTCGAACAGCACGTCGATGGAGGGGCGCGAGTATTGCACCGGCTCGTCCACCGACAATGCCAGCTGCGGGCCGGCGTCGATCAGCAAATGGTAGTCCGGCGGTGCCAGGTAGACCCAGCCCGCCTGCACCGGCTCCTTGTCGGCGGCCTCGCGGACCGGCAGCGCGCAGCGCGCCTGGAACAGCTCCGCCAGCATGCTGGGTCGCTCGCGCGACAGGTGCAGCACGATGAATACCGCCGCCGGAAAGTCGCGCGGCAAGGCACTCAGCAGTTGTGACAAGGCCTCCACGCCGCCCGCCGAGGCGCCGATGGCCACGGCCGTGATGTGGCGCGGCAGGGTGGGGGCACTCACGGCAGATCCTTCTTCTGGTAGATGCGGTCGGCCAGGGCGTAGTCCGCAAAGGCCTCGGCATGCGCCGAGAAGCGCAGCGATTCCTTGGCGCCGATGCCCAGGAAGCCCTTGCGGCACAGCGACTCGCGGAACAGGCCTACGGCGCGGTCCTGCAGTTCGCGGTTGAAGTAGATCAGCACGTTGCGGCAGGACACCAGGTGCATCTCGGCGAAGACGCTGTCGGTGGCCAGGCTGTGGTCGGAGAACACGATCTGCTTGCGCAGGCTCTTGTCGAACACGGCCTTGCCGTAGGCCGCGCTGTAATAGTCCGACAGCGAGGAGCGGCCGCCGGCGCGGCGGTGGTTCTCGGTGAAGCCGGGCAGGCGTTCGATGTCGTAGACGCCAGCCTGCGCCGCCTGCAGGGCCTGGGTATTGATATCCGTGGCATAGATCAGCGAGCGGTCCAGCAGACCTTCCTCGCGCAGCAGGATGGCCAGGGAGTAGACCTCCTCGCCGGTGCTGCAGCCCGCCACCCAGAAGCGCAACGAAGGATAGGTGCGCAGCAGCGGCACCACTTTCTCGCGCAGCGCCAGGAAGTAGGCGGGGTCCCGGAACAGGTCGCTGACCTGCACCGTGAGGTAATCCAGCAGTGGCTGGAACACAGACGGGTCATGCAGGACGCGGTCCTGCAGCTGTGACAGCGTGCTGCACTCGAAGCGACTCATGGCCGTGGTCAGGCGGCGCTTCAGCGAGGCCTGCGCGTATCCCCGGAAGTCGTAGTGATACTTCAGGTAGATCGCGTCGATCAGCAGCTGCAGCTCGATGTCGAAGTTGCGGTGCGGCACGGTCTGGCGGTCCTTACTTGGGCATCCAGACACGGACCAGGGACAGCAGCTTCTCCACGTCCAGGGGCTTTGCGATGTAATCGTTGGCGCCGGCGGCCAGGCACTTCTCCTGGTCGTCCTTCATGGCCTTGGCGGTGAGGGCGATGATCGGCAGCCTCTTCCAGTCCGGGTTGCGGCGAATCTCCCGCATGGCGGTGAAGCCGTCCATCTCCGGCATCATGATGTCCATCAGCACCAGGTCGATCGATGCATCCGGCCGTCCCTGGCTGCGGTGCAGGGACTCCAGCGCCTCGCGTCCGTTGCGCGCGATCTCCACTTTGGCGCCCTTGGGCTCCAGCACGCTGGACAGGGCGAAGATGTTGCGCACGTCGTCCTCCACCACCAGGATGCGCTTGCCCTCCAGCACCGCCTCGCGATCGCGCGCGGCCTGCAGCATGCGCTGGCGCTCCGGCGGCAGGCGCGATTCCACCTGGTGGATGAACAGCGTCACCTCGTCCAGCAGGCGCTCGGGCGAGCGCGCGTCCTTGATGATGATGGAGCGTGAGAAGCGGCGCAGCTTCTGCTCCTCATCGCGGGTCAGCGAGCGGCCGGTATAGACGATCACCGGCGGGAAGGACACTTCGTCGCGCGCGGCCATGCGCTCCAGCAGCTCGTAGCCGCTGAAGTCCGGCAAATTCAGGTCCATCACCATGCAATCGAAGGTGGACGACTGCAGTTGCTCCAGTGCTTCGGCAGCGCTGCCGGCGCCGACGATCTGGGCCTCGCTGTCGCCCAGCAGCTGGCCGATGCTCTCGCGCTGGCGCTCGTCGTCCTCCACTACCAGCACGCGGCGCAGAAGCTGCGAGGCCTTCTGCTCCAGACGGTGGAAGGCTTCCACCAGCAGCTCGCGCTTGACCGGCTTCAGCGCATAGCCGATGGCGCCCAGCTCCATTGCCTCCTGCGCGTAGTCGGCCACCGACACCACATGCACCGGCATATGGCGGGTCTGCGAGTTGTGCTTGAGCTGGTCCAGCACGCCCAGGCCCGAATGATCCGGCAGGTTCATGTCCAGCACGATCGCATCAGGGCGGTAGTGGGCTGCGGCGGCCAGGCCCTCGTTGGCGGAGGCGGCGACGATGCACTGGAAGCCGATCTCGTGCGCCAGGTCGCGCAGGATGGCGGCGAAGCGCGGATCGTCCTCGATCACCAGTACCAGGCGGGTGTTCTTCTCCAGGCGGCCACGATCGTCGTCGAAGCTGGCGACCGGCAGGGGTGCGGCCGGCGGCATCTCGGCGCGGGTGGGCGGCACCGGCAGCGGCGGCGGGTTGGGCGAGGGCGCGCTGCTGGTTGGCTGGGAGAGCTTCACCGTGCCGGGTGCCGGCGCCTTCAGCGGCAGCTCCAGCGTGAAGGAGCTGCCCTGTCCGGGCTGGCTCTCCACCGAGATGTCGCCGCCCAGCAGGCGGGCGAGGTCGCGAGAGATCGACAGTCCGAGGCCGGTGCCGCCGTACTTGCGGTGCGTGCTGCCGTCGGCCTGGCGGAAGGCCTCGAAGATGATGGACTGCTGCGCCGGCGGTATACCGATGCCGCTGTCGCGCACGGTGAAGCTGATGCGCTGGCCCGGCAGCGCGCGGGCCGTCAGGCTGACGCGGCCCTTTTCAGTGAACTTCAGCGCATTGGACAGCAGGTTGCGCAGGATCTGTCCCAGGCGCTGCGGATCGGTGTCGATGCGTTCGGGCGTGCCGGGCTCCACCTCGACGCTGAAGTCCAGGCCGTTCTGCCGCGCCACCGGCTCGAAGCCGGCGCCCAGCGACTCCAGCGTGCGCGCCACGGTCACCGGCTCCACCAGCACTTCCACCTTGCCGGCCTCGATCTTGGACAGGTCCAGGATGTCGTTGATCAGCAGCAGCAGGTCGTTACCGGCGGACGAGATCGTCTGGGCGAAACGCACCTGCTCGTCGCTGAGGTTGCCGTGCTTGTTGTCGGCCAACAGCTTGGCCAGGATCAGGGAGGAGTTGAGCGGGGTACGCAGCTCGTGGCTCATGTTGGCCAGGAACTCGCTCTTGTACTGGTTGGCGCGCTCCAGGTCCTGGGCCTTCAGCTCCAGTTGCGTCTGGGCCTGGGCCAGGTTGTCGCGCTGCGCCTCCAGCATCTGGGTCTGTTCCTCGAGCTGGCTGTTGGTCTGCTCCAGCTCGGTGTGCTGCGACTCCAGCCGCACCGCCGATTCGCGCAGCGCACGGCCTTGCTCTTCCAACTCCTCGTTGCTGACGCGCAGCTCTTCCTGCTGGGACTGCAGCTCCTCGCTCTGGCGCTGGGTCTCCTCCAGCAGTTCTTCCAGGCGGGTGCGGTCACGCGACGAGCGCACCGCTACGGCCAGCATCTCGGAGACGCGGTCCATCAGCTCCTGCTCTTCCGGCAGGAGTGGACGGAAGAAACCCAGCTCGATTACGGCCTGGGTCTTGCCATCCACTACTGCTGGCGCGATCAGCAGGGTGGTCGAAGCGGCGCGGCCCAGGCTGGAACTGACCGGCAGGTAGCCCGGCGGCACCTCGCGTACCAGCAGCGTGCGCTGCTCACGCACGGCCTGGCCCACCAGCCCCTCGGTGGCGCGCAGTTCCGCCGTGCTGTCGTCGCCCGGCAGGGCGTAGCCGGCGAAGCGGCGCAGACGGCCGTGATCCGGCATGTAGACCGCACCCACCTGGGCGCTCAGGAACTGGCCGAGGAAGGACAGCAGGCTCTCGCCGAGCTGGTCCAGGCGCTGCTCGCCCTGCAGGCGCATGGCCAGGCCCATCTGCCCGGCCTTGAGCCAGATTTCCTTTTCGCGGGTGCGGTAGTCGCGGGAGGCAAACACGGCGCCCATCAGCGTCAGTGCCAGCAGCAGGCCGGAGCCGCCCCAGGTCACCAGCGAGGACATGGTGGCGGCACCGGTCCACTCGTCCTGCCGCTGGGCGAGTTCCGCACGCTCCGCCGCTTCCATCTCCGTGACCAGGTTGCGGATGTCGTCCATGACCTCCTTGCCGCGGTCGGAGTAGACCGCGGACAGGGCAGCTTCGATGCCCTTGTCGCGACGCAGGGCAATCGTGCGATCCAGTTCCTGCAGCTTCTGGTCGACCAGCTTTGCCAGCCGGTCCACGCGCCGAGCCTGCGCCTCGTTGCCCTCCATCAGGCGTCGCAGTCCTTCGATCTCCCCGGGAATCTGGGCGACGGCCTGCGAATGCGGCGCGAGATAGGGCTCCTCGCCGGTGAGCAGGAAGCCGCGCTGCCCGGTCTCCGCGTCCTTCACGGCCGAGATGGCGCGCTGCAGGTTCTCCAGCGTAACCATGGTGCGCGCGATCGCCTCGCGGCTGTCGGTGCGTGCTTGCAGGGCGGTATAGGACATCACCGCGATCATCAGCACCGACATCACCGCCACTGCGAAGGCCAGCAATGCGCGCGGCGGCAGCCAGGGAATGCTGCGCAGGTCGGAGACGGCGGCGGGGGCAGGCGACTGCGGGGTCATCGGCAAATCCTGTAACGGGCGGGGACTGCCGGAAAACTTCCAGCCTTCCTGGCAATGAGTTCTCGAAGGGCGTCCGCATTGCAGATTGCACGCCGGAAAAGGCGCGACAACCAAGGCCGCCTGTATCAGCCGGACATTAGCTGATCAGGCGCCCTCAGGGCCAATTCGAAAGCGCGATTCGGTCCGCGCCCGGTCTTGCCGCCACAGGATTTGCTACCGGATTTTCTACAGGGTCTTCAGGTACTCGATAAGCGCCTCGCGCTCGGTGTCGGTCAGAACCGCGGTGAAGTCGTGTCCGCCGTTGCCCTGGCTGTACAGGTGGGTGTTGTAGATCTTGCGGTCCTCCGCCTGTTGCTGCGACACCTGAAGGAAGATCGGCAGCTGGCCCAGGTTCCAGGCCAGCAGCACGTTGCCGTACAGGGCGTGGATGACGCGCTGTACCAGCGGCGTGCTGTCGCCGCCCGGGTTGCAATCGATAAAGGGCAGGGTGCCGGTGCCGCAGGCCAGCGTGTCGTACTTCCAGCCCAGCTTGGCCGGGTCATAGGCACGCGCCATGCTCACGTCGTAGCCCATCACCACCTTGCCCTCCAGGCCCTCCGGCTCGGGAGTCGAGACGCGGCGCCAGATCTTCGGCCGCTCCTCGGGCTTGAGCAGCGACCATGCGTCGGGTACCGAGCCGTTGTGCAGGTAGGGTGCCGAGGCCCAGACTCCATATAGCGGCGGCGCCAGATAGCCCAGCGGGCGGTCGCCGCGGATTTCCGTACGGTTGCGAGGGCCGCAGTCGTGCTCCGTGCCGATGGTCTCCGGGTAGCCCAGGAAGCTGGTGGAGCCGTACTGGTTCACGGCCTCGTTGTTGGTGTCCGCGCGGCGGCGGTCGGTGCGGATCACCTCGTGGGCCGCGATGTTGCTGGCCACGCCTTCCAGCGAAGGGTCCGCCAGGTAGCTGGAGTCATGCACGTAGCGCGGCGAGTAGGCGCCGTGGCAGCTCGCGCAGGAGCCGTTGCCGCCCTCCGGCCGGGGTGCGGGATTGTTGAGCCCAGCGCCCCACAGGTCCTTGCCGTGGAACAGGATCGCGCCGCGCTCGGCCAGTACCGTGTTTACCGGCAGCGGGTACTCCGGAGACTTCAGCGACAGGATCCACTTGTCCGCGTGCTGGGCATGGCCACGCACCCAGTCCTCGCCGGACTGGCCGCCGAGCACGCCGTCGATCGGCGTGTAGAAGATCAGGTCCACGCGGGCAGAGTCACCGGGGAAGTAACCGTCCTGGAACTTCAGCGGGCGCGAGCCCATGTTCCACCACGAAGGCGTGTCGCCTGAAGCCGTGGAGCCCGACAGCAGCATGCCCAGCGTGTACTGGTCCAGGCGCAGCCCGGTGTCCTGGTTGGCCAGGAAGAACACGTTCACGTCGCTGGCGTTGTTGGTGCCGCGGCTGGTGCCGAACAGCGCGAAGATCACGCCGGCGGAAAGCCCGCTCTCGCCGACCTCGCGCGACATCAGCGCGATGTCCTGCAGGTTATTGCCCAGGCCGTAGTGGAAACCGCCGCCTTCCTCGGGCAGGCCCGCCGCGCCGCTGTGGCAGGCATGGCAGGTGAAGCCGACCCGGCCGGTCCATTCGCCATCGGGGCCGCGCAGTTGCGTCATGAAGGCCGGCAACTGGCCGCTGCCGCCGGGCTTGAGCGGGTCGTTGGGATCTTCGTCCGGCAGCGGATAGGGATTGGGGTAGGGTGCCAGCGGCATGCCGTAGCGCTCCGCGACCAGGTAGTCGAAGTTCGCCGGCCGCTCGCTCAGGCCCCAGAGCCGCCACAGGCGGTTGTAGGCGTCGATCGACATCTGCAGGATCTGACCCTCCTGCTTGTCCCCGGCGAAGAAGGTACCGGAGCCTTCGCCACCATTGCCGCGCATCAGGCGCTCGCCGATCTCCCAGCTCGCCTGCAGTTCGCCGCAGGTCTTGGGCTGGGCCTGTTCGCCGACCAGCTCGGGATCGGCATGGCAGTCGGCCCAGTAGGCGTTGTAGTGCACGGCCTTGCCGTCGCTGGCGCCGGGCAGCACCAGGGAGCGAGGGTCGGGCGGCAGCGACGTATCCGCCGTCTTGTCCTTGCAGAAGTCGAACCAGGGATGCCCGCCGTGGCGGCTACCCAGCAGTGGCAGCTCGGCCACGGTGCCGCCGCCGATGCTGCCGAGCAGGCCGGCGCAGGCGCTCTCGTTCCCGAAACACTTGAGCAGCACGTCCATGGCCTTGTAAGCGTCGCTGCCCACCGGCCAGGGCGCACCGCCGCTATGCGGGGTTTCCTGGCCGGAGGCCATCAGCAGGATGCGCGAGGTGGGGTTGTTCTTGCCCAGGCGCTCCCAGCTCAGCTTGAGCAGGGCCAGGTCCTGGGACTTGTCGGTGGGGTGGAGCATGAAGTCCTGCCCGTTCTCCACGTCGCCCGGGCCGCCGTCGACGTGGCAACTGCGGCAGAAGTCCAGGCGCGGCTGCACCTGGCCGCTGAACAGCTCACTCATGCTGCGCGGCGAGCTGCCGCTGCCGCCGCCCGCCACGCCATCACTGCGGCCGCTGTAGTTTCCGCAGCCGGCCAGCCACAGCATCGCCACCAGGGCGCAGGGCACCCACTTCGCAGAATTCACGGTTTCTCCTCCACGTGTCGCTGCGTTATCTGATGGCCCATTCAATGCTTAAATTTGACTTAAGTCAAGTATTGGAATGCAGCCGCTGGTGGGCAGGTCCGCCGGCAATGTCCGAATTAAGCAACTGCCGTCCGACGCGAGCATTTGAAGCAGCCCGATGAATTCTTAATGTGCGCAGCGTCCCATCCGGGACCATCACCAGGGAAGGAGTTCCGATGGGCAGGAATCACAGGATCGGGGCGGCGGTGGCCGCCCTCATGGGCATGGGAGCGCTGTTCGCCGCTACGCCGGCGTTGGCCTTGAACACGACGTATTACGTCGATGCCACGGCAGGAGCGGACGGTAATCCCGGCACCAGCCAGGCAGCCGCCTGGAAGACGCTGGCCAAGGTCAACGCCACGACCTTCACGGCAGGAGACAAGATCCTGCTGCGTGCCGGTCAGCAATGGGTGGAGCAGCTCAATCCCAAAGGCTCGGGCGTGAGCGGCAATCCGATCACGATCGGCTCCTATGGCGAAGGCCCGCGGCCGATCGTCGATGGCCGCAACGTGGCCGGCGGCGGCGCGGGCGGGGCAGCGGTGCTGCTGAAGAGCGTCTCCTACTGGACCGTGACCGGGCTTGAGGTCACCAACGACACCGGCAAGAACAATGTCGGTACCGTCATGCGGCCCGGCAGCAACCGCAGCGGCATCATGGTCTACAACGCCAGCGGCAAGCTCAGGTCCGGCATCATCATCCGCGACAACTACATCCGCGACGTCAACGGCTGCTTCGTCTGCTCCGGTGCCAACCCGCAGACCAATGGCGGCATTGCCGTCATCGCCGACGTCATGAACGGCCTCTCCAACGGCGGCAGCAGCTTCGACGGTGTGCAGGTGCTGGACAACGTCATCGAGCGCGTCGGCCGCACCGGCATCGCCTTCAACGACTACTCGACCGGCATCCTGTTCTACATCGTCAACCAGGCCATGCTCAGCAAGAACGTGACGATCGCCGGCAACCGGCTGAAGGACATCGAGGGCGACGGCATCATCCTCTCGGGTGCCATCAACAATCTCATCGAGCGCAACCGGATCGACACGGCCGGCCTGGTCACCGTCGCGGGGACCACACAGCCCGGCACCGTCGGCATGTTCATCGCCAAGACGACGAACAGCATCATGCAGTTCAACGAGGTCTCCGGTGTGCGCCACAACGTCGTCGACGGACAGGCCTACGACGTCGACCTGATGGCCTACAACTCCATCGTGCAGTACAACTACAGCCACGACAACGAAGGCGGCATGATCCTGCTGATGGGCGGCAACTTCTCCGGCTCGAACGCCACCGTGCGCTACAACCTCAGCGTCAACGACGCCTTCGCCGCCAACGGCGTCTTCACGCTCTCCAGCGGCCTGATGTCGGGCGCGAAGATCTACAACAACACGGCCTACATCGCGCCGGGCCTGGCGGCACGCCCGACCTACCAGCTCGGCTGGGACGGCGACAACAACAACACCTGGAGCTTCCAGAACAACGTGATCGTCAACCACGGTACGGGCGCCTGGGAGCAGCCCAAGGGCCGCGGCACCACGATCAGCCACAACCTCATCTTCGGTAACCACACCGCGGGCGAGCCGGCCGACGCCTACAAGATCACCGCCGATCCGCAGATGATCGCCCCGCTGGCGGTGGCGCCGGAGGGGCTCGACGCGGTGGCGGGCTACGGGCTGCGGCCCAGCTCACCGGCCGTGGGTGCGGGTGCCTTCATCACGGACAACGGCGCGCGCGATTACTTCGGCAATCCGCTGTCGCCGGCCGTCGCACCGACCCGCGGCTTCCACCAGCCGAACTGAGCCGGATCCCCGCCGCGGTGCTGCGATGCAGCATCTGCGGCGGGGCATCAATGTCCGGAAAGAACAACTCGCGTCCGGTGCGAGCATTTGAAGCGGCCCTGCGAGTCCCTAATCTGAGCCATCAGGGTGCGCCGGTGCTGCTCGCGCCACCTCAATGGGAATCCTCTTGGCCGCCGACCGATTTTCCCGATATGAGATTTGCCCCGTCTACGAGGATGGGCAGAATGGACTGGTGCAGCGCTGTGCCAGCCGCGATGCGGCATTGAGGATGGCATTCACGAGCCGGGGCAGGGCGTTCTGGCGGCTCTTCGGGCTCGCGTCGGGCCGGCCGGCGATGGCCGTGGGCGACTTCTTTTCCTTTGCCGACGCATCGAGGGTCTACCAATTGATCACCGGGGGAGCCGCCCCTGAGCAAGCCCAGCCTGCTACACCGGTATCGCCAGCCGGCGCCGCGCCTCCACCGAGGCTTGAGCACCGATGGCCCGTGCCAGTGCCGGCGCGCGCGGAGGCCTGAGCCATTGGCCTTGCCGGCCTTCTTGAGTACTTTTGTTCCTGCGCCGAGCCATTCCCGGGTCCGGCCAGTTCCAGATATCGCTGCAGCGCGGCGCCGTTCTCCGGCGCATGCGGCCTGACGGCACATAAAAAATCATGGGAGGAGAGAAACATGAAGGGTATCGGCAGGCAGGACGGCCGACTGGCAATCGCTTTCGGGCTCCTGGCGCTTTGCCTGGCCGGATGTTCGAGCGGCAGATCGGACGAGGTCGAGGCGCCGGACACGAACGCGGAAATCTACTACTCCAACGCCTTCGGGCAGTACCGCAGCCTGGTCTACGTGCCGGGTTCGGTGCGGCCCGGCAATCTGGCGCCCCTGGTGGTGGTCCTGCATGGTGCCAACACCACGGCCGAGCAGCAGCGTGCGTCGAACCTGTTCGATCCCATCGCCGTGCGTGAACGGTTCATCGTCATGTATCCGGATCACGAGACCGACAGCGCCCTCGGCCAGCATCCGCTGCAGTCCTGGCATTTCTACAATCCGCTGGAGATGCAACGCGACGTGGGAGACGCCCAGGCCATCGCGGAGCTCACGCGCCAGGCCATGGCTACCTGGAATGTAGATCCGGAGCGGGTCTACATCGTCGGCATGTCGGCCGGCGGATGGATGACCAGCATCATGGGGGCGACCTATCCCGACCTGTATGCCGCCATCGGACTGGTGGAGTCCGGCGCCTACGGCATCGGGCTGGCCGGCATTGGCCAGCCCCTGGGCCCCTTGCTGCTGCGTCCCGAACTGCTGGCACTGGCGGCCTACCAGGCGATGGGCCCGCGCACGCGCGTGCTGCCGGTGATCAACATCCAGGGCGAGAAGGACCCTGCCGCCACGCCGGCCAGCGGCGCGCACGCTGTCCGGCAGTGGCTGATGACGAACAACCTGGTGGCCTCCGGCAACCTGAACGCTCCGTTCCCGCTGTCGCCGACGGAAACCGTCGATGTGACGCCGCAAACCGGTTATCCCTATCACATCGATATCTACAAGGACGAGGACGGATGCCGCATCCTCGAACAGGTGCGGATCGAGGAGATGGCGCACTACTGGCCCGGCGGATCGGACGACCCCAAGCTGCGCGGCTTCACCGATCCGCAGGCACCCAGCGGGGCTGAGCTGACCTGGGCCTTCTTCAAGCGCTTCCGCCTGTCGGACACCTCGCTGCCCTGCGTGGAGTCCCGGCCTTGAACGCGCGCGACAATGCAATGCCGGCGGAAGGGGAGTGATGCGGATGCGCAGGATTCAGGTGATGGCCGGTGGCAGGGAGCCGTTGACCTTGCGCGAGCAGGCGGTGTTGTCGCGGCTCATGGCAGAAGGCTCCACGGACGATATCGCCCATGAGCTCGGCATCAGCCGCAGCACGGTGAAATGCCATCTCCGGAACGTCTACGGAAAACTCGGCGCCAGCGGCAAGCGCGACGCCGTTCGCATTGCGCGCGAAAGTGCCCTTGTGCCGCTGGAAGCTGCCAGGGGCTAGCGCTGTCCTGAACGCCAGTCGCGCGGAGCGCGACCGGTCCAGCGCTTGAAGGCGTTGGTGAAGCTCGAGACCTCGCTGTAACCCAGCCGGGCCGCGACGTCCTTGACGCTGAATTTACCCAGGCCCAGCAATTCCTCGGCGAGCGTCTGCCGCACCTCGTCCGCGATTTCGCGGAAGGACGTGTTCTCCGCCTCCAGCATGCGGCGCAGGTTGCGCGAGGTCATGCGCAACTCGGCCGCCACAGCCTCCATGTCCGGGCCCATCGCGGGGTGGCGCAACAGCATGTCGCGCACCCGGCCCGAGGTGCCGCCCCAGGTCTTGTGTCTGGCGACGATGGCTTGCAACTGCGCCTGGCAATGCCGCAGCGTGGCGGCATTCGCCTGGGGCATGGGCATGCTGCGGAAACCCGCGTCCACGACGATCTGATGCGCGGGCGCATCGAATTCAGGTTCGAGGCCCAAGAGTTCGGAGTACAGCTTTGCGTGCGGCGGTGCGTTGTAGGCGAAGCGCACCTTGCGCTTCGGCATCTGGCGCGAGAACACCTCGTCCATGACCCGGGGCAGGGCGAACATGTCCCGCTCCACGATGATCTGGCGCAGCGGGGCCGGGATATGGCGATCGCCGAAGGTGAAGACCAGGTCATCGCCGACCACCTGCTGGTGCTTTTCCACCAGGGTGAAACTCAGCTCGTGATAACTCAGGCCGAGATCGATGGCATCGCCCGCCGTGGCACAGCTGCACATGGCGAAGGTCAGTACACCATAGACCGGCATGTGGAAGCGCGCCGCCATGCGCAGCCCCAGCGCGGGCACCTGTGGCAGCTCGCGCACGATGTTGGCGATGACGGCGAATTCCTGCTGCGGGTAGATCTGGGATTCGAGTTGCAGAAGCTGCTCGGGCTCGATGTCCGAACCCGCAAGGCAGGCACGGGTGCTCAGTCCGCACTCGGCTGCCGTATCGACCATCTGCACCACACTGTAGATGCTTCGGGAAATTTGCATGTTCTGTCACCGCGGTCCGTCGCAGGGCGTCTGGAGTGTCCGAACATCACAACCACGCTTGTTCACCCAGCATCCAGAGGCATGTTCGCGTTCACTGAGCAGATCGGCAGCTAAGCCTCAATATTCGCGTGAAATTTTAGGAAAGTCATCTTTGCTCCTTTCATGCGCTGGACGACACACGCTGTGCCACGCAGGGTTTCCGGAAATCACATGAATCGTCCGGAAGGACATCTTTGCAGCCCATTCCACGGCCGGGACAATTGCTGAAGGAGAACCTTTGCAATGACCGTGTCCGGATATGTTCCATGCCACGCGGTCAGCATTGCAGGGCAGAGAGGGTGCGAGGAAAAGTTGCCGATGAATGCAGTGATTAAAGACGCCCGCCGGACATGGGTGCTCGCCCTCCTTTGCATGGCCGTGTCGTTGTCGGGCTGTCATGACTCCACGGACCCATCCGGATCAACCGGGGGCGAGACCGTGGAAATCCGCTACGGCAGCGGTATCAGCGAGTACCGGGCGCTGGTACACATTCCCGCGAGCTACAGGCCGGGCACACCGGTGCCAGTCGTGGTGAATATCCACGGCTGCGCCCAGACAGCCGAACTGCAGCAGGCCGGGACACTGTTCGACGAGATTGCCCAGCGTGAAGGCTTCATCGTCGTCTACCCCGATTTCGTCGACCAGGACAGCCATCCGCTGGTCTGCTGGCGCTTCTACCTGCCGACCGAGTGGACGCGGGGCCAGGGAGATGCCGCCGGCGTCGCCGGGTTGACTCGCATGGTGATGGAGCGCTGGTCCGTCGATCCGGAACGGATCTACGTCATGGGCGGATCGTCGGGCGCCTTCCTGACCAGCATCCTGGGTGCCGCCTATCCGGACCTGTACGCGGCGATGGCGAATCTGGCTGGCGGCCCCTACGCCTCGACCTTCCTGGATGCCGCCAATCCCCTGATCCCGGCCCTGGCAAACCCGGCCTTGCAGGCGCAACTGGCCTACCTGGCGATGGGCCCGCGTGCGCGCGTGGTTCCACTGCTGGAAATCCACGGCGACGCGGACACCACGATCTACCCGGTGAACGGTGACAACGCCGTGCAGCAGTGGCTGATGACCAACAACCTGGCCGCATCGGGATCGAGGTCGGGCCCGTTCCCGCTGACCCCCAGCGAAACGAAGGCCTACGACCAGGGCAAGGACTTCCCCTACGAGGTGGATGATTACCGCGATCCCGAGGGATGCCTGGTAGTCCGGCACATCCGCATACAGGGGCTGCAGCACCTGTACCCCGGCGGCTCCGACGACCCGGACCTGCCGGCCTTCATCGAGCCCCGGGCCATGAGCGCATCGGAAGCCGTATGGGACTTCTTCAAGCGCTATCGCAAGTCCGGCACCTCGCTGCCTTGCGTGGAAGGCGGCCTGGAGGGCAGGGCAGTGCCAGGCGGTGGCTAAGGCGGCTGGCCATGTCACGGACCTAATGGCGCGGCAACAAAAAAGCCCAGCTATTCAGCTGGGCTTTTTGCCTTGTACGACAAGGATTTTTTAATGGCTCCGCGACTTGGACTCGAACCAAGGACCCACTGATTAACAGTCAGTTGCTCTACCGACTGAGCTATCGCGGAACAGACGGGGTGCGCATTGTAATTAGGCGGGATCGCAGATGCAATCCCGCCTCGGGCTCAGATACTTAGACTCCGGCGGCCAGCGCCTTCATGCGCTCGACGCTGCCCTTCAGCACCTTGTCGGAGGTGGCGAAGGACAGGCGCAGGTGGCCGGCGGCGCCGAAGGCGGAACCGGGCACCACGGCGACCAGGGCCTTTTCCAGCATCAGGTTGGACAGCTCCAGGTCGGTCTTGCAGCCGAGCTTGGCCATCAGGCCTTCCACGTTGGGGAAGGCGTAGAAGGTGCCGTCGCCCGGCAGGCAGTGCACGCCCGTGACCGTGTTGAGGTCGGCCACCAGGGCGTCGTGGCGGGCCTTGAAGGCTTTGACCATCTCGGTGACGCAGGTCTGGTCGCCGCTCAGCGCGACTTCCGCCGCCACCTGGGCGATGGAGTTCGGGTTGGAGGTGGACTGGCTCTGGATATCGGCCATGGCGGTGATCAGCTTGGCCGGGCCGCAGGCCCAGCCGATGCGCCAGCCGGTCATCGAGTAGGTCTTGGACACGGCATGGATGACCACGGTGCGGTCATACAGGTCCGGGCAGACGTTGATGATGTTGGCGTAGGGCTCCGCGGTCCACAGGATCTTCTCGTACATGTCGTCCGTGGCGATGACGATCTGCGGGTGCTTGCGCAGCACCTCGCCCAGCGCCAGCAGCTCGGCGCGGCTGTAGGCCATGCCGGAGGGGTTGGACGGCGAGTTCAGCCAGATCATGCGGGTGCGCGGCGAGATCGCCCGCTCCAGCTGCTCCGGCGTGATCTTGAAGCGCTGCTCGGCGGTGGTCTCGATGAACACCGGGGTGGCGTCGGCCAGCAGCACCATGTCCGGGTAGGACACCCAGTACGGCGCCGGCACGATGACCTCGTCCGTGGCGTTGAGCAGGGCCTGGCACAGGTTGTAGCAGGACTGCTTGCCGCCGTTGGAGACCAGGATCTGGTTGGGCTTGTAGTCCAGGTCGTTGTCGCGCTTCATCTTGTCGATGATGGCCTTCTTCAGGCTGGCGGTGCCGCCGACCGGCGTGTACTTGGTGAAGCCCTTCTTGATCGCCTCGTGGGCGGCGTCCTTGATGTGCTGGGGGGTGTCGAAGTCCGGCTCGCCGGCACCCAGCGACAGTACGTCCTTGCCCTGCGCTTTCAGCTCGGCAGCCTTGGCGGTCACGGCCAGGGTCGGCGAGGGCTTGATGCGGCTGTTGCGGAGGGCGAGAGTCAGTTCCACGGAGATTCCTTTGTGGGGGGCGAAAAAGCGCGCAGAATGATACCGGACAGGGACGTCCGCGCCTACCTGCCCGCGGAAAAGGCAATCCACCTCCACTTCGGCTGGACGCGGGCATTGAACCCCGGGGGTTCGCCCCCAGTTATGCTAGGTCCCCGCCTGCCCCCGCCCTGCCTCCCATGAAAGAAGGCTCACGCGAAACCCTTTCCGACGTAAAGACCGCCCGCCTGGCCCGGCGCGCGGATGACCGTTTTCGCCTGAAGGCGGACTGGAAGCCCTCCGGCGACCAGCCCACGGCCATCGCTCAACTGGCCGAGGGCCTGTCCGACGGCCTGGCCCACCAGACCCTGCTGGGCGTAACCGGCTCGGGCAAGACCTTCACCATCGCCAACGTCATCCAGCAGTTGCAGCGCCCGGCCATGATCCTGGCGCCCAACAAGACCCTGGCGGCGCAGCTCTACGGCGAGTTCCGCGAGTTCTTTCCGGAGAACTCGGTGGAGTACTTCGTCAGCTACTACGACTACTACCAGCCGGAAGCCTACATCGCCAGCACCGACACCTTCATCGAGAAGGACTCGTCGATCAACGAGCACATCGAGCAGATGCGCCTGTCCGCCACCAAGGCGCTGATGACGCGCAAGGACTCCATCATCGTCGCCTCGGTCTCGGCGATCTACGGCCTGGGCGACCCCGAGAGCTACTTCTCGATGACGCTGCACCTGATCAAGGGCGAGAAGCTGCCGCAGCGCGAACTGATCCGGCAGCTCACCACCATGCAGTACACGCGCAACGAGATGGCGCTGGATCGCGGCACCTACCGCGTGCGCGGCGACGTCATCGACATCCACCCCGCCGAGGAAAGCGAGGCGGCGGTTCGCGTGGAGCTGTTCGACGACGAGATCGAGACCATCTCGCTATTCGACCCGCTGACCGGCGAGGTACGCGCCAAGGTGCCGCGCATCACCGTGTTCCCCAAGACGCACTACGTCACGCCGCGAGAGAAGATCCTGGCGATGATGGACGAGATCCGCGCGGAGCTCGACAGCCGCATGAAGGTCTTCCGTCAGACCAACAAGTTGATCGAACTGCAGCGTATCGAGCAGCGCACCAACTTCGACTTGGAGATGATCCAGGAGATCGGCTACTGCAACGGCATCGAGAACTACTCGCGCTACCTCTCCGGGCGCCGCCCGGGCGAGGCGCCGCCCTGCCTGTTCGACTACCTGCCGCCGGACGCCATCGTGGTGATCGACGAATCGCACGTCACCGTGCCGCAGCTGGGCGCCATGTACAAGGGCGACCGCTCGCGCAAGGAAACCCTGGTGGAATACGGCTTCCGCCTGCCCTCGGCGATGGACAACCGGCCGCTGCGCTTCGACGAGTTCGAGCGCCTGACCCCGCAGACCATCTACGTCTCCGCCACGCCCGGCCCCTACGAGCTGGAGAAGTCCGGCGATGCCATCGCCGAGCAGCTGGTGCGCCCCACCGGCCTGATCGATCCGCCCACTGAAATACGCCCGGCCTCCTCGCAGGTGGACGACCTGCTGGGTGAAATCCGCCTGCGCGTGGAGGTACAGGAGCGCGTGCTGGTCACCGTGCTGACCAAGCGCATGGCTGAGGACCTGACGGAGTATCTGCACGACAACGGCGTGAAGGTGCGCTACATGCACTCCGATGTGGACACGGTGGAGCGCGCCGAGATCATCCGCGACCTGCGCCTGGGCAGCTTCGACGTGCTGGTGGGCATCAACCTGCTGCGCGAAGGCCTGGACCTGCCGGAGGTCTCGCTGGTGGCGATCCTGGACGCCGACAAGGAGGGCTTCCTGCGCTCCGAGCGTTCGCTGATCCAGACCATCGGCCGCGCGGCACGCAACCTCAACGGCAAGGCGATCCTCTATGCCGACCGCATGACCAACTCGATGGAACGTGCGATCGGCGAGACCAACCGCCGCCGCGAAAAGCAGGTCGCGCACAACCTGGCGCATGGCATCACGCCCAAGGGCGTGCAGAAGCGCATCGCCGACGTGATGCGTTATGGCTATGAGGACCTGGTGCCCACGCTGAAGGCCGCCGAGGCCCGCGCCAAGTACGAGGTAATCCCGCCGGAACAGTTGGCCAAGCGTATCTCCAAGCTGGAGAAGGAAATGAAGCAGCACGCCATGAACCTGGAGTTCGAGGCGGCAGCCAAGCTGCGCGACCAGATTCGCAAGCTGCGCGAACAGGCGCTGATGAACCCCAACTGAGACTTTGTTGGCAGGCCAGCGCCCATGGGCGGTGGCAGACGCAGGGAACCATCCCTCATGATGGAGCCGGGCCGCGGGGGCGGCCTGTTCTTCATTCACGACAGGGAGCTTTCATGTTCAAGCAACTGGTTCTGGCCGGCGCACTGACGCTGGGCCTGGGCGGCCATGCCGCGTTCGCACAGGAAACGGCCGGGGCCGATGAGGCCGATCCGGTCTCCGCCGCCTTCAACGCTGCCACGCCGGCGATGCTGCACGGCCCCGCCAAGATCACCCTGCGCGACCAGGCCACCATGGACCTGCCGGAGGGCTTCGTCTTCATCCCGCAGAAGGAAGCCGGCGTCATCCTCGACGCGATGGGCAACAGCGTGGACGACCAACTGGTGGGCATGATCGTCGCGCCCGAGGCCAGCGGCTTCTCGGTGATCGACTACATCCCCTCCGGCTACATCAAGGACGAGGAGGCCAAGGACTGGAAGGTCGACGAGATGCTGGACAGCATCAAGGAAGGCACCGCGCAGCAGAACGAGGTGCGCAAGGAACGCGGCCTGCCGGAGATGGAGATCGTCGGCTGGGTGCAGAAGCCCGACTACGACGCTGCCAGCCACCGCCTGGTCTGGTCCCTGTCGAGCCGCCACCGTGGTGCCGGCCCCGGCCAGGCCCAGGGCATCAACTACAACACCTACGCCCTGGGGCGCGAGGGTTACATCAACCTCAACCTCGTCACCTCGCTGGCCGACATCGAGAAGGAAAAGCCGGCCGCCCAGAAGCTGCTGGCCGGCATCCACTACAACGACGGCAAGCGCTACGGCGACTTCAACCCCACCACCGACAAGGTGGCCGAGTACGGCATCGCCGCACTGGTGGGCGGCGTGGCGGCCAAGAAGCTGGGCCTGCTGGCCATGATCGGCTTGTTCCTGGCCAAGGCCTGGAAGCTGGTGCTGATCGGCATCGTCGGCCTGGGCGCCCTGTTCCGGAAGCTGACCGGCCGCGGCGAACAGGCCTGAGAAGCCCCCTGCCGGGCGATCCTGCTTGCGCAAATCCCGCCGAAAGGGTATCTTTCGCGCCCTTCGTAAGACCCATAGGCGCGTAGCTCAGCTGGTTAGAGCACTACCTTGACATGGTAGGGGTCGTTGGTTCGAGTCCAATCGTGCCTACCAACATTCCGAGTGCGGCATCGCCGCACTTTGTATTTCCGGGAATCGATATGCCAGTCATCACCCTGCCGGACGGTTCGCAGCGCAGTTTCGCGCAGCCCGTCACCGTCGCCGACGTTGCGCTCAGCATCGGTGCGGGTCTGGCGCGCGCCGCACTGGCGGGCAAGGTGGACGGCAGGCTGGTGGACACCTCTCATACGATCGCACAGGATGCGGCACTGGCAATCGTCACCGACAAGGATGCGGACGGCGTGGAGATCATCCGCCACTCCACCGCGCACCTGCTGGCCCATGCGGTGAAGGAGTTGTTCCCCGATGCGCAGGTGACCATCGGGCCGGTCATCGAGAACGGCTTCTATTACGATTTCTCCTACAAGCGCCCGTTCACCCCGGAAGACCTCGCGGCGATCGAGAAACGCATGGGTGAGATCGCCAGGACGGACCTGCCCGTGGCGCGCCGCGTTCTGCCGCGCGACGAGGCGGTGGCGTATTTCAGGCATATCGGCGAGCACTACAAGGCGGAGATCATCGGGTCGATCCCGGCGGATCAGGATGTGTCGCTGTACAGCGAAGGCGAATTCACCGACCTGTGCCGCGGCCCGCATGTGCCGTCCACCGGCAAGCTGAAGGCTTTCAAGCTCACCAAGGTGGCGGGCGCCTACTGGCGAGGCGACTCGCGCAACGAGATGCTGCAGCGGATCTACGGCACGGCCTGGG
>JBPOHT010000073.1:0-38527 GCA_052035235.1 Pseudomonadota bacterium | reverse complement strand
CCCAGATCCGGGCGACCCCGCTGAGGCGGGGCAACCTGCGCGGCGGTCAGCTGCGACGGGTCGGGCCCACAGGCCATCCATGGCCTGAGGCCCCTCGGCCGGACATCCTGTCCGGCTCGACCCTGCACCTGACCACCGCGCAGGCACCCGGATAATGGGACCCCAACGTCAAAGGCATTCGCTCGCGCCCACCAAGACGTCGCGAAGTGGAGCGTGGCGGCTTGGCTGATCTACGAAGATGAAAACCCTAACGCCTGACCACGAACCCTGCGGGCAGCGACTCTCCAGCGACCACCTCCCACTCCACCCCATCCACCCTCGCCGCCGGTGGCCCCCGATCCAGCCAGCCGCGCAACTCGGCCAATGCCTCCGGACTGCCTGCGGCGATACCCTCCACACGGCCATCGGGCAGGTTGCGGACCCAGCCGTCCAGGCCCAAGCGGGTGGCGGTGTCGGCGGTGCTCTGGCGGAAGAACACGCCCTGCACGCGGCCGGACACGGTGAAGCGGTAACATTCACGCATAGCTGAAGAATCGGGTGGTTTCATGGGCATCATCTCGCAAATCCGCCGTGGCGTGGCCGCGGTACGGCAGCTCCGGGGCACCCCGTTGCCCGAGGGCGAGCCGGAGCTGGCCGCCTTCTCGGCCGCGATCCCGGTGGGCCCCAATGGCGCGCCGCTGTGGCAGATCGACGTGCAGGTCACCACCGAGCCTCATGCCGACGGCGAGCGCCTGCGCCTGCGCGCACGCATCCAGACCAACCTGGCCTCGGCGCTGAAGCCGGCGCTGGGCGCGCCGGCGGCGCTGTCCGACAGCCGCGCACTGACGCTGGCCGAACGCACCGGCTCGCTGGTGCAGCGCACCGCCAACCGCGTGCTGAACCTGCCGGCGGTGCGGGCCTTCGCCGAGCCGCTGCTGAGCAACGACTTCAACACCTTCATCGAAGTACAGGCCTCCACCGCCTCGCTCGACGCAGGCGCGGGTGAGCTGATCCCGCAGAGCGACAAGCTGGCGGCGCTGGGCATCCAGCCGCGCCGCGCCGGTGACCAGCCGATGGCGGAGACCTGGAGCGGACAGGCGGCCGACGGCTTCGCACAGGTGTCCCTGCTGCAGATCGACAAGCGCCACCTGCCGCCGGGGCTGGCAGAGCGGCTGGGCGACAAGCCCTTCCAACTGGCGGCGGCCATCGTCAACACGGCGCAGCAGAAGAAGTAGTGACGGCCTCGGCCGGGAAGGCCCCATGAACACCCCGAAGAAGGCCCGCTGATGGCGCGCACGCGCTCGCGCGAGGTGCTGCAGCTGGCTTTGCCGATCATCGGCGGCATGGCCTCCCAAAACCTGCTGAACCTGGCCGACGCCTGGATGGTGGGCGGCCTGGGGCCGGATGCGCTGGCGGCAACCGGTATCGCCAACTTCGTCAACTTCATCGCCTTTGCCTTCATCATGGGCTTCGCCAGCGCGGTGCAGGCCATCGCGGCGCGGCGTGCCGGCGAAGGACACACCGACGAACTGGCGGTGCCGCTCAACGGCGGGCTGCTGCTGTCGCTGCTGATCGGCGTGCCGATGTCGGCGCTGCTGATCTGGTTCACGCCGGAAATCCTCGGCGCGCTGACCACCGACCCCAACGTGGTGCGCGAGGGCACGCCCTACCTGCAGTGGCGCCTGGTGGCGGTGGCGGCGGTGGGCATGAACTTCGCGTTCCGCGGCTACTGGAGCGCGGTGAAGATGACGCGCCTCTACCTGCTGACGCTGGTGGAGATGCATGCGCTCAACATCCTGTTCAGCTACTCGCTGATCTACGGTCACTTCGGCCTGCCGGCGATGGGCACGGCGGGCGCCGGCCTGGGCACCACGCTGGCGACGCTGGCCGGCACCGGCATCTACTTCTTCCTGGCCTCGCGCCATGCCGGCCCGCACGGCTTCCTGCGGCGGCGGCCAACGCGCGAGCAGATCCGCAGCCTGCTGCGCCTGAGCATCCCCTCCTGCATCCAGCAGCTGCTGTTCTCCAGCGGCTTCCTGGTGCTGTTCTGGATCGTCGGCAAGATCGGCACGCCGCAGCTGGCGGTGGCCAGCGTGCTGATCACGATCACGCTGACGGCGGTGCTGCCGTCGATGGGCTTCGGCCTGGCCGCCGCGACGCTCTGCGCGCAGGCCCTGGGCCGCGGCGATGCCGAGGACGCCCAGCGCTGGGCCTGGGACACCTACAAGGTGGCGCTGTGGGTGTTCGCGGGGCTGTCGATCCCGATGCTGCTGTTGCCGGGGCCGGTGCTGGCCTTCTTCCTGCGCGATCCGGCGCTGGTGGAACTGGGCCGGCTGCCGCTGCAGCTGATCGGCGCCACGGTGGCGCTCGACGGCCTGGGCCTGATCATGATGCAGGCCCTGCTCGGCGCGGGCGCGGCCAAGCTGGTGATGAAGGTGTCGGTGGGCCTGCAGTGGCTGCTGTTCCTGCCGCTGGCCTGGCTGTTGGGGCCGGTGATGGGCTACGGCCTGGTGGCGCTGTGGACGGCAATGGGCGCCTACCGCCTGTTGCAGGCGCTGATCTTCACGATGGCCTGGCAACAGCGGGGCTGGGCGACGATCCGGGTGTGATCCCAGCCCAGCCCGTAGGAGCGGCTTTTAACCGCGAGCTTGGATCGCGGCTAAAAGCCGCTCCTGCATCCGTTGGCCTACCGACCCACGGCGTCCGCCTCAGAGAAAGTGACGGGCGGCCCACCAAGCCAGGCCGCCGACGGCGGCAATCGCCAGCACCAGCACGACGATGCCGGCACGGCGCTGGCCCTGGCCGGCAACGACGATGCCGTGGCGCCGCTCCTGCTCCTGCAGGTATTCCTCCAGCAGGCGGGCGTTGATGCGGTTGGCCTTGAAGGCGAAGTCGAAGACGTCGCCCAGCACCGGCACCAGGCCCACCAGCGCGTCCAGGGCGGCGAAACCCGTCATCTTGAGCAACAGCGGCCGCGGGGCCCCCAGCTTCACGCCTTCGTAGACCACGAATCCGGACAGCGCCAGGCCCACGATGTCGCCGACCACCGGCACTAGGCCGACCACCGAGTCCACCCCGAATTTCCAGCCCAGCCCCGGAATGCGGATGGCCTCGTCCAGCAGCCGGGAAAGCCGCTGCAGGCGGCGTCGGGAGGCTTGCACCTCGGCCAGAGGGGCCAGCACATCGCGGGAGGTAGTGTCCATCCCCCCATTATCGCTAACCTATGGGGCATAACCAGCTGAATACAGGATTCCGGGGACCATGCGAGCTTTGCTGTACAAACTGATGTTCCTGCTCGCGTACTGGGTGTTCCGGCCTTTCAACCGCTACATCCACTACACCACCACGCCGGCGGTGCTGCGCGACAGCCTCAAGCTGGACGTGACCAAGCCGGTGGTCTACATCCTGGCGACGCGCTCCTGGGCCGACCTGTTCGTGCTGGACCGCATCTGCAAGGACCTGGGGCTGCCGCGGCCCAACCGCACCGGCTCCAACTTCCCCAGCATCGAGAAGGCCGGCGTGGTGTACCTGCCGGCGCTGCTGGAGACGCGCATGCGCTCCACCGAGCTGACGCGCCTGATCGAGACCGGAATCGCCACGCAGGACTTCGACGCGCAGCTGGTGCCGGTGTCGGTGTTCTGGGGCCGCGACCCGGGCCGCGAGAAGAGCTGGTTCGAGCTGCTGTTCGCCGACAGCGTGCAGGCGGGCATGGTGCGCAAGTTCTTCATCATGCTGGCCAACGGCCGCAGCGTGTTCGCCAACTTCGGCTTGCCGCTGTCGTTCCGCGAGTTCGTCAGCCGTGAGCCGGATGCCACCCGTGCAATCCGCAAGCTGACCCGCACGCTGCATTTCCACTTCCTGCGCGCGCGCACTGCAGCGCTGGGCCCCACCCTGCTGCCGCGCCACGTCGTCATCAACGGCCTGCTGCAACGCAAGAATGTGCTCGAGGCCGTGGAGGCCGCCACCAAGGGTGGCTCGATGACGCGCGAGAAGGCGCTGGCGCATGCGCGCAAGTGCGCCGACGAGATCGCCGCCGACTACACCAACAACGTCATCGTCTTCATCGAGCGCTTCCTCGGCGCCATCCTGTTCAAGCGCGTGTTCAGCGCCATCGACGTGCAGGGCCTGGAGCGGCTGCGCGAGTGGGCACAGCAGGGCTATGAAATCGTCTACATGCCCTCGCACCGATCGCACGCGGACTACCTGCTGGTGTCGTACACGCTGTACCGCTCCGGCCTGGTGCCGCCGCACATCGCGGCGGGCGTGAATCTCAACTTCTGGCCGGTGGGCGGGCTGCTGCGCGGTGCCGGCGCCTTCTACCTGCGCCGCAGCTTCGCCGGCGACTACATCTACAGCGCGGTGTTCCGCGCCTACGTCGACTCGCTGATCCAGCGCGGCTACGCCATCGAGTTCTTCCCCGAGGGCGGCCGCAGCCGCACCGGCCGCCTGCTGGCCCCCAAGACCGGCATGCTGTCGATGGTGGTGGAGGCCAGCCTCAAGCAGCGCACGCGCAAGGTCGTGCTGGTGCCGGTGTTCATCGGCTACGACAAGTGCTGGGAAGTGGCCAGCTACGCCAAGGAACTCAAGGGCGCCAAGAAGAAGAAGGAATCCGCGGAAGGGCTGCTCAAGGCCGGCAAGATCCTGGGCAAGTCCTACGGCAAGGCCTACATCAGCTTCGGCGAGCCCACCGTGCTGCAGGACCACGCCGACAAGCACCTGCCGGGCTGGCGCGAGGCCTTTGCCGCCGACAACAGCGAACTGCCGCCGCAGTACAAGGCCTACGTCGGCCAGCTGGCGCTGCAGCACATGCGCGACATCAACGCCGCCGCGGTGGCCAACCCGGTGGGCCTGGCGGCGGTGGCGCTGCTGGCCTCGCCGCAGCGCGCGGTGTCGGAGGATGAGTTCGTCGAGCAGATCGGTCACCTGGTGTGGCTGCTCAAGGGCCACCCGGACAACGCCAACCTCTACATCCCCGAGTCGGCGCCCAAGGCCATCGTCGAAGCCAGCGCGCCGATCGCGCGCATCCTGCGCGTGCCGCACAAGTGGGGCGACCTGCACGCCATCACCGACAACGATGCCGTCGCGCTGACCTACAACCGCAACAACATCCAGCACCTGTTTGCGATCCCGTCGATGATCGCCAACCAGTTCCGCACGCGCATGCTGCTGTCCGAAGAGGTCATCGTGCTGGGCGTGCGTGCGCTCTACCCCTTCCTGCGCACCGAGTTCTTCCTGCGCTGGCAGCCGGATGAGGTGGAGGGCGTCACGCGCCAGTGGCTGGAGGTGATGGTCCGCCTCGGACTGCTAAGCCGCGAGGGCGACCGCCTGCAGCGCCCGGACGTGACCAGCCCGGCGTTCTCCACGCTGGCCATGCTGGGCCGCGTGATGGGCGAGACGCTGGAGCGCTACTGCATCACCGCGCTGCTGCTGGCCGAGGAACGCCGCACGCAGCAGTCGCTCAAGCGCGAGCGCTTCGAGGAGGACTGCCGCCTGATCGCCGAGCGCATGGCGATCCTCACTGGCCGTGACGCCCCGGAGTTCTTCGACAAGGCCCTGTTCCGCGGCTACCTCAACACCCTGATCGAGGTCGGCCTGGTGGTGGAGACCGGCGACCGCGGCCTGGCCGTGGACGCGCGCATCGAGCGCATCGCCGAGCGCTCGCTGGAAATGCTGTCGGACGAAACCCGGCAGATGCTGCTGCAGTTGCTGTCGCGCCGGAAGATGACCGACGCGGCCACCCCGGAAACCCGGACCCCGCCCACGGAACCGACCCCGCCGGACCCTGTCTGATAGGGCCTCAGGGGCCCTCCGAGGCCCCTTCTGAACAGGCGTTAGACGCCCCGGAAGGACTCGTTATAATCCGGGTCGCCCGGGGGCTTCGCCCCCCTTTTTCATACCTACGAGATTCCTAATGCAGAAAAAATTGCTGGTTCTGGCCGCCGTCGTCGCGTCCAGCCTGTTCGTCGGTTGCGCCAAGAAAGAGGGTGGCGCCGAGGGTGAGGGTGCCAAGGCTTCCGGCGATCTCCAGACCGACGCCCAGAAGTTCGGCTACTCCATCGGCGTGGACCTGGGCCGCTCCCTGGCCCCGGTCAAGGACGACGTGGACGTCAAGGCGCTGAAGGCCGGCCTGGATGACGCCGCTGCCGCCGCCGCCAAGGTCGAGGAAGCCAAGAAGGCCCTCGCCGCCAAGCCGGACGACGCCAAGCTGAAGGAAGCGCTGGCCGAGGCCGAGAAGATGCCCGGCATCAAGCTCGACGACAAGCAGCGCGAAGAAGTGAAGATGAACGTGGCCAAGAAGCTTCAGGAGAAGCAGGTCACCGAGCGCACCAAGCAGTCCGAGACCGCCAAGGCCGCCGGCGAGAAGTTCCTGGCCGAGAACGCCAAGAAGGCCGGTGTGAAGACCACCGCCTCGGGCCTGCAGTACGAAGTCGTCACCGAGGGCAAGGGCGCCAAGCCGAAGGCCTCCGACACCGTCACCGTGCACTACAAGGGCACGCTGCTGAACGGCGAGGAGTTCGACAGCTCCTACTCGCGCAACCAGCCGGTCACCTTCCCGCTGGCCAACGTGATCCCGGGCTGGACCGAGGGCGTGCAGCTGATGACGCCGGGCTCCAAGTACAAGTTCTACATCCCCTCGGAGCTCGGCTACGGCGAGCGCGGCGCGGGCGTGAAGATCGGCCCCAACGAGACCCTGGTGTTCGAGGTCGAGCTGCTGACGGTGGGCGAACAGAAGTAAAGAGTCCTGGCTCCAGATGTGAAAAAGGCCGGCGCAAGCCGGCCTTTTTCGTGGGCGAGGCCTTCTTCAGGAAGGGCCGCCGCAACTGGTGGCCGCCAGCGCCTCGGCCTGCCGGCGCTGCTCCTCGTGACGTTCCGTGGTCCAGCGCTCCATCTCGCCCTTCTCGTTGCGCGTCATCAGGCGGCTGGGAATCTTCTGTGCCAGCAGGGCCAGCCGCTCCCGGGCGGCAGTGCAGGCCTCATCCTGCTTGGCCTGCTTGGCCGCAGCCTCGGTCTGCTTGCGGGCCGCCTCGTCCTGGCTCTTGTCCAGCGCCTCCACCTGGCGCTGCAGGGCCTCGGCCTCGGCCGGGTTGCCCGGCGTCACGCGCGGCGTCACCTTTTCGGCGGTGCGTCCGACCGGCGGGGTCTGGCTGTAGGTGACGCGGCCCTGGGCGTCCACGGAGCGGTAGATCTCGGCCGCGGCCAGGCCGGGGAGCGCGAGCAGCAGGGGCAGGAGCAGGGCATGGGTCTTCATGCCCCAAGCTTAGAGCTTCCGCGCCGGCAAGACACGTCAGGCTGGCGGCCGGGACGACCGGCGGCACAAAACAAGAAGCACAAAAGAAAACGCCGCCCGAAGGCGGCGTTTTGGGGGGCCATCCATGGCGAGACTTCAGTTCTTCGATTTACCCCCGGGGCGGCCATCCATGGCCGCCCGTGATTCGCCGCAGGCGATGCCATTTAGGCATCGCCAAAGCGCGGCGAATCACCCGAAGGCGGCGTTTTGCAAGGCTGCGTGACGCTTTACTTGGTGGCCTGGCGCTGCACGTTGGCCGGGTCGAAGTAGGACGGCTCGAACACCTGCTCGTAGGCCTCCTCGTCTTCGTTGTTCATCGCCTGGGTCAGGTAGCGGCCGCTCTGCAGGTCGTAGATCGTTTCCAGCACCGAGGCCTGGAAGGTCTTGTTGTAGGCCTGGATCGGGTGGGCTTCCTGCCAGCGCCACAGCTCACCGCGGCGGTCATAGATGTCCACCAGCGAGATCTGCCAGCTGTCCTCGTCCAGGAAGAACACGCGCTTGGCGTAGACGTGGGAGGTGCCCGGCTTGAGCGTGCCTTCCACCACCCAGACGCGGTGCAGCTCGTAGCGCGGCAGGTCCTGGTTGATGTGGTTGCGCTTGATGATGTCCTTGTACTTGTACTTGTCGCTGTGCACGACGTAGGCGTTGTACGGGATGATCATTTCCTTCTTGCCGACGATCTTCCAGGTGTAGCGGTCCGTGGCGCCGTTGAAGGTGTCGGTCTGGTCGTTGGTGCGCAGGTTGTCGGCGCCCGTGCCCGGGTTGTCGTAGCCGACGTTCGGAGCGCGGCGCAGGCGGCGCTGGCCGGGGTTGTACTGCCAGGCGCGGCGCGGTTCCTTGACCTGGTCCATGGTCTCGTGGACCAGGGTGATCTGGCCGGCCAGGCGCGGCGGCTGCGCCACCACCTGCAGGAAGTAGATGATGACGTTCTGCAGCGATTCGGGCGTGACGCCCTTCTGGCTGTAGGTGAAGCGCACGTCCTCGCGGATCTTCACCAGGTTGAAGTCACCGCTGGTGGTGACGGCGGCCTGGTTGTTCCAGCGACGGCCACCCGGGCCACGGTAGCGCACCTTGTGGTTCCAGACCGGCTCGACGCCGCTCTTGGGAATCGGGAAGGGGATGCCGGTGATGGTGTTCACCAGGGCCTCGCCGCCGCCGCCCAGGTCACCCTTCAGGGCGTTCTGGTAGGTGGCCTCGTTGACGAAGTCCGGATAGGCCGCGGTGCGGCGCGTCTGGAAGACGTTGAGCTTGTAGCTGTCCGGGTACTTGGCGAACATCGCCAGCTGGCCGGCGCTGAGCTTGTCCTTGTACTGGGAGTAGTTCTTGCCCGTGACCGTGTACAGCGGCTTGTCGCTGGGGAAGGGATCGCAGAGGCGCTTGCCGTCGCCCTGGTAGCAGGACGGGGTCTGGGTGTAGCCGCCGTCCCAGGCCGGGATGCTGCCATCCTTGTTGGCCGCCTTCTCGCCACCCATCGGCATCAGGGTGGACTTGAGCTTGTCGGCCTCGGCCTGGCTGACCTTGGCGGCGGCCGGCAAGGCCACCAGCGTCAGCGCCAGGGCGATGCAGGTTTTGATCTTCATTCTTGTGAACTCCTCGAAGTGCTTTCGCTTGGCGAACGATAGTGCAGAAGCAGCGCTCGTTCCAGACGGCGGCCGGGGCTTTCGCTCAGCCCGGCAGCGGCTTGCGCAGGCGCAGGCCGTCGGCTCCATCCTCGTAGTATGCGCGCAGTACCGCCGTCTCGGCATAGCCGAGCCGGCGATAGAGTGCCCGCGCCGGGGCATTGTCCGCACGCACTTCCAGTGACATTAGTGCCTTTTTACCAAGCCGTGCATGCCGCTCGGCGGCATTGACCAGCCGGCCGGCGATCCCCTGCCCTCGTGCGGCGGGATCCACTACCACCGAGTAGATGCGCGCCACGGAATTGTTGCACCGCGTCAGCAGCACCAGCGCCCCGAGGGTGGCGCTGCCCGCGCGCGCTACCCAGATGGGGGCGCTGTCGCCGGCCAGCAGGCGGCGCAGGGAACGGGCCGACATGCGATCACCGGGGAAATTCTGCTCCAGCGCCAGCAGCGCCGGCAGGTCGGCAGGACCGGCACGGCGGACCTGCAGCCTGGCCGACATCAGCGCACCGCGTCGCGCGCGCGCGATTCCAGGCGCTTGACGAAGTATTCCATGATGCGGCGGTACAGCAGCTCCTTGAGCACCAGGTCCTCGACGCCGAAATCGACGTTGGGGTTGTCGTTGACCTCGATGACCTTGACCACCTTGCCGAACTGCTTGAGGTCCACGCCGTAAAGGCCGTTGCCCACCGCGCGGGCGGCATCCACCGCGATCTTCAGCACCTGGGCCGGCACGTCCTTGACGTCCACCGTCTCGTGGTTGCCTTCCTGCTTGGCGCCCTTGTCGTTGCGCTTGACCACCTGCCAGTGGCCCTCGGCCATGTAGTAACGACAGGCGTAGAGCGGCTGGCCATCGAGCACGCCGACGCGCCAGTCATATTCGGTGGGCTCGAAGGACTGGCCGATGATGAGGTCGGAGCGCTCCAGCATGTCGCGGGTCTGGCGCTTGAAGTCGGCCTCGCTCTCGGCCTTGATGACGCCCTTGGAGAACTGCGAATCCGGCTGCTTGAGCACGCAGGGAAAGCCCAGTTCACGCGCCGCGGCGGCGATGTTGCCGCGGTGGATCACCACCGTCTTGGGCTGGGGAATGCGGTGACGCTCCATCAGCTGCGCCAGGAACACCTTGTTGGCGGCACGCAGGATCGACACCGGGTCGTCCACCACCACCAGGCCTTCGCGCGCGGCGCGGCGGGCGAAGCGGTAGGTATGGTGGTTGACCGCCGTGGTCTCGCGGATGAACAGGGCGTCGAACTCGGCGACGTGGCCGTAGTCGCTCTTGTCGATGAACTCGACGTCGAAACCCTGCTCCTCGGCGGCCTTCTCGAAGGCCTTGAGGGCGCGGGCATTGGACGGCGGTTCCTTCTCGTCGTCGTTGACCAGTATCGCCAGGTCGTAGCGAGCCGAGTCGCGCTTGGTACGCGGGTGGCGGCGCTTCATGAAGAAGTAGTCGCGCGCCGCCTCGTAGAGGAACTCATGGTGCGCCGCCGGCACCTCGCCCAGGGCGATGGGCCCCAGGGTCTCCACGCGCCACTCGTCACCGCGGTGGATGAACTTGGCTTGCACCAGCGGCGCCGGGAACAGGTTGAACAGCGCCCGCGCCAGGCGCTCGTGGCGCTTGGCGATGGAGCGACCGAAATAGACGTTGAGGATGTACTCCCCCGAACCGATGCGCGCCAGCGACTGCTGGATCAGCTCCTCGATCTCGTCGTTGAGCACCGACGGGCTTTCCGCCAGCTTCAGGTCCTGGATCGTGGTGATCTCGGGCAGCGGCTTGTGCCCGCGGGCGCTGGCCAGCAGCGACACGTAGTAGCCGGTGGTCTGGTAGCTGAAGGAGCGGCAGAGGTTGTAGATGCGCGAGCGCTTGGCGCGCGTCATCGACTCGTCGGTCAGATAGTCCCAGGCCGTCACCACCTCGATGCCGGGAATGTTCGCCGGCCAGTCGGAGCGCTGATCCACCACCACGATGCCGCTCACGTCGGCAGGCCCTGCGGATCGGCGGGAGGCGTAACGACGCGTTCAGACCCGCGTATGGGGCCTTGGGAATCTTCGGGCATTTGGGAGGCGGTCGAATCGGTCTTGAAGGAAAAAACCGCGACGTCATCCTAGCATGCGTAGTGCCTGTGAAAGGCGGCGTACACTGCCGCAGCAGGACCGACGATTGTGATTATTTATTTAAACATGATTTCAAAGTTTATCCAAAAATCAAGGCGGCGAAAGGCCGTTGCGCAGGGCCCTGCGGGTCTGGCTTTGCTCGCGCTGGCCGGCCTGGCCCAGGCCCAGGCCCAGCCACAGCCGCTGCCCCTGGCGGTCGCGCGCGTTGCGCCCTCGGCGGAACTGCGGCGCGGCGACGAGATCCTGGAACTGCGCAGCCGCCTGCCGCTGAGCCCCGAGGATCGCGTGGTCACCGGCCCACAGGGCCGGGTATCGCTGCAGCTCTACGGCGGCGGCGCCCTGCGCCTGGGCGGCGACAGCACGCTGCGCCTGCACAGCATCGAGCCGCCGGGCCCCGGCAACAGCGGCGTGGCCAAGCTGATCCTGGAGCGCGGCGCCCTGCGCCTGGATGCACGTGGCCGCTCCGGCCAGCCGCCGCAGGACTACCGCCTCAATGCCGGCCGCCTGCGACTGCGCGTGTTCGGTGGCGAGGCCTGGACCGAAGTGACGGCGCGCGGCGAGAGCGTCTGCCTGCTGTCGGGAGCGGTGGAGATCGTGACCGACACCGGCAGTGAGCGCCTGGACGAGCCGGGCGCCTGCCTGGTGTTCGGCCAGGGCGGCCGCATGCCGGTCCATGGCGACGGCGGCGAGGCGCTGGCGCGCAAGCTGCTGCGCACCGCCTTCGCCGACGACCTCAACGCCCGCGCGCTGGCCGAGCAGAGCCCGGCACCGGTCGCAGAAGTGCTGCCGCCTGCCGACCTCACCGTGGCCCAGCCGACGGCAGAGCCGGCGACGGCGCCGGTCGCGGCCGGCCCGCGCTGGACCCTGGTCCTGGCGTCCTTCCCCGATCCGGCCGCGGCCGAGAACGCCGTGCGCGGCTGGCTCAACCAGGGCGAGACCCCCCAGGTACGCCGCTCGGACACGCCGTCGGGCGTGCGCTTCCGCGTCACCGTGGGGGAATATCCCGACCTGGCCCAGGCGCGGGCCGGACTGGCGGAGCTGCGCGGCCGCCAGCTCAATGCCGCCGAAGCCTGGGTGATGCCGGTCAAGGACTAGGGGATATGACCCTGCAGAAATCGCCGCGGCGGTACCCGGCAGGCCCGGGAATTGCTGCGATTTGCAGGGTGTAGAGATTCCGTCACGAAACCGCCACGGCGTTTCTGTACAAGTGTATAGTTGCCGCAAGGGTCCCCTCGGGCTCCATGCACAGCATCGATGCTGCGCCGAGTGGCCGGAAGTGCCGCAAAAGTCATTCTGGAGAAGTGCTGTATGTCATCCGCTTCGGATTCCGCCTGGGAGCGCGCGCCGCTCAACCTGCCGGCCGTGATCCTGTTCAGCCTGACCACCCTGGGCATGCTGACGGTATTCCCCTGGTATGCCTGGACCCATGATTTCAGCACCGCTGCCTGGGTCTGGTTCGTGGTGTTCATGTACGGCACCGGCATGTCGATCACCGGCGGCTACCACCGCCTCTGGGCGCACCGCGCCTATCAGGCCCACTGGAGCCTGAAGATCGTCTACATGCTGCTGGGCGCCATGTCGCTGCAGAACAGCGTCCTGATCTGGGCCTCCATGCACCGCATCCACCACAAGGAAGTGGACCACCGCGACCGCGACCCCTACTCGGCCGAGCGCGGCCTGTGGTTCTCGCACATGGGCTGGATGCTGCGGAACTACCCCAGCTCCGCGCTGGACTTCAAGAACGCGCGCGACCTGATGGAAGACCCCATCGTGATGTTCCAGCACAAGCACTACCTGGGCATCGCCCTGTTCATGAACATCGCCGTGCCGGCGCTGCTGGGCTGGGCCTACGGCGACGTCGGCGGCTTCCTGGTCCTGGTGGGCCTGGTGCGCCTGGTGATGAGCCAGCACTTCACCTTCTTCATCAACTCGCTGGCCCACTACTGGGGCCGCCAGCCCTACACCACCGAGAACAGCGCGCGTGACAACGACGTGCTCGCCCTGTTCACCTATGGCGAGGGCTACCACAACTACCACCACATCTTTCAGTGGGACTACCGCAACGGCATCCGCTGGTGGCAGTGGGACCCCACCAAGTGGATGATCGCCGGCGCCGCCCGCCTGGGCCTGGCCTACAACCTCAAGCGCGTGCCGGAGTTCGTCATCCGCCGCCAGATGGTGCAACGCCAGTTGGAGCGCGCGCAGGAACAGTTGGCCAAGGCGCATCCCGACGCCCAGCCCGGCCGCCTGGCCACGCTGCAGGCGCTGCTGGAGCACGAGCTGAAGCACTACGCCGAGATCGCCTCGGAGTGGGCCAAGCTGCAGCAGGAGAAGCTGGAAGCCGCCAAGCGCCAGCTCGCCGAGCAGTGGGAGAACAGCGAGGCCCGCGCCCGCATCCGCACGCTGGAGGAGTCCCTGCACCAGCAGCACCGCCGCCTGCGCCTGCTGAGCCTGCAGGCTGCCCAGGTCGCCGCCTGACCTCGCCAGGCTGTAAGAAAAAGCCCCGCTCGTGCGGGGCTTTTTCGTAGGGGCTGACGGAGCGCAGTTTTCCGGCCATCCGAACGGTCCTGCGCAGCGCGCGAACGGTCAACTTTTCCTCCGGGTTTTGCCGAAAACTGAAGACAGATGCCTGATTCGATCGGGGGGCGTCATGAAGCGGTACGGCGAGGGGCTTGCGGGTTTGATGATGCTGGGTTGCTGCGGCCCTGCAGCCGCCGCATGCCAGGAGGACCAGGGCTTCCGCTGGCTGGGCTGCTCGCCCGAAACGCCGCAGCTGAGCACCGGCTGGACCGGCGGCACGGCCACCACGCCGCTGGAAGCCGGGATTCGCCTGGCCGAGTGGAGCAACGACGCCTACGCCCGCCAGAGCATGCGCCTGCGCTTCGACGCGCGCAGCGACACCGAGGACCTGCTGCGCCGCTGGCGCTACGGCGCCGGCCTGGACCTGCACCTGCCCGGCGACGGCCTGCTGCAGGCCAGCGTCTCCACTTCCAAGCGCCGCCGCGGCGAGGGCGCGCGCTACGCCTTCACGCCGGACGGCCTGTCCAGCCGCCGCCACGGCGACCAGCCCTTCTGGGCCCTGGGCCTGTCCCTGGCCCCGGAGGACCGCGCCGACGGCCGCCGCCTGATGTTGACGCCGCAGCTGCGGCTGGACGTGGACCGCTGGCTGGACACCTACGGCAGCGCCGAGCTGTACGTCGAATACACCCCCTGGCTGCACGACCTCAAGGGCACCTCGCGCGAGGATCGCGAGAGCCTGCAGGACACGCTGGACGAGCGGGTGCCGCAGTTGAGGATGAGGTGGCGGTTTTAGTTCCTTCCCGCCTTACGCTCTCTGGCGGCACCGCATGTACGACCTGCGGCTCCCGCCGCCCGGCCACAAAAAAGCCCCGCGATGCGGGGCTTTTTCTTGCAGCAGACGACTCAGTCGTCGCGGTCCGAACGCTTGCGCTCGTGTTCCTTCAGGAACTTCTTGCGGATGCGGATCGAGGTCGGGGTCAGTTCGACCAGTTCGTCGTTGTTGATGAATTCCAGCGCCGGTTCCAGGGCGAACTTTACCGCCGGCACCAGGATGACGTTCTCGTCCGAGCCCGAGGCGCGCATGTTGGTCAGCTTCTTGCCCTTGAGGGCATTGACCACCAGGTCATTGTCGCGCGAGTGGATGCCGACGATCTGGCCTTCGTACACCTCGTCGCCCGGCTCGGCCATCATGCGGCCGCGCTCCTGCAGGTTGAACAGGGCGTAAGCCAGCACCTTGCCCATCTCGTTGGAGATCATCACGCCGTTGCGACGCTGGCCGATGTCGCTGGCGTCGGTCTTCGGGCCGAAATGGTCGAAGTTATGGAACAGCAGGCCGGTGCCCGAGGTCATGGTCATGAACTGGGTCTGGAAGCCGATCAGGCCGCGCGAGGGCACCATGTACTCCAGGCGCACGCGACCCTTGCCGTCGGGGATCATGTTCTGCATCTTGCCGCCGCGCTCGGCCAGGCCCTGGATGACGCCACCCTGGTTCTGCTCCTCGACGTCGGCGACCAGCGTTTCGTAGGGCTCGCAGATCTCGCCGTCGACTTCCTTCAGGATCACCTGCGGACGCGACACGGCGATCTCGTAGCCTTCGCGGCGCATGTTCTCGAGCAGGATGCCCAGGTGCAGCAGGCCGCGTCCGGAGACGCGGAACTGGTCGCCGGTGGACATCGGCTCGACGCGCAGGGCGACGTTGGTCTTCAGCTCGCGCTGCAGGCGGTCACCGATCTGGCGGCTGGTGACGAACTTGCCTTCCTTGCCCGCGAACGGCGACTTGTTGACCTCGAAGATCATGCTCATCGTCGGCTCGTCGACCTGCAGGGTCGGCAGCGCCTCGGGGTTCTTCGGATCGCAGACGGTCTCGGAGATACCCAGGTCTTCCACGCCGGTGATGGCGATGATGTCGCCGGCCTCGGCCTCGGGAACCTCGTGCTTGTCCAGGCCCATGAAGCCCAGTACCTGCAGCACGCGGCCGTTGCGGGTGGCGCCGTCACGGCCGATCACCGTGACCTGCTGGTTGGTCTTGACGCGGCCGCGCTTGACGCGGCCGGTGCCGATCACGCCGACGTAGCTGGAGTAGGCCAGGGAGGTGATCTGCATCTGGAAAGGCTCATCCGGGTGCACATCCGGCACCGGCACCTTGTCCACGATGGTCTCGAACAGCGGCGTCATGTCGCCCTCGCGGATGTCCGGCGAGTTGCCGGCATAGCCGTTGAGGCCGGAGGCGTAGATGAACGGGAAGTCCAGCTGCTTGTCGGTGGCGCCGAGGCGGTCGAACAGCTCGAAGACCTGGTCGACGACCCAGTCCGGACGGGCGCCGGGGCGGTCGATCTTGTTCAGCACCACGATCGGGTTCAGGCCCATGTTGAAGGCCTTCTGCGTGACGAAGCGGGTCTGCGGCATGGGGCCGTCGACCGAGTCCACCAGCAGGCACACGCAATCCACCATGGACAGCACGCGCTCGACCTCACCGCCGAAGTCGGCGTGGCCCGGGGTGTCGACGATGTTGATGCGGTAGTCGATGCCGGTGCGCTTGTCGAGCCAGCGGATCGCCGTGTTCTTGGCCAGGATCGTGATGCCGCGCTCACGTTCCAGGTCGTTGGAGTCCATCACGCGCTCGCCGAGCTGCTCGCGGGCATCGAGGGTCTGCGACTGGCGCAGGAGCTTGTCGACGAGCGTGGTCTTGCCGTGGTCGACGTGGGCGATGATGGCGATGTTGCGGAGATTCTGGATGCTCACGGGAGGATGTCCGATTGCTGCGGTGCGCAAAAAAGGTCGCGAATTGTACGCGAGGTCCCGTGACGCTGCATGAACGGCTTTTGTCGGCCCCCGGCGCCCTTTGGCCCGCCCGGGCCGCCCAAGGGGGGCGGGGCTGGCTATTTTGCGACCATGCGTGGCCGTGCGGGCCATGCGGAGTCCGCCCATGAAGCCTGCCGCCGTCACCCTCGCCCCCTACCGCCGCCTGGCCCGCTGGCTGCCGTTCCGGCAGCTGGACGCGCAGCTTTCCGCCCTGGTTGCCCTGGCCGGCCTGATGCCCCTGATGGGCTTGCTGGCGGGCCTGCTGGTGCCCGGAGCGCCCCGCGGCACCCTGGTGCTGCTGGGGGCGCTGGCGGGCACCGGGCTGGCGCTCTGGGGGGTGCAGCAGCTGCTCGCCCCCCTGCGCATGGCCCAGGCCGCGCTCCAGCTGCGCGCCACCCGGGGCCGGGTCCAGCCCCTGCCGACCGACCTGGGGGGCGACATGGGCGACCTGCTGCGCGAACTGCGCCGGGCGCTGGAAGCCGAGGCCGCCCAGGGCCAGAGCCTGCAGGCCCTGAGCCTGGACGACGCCCTGACCGGCCTGCCCAACCGCCGCTTCGCCGGGGAGTACCTGCGTCTGGCCGTGCATGCCGCCGAACGCACCGGCTCCCGGCTGACGGTGGCCCTGATCGACCCGGCCCACATCGCCCGCCTCAACGAGGCATGCGGCGTGGACGCTGGCGACCGGGCGATCCGGGAGCTGGGGGAGTTCCTGCGCCAGTGGCTCAAGCGCAAGAGCGACTGGGTCGGCCGCTGGGAGGAGGATCAGTTCCTGGCGGTGATGTTCAGCGAACAGAACCAGGCCACCGAGTACCTGGAAAACCTGAAGCGCGAGTTCGCCCGACGCATGCAGCACTTCGACGGCGGCCCGCTGAGCCTGAACGTCGGCCTGGTGGAACTGCGCAAGCACGAACGCCTGCAGGACTTCAGCGAACGCCTGGAGACCGAGCTGCGGCTGGAGAAGCACATGGAACCACGCCGGCCGCCGGAGGCGGACGTGCCGGGGACCGCGAAGGTCTACTCCATTGCAGGGGCGCTGCTGCGCCAGCGCCACTAGGGCCTGTTTGCAAGGCCCCAGTAGCGCCGCCGCTCAGGCGATCTTCACCGCGGCAGCCGAACGGCGCGCCTTGGCGCGCGCCTCATCGATGCTGTCGCCCAGCGCCAGGGCCACGCCCATGCGGCGCTTGCCGGCAATCTCGGGCTTGCCGAACAGGCGGAACTGGGTATCCGGCTCGGCCAGGGCGGCCGCAACGCCGGCGAAGGCCGGGGCCGGGCGGTCGCCCTCCAGCAGCAGGGCGCAGGACGCCGCGGGGCCGCGGCCGCGGATGTTGGGCACCGGCAGGCCGAGGATGGCGCGCAGGTGCAGCGCGAACTCGGACAGGTCCTGCGAGATCAGCGTCACCAGGCCGGTATCGTGCGGGCGCGGCGAGACCTCGGAGAAGATCACCTCGTCACCGCGCACGAACAACTCGACGCCGAACAGGCCGCGGCCGCCCAGGGCGGAGGTGATCTGGTCGGCCACCGACTGCGCCTTGGCCAGTGCCGCGGGGCTCATGGGGTGCGGCTGCCAGGACTCACGATAGTCGCCGTCGATCTGCAGGTGGCCGATTGGGGCGCAGTACGAGGTCTTCACGGCGTCGGAGCCGTCGGTACCGGCAGCGTGGCGCACGGTCAGCAGGGTGATCTCGTAGTCGAAGTCGATGAAGCCCTCGACGATCACGCGGCCGGCACCGGCGCGGCCGCCGGCCTGGGCATACTCCCAGGCCTCCTGGATGTCGGCCTCGGTCTTCACCACGCTCTGGCCCTTGCCGGACGAGGACATCACCGGCTTGATCACGCAGGGCATGCCCAGGGCGCGCACGGCCTCCTCGTAGTCTTCATAGCGGTCGGCGAAGCGGTAGGGCGAGGTCGGCAGCCCCAGTTCCTCGGCGGCCAGGCGGCGGATGCCCTCGCGGTCCATGGTCAGGCGCGCGGCGCGAGCGGTGGGGATCACATGATAGCCCTCGGCCTCCAGCTCCTGCAGCGTCGGGGTGTGGATGGCCTCGATCTCCGGCACGATGAAGTGCGGCTTCTCCAGCTCGATCACGCGGCGCAGTTCGTCGCCGTCGAGCATGCGGATCACATGGCTGCGATGCGCCACCTGCATGGCCGGCGCGTTGGCGTAGCGGTCCACCGCGATGCATTCCACGCCCAGGCGCTGGGCCTCGATCACGACTTCCTTGCCGAGTTCACCGGAGCCCAGCATCAGCAGGCGGGTGGCATTGGGGGACAGCGGTGTTCCGAGCGTGGTCATGGTGGTGATCGTTTGGGTGATCGTTTCGTCGGGGAAGGCGCGCCGATTACGGCAGCGGGAGTAGACTGATGGCCAGCATTATCGGAGAACTCATGGCCCGCCGCACCAAGATCGTCGCTACCCTCGGCCCCGCCACCGACCAGCCCGGGGTGCTCAAGCGCCTGCTGGCGGCCGGCGTCGACGTGGTCCGCCTCAATTTCTCGCACGGCAAGCAGGAAGACCATGCCCGCCGGGCGCAGGCGGTGCGCGACGCGGCGACGGAGCTCGGGCTGGACATCGGCATCCTGGCCGACCTCCAGGGTCCCAAGATCCGCATCGAGTCCTTTGCCGCCGGCCCGGTGGAGCTGCTGGAGGGCCAGACCTTCGCACTGGATACCGCCCTGGGCTCGGAGGCCGGCGACATCACGGTGGTGGGCTGCGCCTACGCCGAGCTGCCGCGCGACGTGGCGCCCGGCGATACCCTGCTGCTCAACGACGGCGCCATCTCGCTGCGCGTGGACGCGGTGGGCAGCACGCGTATCGACACCACGGTGCTGCTCGGCGGCGTGCTGTCGAACCGCAAGGGCATCAACAAGCAGGGTGGCGGCCTGTCGGCCGAGGCCCTGACCGACAAGGACCGTTCCGACCTGCGCTATGCCGTGAGCATCGGCGTGGACTTCATCGCCGTGTCCTTCCCGCGCTCGGCGCAGGACATGCTGCAGGCCCGCGAGCTGGTCAAGGAAGCCGGCGGCGACTGCGCCCTGGTAGCCAAGATCGAGCGCGCCGAGGCCCTGCCGGAACTGGTGGAGCTGGTGGCCGCCTCCGACGTGGTGATGGTGGCGCGCGGCGACCTGGGTGTGGAGATCGGCGACGCCGAGCTGCCTGGCTGGCAGAAGCGCATCATCCGCGAAGCCCGCGAGCAGAACCGCATGGTGATCACCGCCACGCAGATGATGGAATCGATGATCACCAGCCCGGTGCCGACCCGCGCCGAAGTGCTGGACGTGGCCAACGCCGTCATGGACGGCACCGACGCGGTGATGCTGTCGGCCGAGACCGCCAGCGGCAAGTATCCGGTCAAAGTGGTGGAGGCGATGTCGCGCGTCTGCATCGGCGCCGAGGGCGCCATGCCGGACCGCCCCGGCCGCTTCCGCCGCTCCTTCGACGCGCATTTCGAGCGCACCGACGAGGCCATCGCCATGGCCACGGCCTGGACCGCGCGCAACATGCGCGCCGACGCCATCCTGTCGCTGACCGAATCGGGCAGCACGGCACTGATGATGTCGCGCAGCGAGCTCAACATTCCGATCTTCGCCCTGACCCGCCATGAAAAGACGCGGCGCCGCATGGCGCTGTGTCGCGGCGTCTTCCCGGTGGAATTCGCCCCCAGCATGCTCGACACGCTCAAGCCGCTGCAGGAAGCGATCGCGCACATGGAAAAGCGCGGCGACGTCACCAAGGGCCAGCGCGTGATCATGACCAAGGGCGACTTCACCGGCCCCGGCGGCACCAATGCGATGAAGATCGTGACCGTCGGCGAGTTCTAGTTTCCCGCAGTGGAGGGCAGGCGCATGAGCGAGGCATCGGAATTCCTGGTGATCGGCCACCGCGGCGCCCGCGGCCACGCGCCGGAGAACACCCTGCTGGCCATCGATGCCGGCATCCGCATGGGCGCGCACTGGGTGGAGTTCGACGTGCAGCAGCTCGGCGACGAGCTGCTGCTGATGCACGACCTGCGCCTGGACCGCACCACCAACGGCCAGGGCCCGCTGGCGGAGTACACGTTCGAGGAACTGCGCCGGCTCGACGCCGGCCAGGGCCAGCAGATCCCGACGCTGCAGGAGGCCCTGGACCTGGTGGACCAGCGCGCGGGCGTGAACATCGAGCTGAAGACCTGGGGCGGCTGCGCCGCCGCGGTGGCACGCGTGCTGCGCGACTACCTGGCCGACGGCTGGCCGGCGGAACAATTCCTGGTGTCCTCCTTCCACCTGCCGGAGCTCTGGGAGTTCCGCCAGCTGCTACCGGAGGTGCCGGTGGGGGCCCTGGTTTGCGGCGTGCCGCTGGACTGGGCCGGCTCGGCGGCCGAACTGGGCGCCGCCAGCCTCAACGTGTCCGACGAGTTCGTGGACGACAAGCTGGTGACCGACGCGCATGCGCGCGGCCTGAAGGTCTACGCCTACACCGTGAACCATCCGGACGACATGCGCCGCCTGCGCGCCCAGGGCGTGGACGGCATCTTCACGGACTACCCCGACCGGGCCCTGGCGCTGCGCTGAACCCGGCGTCGGGACGGCGCTTTGACAGTTCCTCGGGTGGGGGGCCACCATGGCCGATGATCCCGCCCCCGAAGGATTTGTGATAAATGATTGACCTTTATACGGCCCCGACCCCCAATGGCCACAAGGCCTCGATCATGCTGGAGGAACTGGGGGTGCCGTACCGGGTGGTCCCGGTGGACATCTCCCGCGGCGACCAGAAGCGCCCGGACTACCTGCAGTTGAACCCCAACGGCCGCATCCCGACCATCGTGGACCGCGACGCCGGCGATTTCGCCGTGTTCGAGTCCGGCGCCATCCTGATCTACCTGGCCGAGAAGTACGGCCGCTTCCTGCCGGCCGACGTCCAGGGCCGCTCGCGGGCGATCCAGTGGCTGATGTTCCAGATGGGTGGCGTCGGCCCCATGCAGGGCCAGGCCAATGTGTTCTTCCGCTATTTCCCCGAGAAGATCCAGCCGGCCATCGACCGCTACCAGAAGGAAACCCGGCGCCTGTACGAGGTGCTGGACACGCAGCTGGGCCGCAGCGAGTACCTGGCCGGTGACTATTCCATCGCCGACATCGCCACCTACCCCTGGGTGAAGATCCACGGCTGGGCCGGCGTGGAAGCGCGCGACCTGCCGAACCTCAGCGCCTGGATGGACAAGGTTGGCGCACGCCCGGCGGTGCAGCGCGGCCTGGCGGTCCCCGGCAAGGTCTCGCCCGAGGAAATCGTCAAGAGCGCGCAGAACATCGTGGTCAAGTAGGCCGCCGACGGCTCCATGTCACAGGAACGCAACATTGCGGCGCTAAACGTCCGGGTCCTGGCCGAACCCTCCGCGAACGATCCCATGAAGAACCCCCCTGCGCTCGAGCTCACCCCCGCCGAGCTGTTCCTGAACCGCGAGCTGTCGCTGCTCGAATTCAACCGCCGCGTGCTGGCCCAGGCGCTGGACGAGACGGTGCCGCTGCTGGAACGCCTGAAGTTCCTGTGTATCTCCAGCTCCAACCTCGACGAGTTCTTCGAGATCCGCGTCGCCGGCCTGCAGCAGATGGCCGAGATCAACCCCGCCCAGCGCGGCTCCGACGGCCAGACCCCTGCCGAGCTGCTGACGGCGATCGGCACCCGCGCCCACGGCCTGGTGGAGGAGCAGTACCGGGTGTTCAACGAGGTGCTGATCCCGGCGCTGGAGAGCGAGAAGATCCGCTTCGTGCGCCGCAGCGAGTGGACCAACGAACAGGACGCCTGGCTGCGCAGCTACTTCCAGAACGAGCTGGCGCCGGTGCTGTCGCCGATCGGGCTGGACCCGGCGCATCCATTCCCGCGCATCCTCAACAAGTCGCTGAACTTCATCGTCTCGCTGTCGGGCAAGGACGCCTTCGGGCGCAGCACGCCCTACGCCATCGTTCAGGCGCCGCGCGCCCTGCCGCGCCTGATCCAGATTCCCAAGACGGTGGAAGGCAGCGGCCCGCACGACTTCGTGTTCCTGTCGTCGGTGATCCACGCCTACGTCGACGAGCTGTTCCCCGGCATGGAGGCCAGTGGCTGCTTCCAGTTCCGCGTCACGCGCAATTCCGACCTGGCGCTGGACGAGGCCGAGGCCGACGACCTGCTGGAAGAGCTGGAAGACGTGCTGGCACAGCGCCAGTGGGGTGACACGGTGCGCCTCGAGGTGGCCCACAACTGTCCCGAACGGCTGGTGAACTACCTGGCCGAAGAGATGCAGTTGCAGGCCATCGACATCTACTCCTGCAACGGCCCGGTCAACCTGATGCGCCTGATGCAGGTGCCCGACCTGATCGACCGGCCGGAGCTGAAGTACCCGACGTTCGTCCCGCGCACGCCCAAGGCCCTGGGCAGCGACCTGTTCGCCACCATCCGGCAGAAGGACCAGCTGCTGCATCACCCCTACGACTCCTTCACCCCGGTGGTGGAGTTCCTGCGCCAGGCGGCGCGCGATCCCAATGTGTTGGCGATCAAGCAGACGCTGTACCGCACCGGCACCAAGTCGGCCATCGTGGAAGCCCTGATCGAGGCGGCCCGCAACGGCAAGGAAGTGACCGCCGTGGTGGAGCTGCGCGCCCGCTTCGACGAGGAAGCCAACATCGACCTCGCCGAGCAGCTGCAGGACGTGGGCGCACACGTGGTCTACGGCGTGGTGGGCTACAAGACGCACGCCAAGATGTGCCTGATCGTGCGCCGCGAGGACAGCGGCCTCAGGCACTACGCCCACCTGGGTACCGGCAACTACCACCCGCGCACCGCGCGCATGTACACCGACTACGGCCTGTTCACCGCCGACAAGCAGATCTGCCAGGACGTGCACGCCGTCTTCCTGCAGCTGACCAGCCTGGGCAAGGTGACCAAGCTGCACAAGCTGCTGCAGTCGCCCTTCACCATGGCCAAGGGCTTCCACAACCGCATCGACCGCGAGATCGAGAACGCCAGGAAGGGCAAGCCGGCGCGTGTCGTCGCCAAGATGAATTCGCTGGTGGAGCCGGAGATCATCCAGGCCCTGTACCGCGCCTCGCAGGCCGGCGTGAAGGTGGACTGCATCGTGCGCGGCATGTGCTCGCTGCGCCCCGGCGTGAAGGGCATGTCCGAGAACATCGTGGTCCGCTCGCTGATCGGCCGCTTCCTGGAACATCACCGCGTGTTCAGCTTCCACAACGACGGCGCCGACGAGGTCTGGCTGTCCAGCGCCGACTGGATGGAGCGCAACCTGTTCCGTCGCGTGGAAGTGGCCTTCCCGGTGGAGGACAAGAAGATCCGCGCCCGCATCCTGGAAGACCTCAACGGCTACCTCGCCGACACCGCCCAGACCTGGATCCTGCAGGCCGACGGCAACTACCTGCGCCCCGAGAAGATCGAGGGCAAGGCGGTGCAGCAGAGGTTCATGGACGAGACCTGAGTCAGTCGCTCGGTTTTCAGAACCCCTCTCCCGGATGCGGCAGAGGGGTTTTGTTTTTCCGAGGCCTTCAATAGGCGCTTCCAGTGTCTTGATGAGCGCCAGCGAATGCTTTTGACGTTGGGGTCCCATTATCCGAGTGCCTGCGCGGGGGTCGGCTGCAGGGTCGAGCCGGACAGGATGTCCGGCCGAGGGGCCTCAGGCCAGGGATGGCCTGTGGGCCCGACCCGTCGCACCTGACCGCCGCGCAGGTTGCCCCGCCAAAGCGGGGCCACTCGGATCTGGGGGCGCTTTCTTTTGGTTACTTTTCTTTGCGCAAATGTTCAGACCGGACACATCCTTTACAGGTGTGCCAGGACATGGTTTACACTGTAGCGCGCACTTTGGTTTGAGACAGAAACGCGTTTGGTTTGAGACAGGAATTTTAGCCCCTGCGCGGGCGCCCGCACACCTCCCCCGCTACCAGCCCAAGCCGACCTGCTGGGTCAGGGACCTCGGCGCCGGCCAGCCGCCCCGCCAATTGCCGATGATCAGCTCCCGGGCCTCGGTCGCCTTGTCCCCTCCGGCCACCGTGTAGAGGATCTCCACCGACTCCATGGGCAGGCCGGCGAACACCCGGCGCATCTCGGGGTGGTCGTTGACCGTGATGATCATGGTCCCCTGCATGGTCCTGGCCAGCTCCGCCATGGCCTCGTACTCGGCCATGGGGAAGTCCACCCCATAGCCCTCGGTCTCCCAGTACGGCGGGTCGCAGAAAGCCAGGGTATGGGGCCGGTCGTAGCGCTTGATGCAGGCCGACCAGGTCAGGTGCTCGATGGTGGCCTCGGACAGCCGCAGGTAGGCCTGGGACAGGTCTTCCTCCAGCCGGAGCAGGTTCAGCCTGGGCGGGGACGTGGTGCTGGTCCCGAAGGTCTGCCCCTGGACCTTGCCCCCGAAGGACAGCTTCTGGAGGTAGAAGAACCGGGCGGCCCGCTGGATGTCGGTGAGGGTCTCGGGCACCGTCATCTTGTGCCATTCGTAGATCTGGCGGCTGGTAAAAGCCCATTTGAACTGCCTTACAAACTCCTCCAAATGGTGTTTCACCACCCGGTAGAGATTGATCAGTTCGCCGTTTACGTCGTTGAGGACTTCAGCCTTGGACGGTTGCTTGTTAAAGAACACGGCCGCCGCGCCGCAGAACGGCTCGACGTAGCAGATATGGTCGGGGAACAGCGGGATGATCTGCTCTGCCAGGCGGCGCTTGCCGCCGATCCAAGGGATGATGGGTTGTGCTGCTGTCAAGGGTGAGCGCTCCATAGGTTTCTTGGTAGGCTCCCGTCCGCTCGGTACCGGGCAGCGGGGCCTTTGGTCGGCTCACCTGGTCTATTCAGGTGTGAAGGCGGCCCTGGCGCTGCTCTAACAGCGCCGAGGCCGCCCCGTTCTACTGGTGTATCAGGCCGTCCGAATCCACTTCCGGCGAACGATGTAGGGCTGCAGGTTGTTATGGGCGGCGCCCTCGCCCTCGGTGCTGGTATAGGGCGCCGTGTTGTATCCCCCCCCGCCGTTCTGATCGACCGCCTGGCCAGCCGGCACCGCGGTGATTCCGTACACAGCGGCATCCTCCCCGCCCTCAGTACGGGCGCCGTTGACGTGCTTGTGGGCAGGCATCTGTGCAACCGTCAGGGCGACCGTCTTGGCGCCGCCCTGCTTGCCGGTAGTGTCGAACTCCACCTGGGCGGGGTCACGGGAGGCCGTGACGCGGCCGGTGGTGTCCTCCACCCAGGTCTGCCAGGGCCACAGGGCGTTGGGGTTCGTGTTGTTATTGAGGGTCAGCTCCTCGCCCACCGGGTGGCAGACGTTGACCATCGCCTTGAGCACCAGGTCGAACACGGCAGCGTTCCCAGCCAGGCCGCCGGCCGTGATGATCGTCATCAGCTCTTCCTGGACGCCGTTGGCCCAAGTGGCATTGAACGACGTGGCCCGCTGGCCGGTGCCGGCGTTACCGTCCTGGAAGCGGTTGTCGATGGTGGCGTTGGCGCCGGTGATGCGATCCATTTCAGTCTCCGTAGGCGAACAGCAGCTGGTGATGGGCGTGCTTGATGCGGTTGAGCAGGCACTCCAGCTGGTCGTTGCCCCACGTCCGCAGGGCGTCATTGCAGGTGTCGTTGCAGGTCATCTCGGTGACCGTTTCGTCAGGGGCGTGCACCCGCCAGACCGCCGGGGCGACGGTCTGGACCGTGACGGTGAAACCGATCTGGGCGGCCACCCCGATGTAATAGTCCGGGCTGGCGCCGCCCGTGGCAGTCAGACGGGCCAGGACAGCGCTGCGGCGCTGCTCGATCGAGCCGCCGCCGGTCAAGCAACCGTCCGGCAGGCCGCAACTGGCCTCCCACTCCGGCAGCAGCTCCGAGGTGGTGCGGGGGTCGGCTTCGCGCTTCAGGCGCAGGCCAGCGGCATGGAAACGTGCCAGGGCATCGCCGATGCCCAGCAGCATCCCCAGCCAGGACGGGCCGCCGCGCAGACGCTCCCAGAGCGGCCCGGTGGGCAGCAGCGCCAGCAGCTGGTCGCGGTAGTTTTCTGGGCTCATCAGAAGGTGAAGGTGCCGGGCACGAGCAGCTCGCCCTCGTCGGCGGTGGGCGCCGCGACCGGGGCCGACACCGTGAAGGTCTGCGCGCCGGTGGCGGCGCCCAGGGCCACGATGATCTTGTTGTAGGCGATGCCGCCCTCGGGCACCGCCTCGCGGCGGAACAGATCCTTGATGGCGGCTTCCATCGCGGCACGGACAGCCAGGTCGTCGGGCGTCTCATCGATGACGAAGTTGACCGGCTTCTTGGTAGGCGCCAGCACCTCCAGGCCGTTGATGTACTCGCCCGGGTTCTCCGGGTCCTCGATCACGACACCTACCGGCTTGACGCTGTCGATGTGGTCGAAGGCGGCCGCCACGTCGCCGGCACCGGCCAGATCGGCACCGACGTGGTCATCGTTGACCACGTACACCCGCACCGAGCCGGGGCCGCGGTAGGTCGGGAAGCACCAGGCGCGGGTGATGGGCCCCACCTGCAGCGCCCAGCGCTCGTAGTCGGCTTTGGAGCCGCCCTGGGGCGGGTCCTGGATCTCGCGGAGCATGCGGGCGCGCAGGCTGTCGTCCGACTCCAGGTCGGCGCCGCCGCTGAGCCCGTCCGTGGCCACCGCCTCGCCGTCCACACCCTCGGGCGGGCTGATGAAGGACAGGACGGCGCCAGACGCCACGTTGGCCGCTTTGCCGGGTTCCACGGCGGCGACGGAGGCCACCGCCTCGCCGTCGCCGTCAATGGTCACCTCGTCCTCGATCGAGAACTCGATGCCGCTCGAGGTCTGCAGGCGAGCATCGGCCTCGATGACCTTGCCGGGGGCGCCGGTCAAGGTCACGGAGCCGACCGCGTAGGTGGGCTGCTTCTTGACCACACCCCAGATACCGGCCCAGCGCACCAGGTCCTCGCCAGTGGCGGTGTACGGCACATCCTGCCGGGCGCGCTCGGCGAGCCAGCCGTACAGGCCGTGCACGGCACCGGAGATAGCCGCCAGCAGGTTGCCGAGCAACCGACGGCGCAGCACCGGGGCGCTACCCGGCAGGCGGGCCTGGAAGTCGCTGAGCGAGCGCTGTTGCAGCGTGTTCAGTGAGGGGCGTTCGAAGGGCATTTAAACCGCCGTTACGGGGTGTAGGGCAGCACGTTGCTGCCGGGCAGGATCAGGCCGGAATCCGTGACCCCGTAGGTGCGGATCTGAGCCGAGGCATAGGTGGCGTAGTCGAAGAGGGCGCCCTGGCTGCGCGTCTTGTAGAGCCACATCTTGGTGAGGTCCGCATCGTTGACGCCGGCAACAAAGTTGATCGGGTTCTCGGGGCCGCGCGGGCTCTTGGCCACCACGCCCCAGTTGGCCGACTGGCTGTCGTTGACGTCATGCACCTGGCGGTTGAGGCTGCCCTCGTAGTTGCAGCCAATGCGGCGGAGGCGCCCGCCGTCATGCATCGTGCTGCTGTTGTGGGTGCCACCGCTGTCGTGGCCGTTGTTGGTGGCGCGGCACTCGATCTCGTTCGCCTGCGGCCCAGCGCTGATGGCCTCCCCCAAGGTGAAGCCGTGGTAGTTCAGGCCGTCATAGCGGCTGGAGTAGGCCCAGCAGCGCTTCAGGAACGACAGGGTGGCGCCATTGGTATTGAAGCCATTGCTGCCCGAGCTGCCGCCGGCATAGCCGAATCCGCAATCGTCCAGGTAGACGGTGTTCGTGGCGACGAGGTCCAGGCAGGCCTGCTGCATGGGGCGGGAGCCGCCCTCGAAATCCACGCCCTTGTACAGCGCGAACCCGCCCAACAGGCCGTACAGGCTGTTACGCGCATCCTTGAAGACACGGAACTGGCCGTCCGGCTGGCGGCCGTTGAAGGTGTGCACCTTCAGGTTGGTGCCGTCGCGGAAATAGCTGTTCGGCAGGTCCTCAACGGCGTCGGCCGTCGGCGCCGCCACCAGGCGAGTGGCACGGCCCCAGGCGTCCAGGAACATGTCGTCGACGATGGTGCCCACCGAGGCCACCGTGGTCTCCCAGGTGTTCGCCTTGCCCGGAGACAGGGTCCAGACCAGCCCTGCCGTATGCAGGCTGGAGATGATCCGGCCGTCGCCCTCCCAGGGCAGCAGCACCAGGTTGCAGAGGGGGTTGGCATCGCCGAACGAATCCGCGTCGGCGTACACGCCCGGCCGCACGTAGGCGATCACGTTGCCGGTGCGCCCGTGGAGCAGCTGGCGCAGGCTCTTGAGCGGGCTGGTCGCGGTGCCGGCGTTCGCGTCGTTGCCCGTGTCGTTGCGGCAGTAGAGCTTGGTCGCCAGGGCCGGGTCGAAGGGAATCTTCGACATGAAGTCGATATCGGAGGTGAACGAACCGTCCAAGCGCTCGATGATGCGACCGCCCAGGGGCGCGGCGGTGAAGCCGACCGGATCGGTGCGCAGCTGCGGGCGGATGATCTCCTCGATCGCCACCAGCGAGGCCCGGTTGCCGGTATCCAGTTCCTTGGTCGCCGACTCGGCCAGGCGGCGCACCGCCAGGGCCGGCAGGATCTCCGACGTCATCGTGCTGTAGTAGACGAAGCCGTCGCCGCGGTGGGTCAGCCAGACAGGGCCGACCGGGATACCGGCGACGGCGAAAATCTGCTGCGCACCCGAGGGCGTGGTGATGACGATTTGCCCGCTGCCGTCCATGAAGCGGCGCAGCGTAATCGCGATCGTCGAGCCGTTGACGAAAGCCCGGCTGGCGGATGCAGCGGCGATGGTGGTCACCGTCTCGGCATCAAGCACCGACGACACGAGCCCCCCGGAGCCGTACATGTACATCCGGCGGGCGCCACCGGACAGGCCGACCGCGATGCCGATCGAGATAGTGCCGGCGTCGATGCGGATCTCGCTGCCCTTGAGGGTGATCTCCTGCTCGACACCGTTACGGCAGATGAAATCCCGGCTCAGCACGAAGTAGCGGCTCGCCGTGGTGCAATCCACCTCCAGGCCGCCACCCACCCGCTGCACCCGTCCGAACGGGGTCAAGCTGCCACCCAGGGTCTGCTGGATCACGGCGCGGGTCAGGTCGGTGAAGTCGTCCACGCGCTGGCTGCCGTTGGCAATGTCCATCACCTTCGCGTTGTTGACGGCGCCCAGGCTCGGGTAGACCGCAATCGGGGTGGAGGAGCCCGAATTGACTCTCCGGTACTCCGTCACGGCGATATCGCCGGAACCCTGGACACGGAATGCCTGGCCATCGGCCACGGCCGCGCGGCCGAGCGCTTCGGTCGCGTAGTTGCCCGCCTCAATGATGGACGAGTCGCGGGCTGCCTCGGACACGGCCGCGGCGCTCACGGCGGCGACCATTGCCGACGACACGCTCTCGACCGCGGCCACGAAGTCGCCGATCGCCACGTCGATGTCGGCCCGCACGTCGGCCATCAGCTTGGACACGGTCGGCAGATCCTCGACGCCATTGCTGACGGTCTCGTCGTCACCGCCCTTGCGGATGCGTTCCAGGAATTCCAGCACCACGGTGATGCGGCGCAGGGCGTCTTGCAGTTGGATATCAGCGCTGCTCACAGCGTGGCCTCCGGATAGTCGATGTAGTAGATGTGCTCGAAGCCCGCGGCCAGATAGGCGATGTCATCGCTGTAGTCCTCGGCCTGCGCGCCCGCGCTCTTGGCCAGGGACTTCTGCCAAAGCTCCGCCATGCGGAAGCGAGCCACGCCCTCGGGGCGCTGTATCTCGATGTCCAGCTGCAGGTGCTGGCGCTCGTCCCACAGCGCGGTCACCGTGACCGCGCTGGCGATGCCGTCCTCGATCAGCCAGGCCAGTGCCTGCTCGCCGTACTGGCGGGCCTCGGCCAACACTCCCGGCTCGCGCCTGCGGCGGTTCAGGCGCCACAACCAGGAGCCGTGGCGATCGGAGGGATTGGCCAGCAGCATGTCCTGCCAGGTGCCGCGGCGATCGCCGTCCGGGGAGTCCGGCCACTCGCGGTCGGTCAGCAGCGAGACCGCCACCGGCGTGCGCAGGGACTCGTCCTCGAGGAGTTCCCCGTCGAACAGGTAGACATCCAGCGAGCCGTCCTCCAATACCTTCAGCGCGAAGTCGGTCATGTCGGGCTCACATCGGCGTCGACGGCGGCTGCGCCACGCCGCCGCTGACGGGTTGGGTATGGCCGTTGAACACGCCGCGCATGCCGGCCATCGAGCCGGTCGGGTCGCTCACCGATGTGGCCGAGGCCAGGGCGCCGGTCACGCCGGCCGCGCCTTCCACCAGCAGGTTCTGGGCGATGGTGGTGTGGCCTTCCACCAGCAGGTTACCGCCCACCTGCATGTCGTGGAGGGCATGCACCAGGGGCGCGTCCGCCGTGACCTTTGAACGGGCCTTTACGAGTACTTCACCGCTGGTTTTAAGGCGGATGAAATCCCCGAAGGCGTTGTAGACACAGGCCTCGCCCGGCTCCAGGTTCAGCACCCGGGTGCTGCCGTCCTCGGCCGAGATCACCACCGGGTTGGTACGGCTGCCGCCGATGCAGATCACCAGGCCGGTGGCGCCGATCGGCGGATTGGCGCTGAACCCGAACTGCTGCAAGCGCTGCACGTCGGGCAGGTCCTCGCCCTCCAGGCCGGACACCTGCACAGTCTGGATACGGCGCGAGTCGTCCACCGCGGTGATGGTCACCCGCGTGGCCAGCATCCGCACGCGGCGACTCACCGGAGCCAGCATCGAGGCGATCAGTTTCTCCAGGCCTCTCATTCGTCGTCGGCCTCCGGGTTGATCTCGCGCTGCGGCAGCAGCTCGTAGGCGGCGGGCGGCACCGTGGTCAGCGTCGTCAGCTCGCCGCGCTCATCCATGCCCTGGTCCACCGAGGCGATCAGGTAGTCACCGTCGAAGCGCGCCCAGGGGTCCTGCACCTGCACCAGGGTGTTCGGCTGCCAGGGGCGGTCGCCGTCCATCCAGCCGCGCACCGTGTAAGTCACCTGGGCACCCTTGGCGGCTCGGGTGGAGCGGTTCCAGGCGGCGAGCTGCTGGCAGCCGCTGCGGTCGGTCGCGTCATGCGGGTCGATGATCAGCAGCCGGCCACGGCGCACGCCGGTGTCGAACACCGGGGCGCCGATCTGCTGGGCTCGCTGGCCCTCGAACTCGTCCGACTCCCGGGCCTGGGCGATCACGCGGTACTCGTGGTAGCGGTCCAGGTCGCTGTCCTCGCCGCGGGCCTCCAGCACGTTCTGGCCCAGCACCAGGCGCGTGTTGGCGCGGGTGCTGCCGGCGCGGGTCATCAGCAGCTGGCCCAGCCCGTTGGACATCAGCAGCACCCCGCGGATCTTCGCCAGGCGGGCGAGCGCCTCGGCCACGGTCTCGCCCAGCTGCAGGTGCTGGTACTGGAACGGGCGGTTGGCCTCCTTCGCGGCAGAGGGCTCCACCAGCACCTTGATGCCGTGCGGCTGGCACAGCGTCTCGGCGATCTGCCGCAGCGAGCGGCCCTTCCAGCCGCTGCCCTTGGTGGTCGCGGAGCTGTCCACCAGGTCGCCGGTCGCATCACGGCCGCGGATCGCCAGATCGTGGCTGCGGCTGCTGTAGAACGGCGCCGCAGCATCGATGAAGCCGGTGATAATCGTCTTGCCGCCCATCTCCACGGTGCAGGCCTTGCCCTTGAGGATCGGCAGCGGCAGGCGCTGGATGGCCCAGCGGTCCGCGCAGGTGATGTCGAAGGCGCCCGCCAGCTGCTCGATACCGCGGCTCACCTGCAGGCGCTTCCAGCCCTCGTAGCGCACGCCGTCCACCTTGAGGATCAGATCGCTCACGGCGTCAGGACCTCCAGCTTCCTGCCGCCGGAGACGAAGCCCGGGTGCACCACGCGGTTGCGGCGCAGCAGATCTTCGGCGCGGGCATCGACGCCGGCCGGGCCATACAGACGATTGGCGATCACCAGCGCCGGCAGGGTCTCGGCCGGCGTGTAGTGGGTGATGCGCGCCAGGTCGGCGCCGCGGGCCTTCAGGTCGGTGGCCACCGCCGCGCGCAGGTCCTGCAGGGCGATCACGGTCGCGTCGTCGGCCTCGTAGGCCAGCGTGTCGATCTGCTCGGAGATCCGCGCCTGGGTGGCCATCGCCTCGTCGTAGCTGGCGTAGTCGGTCTGGGAGGCCACCGTGGCCTGCTGGACCACCAGGGCGGTGCGCTGCAGCTGCAGGAGGGCCGCGCCGTTGCTGCTGGCCCGGCCGGGCGGCAGGTGCACGCCCGAGCCGCGGTCGAACAGCTCCGACAGGTCGGCCGCGTTGGTGAGGTTGCGCACGAAGCCCTGGATGCGCTGCGACAGCTCACCGGGCAGGCCCACCAGGTTGGTGAGGATCGAGCGGGCGCCGGCCACCGGATCGAGCAACTGGGTCAGCAGGTCCAGCTGCGTGCGGTCCGCCAGGATGCGGACTTCCTGGGTGACCTTGGCCAGCGGCTGCAGCAGGTCCTCGACCGCCTGCAGGGAGTACAGGCGGTCGCCGGCCGTGGCCACCAGGTAGGCGTCCTGGAACTGCTCGGCCGAGGACACCAGCGCCTGGTCGGCGGCGGTGGCCACCGCATCCTGTGTATCCACCGAGGCGCGCGGCAGCTCCACGCTGTCGTCGCGCAGGAACTGGAGCCGGAACTCGGCGCAGCCACCGTAGCGCTTGTTCTCCTCGCAGCTCCAGTCCTCTACGAACACCTGCAGGCGGCCGCGCCAGGGGTGTACCAGCTCGCCGGGGCCGCCCTGCTCCAGGGCCGCGACCAGGCGATCGCGGGCGGCGCGGTAGGTGGCGCCGATCACGAAGCCGTCGATCGAGAAGCGGCGCTCGCCCTGGCCCAGCGGCTCCACCTCGGCACCGTCCTTCAGCGGGTAGCTGTGCACCGCCAGGCGCTGGCCGCCGCGCTCGCTGGCGTTGTCCACCTCGAAGGGAACGCCGCGGAAGGACGCCTGCTCGATGTCAGCCAGGACGCTCATCAGTTCCCCAGGGCGCGCAGCGGCCCGGTGGCCACCTGCAGGTCGAGGTTGTCGGTGGAGTCCATCGAGGCCACGCGGGCGCGGCCGTCCTGGGCGATCTCGATGCGGAGCTTGCCCTGCAGCTCGCGGCCTGCGAAGTCGCGATCGAGCGAGGCCTGGGCCTCGTCGTTGCCGAGCTTGGCCAGCACCGTGGCGATCGCGCCGCCCAGGTTGTTGGCGAATTCGGTGTGGTCGATCTTGTCGTAGAGGTACGAGCCGACACCCCAGCCCGCGGCACCCGCAAGGCCGGCGCCACCGGCCATCTTCAAGCCTCCCAGAACCTTGTGCAGCGCCAGGGCGCCGGCACCGCCCAGACCGTAGGCGGCGCCGCTGGTGAGCGCCGTCTCCACCGGGCTACCGCCACCACCGTTGTCTCCCGGCCAGTTGGTGACGAATACAGGCGTGACGCCGGCAATCTGCTCCAGGGCCTTGCCCTGGACCACACCTGCAGCGGTTCCGGCGGTGTCTCCGATGATCGGAATCTTGCGCAGCAAGTTGCCCAGGACACCGGCCACGGCGAAGGTCGCGGCGCCGGCACCCAGAACCTCCATGTTGCTCAGCTCCAGGCCGCCCTGGGCCTTCGGGCGCAGGGCCACCTCGATCATGTCGGACAGGGTCTTGTTGACCGGCTTGGCGAAGTCGTCGCCGACCTTGCGCATGATCGTTTGCAGACGTTCGGCCTGGGCGACCGCATTGTCCATGGCATCGGGCAGTCGCTTCGCGACGGCGTCGGCGGAATTGTTGAGCCGCTCGCTTATGTCGCGCATCTTGTCGAGGGAGCCGTCTTTAAACAGCGCTGTCAGGCCGGTGACAGTCGTTTGGTCAACGCCTTTGAGTATCTTGTCCAGGAGACGCGAACGCGCCTTCTCATCTGGAGCCTTTTGAACCTTCTCCGAAAGATCAACCAGTACGTCTGCAGGATCGCGCCGCGAGCCATCCTTGTTAAAGAAGGGAACTCCGCTGGCCTTCTGCGCACGGCTTGCATAGCCGTAATTGGTGAACAGACGCAGGGTGGAGTCCACCATCGTCGGCATTTGCGCCATCGGCGTCGTATCAGCAAGAACCTCGATCAGCGCCAGCGTATCTTTGAACTTTAAATTCGCCTTGGCGGCCTGATTGCCTGCCACACCGAAGATGGCAGCGAGATCCTCCAGCTCGGCCTTGCCGGCTTCCCCGGCAACCACCATCTGGTCGAGCATCTCAACCGCAGCACCCTGCTGGGTGAGGTCGATCTTGAAGGCCGAGGCGCCCACGGTCATGGCGTTGGCGAGCACAGAGGGTTCGGCTCCGCTCACACGAGCAGCAGGATTTATCGCTCGATTGGCTTGCGTCGCCTGTTCCCAAGAGAGGTTCGACGCAACTAGAACCGCAAGGCTGTTCTTGAGGGGATCGATCTGGATGCCCGTCTTGTCACGGGACAGCGCGAAAAGCTCCTCGCGCATCGCCTTGATCTCTTTGCGCGATACGCCGGCCGTCTGACCGATGCGGTTCAGATCCTGATCCAGGTGCGCGGACATGCGCTGGTTCTGCAGAGCACCGATGCCCAGGCCCAAAGCCGCCACACGCTGCTGCACGTTGCTCACCAGGCGGCCGACACTGTCGAAGTCCTGCTTCATCCGGCTGGTGGTATTGCCCACCGCCCGCTGGGCGGTGTTCAGCCCCGGAAGCAGGCCGCGCGACTCCAGGAAGAGCCGCAGCGCAATGCTTAATTCCTGGTTACTCATTTCCGGCGATCGTCTTCAGGTCAGCGAGGAGTTCCGTCAGCGGCATGTTGCGAATCTCCTCTCGGCTCCAGCCGGTGTAGTGCGCGAGGGTGAGTACTGCTTTCCGATAGGGCCGCCCTCGCGCGGCTGCTATTCCCCCAACTGCTGGACCTCCAGCTGCTTTTCCCGGAGTGCGTTGTAGTCACGCAGATCCGGGAGGCCGCGGCGGAGCATCCCGAGCGTGAACGGCCCCTTGAGGTGGCCGATCCGCACCAGCTGGCGGGCGGCACAAGCCAGGTTGAACTGCAGCGGCTTGCTGGACGGGCAGTCGTCCTCGGCGGCGAGCATGTCCTCGGTGGACAGCAGGCGCAGCTCGAAATCCTTGAGCCACTGCTCCTCGCCGTCCTTCGGCTTGAAGCGGTAGCCCTTGAGGAACTCGCCGGTGATGGTCGGGCCGCTCATCAGCCGTGCTCCTCGGCCGGCTCGCCTTCCAGCACCAGGCTGAACTCGCCGGTGCTGTCGTCCACCTTGACGGTATCCACACACCAGCACTTGGGGATGGTCCAGGTCTTGCCGTTGTCGCCCTCGAAGGTGCCGCTGGCATCGCGGATCGCCTGCAGCTCGCTCTGGGAGACGTCGCCCGTCGCCGGGATCTTCACCTCCATGCGCGACTGGCGGACCTGGGCGCTCCAGCCAGCCACCTTGTGGGCGGAGAGCTTGGTTTCCGCGATCTCGCCACCCGGGTCCAGGCTCGCGCCCTTGACCGTGTCGTAGCGCTTGCCGTCCACGCTGAGGGCCAACTTGCCCAATACTTGTCCCATGTGATGTTTCTCCGGGTTAGCCGCGCGGCTGGGTGAGCACACCCATCGTCCGCAGCTGGTTCATGAAATCGGGCGGGAAGAGCAGGTTCAGGCGGTTCGGGTCCTCGCTGGAGATCACCGCGCGCACGTCCTTCTTGAACTGCGCGAAGGCGGCTCCGCCCTCGTACCAGCCGCGGTCGATGAACTCCGTGTACATGGCGATCGCTTCGCTCTCGCCCAGGCTCGGGGTCATCACGTTGGGGCCGCGGCTGCCGTTCTTGCCCAGCTTGTGGCGGGGGTACTTGGTGGCCATGCGGCTGCGCCACGAGAAACGGGTCTGCGCCCACAGGCGCTCGTGGCAGACGTCGAACCGGGTCTTGTCCGGCAGGTTGTAGCTGTTCTTGCGATAGCTGGTGGTCAGGCGCTCCAGGCGCATGACGCCCACCGAGTCGGTGACGATGGTGCCGACGCCGGCCGCGAGCAGCTGGTGGCGCTCCGGCACCGTGCGGCGCCCCGCAGCTTCGGCGATCGCCAGCAGGCCCGGCATCGGCAGGGTCTGCTCGGGCCTGGCGCAATCCTCCTGGGCGCTGAAAGCCTGCAGGCTGCCCGCATAGGCTGCCACCACCCAGGTCGGCGCCAGGCTGTCGTGGGCGTCCACCGGGGCGATGAACGGGTGGTTGCGGGCCTCGGCGAAGACGATCTCGTTGGCCACGTTGTCGTTCACGCCGACGAAGGCCACGCCCTCGATCTGGCGCACCGGCCCGTTGCGGGAGGTCAGCTCCGTGCCCAGGTAGGTCAGGTTGGCGGCGTCACCGAAGCCCATGATCAGCGTCGGGAACCACTGGTCCGGCACCGCATCGACCGCCGCCTGGATGACCGGGTTGCCGGCACCGGGGGTCAGGTCGCCGATGGTCAGCACCACGCCGGCCGGCACGCGCTCGTCGGCGTAGCGGTTGAGCACGCAGCTGATGGCGCCGGCATCGATGCCGCCGTGGCGGGCCGTCAGCGTGATCACGCCGGCCGCGTTGGCGGCATCGCAGAAACGCAGATCGTCGGCTTGGATAGCGGCGACCAGGGCGGCGGCCGTCTGGGTCGGGGTGGAGGCACTGGCCAGGTTCGCAGCGTAGCGGCGGCCGCCGACGTACAGGGCCACCGTACCGGCCTCCGCGGTGTTGCCCACCGCGGTGACCGTGCGGGTGCTCTTGGTGGCGCCGCCGGCATCCGACAGCGGCAGCAGCTTCAGCGGGATGGCGTCGGCCACCGCGAAGTGCGCGATCGCCATGTGGTGCAGCATCGACCCGCGGCCCGCCAGGCGGCCGGCTTCGTCGGCGCTGGTCGCGCGCACCGGCACGCCGGCCGTGGCGATGCCCGCCGCCAGGCGCTGGCCGATCAGCAGCACGGTCTGCGGCAGGGAGGTGACGCCCTGCTGGGCCTTGCTGCCGTCGTATTCCACGTAGGTGCCGGGCACGTAGAAGTTGGCGGGGAACTCATTGAAGCTGAACTGCTCGCTCATGGGGCGGATGCTCCTACTGCGGAATGGTGATGACGTCGCCGACCGGGGGGGCGCCGTCCTGTTGCGGGTACTCGGTGCCCAGCACGAGGAAGTCCCCGAGCTGGTCTGGTGTCAGGTCGGTATCCAGGCCGCGCAGCAGCTGGAACGCGAGCACGTAGCCGGTGATGCCGTTGGCGTGCAGGAAGTCGCTGAACAGGTTGTCCGTTCTAAGCAGCTTCAAAGCGTCTTCATTGGGCACCGGAAGATCGTCGTAATGGTCCTGCAGGATCTCCACGAAGTAGTAGGCGCCCGGTGCCATGCGATCTCCGCGGCGGCGCTGCTTCTCTTCCGAGCCGCCCGACGTGAACACGTAGCACTGGAAAACGCTGTCTTCCTTGCTCTGGTGCTTGGAGTTCTTCTTGCCGCCCAGGTAGCTCCAGTAGACGCACGGCGCGTTCTGCGCCAGGCGCTTCAGCGTGTCGGCATCCCACTTGCCGGGCAGGTGGTCCACGGCTTTCAGCTTCTTGCCGAACAGGGCCTTGGTGTCTCCCACCAGGAAGTCCTCGATCGCGACCAGGCCCATCAGAAGCCCGCCCAGTCGATGCGGCTCGCGCCCTGGCCGTGACGGATGCCGGTGCCGGTCGGTGCGGTGGAACCACCGCCCTCGGCGCCGATCAGCTGGGCCTTGCCGTCGCGGATCTCGCGCAGCCAGGTCTTGTCGTCCTTGTACCGGGCGCGGATCTCTTCGGTGGCGCGGTCATCGCTCAGCAGGTAGCGGCTGAGGTTCATGCAGCGAGTGCGCAGGCCGTTGGCCTCTACCACATCCGGAGAGAGCGGCAGCGTGAAGCGCACGCCCAGGTAGGAGTCCATGTCGCGGGAAGCCTGTACGAGAGCGTCCTCGCCCTTCTCCAGGGCATCCGCTACTGCAGCCTCTTCCTCCGGCGTGGTGCCGTCCGGCAGCGCCTCACCCTTGGCCGCCGCGCGGAACAGCTCGGCAGAGACCAGGTAGGGCTCGGCATCGCCGTCGCACAGACGTGCGATCTCGACGATGCCGAACGCTTTGATGAGCTGGAGGACGGTGGCGTACATGCACAGAGGTCGGGATTACTTCTTGGCCTTGGTCTTGGTGTCGGCCTTCTGGGCCTTGGGCGCGGCAGGCTTCTGGGTCGGGGCCCGGCCCCTTTGCGGCGCCACGCCGGGGGGGTAAGGCTTCGGGCGGACGGGGGTGTGGGTGGGTGGCGGCGCCGGGGCCCCCCCGGGGGGGGGAGAAGG
>JBPOHT010000071.1:0-7810 GCA_052035235.1 Pseudomonadota bacterium | reverse complement strand
CGACGCGGTCCGGGAACTGGGCCGTGAGCATGCTGTTGCGGGCGACGGTGGCGAAGTCGCCGGCGGTCTGGCGCATGACGCCGAACAGTTCGCCGAGGTTGCCGGCCTTGATGTCGCGGGCCTGGGTCAGCTCGCCGATCAGGCGGTCGTTGTCCTCGAACTGCTTGGCCAGCGCGGCAGCCTGGTTTTCCAGGGCGGTCTTTTCGGCATTGGCTTCGGCCAGCAGCTCCTGCTGCTGGTCACGGGCGCCTGCGAAGCGGGCTTCGCGCTCGGCATTGGCCTTGGCGTCGCGCGAGTCCGCGGTGCGGACCTGTTCGAGCAGTTCGTCCAGGCTCTTGGCGGTCGCCTGGGCAGGAGCCTGGGCCAGGGCCGGCAGGCTGATGACGCCCAGCACCAGGGCGGCGGTGAGATTCTTCAGGTTCATGGCTTACTTGCTCGCGGCAGCCTGGATGGGAACGATCAACAGGTTCGGGGAGGTCTGCTTCTTGGCGACCTTCAGACCTTCGGTGACACCTTCGGCATAGCCGCCGTCAGCCACCCAGTCCTTCTTCTCGCGATCCCAGTAGCCGGTGTCCTTGCCATCCGGGGTCTGGTAGAACAGGCCGACGCGGCCGACGCGCAGGAAATCTACTTCCTTGTCGCCCAGCTTGCCCTTGTAGGCTTCGATGGTGCGGCCGTATTCCATTTCGATCTGGTAGGCCTCGATGATGCGGCGGTACTTCTCCGACACGGTGACGTCGGCGCGCGGCATCATTTCCTTGAGACGGGCGACGCGGGCCACGCGCTCTTCCTTCAGGAACGGCACGTCCAGCTGCACGAACTGGTCGACGGACTCCAGCATGCGCAGCATCAGCGGCTGGATCTCGATGTTGGTGCGGTCCAGTTCCTGCGACTCCTGGCGGATCGCGGCCATTTCCTGCTGCTGGGATTGCAGCTGCGCACGCAGCTGCTGCAGGTACAGCTTCAGGCCCTCGGACTCGCGCAGCGTTGCGCGGTAGTCGCTCGACAGGTCGCGGCGCTGGTCGGCCAGGCCGTCCACCCGCTTCTGGGAATCGGCCTGGGCCACCAACCACTGGCCACCGGTCTTGTTGACGTCGGACACCGTCGCGGCCGATACGAAACCGGACCACAGCACGGCAGCCAGCGTCATTGCCGCACGCTTGTTTATGAACAGCATCACGTCTTCCTCCGAATAGATTTCAGCGCACCGAACAACGGCCAGTGTACAAGCGGCCTATTGGAATTATTTCCCTTTGATGGACATCCACAATCAAATAGGTGGTTATACCTAAACATGCACGATTTCGAAGCGGACCGTTGGACATTCATGGTGCAATTCATTCGCTGCAATGCAGCAAAATTGTGCGGATCAACGGCCTGCAATTCATCTTAGAATAAAGACAGCATTCCACGCGACCACTACCCCAGGCGGAACAATGTCTCCCAGGCTCGACTCCATGGACGTACGCATCCTCGACATCCTGCAGGAGGACGTGACGACGCCCATCGGCACCATCGCGGAGCGCATCGGTTCGTCCAAGACGGTGGTCTGGCGCCGCATCCAGCGCCTTACCGACAAGGGCGTGATCCGCCATCGCGTGGCGATCCTCGACCACCGCAAGATCGGCGCCGGCGTCATGGTCTTCGCCTTCATCAAGATGGCGCGCCATAACCGCGATGTGCTGCCCCGGTTCATCGAAGCCGTCGGCAGCTACCCCCAGGTGGTGGAGTGCCACACGCTGATGGGCCACATGGACTTCTTGCTGAAGATCCTGGTGGCGGACATCGAGGAGTACGAGCATTTCGTCTGGCAGAAGATCTCGCAGATCGACGGCGTGCAGGAGATCAACTCCTCCATCTCGATGAGCCAGCCGGTCTACACCACGCGCCTGTCGCCCCGGGCCACCACGCCCGACACCGACTCGGACTGAACCACTCAAGTCCGGGCCGGCGTGCATCATGCAACCCTCTGCAGGGTCGGCATGGCCATCAGTGCCGGGCTCTTGAGCCGTTCGACATGCTGCGGCCCCAGCTCGCTGATCGAGCGACAGCCCAACAGCCCGAGTCCGCGTGCGATCTCATCGCGCAGCAGTGTCAGTGCACGGTCCACCCCCGCCTCGCCGCCGGCCGCGAGGCCGTACAGGTAGGCTCTCCCGATCGAGCAGGCATCCGCCCCCAGCGCCAGCGCCTTGAGCACATGGGTACCGCGGCGCACGCCACCGTCCACGATCAGTTCCAGCTTGTCACCCACCGCATCGCGGATCGGCACCAGCGTGTCGATCGGAGCAACGCAGCCGTCGAGCTGCCGCCCGCCATGGTTTGACAGCATCGCTGCGGTGGCGCCGATGGAAACCGCGCGGCGTGCATCCTCCACCGTGCTCATACCCTTGATCACGAACGGGCCGCCCCACAGATCGCCCAGCCACGCGGCATCGTCCCAGGAGACGCTGCGATCGAACTGGCTGTTGACGTACTCGATCACTCCCATGGCGCCGCCGCCCAGCGCATCGACACGATGCGTGACGTTGGCGAGGCGGAAATCCGGATCGCGCAGGAAGTTGAAGACCCAGTCGAAGCTGGCGGCAAAGCTGAGGAAGGACTTCAGTGACAGGCTCGGCGGAATGGTCATGCCGTGGACCCTGTCGCGCTCGCGATTGCCGGCCACGGCCGTGTCCACCGTCAGGCAAAGTGCCTGGTACCCGGCCTGGCGGCAGCGCTGCACCAGGTCCTTGGTCAGTTCGCGGTCCTTGAAGATGTAGACCTGGAACATCTTGGGACCGGCAGTTGCCGCCGCCACGTCTTCCAGACGCGTCGTCGCCATGGTCGACAGGCTGTAGAGCGTGCCGTGCTTGGCCGCCGCCCGCGCCGCCGCCGGCTCCTTGCCGTGATGGAACAGGCGCGACATCCCGGTGGGGCCCAGGAACAGCGGCATTTCCAGCTCGCAGCCGAGTACCCGCGTGCGCAGGTCGACCGTCGAGATGTCCTGCAGATACCGTGGCAGCAACTGGTAGTCGTCGAAGGCCTGGGTGTTGCGCTCCAGGGTCCATTCGTCGTCGGCACCGCCGTCAATGTAATGAAACATCGGCGCCGGCAGCTTGCGGCGCGCGCGGGCGCGCAGATCCTCGATGTTGTAGCAGCGTTTCAGGCTCAACGGTCTCTCCTACCCGGCCCAATATTGATGAAGGCCAGTCTGTTGAGCAGCCGGAAAAGCTGCTACGGTGGTCTGACCAGCCGGACGGAGGACACATGGAACTATCGGAGAGCCGCAGCGGCCCGCAGACCGTGGCCACCCGCCTGGAGCGGGCGATCCAGAAGGGTGAAATCCATCCAGGCCAGGCGGTCCCGTCGGAGCGTGAACTGGCCGCGCGCTGGGGCTACTCGCGCCCCATCATCCGCGAAGGCATCAGCATGCTCGTGGCCAAGGGCATCCTGACGCGCCGGCATGGCCTGGGGACCTTCCTCAACGACGTCTCGCAGCAACTCAGCAGCTCGATCTGGGCCGATTTGTCGCGCCGCCATCCCGACCTGCAGGGTCACCTGCTGGAATTCCGCTACATGCTCGAACGCCGCTCGGCGGAGCTGGCAGCGGAGCGGCACGATGCCCAGGACCGCCGACGCCTGGAGGAAGCGGAAGCCGCCGTCCACCTGGCCTTCCAGGGGAACGATCGCGCCCAGCGCATGCGGGCCGACCTTGCGCTACACCACGCCATCGTCGATGCCACGCACAACCCCGTGTATGGCTATCTGATGCGATCCATGCACAAGATGCTGCACGAACACATGGAACTGTCCCTGATCGGCCACGACAACGATGCGGAACTGATCTCCCTGGTGCAACGGCAGCACCGTCAGCTGGTGCAGGCCATCCTGGCTCGGGACGCGGACACCGCGGGCCAGGTCGCCGCCGGCCATATCGAGTTCATCCGCGTGCGAATGAACCACCTGGCACCGGAATCCTCCGCGCGACGTCGGCGGAAAGCAGGCTCAAACTCATAGGAATTATGTTCTCGAAAATTCACATATAACCCGAACATAGTTCCGTCTTTATGAGCTTCACTGTTAACTAAAGAACAAAATTCCGCGTTACAGCTTTTAAACTGTTCCTATCCAGAATGCCCGGAAAACACCGGGTCCGGAGGGGAACATGTTCAGCAGCAAGGCCTTTGACGGCCACGAAGGGGTTACCTATTTCTCCGATGCCGCCAGCGGCCTGCGCGGCATCATCGCCATTCACTCGACCACGCTCGGCCCCGCGGCCGGTGGTTGCCGTGCCTGGACCTACGACAGCGACGAAGCCGCCCTGCAGGACGTGCTGAGGCTGTCGCGCGGCATGAGCTACAAGAACGCCGTGGCCGGCCTGCCCATGGGTGGCGGCAAGGCGGTGATCATCCGCGAGCCCGGCAAGCCGGTGACCGCGGCGCAGTTCGAGGCCTTCGGCCGCGTCGTGAACCAGCTGGCCGGCCGCTACGTCACCGCAGAAGACGTCGGCGTCAGCGTGGCCGACATGACCTGCGTGGCGCGCAACACGCGCTATGTCAGCGGCCTCGCCCAGGACGGCGGCGCCGCCGGCGGCGACCCCTCGCCCAAGACCGCCTACGGCGTGTTCTGTGGCATCCGCGCCGCCGTGCAGGCGCGCCTGTCCATTCGCGAGCTTCGCGGTCTGCGCGTTGCCGTGCAGGGCCTGGGCAGCGTCGGTCGGCATCTCTGCGAACGCCTGCACGAGGCCGGCGTGGAACTGGTGGTGGCCGACATCAATGCCGCCGCCTGCGAGGACGCCCGCGTGAAATTCCAGGCTCGCGTCGTGGCGCCGGAAGAAATCCTGTTCCAGGACGTGGACGTGCTCTCGCCCTGCGCCCTGGGCGGCATCCTCAATGCCCAGTCGATCCCGCGCATCCGTGCGCCGATCATCGCCGGCGGCGCCAACAACCAGCTCGCCACGCCGGAGGACGGCCAGGTGCTGCACGACCGCCACGTCCTCTACGCGCCGGACTACGTGATCAACGCCGGCGGCATCATCTGCGCCGCCTCGGAGTACCTGAAGAGCGCCACCGAGGACCAGGTCTGGCAGCGCGTCGCCCGCATCGAGCAGACGCTGGCCGGCATCTTCCTGGAATCCACCGCCACCGACACGCCGACGAACCTGATCGCGGATGCCCTGGCGCACGAACGCATGTACGCAGGCCGCCCGACCGCGGCATCCCACTGAGACCACAGGCATGAACGCCGACAACCCGCAGGCCGTGAGCCCCGCGACCCTCGAGCTGTATGTCCCCGAGCCTGCCGCCCGCCCCGGTGATGCTCCCGACTTCAGTCACCTCCACATCCCGCCTGCCGGCATCGTTCCGCGTCCCGCCACGGACGCACCGGAATCCAGCATGCGTGAGCTGCCCTACCAGCTGATCCGCGTGCTGGACGGCCAGGGCAAGGCCGTGGGCCCCTGGAACCCCAAGCTGTCGGCCGAGCGCCTGCGCCACGGTCTGCGTACGATGCTGCGCACCCGCGCCTTCGACGAGCGCATGGTGCGCCTGCAGCGCTCCGGCAAGACCTCGTTCTACATCAAGAGCACCGGTGAGGAAGCCATCGGCGTGGCGCAGGCCTTCGCGCTCAATCGCGACGACATGTGCTTCACCAGCTACCGCCAGCAGGGCCTGCTGTTCGCGCGCGACTGGCCGATGGTCGACCTGATCTGCCAGATCTTCAACAACCGCAAGGACCGCCTCAAGGGCCGCCAGCTGCCGGTGCTGTATTCCGCCCGTGAAGCCGGCTACTACTCGCTGTCCGGCAACGTCGGCTCGCGCTTCCCGCATGCCGTGGGCTGGGCCATGGCCTCGGCCTACAAGCGCGACACGCGCATCGCCTCCGCCTGGATCGGCGACGGCACCTCGGCGGAAGGCGACTTCCACTACGCGCTGACCTTCGCCTCGGTGTACCACGCCCCGGTGATCCTCAACGTGGTCAACAACCAGTGGGCCATCTCCACGCCGCAGGCTATCGCTGGCGGCAACGAGGCCACCTTCGCCTCGCGCGCCCTGGGCTTCGGCCTGCCGGGCCTGCGCGTAGATGGCAACGATTTCCTGGCCGTGTACGCCGCCACCGAGTGGGCCGCCGAGCGCGCCCGCCGCAACCTCGGCGCCACGCTGATCGAGCTCTACACCTATCGCGCCGCAGCCCACTCCACCAGCGACGACCCTTCCAAGTACCGCCCCGAGGGCGAGGCCAATGCCTGGCCGCTGGGTGATCCCGTGGTGCGCCTGCGCCAGCACCTGACGCAGCTCGGCGAGTGGTCCGACGAACGCCACGCCGCGGTGATCGCGGAGGCCGATGAGGAAGTGCGCGCCGCCGTGAAGGAAGCCGAGAGCCACGGCACCCTGCACAGCGGGGATGACGACCTGGAAAGCCTTTTCGAGGATGTGTTCGAGACCATGCCGCAGCACCTGCGCAACCAGCTCGACGAACTGCGGAGCATCGGCTGATGAGCAGCATGAACATGGTACAGGCGCTGAATTCGGCGATGGACGTCATGCTGACGCGTGACCCCAACGTCCTGGTCTTCGGCGAAGACGTCGGCTACTTCGGCGGCGTGTTCCGCTGCACTGCCGGCCTGCAGGCCAAGCACGGCCGCCAGCGCGTCTTCGACGCCCCGATCGCCGAGGGCGGCATCGTCGCCACCGCGGTTGGCATGGGCGCCTATGGACTGCGCCCGGTGGTCGAGATCCAGTTCGCCGACTACATCCTGCCGGCCTTCGACCAACTGGTGTCGGAAGCCTCGCGCCTGCGCTACCGCTCGGCCGGCGAGTTCTGGGCGCCGATCACGGTGCGCTCGCCCTGCGGCGGCGGCATCCACGGCGGCCAGACCCACAGCCAGAGCCCGGAGTCGATCTTCACGCACATCTCGGGCCTCAAGACCGTGATGCCGTCGAATCCCTACGACGCCAAGGGCCTGCTGATCGCCGCCATCGAGTGCGACGACCCGGTCATCTTCCTGGAACCCAAACGGCTCTACAACGGCCCCTTCGACGGCCACCACGACCGGCCCGTGGTGCCCTGGAGCAAGCACCGCATGGGCGAGGTTCCCGAGGGCTACTACTCGGTGCCGCTGACCCGCGCCGCGGTGTTCCGCCCCGGCAGCCAGGTCACGGTGCTGGCTTACGGCACCATGGTCTGGGTCTGCGAGGCGGCGGCGCAGGAGACCGGCATCGACGCCGAGATCATCGACCTGCGCAGCCTCTGGCCGCTCGACCTCGACACCGTGGTGGCCTCGGTCAAGAAGACCGGGCGCTGCGTCATCGTGCACGAGGCCACGCGCACCTGCGGCTTCGGCGCCGAGCTCTCGGCCCTGGTGCAGGAGCATTGCTTCTACCAGTTGGAGGCGCCCATCGAGCGCGTGACGGGATGGGACACGCCCTACCCGCACGCCCAGGAATGGGCCTACTTCCCCGGCCCGGCGCGCGTCAGCGCCGCCCTCAAGCGCGCGATGGAGGGCTGAGAGCCTATGAAGCGCTCCATCACAACCGCTCGTGCGCCCGAATGGGCGCCGCCCGTTGTTGCAAGTACTCGCCGTAGCCTGGGCTACGGCTGTGTCTTGCGCCTGGATCAACACCCATTCGGACGCCCGCTCGGTCGCGCCGAAGCACTTCAGAGGCTCTGAGCATGGGCATTCACGTCATCAAGATGCCCGACATCGGCGAGGGCATTGCCGAAGTGGAACTGGTGGCCTGGCGCGTGCAGCCGGGCGAGACCGTGACCGAGGACCAGATCCTGGCCGACGTCATGACCGACAAGGCCACGGTGGAGATTCCCTCCCCGGTGT
>JBPOHT010000078.1:0-25508 GCA_052035235.1 Pseudomonadota bacterium | reverse complement strand
CAGGCGGGCTCCTACCCTCTGCCCCCTTGTTGGGGCCGGGTTCCCGGCGACCTCGAGCTCGAGGAAAGACGGCTCGGTGCGGGCACACCCCCCATGTACGAGCGGCCGTTGGCCGCGATGCTCTCATCGGCACGCCGAGCCTTGATCGCGGCCAACGGCCGCTCCTACTGGAGGTCTGGTGTTGTGTGGGAGCGACGCCAGTCGCGGTACAGGTTCGCAAGATCACCAGGATCGCATCCCGCAAACGACAAAGCCCGGCAGAGCCGGGCCTTGTCGGGGTTGGCGTCCCCGTGGGGATTCGAACCTGGGCGCGCAGTGCCTTTCAGCGATACCGGAAATGCACCCGCTGCGTCAGCCCGCAGAACAGCTCGTACGGGATCGTGCCCGCCTGGGCGGCGACATGCTCCGCCGGCAGCTCATCGCCCCACAGCAACACCGGATCACCGACCTTGGCATCCGGGGCCTGGCGCAGGTCCAGGGTGATCATGTCCATCGACACGCGGCCGGCATAGGCCACCCGGCGCCCACCGACCATCGCGGCGGTGCCGCTGCGGAAGGTCCGGTGGATGCCGTCGGCATAACCCACGGCGGCTACGCCGATGCGCGTGCGCTCCGGGCAGGTCCAGCTCTGGGCATAACCGATGGTCTCGCCAGCCTCGAAGTCGCGCACGGCGATCAGGCGGCTTTCCAGGCGCATGACGGGCTTCAGGCCCAGGTCGGCACCGGTCTGCCCCGGCATGGGCGAGGCGCCGTAGATGATCAGGCCCGGACGCACCCAGTCGGCGCGCGCCTCCGGCCAGCCGATGATGCCGGCGGAGTTGCCGATGGAACGTGGACCAGCGACACCGCGCAGCGCGGCATCGAAGCGCGCCACCTGCTCGCGGGTGAAGTCGTTGTCGGGCTCGTCGGCGCTGGCCAGGTGGGTGATCCAGCCGTGGAAGGTCCAGCCCGGATGGGCCTTCAGGACCTCCCGCAGGCGCGGCACGTCCTCCAGCGGGAAGCCCAGGCGGTGCATACCGCTGTCCAGCTTGAACCAGACGCCGACCTGGGCCTCGGGGCCCAGCCGGTGCAGCATGTCGACCTGCCAGTGGTCGTGCACCACCACCTGCAGCCGCTCGTAGACCGCCTGGGCGGCCTCTTCTTCGGAGATCACGCCTTCGAGCAGGGCGATCGGGCAATGGATATGGGCGCGGCGCAGTTCCACCGCTTCTTCCAGGCAGGCCACTGCCAGGGCATCCACGCCGGCCGCTTCCAGGGCGCGCGCTACCGGGATCGCGCCATGGCCGTAGCCGTTGGCCTTGACCGCCGCCATCACGCGCGAGCGCGGCGCCAGGCGCCGCACCACGCCCAGGTTGTGCTGGAGCGCGGCGAGGTCGATGCTGGCGGTGACGCGCGGGATCATGCCGCCGGCTCGCTGAGCGGAAGCGCCGCCATCAGTACTGGGCGAACGAAGAGTCCACCAAGTCGCGGAACTTGGTGTACTTGCCGTCGAACATGACCTTCACGGTGCCGGTGGGACCGCTACGCTGCTTGGCGATGATCAGCTCGGCCTGGCCCTTGTCCGCGGAGGTTTCCGGGTAGTAGTAGTCGTCGCGGTAGACGAAGACCACGACGTCGGCGTCCTGCTCGATACCGCCGGACTCGCGAAGGTCGGCCATGCGCGGGCGCTTGTTGTCGCGCTGCTCCACGCCACGGTTGAGCTGCGACAGCGCGATCACCGGCACGCTCAGCTCCTTGCCCAGCGCCTTCAGGCTACGCGAGATCTCGGCGACCTCGTTGGCACGGTTGTCCGAGCCGGGCACCTGCATCAGCTGGATATAGTCCACCACGATCAGGCTGAGGCCATGGCGCGCGGCGATGCGGCGCGCACGCGCGCGCAGTTCCAGCGGCGACAGGCCGCCGGTTTCGTCGATGAACAGCGGCGCCTCGCGCATCAGGCCCATGGCCGAGGCCAGGCGGTCCCATTCGCTGTCATCCATCCGCGCGTTGCGCAGGTTCTGCTGGTCGATGCCGCCGAAGGAGGAAATCACGCGGAACACCAGCTGTTCCGCCGCCATTTCCATGCTGAACACCGCTACCGGCATGTGACTCTCGATGGCGACGTGCTCGGCGATGTTCATCGCGAACGAGGTCTTGCCCATGCCCGGACGGCCGGCCACGATCACCAGGTCGCCCGGGTGCAGGCCGTTGGTCTTGTTGTCGAAATCACGGAAGCCGGTCTGCAGGCCCTTGCGGCCGCCTTCCTTGTCCTTGGCTTCTTCCAGCGACTTGGAGATGTGGTCCAGCAGCGGCGGCATGCTGTGGTACTGCACCTTGCCCTTGGCATCACCCTGGCGCAGCGCGAAGACCTTCTGCTCGGCTTCCTCCAGCAGGGCGCTGGCGTTGCGGCCTTCTGGCCGGAAGCCGATGTCGGCGATGCCCTGGCCGGTGGAGATCAGCTGCCGCAGCACCGAACGCTCGCGCACGATCTCGGCATAGGCCACGGTATTGGCGGCGCTGGGCGTGTCATTGGCCAGGGTGCCGACATAGGCGATGCCGCCGGCTTCCTCGAGCTTGGTGATGTAGCGCAGGTGCTCGGTGACCGTCAGGAAGTCACAGGGCTTGTGCGAGCTGAGCAGGTCGCGCATCGCCGCGAAGATCAGCTGGTGCGCGTGGAGGTAGAAATCCCCTTCCTTGAGCAGGTCCAGCACTTCGAAGCCGGCACCGTTGTCCAGCATCATGCCGCCCAGGACGGACATCTCGGCGTCGATGGAATGCGGGGGATGCTTGGGCGGGTTTTGCATGGGTCGGATTGTAGAGGAATGGGCGGGCCGCAGAAGGGGCGCAATTCATCCGGGAAGCCCCAAATGAAAACGGCCCGCCGAGGCGGGCCGTCTGGTGACGCGGGACCTGCCGGCGCCTTAGGCGGCCGTCGGGGCCTTGCTGTCGACCACTACCACGGTCAGCTCACCTTCCACTTCAGTGTGCAGGCGCACGCTGACGGTGTAGGTGCCAAGCTGGCGGATCGGACCCGAGGTCATGTCGATCTCGCTCTTCTTGATGTCGATACCCTGGGCCGCGGCGGCGTCCACGATCTCGGACGGACCGACCGAACCGTACAGCTTGCCTTCTTCGGCCGCCAGCACCTTGAGGGTGACGGTCTTGCCGTTGATCTTGCCGGCGCGCATGTTGGCGGCGGAGATCGAGTCGTTGGCCTTCTTCAGCAGATCAGCCTTGCGGGCCTCGAACACGGTGCGGTTGGCCTCGGTGGCCGGCAGCGCCTTGCCCAGCGGCAGCAGGTAGTTGCGACCGAAACCGGCCTTCACCTTGACGGTTTCGCCGAGGTCGCCGAGCTTCTTGATCTTCTCGAGCAGAATGACTTCCATGGTTGCTGCTCCTTAGCCGTGGCTGTCGCTGTACGGCAGCAGCGCCAGGAAACGGGCGCGCTTAATGGCCGTGGCCAGCTCGCGCTGGTAGCGCGACTTGGTGCCGGTGATGCGAGCCGGCACGATCTTGCCGTTCTCGCCGATGTACTGCTTGAGCGTGGAGAGGTCCTTGTAGTCGATCGCCGGGGCGTTCTGACCGCTGAACTTGCAGGACTTCTTGCGACGGAAAAACTGTGCCATGACTTAGGCTCCTTCAACAGCGGTTTCGGCCTGGGCGTCGTCGCCCTCGCCTTCCGCATCCTGGTGACGGGCGCGGAACTCGCCCGGCTTCTTCTCTTCATCCTGAACCTTGAAGAGCGGCGACTGGTCGATGACCGCGGCTTCGGTCTTGACGACCAGCTTGCGGATCACGGCGTCGTTGAAGCGGAACGCATTCTCCAGCTCGGCCAGGGCGGCATCGTCGCATTCCACGTTCATCAGAACGTAGTGGGCCTTGTGGGCCTTGGCGATCGGGTAAGCCAGCTGGCGGCGGCCCCAGTCTTCCAGGCGGTGAACCTTGCCACCGCTGGCGGTGACCATGCCCTTGTAACGCTCGATCATGGCCGGAACCTGTTCACTCTGGTCCGGATGCACCATGACCACAACTTCGTAGTGACGCATCGATAACTCCTTGTGGACACAGGATTTTCGTCCTGCGGCCCCCGACCAGGGAACGGTCGTGGAGCAAGTGATTGAAACAAAAAACCTTCACCCCGGCGGGATGAAGGGGCGCGAATATTAAGGGAATCAGCGGTTTGTTGCAATTCAGGGCCTGCCGGCCGGCGCATTGGGCCCTCGGCCCGTCTTCAGCGCCCTCAGCCGGTCTTTTCCGCCATGTACCGGCGCCAGCCGCCCAGGTGGGTGATGTCCTGGGCGCCTGCCTCCCCGACCGGCTCGCAGATGAAGCCGCTAACCCAGCGACCGTCGGCCAGCTCCAGCTTGCCGATGCCCAGCGGTGCCGGGATGCCGGCCACGAAGCTGCCGAACTCGGCCTCGGGCACCGACCAGACCTCCACCTCGATCGCGGCGCCGCGCTCCGCGTCGCGGATCATGCCCGGCCGGAACGGCGGTCCGCCGGCCAGCGCGATCAGGCGGTAGCAGGACGCGCTGTGGGTAGCGGCCACGCGGAAGGCGCCGCGGCTGGTGAGCTGGTGGTTCAGCGGCATGCCCGACAGATGGGCGCCGCAAACCGCCACCTCGATGCGCCCCGGCGGCGTGGGCGGCGGCGCCGGTGTCCAGCGGCTGACGGCGCGGCCACCCGGCTGCGGGTCCGCCGCCATCCAGCGCTGTGCCAGCGCCAGCAGGTAATCATCGGACCACGCGGGCCCGAACAGGGTAATGCCGAACGGCAGGCCGGCCGGGGTCATGCCGGCGGGCGCCGCCACCGCGGCGTAGTCCAGCAGGTTCATGAAATTGGTGTAGGTGCCCAGGCGGCTGTTGAGCAGCAGCGGCTCGGCCTCCAGGTCGGCGATGCGGTAGTGGGTCGGCGCGGTAGGCGTCAGCACCGCATCCACCTGCGCCAGCTGCGCATCCGCCGCCTGCTTCAGGGCCTGCAGCCGGTAAAAGGCCTCGAAGGTCTGCTCCGCGCCGATCCCCGCCCCACCCTCCAGGATGCGTCGCAGTACCGGCAGCATCGCCTGCGGCGCCACGTCGCGCGTCGCATGGCGGCGCTCGGCCACCCAAGGACCCTCGTACAGCAGCCGGGCCGCCTCGCTGAAGGGCACAAAATCCAGCGGCACCAGCTCCGCACCCGCGGCCCGCCAGCGTTCCACCGCCTGCCCGAACAGCGCGGCATAGGCGGTGTCGCCGAAGAACTCGAGTTGGTCCGCTTGCGGCACGCCGAGCCGCAGTCCTTCCAGCCGCCCGCTCACCAGCCGCCCGCGGCGGCTCCAGGGCTCGGCGGCATCCAGGCCATCCATCACTGCACCGATGCGCCGCGCGTCCTCGGGATTCAGCGCGAACAGCGAGGGGCAGTCCAGGCTGCGGCAGGCCGGCACGACGCCAGCCGTGGACCAGCGACCGCGCGTGGGCTTGATGCCCAGCAGGTTGTTGAAGGCCGCGGGCACGCGGCCGGAGCCGGCGGTGTCGGTGCCCAGCGAGAAGCTCACCTCGCCCAGGGCCAGCGCCACGGCGGAACCGGCACTGGAGCCGCCGCTGATGTAGTCCGGGTCAAAGGCGTTGCGCACCGCGCCCCAGGGCGAACGCGTGCCCACCAGGCCGGTAGCGAACTGGTCGAGGTTGGTCTTGCCCAGCGGGATCGCGCCGGCGTCGACCAGGCGTTGCACGACGGTGGCGCTGCCGGCGGGCGTATACGCGAAGTCCGGACAGGCGGCCGTGGTCGGCACGCCTGCGAGATCGATGTTGTCCTTGATCGCGAAGGGGATGCCGTAGAGCGGCAGCGTGTCCGGCCCCTCCCCTTCGAGGCGAGCCAGATAGGGCGCCAGTTGCGCCTCATCCAGCAGCGCGATCCAGGCTCGGTGATCCGCGTGCGCGGCGATGAGCGCACGCAGTTCGGCGAGCAGTTCGGCAGGCTTGAGCCCCGCGCGGTAATCGCGCTGCAGGGCGGCAATGGCAAGGTCCCTCATACGGCTTCCTCCAGTACCAGCAGGCTCTGCCCCGGCGTGACGCCCTGCCCGGCCGCGCACAACACGCGGCGCACGGTGCCGCTGACGCGGGTCACCACCGAGATTTCCATCTTCATCGATTCCACCAGCGCAACCGTGTCGCCCGCGCTGACCTTCTGGCCCGGCTGTACGGCGATCTGCCAGACACTGCCCGGCACCGGGCTTTGCACGGCGCGCTCGCCTTCAGCCAGCCTGTCCTCCACCGGCGGCGGCGCCTCCGCCTCGGTGCCGACCACGTCCTGGCCGGCCGCCGCCCAGCGCTGGCGCTCCTCCTCGAAGGCCTGCTGTTGGCGCGACTTGAACGCGGCGATGCTGTCGCGGTTCTGCTCGAGGAATTCGCGATAGTCACGCAGGCGGAAGGTCTGCTCCTCGATGCGCAGCGGGTAACGGCCGCGCGGGAAGTCCTCGCGAATGCGCAGCAGCTCTTCCGCCGAGACCTCGTAGAAGCGCAACTGGTCGAAGAAGCGCAGCAGCCAGGGCTTGCCCTCACCGAAGGCGGCGGTCTGCTTCCAGGTATTCCACATCTGCAGCGTGCGGCCCACGAACTGGTAGCCACCCGGCCCTTCCATGCCGTAGACACAGAGATAGGCGCCGCCGATGCCAACCGCATTCTCCGGGGTCCAGGTACGCGCCGGGTTGTACTTGGTGGTGACCAGGCGATGCCGCGGGTCCAGCGGCGTGGCGACCGGCGCCCCCAGGTAGACGTCGCCCAGGCCCATCACCAGATAGCTGGCGGAGAAGAAGATGCGCTTGACCTCGTCCAGGTCCTCCAGCCCGTTGATGCGGCGGATGAACTCCAGGTTACTCGGGCACCAGGGCGCATCGCGCCGCACCGACTGCATGTACTTCTCGATGGCCAGGCGGCACGCAGCATCGTCCCAGGAGATCGGCAGGTGAACGATGCGCGTGGGGACCTCCATGTCCTCGACCGCCGGCAACTGGCGCTCGGTCTCGCGCAGCAGCGCCAGCAGGCGGGCCTGCGGCAGCCGCAGGTTGTCGTAGTGCAACTGCAGCGAGCGGATGCCCGGCGTCAGTTCCAGCAATCCGTCAATGCGCTGCTCCTGCAGGCGGCACATCAGCGCATGCACGCGGAAGCGCAGGTTCAGGTCCAGCTCCTGGGGTCCGTATTCCAGCAGCAGGTTGTCGTCGCCCGAGGGCCGCACCACCAGGGGCAGCGGCCCATCTTCCCAGCAGGCCAGCACCGCACTAGCCGGCACGGCGATGGCCGGCGCCTCCACCGGCACGGCCTCGAAGCGGTCCACCAGCGCAAGCTGCGCACGCTCCAAGGCCTCGGCGGTTTCCATGCTCACCGGCACGAAGCGCAGCTTGTCTCCCGGACGCAGTTGACCCAGCTGCCAGAGATCGGCCTTGACGATGGTCACCGGGCAGACGAAGCCGCCGAGGCTGGGGCCGTCCGGCCCCAGGATCACCGGCATGTCGCCCGTAAAGTCCACCGCGCCCACGGCGTAGGCATTGTCATGGATGTTGGAAGGATGCAGGCCGGCCTCGCCACCATCGCGACGCGCCCACTTCGGCTTGGGTCCGATCAGCCGCGTGCCGGTGCGGCTGGAGTTGTAGTGCACTTCCCAACTCGCGGCGAAGAACTCGGCGATGTCCTCCGGCGTGAAGAAGTCCGGTGCGCCGTGCGGGCCGTAGATGACGCGGAATTGCCAATCGTGGGTGTAAACAGGCTGCAGGCCTGGCTGCAGCGCCTGTTCCCTTCTCCCCTCGGGAGAAGGTGCCGCGGAGCGGCGGATGAGGGACGCGCTTTCAGTAGGGGCTATGGTTTCATTGGACCCGAGTCCCTCACCCTCAATCCCTCTCCCGGAGGGAGAGGGAATACAAGAGCCGACGTGCAACACGTCACCCGGCAGCAGCGCACGGCCGCCATGGCCGCCGAAGCGGCCCAGCGTGAAGGTGCTGGCGCTGCCGAGGTAGGCCGGCACGTCGAAGCCACCGGCCACGCAGAGATAGCCGCGCGCGCCGGCGCCGCGCAGGGCGCCGAATGCCAGTATGGCCCCCGTCGGCACCGTGACGGCCTGCCACGACGGCAGGGGCTGCCCGTCCAGCGTCGCGCCCATGTCCGCGCCGGCGATACACACCGTGGCCGCCACGCGGAAGCGCAGTACCGCGCCGGTCAGCGCCATCTCCAGCGCCGCAGCGCCCGGCGCGTTGCCGAGCACGCGGTTGCCCAGGCGCAGGGCCAGGCTGTCATAGGGGCCGGATGGCGGCACGCCCACGTCCCAGTAGCCCGTGCGACCCGGGTAGTCCTGCACCGTGGTCTGCGTGCCAGCCTCCAGTACCTCGATGCCGGCAGCACGGTACTGGAAACCGCCCAGGGTGGCGGTGGTGGCGCGGCCTGCGACGAAGGACGGCTCGTCCAGCACCTGGCGCAGGTAGGCCAGGTTGGTCTCGATACCGCCGATGCGGCTCGACGCCAGCGCGGCGCAAAGCCTGCCGCGTGCCGCTTCGCGGTCGGCGCCATGGGCGATCAACTTGGCCAGCATGGGATCGTAGTACGGCGGCACCTCCACGCCCGGCTCGATCCAGCGATCGCAGCGCAGGCCCTCGCCAAACTCGACGGCCGTGAGCCTGCCGGCCACCGGCTGGAAGTTGCGCGCGGGATCTTCCGCATACAGGCGCACCTGGATGGCGTGGCCGCGCGGCTGGTAGCGGAAGTCCTTGAGGAACTCCGACTCACCGGCCGCGACCCGGATCATCCATTCCACCAGGTCCACGCCGGTGGTTTCCTCCGTGACGCCGTGCTCCACCTGCAGGCGGGTGTTCACCTCCAGAAAGTAGAAGCGCTGGGCTTCATCATCGTAGATGTACTCCACGGTGCCGGCGGATCGGTAGTTCACCGCCCGTCCCAGTTTCTCCGCGGTGGCCCAGAGCGCTTCGCGCACGGCCTGCGTCAGGTTTGGAGCCGGGGTCTCCTCCACCACTTTCTGGTTGCGGCGCTGCAGCGAGCAGTCGCGCTCGCCCACCGACACCACCTGCCCCTGCCCGTCGCCGAACAGCTGCACCTCGATATGCCGGGCGCGCTCGACGAACTTCTCCAGGAACAGGCCGTCGTTGCGGAAGTTGTTGCGCGACAGCCGCTGCACCGAATCGTAGGCCGCGCTCAACTCGCTGGCGCTGCGGCAGCGCTGCATGCCGATGCCGCCGCCGCCCGCCGTGCTCTTCAGCATCACCGGGTAGCCGATGGCCTCGGCTTTCTCCAGGGCCTCGTCGAGATCGCGCAGCAGGCCAGAGCCCGGCAACAGCGGCACGCCGTTGTCCTGCGCCAGCTGACGCGCGGTGTGCTTGAGGCCAAAGGCCGATATCTGCCCGGGCGTGGGACCGATGAAGGCCAGCCCCGCCTGCTCGCAGGCCGCGGCGAACTCCAGGTTCTCGCTGAGGAAGCCGTAGCCGGGATGGATCGCCTCCGCACCGCTCTGCAGTGCCGCGGCGATGATCTTCTCGATACTGAGATAGCTTTCCGCGGCCAGGGCCTCGCCGACACAGATGGCCTCGTCGGCCGTCTGCACGTGCAGTGAACCGGCGTCGGCGCGGGTGTATACGGCCACCGAGGCGATTCCCATGCGGCGCAGCGTGCGCTGGATGCGGCAGGAAATCGCTCCGCGGTTGGCGATCAGGACCTTCTTGAACATCTTGGGCTCGTTTGCGGGCCGTCCCGCGAGGATCTACACCGCCGGGCCGTCCCGGGGCTTTTCTCCTCTCTCCCGCCTGCGGGAGAGAGGCTGGGAGAGAGGGTTTCTGTAAATCCAGCCGAGCTGCCTCAGCTACGATTTACAGCAACCCTCTCTCGGCAACTGCTCCATGCGTTGCCCTACCTCGGGCATCCATGCCCTCGCCTTAACCCCTCTCCCGCAAGCGGGAGAGGGGACAACATCTAATCCCAGATCAGGACTTCAATCGGCGTCGGGTTGTAGGCGTTGCAGGGGTTGTTCAATTGCGGGCAGTTGGAGATCAGCGCCACCACGTCCATCTCCGCGCGCAGCTCCACGTACTTGCCCGGCGCGGAGATGCCGTCGGCGAACATCAGGCCGCCCTCGGGGGTCACCGGCACGTTCATGAAGAAGTTGATGTTGTGCGTGATGTCGCGCTTGCTCAGGCCGTAGTGCTCGTTCTGGGCCACCGCCAGCAGATAGGAATCGCGGCAGGCATGCATGCACTTCTTATCCAGCGAATAGCGCACCGTATTGCTCTCGGTAGCGCAGGCGCCGCCCAGCGTGTCGTGCCGGCCGCAAGTATCGGCCACGATCTGGAGCAGCACCTGCCCACCGGTGGAGATCAGGCGTGTACCCGTGGTGAGATACACATTGCCCTGCTCGCGAATCGTGTCGACCGCACTGTAGCGCTCAGTGGGGTCGGCGGCACTGTAGAACAGAGTGTCGGCCGCCTGGTTGCCTTCCAGGTCCAGGATGCGCAGGACCTGACCCTTGCGCAGCGTGTGCATCCAGTAGTCGCCGGCCTCGACCACGCGGCGATAACCGGCCTGCTCGGGATTCAGCGGGCTTTCGACGATCATCGGGCCGCTCCCAGGGACAGCTGGTACAGGTGGTTGTTGGCAAAGCCGCGCTGGTTCTCCGGACGCGAATCACGGCAGACGTCCGGGTACATCAACGGCGGCGCCTCGCGAATCTCGTAGCGCACCGCCTTCACCGGATACTCCTGCGCAGGGTTCAGCGGGTGAGGCGCGGCGCTCATCACCACCAGCGCGTCCATCTCGAAACGCAGATCCACGTGGCTTCCGGCCTTCGAGGCGCCCTCGACATAGCGCAGCGCGCCGGACTCGTCCGCCACCACCTTGCTGAACAGGTTGAGGTTGGCGGCGAGGTCCTTGCGGCCCAGGCCATGCTTGGCCAGCTCCACCAGGAAGCCGTCGATGCCATTGCGGCGCATGTCGTTGTGCGCCGTCTGGTAGTTGAGCCGGCCCCAGCGGCGCTCGACCAGCTCGCGGCTGGCGGCGCCGCAGACCGCGTCATGCCAGCCGGCCGTGTCCTCCACGATGGAGCAGAACACGCGCCCCATGTCGGAGTAGATGCAGTGGCCCTGGCCCAGCCGGAACGTGTGCTGGCACTTGAGCGTGTCCGGCACATTGATGCGCTCCAGCAGCGCATAGGGGTTGTAGAGCAGCATGCCGAGATTGGCACCACCCTCGACATCGACCAGCCGCAGCAGCTGGCCGCCTCGCACCTGCAGGGACCAATGGCAGCCCCCCGGCAGTACATCCTGGTAAAGGATTGGGTTCATTGCTGGTCGTTGAAGCGTGAGGTTTCGGTGACGGCACCCTGGATTTCTTCCAGCAGTGCCGGCTCCTGGCGATCAATGGCCAGGTCGTAGGTGATGGTGGCGCCGTAGCGGTTGGGGGCCTGTGCATCCAGGCGCGGCTTGTCGAATACCAGCAGGCGCGTGCCAAGCTTGAAGCCCTCCTTCAGGTCGTGCGTGATCATGAAGATGGTCAGGCCCGACTCCTTCCAGAGCCGCAGCACCAGCGCGTGCATGTCGGCGCGGATACCGGGGTCCAGCGCGCCGAAGGGCTCGTCCAGCAACAGGATGCGCGGCTTCTTGATCAGCGCCTGGGCGATGGCCAAGCGCTGCTGCATGCCGCCCGACAGCTCCGAGGGATAACGCTCCAGGGCGTGGCTGAGGCCGACCTGGGCCAGCATCGCCGCCGCCTCGTCGCGCGCCTTGCGGCGTGCGCCGCCGAACAGGCGGCCCAGCAGCGGGCTGCGCGTCACCTCCAGGCCGAAGGTCACGTTGTCCAGCACGCTCATGTGCGGGAACACCGAGTAGCGCTGGAACACGATGCCGCGGTCCGGGCCCGGCTCCGCCGGCATCGGCTTGCCGTCCAGCAGCAGGCTGCCGCGCGACGGCCCTTCTTCACCCAGCAGCATGCGCAGGAAGGTGGTCTTGCCGCAGCCCGAGGTGCCGACGATGGTGCAGAACTCGCCCTCCTTCACACTGAGGTTGAGCTTCTCCAGCACGATGCTGCTGCCGTATTCCTTCCAGACCTGCTTCACTTCGAGCAAGGCACCCATTACGCGCGCTCCTTGCCCTGGTGGAACCAGGGGAAAGCCCAGCGCGAGACGCCGCGCAGGGCCATGTCCATCAGGAAGGCCAGCAGCGTGATCCAGACCACGTAGGGCAGGATCGTGTCCATGGCCAGGTAGCGCCGCACCAGGAAGATGCGATAGCCCAGCCCGCTCTCGGCGGCGATGGCCTCGGCGGCGATCAGGAACAGGAAGGCCGGCCCCAGGTTCAGGCGCAGCGAATCGATCAGCCGCGGCAGGGTCTGCGGCATCACCACGCGCCACAGGATTTGGCCGCTGTGCGCCCCCAGGGTCTGCGCCTTCACCAGTTGCTCTGACGGTAACTCCATGACCCGCTGTTGCAGGTCGCGCATCATGCAGGGCGCGATGCCCAGCACCACCAGCACGACCTTGGACAGCTCGCCCAGACCGAACACGATGAACAGGATCGGCAGGATCGCCATGGGCGGCACCATCGACAGCACGCGCACGAATGGTGCGAGCGCCGCACGAACATAGGGCACCATGCCCGTGGCCAGGCCCGTGACCAGGGCGAGCAGCGAGGCCACGGCCAGCCCGATGCCGAGACGCTGCAGGCTGGCCGCGGTGTCCGCCCAGAGCTGCAGCTCGCCGGTGCGCCGGTTGGGCTCCAGCGCCACGCGCTCCACGGCGGCAACGAGACTGCTCAGGGCCGGCAGCAGCTTGTCCTCCGGGTTTGCCTCCAGGCGGACCTGCGAGCCCCAGGCATAGGCCAGCAACAGCAGCAGGAACGGCAGCAGGCCGAGAACCGCCGCCGCCCCCTGCCCCGGCAAGCGGTTGATGATGCGCTTCTTCATGGAAGTCCCCGTCGGGGAGGCCGGCTCAGAGCTTGCCGTCGGCCGCCAGCTTCATGTACTGGTCCGTGAAGCGCAGCTTGACCTTGGCCTTGTCGCCGCTGGTCTTGCCGCCCGGGTAGGCGATGCCGATGAAGTTCTCGCTGGAAGCACCCTCGCCCAGCAGGCCGTGATCGAAGGAGAACTTGGCGACCTTCTGCATCGTTGCCGGCAGCTGCGCGCTGGCGGTGAAGGCCACGGCGTCCGCCGGCTTGTAGAACATCTTGGTGGAGGCCAACTGCGCGTCGAAGCCCGCGAGATCGGTGCCGGAAGCCGTGGCCATGGCGCTGCGTGCGGCCTTGCCGGCGGCGTCGCTCTTCGACATCAGTGCCATCGTCTCGTACCAGGCACCGGCCAGGGCCTTGCCCAGCGCCGGGTTCTTCTCGAGCTTGGCCGTGTTGACCACCATCAGGTCGATGATCTCACCTGGGATCTTGCTGGAGTCGAACACCAGCGAGGTTTTGGGCATGGCGCGGACCTCGGACAGCAGCGGGTTCCACGTCACGGCGGCAGTGACGCCAGGAGTGGCGTAGGCGGCGACGATGTCGGCATCCGAGGTGTTGACCACCTTGATGTCCTTCTCGGCCAGGCCTACGGTCTCCAGCGCGCGCGCCAGCAGGTAGTGCGATACCGACAGCTCCACCAGGTTGACCTTCTGGCCCTTGATGTCCTTGAGCGCGGTCTTGCCCTTGAGCACCACGCCATCGTTGCCGTTGGAGAAGTCGCCCACGATCAGGGCCGTGGAATCCACGCCGCCGGCGGCGGGAATGGTCAGCGCATCCATGTTGGTCATGACGCAGCCGTCGAAGGCGCCGGCGGTGTACTGGTTGATCGACTCGACGTAGTCGTTGACCTGCACCAGCTCGATCTCGATACCGTACTTGTCGGCCCACTTCTTGACGATGCCCTGCTGGGCGGCGTAGTCCCAGGGCATCCAGCCGACGTAGATCGTCCAGGCGACGCGGTACTTGTCCTTGGCGGACGCGGCGGGAGCGAGAAGCAGCGAGGAGAAGGCGAGCGCGACGGCCAGCAGGGGCATCAGCGCGGAACGCAGGGACTTGCGACGGAACATGAGGAAACCTCCCGAATCAGGGCTACACGGTTGACGGACGATGCACAGGAGAACCACGTACAGCGGTCTCCCGGGCTTTTGTCCCGCCGTGTAACCCCCCTCGCGGAAGGTCGGCAGCTCTCGGACCAGCACCCGCTTTCGCGAGCCGGAACCCTAGCTACCTTCTTGGTGCCGCATGCAGTTGCAACAGAATGAAACTGGACTCTTCTGCGCAACTCTCATGCAGCAATAGGCATGCCAGCCTGTGGCGCACCAGGGCGGTGCGCGGCGTGGCCCGCCTACTTGCGGCGCGCCGGGCGGTGGCGCTGGCGGTAGGCCTCGTAGAGGCATACCGCGGCGGCCACCGAGACGTTGAGGCTTTCAGCCTTGCCTTCCATGGGGATGCGCACGAGGCGGTCGCAGGACTCGCGCGTCAGGCGGCGCATGCCCTCGGCCTCTGCCCCCATCACCAGCACGGTGGGGCCAGTCAGGTCGACGTCGTAGAGCGTCTCGGCCGATTCGCCGGCCAGGCCCGTGATCCAGTAGCCCAGCTCCTTGAGCCGCGCCAGGGTGCGGGCCAGGTTGGTCACCGCCACCAAGGGCACGCGCTCCGCCGCACCGGCGGCGGCCTTGTGGGCGGCAGCCCCCAGGACGGCGCTGCGGTCACGCGGCACGATCACCGCACTCACCCCCGCGGCCTCGGCGGTGCGCAGGCAGGCGCCGAGATTGTGCGGGTCCTGCACGTTGTCCAGGGCCAGCAGCAGACGATGCGGCTCGGCCGGCGCGTACAGCAGGTCCTCGCCGTCCAGCTTCTTCTCGGGCACGTAGGCCAGCACGCCCTGGTGACGCAGGCCGTCTGGCGCCTTCAGGTCCAGGTCCGAGCGCGGCAGCACGCGCACCGGCACCCCATGCTGCTGCGCCAGCCCCTTCACGCGCGAGGAGCGTTCGTCCTGGCGGGTATCCGCCAGCAGGATCTCGAAAGGCTTGTCGTGGCTGTCTTCCAGCGCGGCGAGGACGGCGTGGAATCCGCCGATGACGGTCGTCTTGGACACGGGATGCTCCGGTTAGGGCCGTATTGTCCCAGAGAGCCCCGGTCGGCGTCTCGTCCTCGTCCCTCAAAAGCAGAAGCCCCCGCATGGCGGGGGCTTCCGGGTCACAGCAGAGGCTCTTAGCCGCCCAGGTACGGCGGCGGGGTCCAGGCTTCCTGCTCGCGGCCTTCGATCACCGGCTTGATGACGATGTCGACGCGACGGTTGCGGGCTTCCTTGACGCCATCGGCGGTGCGCACTAGCAGCTCGCGCTCGCCACGGCCTTCCTCACGCAGGCGGCCGGCCGGCACGCCCTGGTTGACCATGTAGCTGGCCACCGACGAGGCACGGCGCTCGGACAGGCTCTGGTTGTGGGTGGCCGAGCCGCTGGAGTCAGTGTGGCCAACGACGTGGATGACGGTCTTGTCGTAGGTCTTCAGCACGTTGGCGATCTTGGCGTAGGTCGTCAGCGCGTTCGGCAGCAGCTGGGCGCTGTCGATGTCGAAGCTGACGTCGCTGGCGATGCCGATCTTCAGGGCGCCGCCCGGCAGCTGCGTGATCTGCAGCTCGTTACGCGCCGCCTCGGCCGCCAGGTCACGCTGCAGCTGGGCATGCTGCTTGTCCATGTAGTTGCCGACGGCGCCGCCGGCGATGGCACCGACCACCGCGCCGACGATCGGGGCGCCGCGGGCGCCGCTGACCTGGTTGCCGGCCACGGCACCGAGCACGGCGCCGATGGCGGCACCGGTCTTGGCGCGCTTGTTGGGATCATCCGTGGCGCAGCCGGCGAGGCCGACCACCAGCGCTGCGACGACCAGAGGCTTGAAATGCTTCATCGTTTCCCCCTTCGGGATTGGTTCTTGGACGGGTGCGATTCTGAGCCGCGCCCCTTAACGGGTTCTGAACGTCCGGGTTCCGATTGCCGGCCCGGCGGACGCTGCCCCTTGCCCGGGCCGGGTTGGCCCTTGCCGGAACTCAGCAACTCCAGGTCGATTTTGCGCTCATCCAGGTCCACGCGCACTACTTTTACGCGCACCTTGGTGCCCAGCGTGTAGGTCATGCGGGTGGCTTTGCCCACCAGGCGATGGGAGCGGTTGTCGTACTCGTAATAGTCGTTCTTGAGGTTGCTGACGTGGACCAGGCCATCCACGTACAGGCCGTCGAGCTCCACGAACAGGCCGAAGGCGGCGACGCTGGACACGGTGCCGTTGAAGTCGTCACCGACACGGTGGCGCATGTACTCGCACTTGAGCCAGGTATTGACGTCACGCGTGGCCTCGTCGGCGCGGCGCTCGGCCATCGAGCAATGCGTGCCGAAAGCCTCCATCTGCTCGGGCGTGTAGAGGAAGGGCTGGCCCTTCTTCTTGAGCAGGATGTGCTTGATGCCCCGGTGCAACAGCAGGTCGGGGTAACGGCGGATCGGCGAGGTGAAGTGCGCGTAGTGGGTCAGCGCCAGGCCGAAGTGGCCGCTGTTGGTGGGGTTGTACTTGGCCTGCATCAGCGAGCGCAGCATGACGGTCTGCACCAGCCCCTGATCGGGGCGGCCCTTGGCCGCCGCCAGGGTCTTGGCGAAGTCCATGGCCGCCGGCTTGTCGCCGCCACCGAGCTTGAGCGCCTGCAGCGACAGGAACTCGCGCAGGGCGGTGACCTTCATCGCATCGGGCTGCTCGTGGATACGGTACAGGGTCGGGACCTTCTGCTTCTGGACCAGCTTGGCCGATTCGACATTGGCCGCGATCATGCACTCCTCGATCAGGCGGTGGGCGCGGTTGCGCTGCACCGGCACGATCCGGTCGATCTTGCGCTCGCCGGAGAACACGATCTTGGTCTCGGTGCTTTCGAAGTCGATGGCGCCACGGCGCTCGCGAGCCTTGAACAGGGCCTCGAACACGCCGTTGAGGGCCTGCAGGTGCGGCACCAGCGCGGCACGGGCCTTGGCCTTCTCACCCTCGGGCTGATCCAGGATTTCGGCGACGTCGTCATAGATCAGGCGCGCCTTGGAGCGCATCACGCCTTCGAAGAAGCGTGCCTTGGCGACCTCGCCGTCGGGCATCACGCGCATCTCGCAGACCATGCACAGGCGATCCACGTCGGGGTTGATGGAACACAGGCCGTTGGAGAGCTTCTCCGGCAGCATCGGGATGACCCGCTGCGGGAAGTACACCGAGGTGGCGCGCTTGTGGGCTTCCTTGTCCAGCGGCGTGTCCGGGCGCACATAGGCCGCGACGTCGGCAATGGCCACCCACAGGGTCCAGCCGCCCTTGTTGAGCAGGCTCTTCTTGATGGGCTTGGCATAGACGGCGTCGTCGAAGTCGCGCGCATCGGCGCCGTCGATCGTCACCAGCGGCAGGTCGCGGATGTCCTCGCGGCCCTTGATCTGGTCCAGCTGCACCGTGTCGGGAATCGCGGCGGACTCGCGCTCCACCGCGTCCGGGAATTCGAACGGCAGGCTGTGGGCGCGGATCGCCGCCTCGATCTCCATGCCCGGCGCCAGGTGCTGGCCCAGGATCTCCTTGACCTCGCCCACGGCCAGCGTGCGGTTGCCCGGCGGGGTGACGATGTCGGCCACCACCATCATGCCGTGCTTGGCGCCCTTGCGGCCTTCCGGCGGGATCAGCAGGTCCTGCGTGATGCGCGGGTTGTCCGGGATCACGTAGGACACGCCCTGGTCCATGTGGAAGCGGCCGACGATGGTGCGGCTGACCCGCTCGATCACCTCGGACACCGCGCCCTCGGGGCGGCCCTTGAAGTCGGTGCCGGTGATGCGCACCAGCACGCGGTCGCCGTTCATCAGCGCGCGCATCTGCCGCGGCGGCAGGAACACGTCCGGCCCACCCGCGTCGGGGATCAGGAAGCCGAAGCCGTCGCGATGCGCCTGCACGCTGCCGGCGATCAGGTTCATCTGCGCCACCGGGCCATAACCGCCGTTGCGGTTCTGCACCACCTGCCCTTCGCGACCCATGGCCACCAGGCGCTTGTTCAGGGCTTCCTGCTGCGACAGCTTGCCCAGTCCGAACAGGCCGACAAGGTCGTCCAGCGTGGTCGGGCCAGGCTGCTCCGAAAGGGTCTTGAGGATATGGCTGCGGCTGGGGATGGGATCGGCGTAACGACCCTGCTCCTGCTGGAACTCGGCGTCGTTTTCCATCCAGGCCGGCTGGCCGCGAGGAGGTCTGCCGCCCTGTTTTTGGGGCTGGCGAGGATTATTTGAATTTTCTTTATTTCTTTTCATTGACAAAGCAGTGCCTCATGGCGAAAATGCGCGCCCCTGATGCCCAGGTGGCGGAATTGGTAGACGCACCAGTTTCAGGTACTGGCGGGTAAAACCGTGGAGGTTCGAGTCCTCTCTTGGGCACCATTATAGGATGCAACACCGTCCTAAGACGTACAGAAGCCCCGCTTTTTGCGGGGTTTTTTGTTGCTCGTGTGTTTTTGGTGTTCCAGCAAAGTCCAGCAGCATCCCACGCTTGCGACGGGTAGAAATCCGGGTACGTTGACCTCTGTGAGTCCCATTTCACAGGAGATACCCGATGTCTTTGACCGACACCCTGATCCGCAATTCCCGCCCGCAGGGCAAGCCCTACAAGCTGCCTCGTGAGCATGGCCTGTATGTCTTGGTGAACCCCACCGGCGTCAAGCACTGGCGGCTGGCCTACACGTTTGGGGGACGGGAAAAACTGCTGTCACTCGGTGGATACCCTGCCGTGAGTCTGGCAATGGCGCGTAAGCGCCGGGATGAGGCTCACGAACTGTTGGCGGCGAACATCGATCCTAGTGCCCGCCGGCAGGCCGAGAAGGCCCGCGAGGAGCAATCAGCATACAACACCTTCAAGACCATTGCCGGTCAGTGGCTGGCGATGCGGGCGGATTCCCTCTCTGCCGGCACCCACAACAAGGCCCGCTGGATGCTGGAATTCGCCTACCCCTACATCGGGAACATGCCGATCACCGCCATCCAGCCGCCTGACGTGCTGGAGGCCCTGCGCGCCATCGAGCGCACCGGCCATCTGGAGACCATGCACCGCGTCAAGGCGCGCATCTCCGAGGTCTTCCGCTACGCCATCGCCAACAGCCTCGCCAGCTCCGACCCCTGCCGCGACCTGCGCGGGGCGCTGAAGTCCAAGAAGCCGACCAAGCACCACGCCGCCCTCACCGACCCCAAGGCGGTCGGCGAGCTGCTGCGCGCCATTGACGGCTACGGCGGCACCCCGGAGGTCTGCACGGCGCTCAGGCTGGCGCCCCTGCTGTTCGTGCGCCCCGGCGAGCTGCGCACGGCCCAGTGGCCGCAATTCGAGCTGGACGGCGAGGCGCCGTGCTGGCGCTACCACGTCACCAAGACGCGCGCCGACCACATCGTACCGCTGCCGGCGCAGGCCGTGGAGCTGCTGCGGGCACTGCGACCGCTCACCGACGCCGGCCTGGGCGGCAAGCCGGATGCGCCGCGCTACGTCTTCCCGAGCGCCCGCACCCGCGCCCGCCCCATGAGCGAGAACGCCGTCACCGCGGCCCTGCGGGCCCTGGGCTACAGCGGCGACCAGATGACCGGCCATGGCTTCCGCGCCACCGCTCGCACGCTGCTGGCGGAGCTGGGGTGGAACCCGGATGCCATCGAGCGCCAGCTCGCCCACAAGGCCCGTGGCCCGCTGGGTGCTGCCTATGACCGCGCGCAGTACCTGCAGGAGCGGCGGAAGATGATGCAGGCGTGGGCTGACTATCTGGATGGGCTCAAGCGCAACACCGTGGTGGCGGTGAACTTCAGACGGGCTGCGTGAAGGCAGCAATGAAGGCACCCAACCGTCGCCCTCTGGCATCCGGCGAGGGCGTTTTGTGGGCTTTTTTTGTGACGCCCATTGAAAAGCCAACTAGGCGCCCGTAAGTAAATTCACGTTGCTGAATGTTGGAGCGCCGTAAGCTCGTTTACGGCGGGTCAGCGCTGTTTGCGTTGGATGGGTCTGTGCTCTGGCGACCGGCAATTAACGTCGAAAAACAAAACGGTAAGAAGGAGTTACAAACCATGAGTGAAGACTGGCAGAAGTACGCCGCCGACAAGGCGGAGCAGGATCGCAAGCAGCGTGACCAGCGCGAGCAGGACGCCGAAGAAGCACGGCAGCGCACCGCCGCTGAGAAGGTACAGGCGAGCGCGGCCCTTGAGCAGTTGGTCCCGACCTTCGAGGGCTTCAAGAAGGCAATGGGCGAACTCCTCGAAATCGATCTGAAGGTCGAGCGCGGCACTGTAGTCAGCGGCGGCCCGTTGAGCGGCAAGACCCTGACTTCCGGCATCAAGTTCGGTATGCGTCGGCTGATCGGTGCGAAGATTTATATTGGCCGTGTCGATCTTGCCTATAGCGCCGGCGACACCATCGCAACGCGCATTGTTCAGGCGCAGACCGACACGAGTAGCTCGATGAAGGTGGCAGACCTGAGCCCCGCGCAGGCTGCGCGCTGGCTGAAGGAGACCTCCGACCACCTGTTCAGCAAGTAGCCAAGTTAACGTTCAGGGGCGGGCGCGGAGTCTTCACGCACTGAAGGCACCACCCGTCGGCCTCCAGACCTGCAGGACGAGAAACGCCGCCAAGGGCCCGATCCGAGGCGGCGTTTCCGTTTCGGGCATCCCCTCGCGGGCTTGCCGAGTACCCTTAGCCCTGCGACGCACTCCATCCGGGAAGTCCCAGCCGATGACCGAACCATTCAAGCTCTCAAGTGCCGAGGCCCGCACCCTCAGCCGGCTCCTTTCACGAGTCGGTGACGCGCAGGCCATCCAGCAGTTCATCGACGCCTGCGAAGGCGAACTGACCCACTTCGCCAAACAGCACGCCGCAGGGGCATTCGCCCCCCGCCGCAAGCTGATGAGCGACATCAAGCGCATCCAGAACGAGGCACATCGCCTTAGAGCCGCAGTAGAACGCGCCAGCGAGGCCGCGCGCTGGGAGTTGGATCAGTCCCTTTGGGGGCTGCTCGCCGAGAACGGCGGCAGCGGAGATTTGCTGCAGCTCAAGCTGCTGGTCGAGGCACTGATTCGCCTTCCCGTCGAAGACATCAGGACAAAGCCTGACATCAACCGCATCCCCATTGCCAACATCGCCCGAGCCTACGGCAGGGCATTCAACCTGCGCCCTACCGCGTCGAAAAACGGGCCCTTCGCGAAGGCCCTCGGCTATCTGGCTGACATTTTCAAGGTCCAGGCGGGCATCTCCTTCCCTGCGAGCAACAGCACAATTGAAGCGGCACTTGAGGAGTTCGGCCGCCCTGAGCTTGATTCAGCGCCTGCAGGCCGGCCACGCAAGAAAAGGTCAGCTAAAACGGCCTGAAACTCAGTCCTCCGTAGCGGTATTCCCGGCCTATCAGCGGCCCGACACTGGCGCCCATCCCAAGAGCGCCAAGTGAGGCCACAGATGACCGATATGCAGAAGCCCAACCAGAAAATCCTCCGCCGCCGCAGCGTGGAGGCTATGACCGGCCTGCGCCGCTCGACCCTCTACGCCTACATCGCCGCCGGCACCTTCCCGCGGCCGGTGAAGCTGGGCGAGCGCTCGGTGGGCTGGGTGGAAGCAGAGGTGGAGGAGTGGATCGCGCAGGCCGTCGCGCGCCGCGGATCGGCGAAGTAATTTCCTTGCCCGCTCGGAACTAGTGCCGCCCGCCATGGCGTACAAGAGCACGGCGCGGAAGCGGAAGCGAGAGCAAGGGCGGCAGGAGACGCGCCCGTTCATCGCCCTGGTCAAGGAGTGGCTGCTGTCCCCTGAGTGGGCCGAGCTGAGCCCCACCGAGATCAAGTTGTTTATCGATCTGGCCTCCCAATACAACGGGAAGAACAACGGCGACTTCTGCGCGACGTGGCAGATGATGAAGAAGCGCGGCTGGCGCAGCCCGGGCACCCTGAGCGCGGCTATCAAGGGCCTGATCGCAAAAGGCTGGCTGGAACTTACGCGACAGGGCGGACGCAACCACATCCCTTCCCTCTACGCGCTCAACATCTGGAAGATCGATGAGTGCGGCGGAAAGCTGGATGTCGCCGCCACCGCCCTCCCCTCCATGCGGTGGAAGAAACCAAAAAAACTAGTCGCTCCCCGTATCGCTCAACCACTGAACGATACGCCTGCCGACCAGAACAAGCAGGCAACCGGGGTCCACTAGTCGGCATGCGTATCGTTGCAGGCGTATCCGGCCAGAAAAACTAGTCGTCAGGCGTACACCTTTATAGAAATCTACCATGGGGGCTACGCTGTTCACCGGCCTGATCGGGGAATGGTTAGCCAGTTGATTTCGATTGCGGGAAACGAGGCATGCGTCAGTCGCCGAAGCGCACCGTGTTGGAGATGAGAACCCTGGATGTCCGTCGCCTGAGCCGGGAGGGCTGGCTGACGCCGGGGCAGACATCGTGGTGGCGCTGGTGGGGCAACCCTTTCGCTCAGGCGCGCATCGACGCCGAGCAGGAACGAATCATTGTCACTCCGCTGGACTCCGGTCGTGACAAGTCACGCCCGCCCCGCACGATCAATATTTGCCGCACGTCCTGCAATCTCGGCGGGTCGCGGGCGTGGTTCGTCTGCCCAACCTTCCTGTGCGGGCGGCGAGTGGCGATTCTGTATGGCGGCGATGTGTTTCGCTGCCGGCACTGTCACCAACTTGCCTACGACAGCTCCCGTGAAAACCCCTGCTATCGGGCCCTGCGGCGCGCTCAGACTATCCGCAAGCGCCTCGGGGGAACTGCGGACATGAGTGAGCCCTTCCCCGCGAAGCCGAAATGGATGCGCTGGCTCACCTATGACCGCCTACATTGGAAGGCATTTGAAGCTACGGCGGCCTATTCAGCCCACCTGCACTCCATGATTGAGCAAATGACCGGGGACGGCTTCACGCCAGCAAGCCCCCGCACCGCGGGCATGTAAGTCCGGCCCCAGCGGAGACGCTGCCGCACTCGGGACAGAGGCGCCCCGGTTCTTCTGGGTGTTCCTGATGCCATTGCCCGCCTTGGCAGAACTCGAAAATGGTAAGGGGCTGATCGCTTAGGCGGCCACCCTCGATCACTCGGCAAAGAGTCCTGCGGTGGAAGCGTGTATTTGTGTGAGCCTCAGTGCTGCGCCGAATCTCGGCCTCGATATGTGCATCTGCTTCGACACGACTCAGGAAAGCGTCTGGAGCTGAATAGAACTTAGCCCACCCACCGTCTTCTACATGAGGGTCATTGCAGCGGGCCGTCGCGGAGACGGTAAAGCACCTGCCATCCCACCAAGATGTCACCGTACACCAGACATCCCTGTGGTCGAACTCCCGGACATCATCACGATACTTGCGACGCCAGGACGCCAGCCGGCCACTAAGGTCGAGCGCCAACCATCCCCGCCAGCTCATAGACCCAGCGCAACGGCGATAGAAAGCAGCCCCACCAGCGTCACGACGGCAAGCAGCACGCCGGTGGCTATCACTGCTTGCTTGCGCTTGGACGTTTCCCCACGAACCACATGCTGAACCATGTACCCCAGGGGTACAACCACGATGAGGGTGGGGATTACGCCGACGAACTGCATCTTCTGCAGGGCCGTGATCAGCACAGCAGCCCCTAAGCCCATGGCCGCCACCGTCACCGCCTGACGCAGGAAACGGCGCATCGACGGGTTAAGGAAATCCTCGCGCCTCGATAGCTCGTGAAGCGGCGGCTCTGCTGCAGCTCTCCCACCATCGCCAAGCGGCCCGCTGGGTTTGGCCCCTGACTGCCTCCTCGGCGGGATCGGCGGAGGTTTCGGCCTGCTGATCTGCAGGAACATCGATACTTCGATCCACTCTGCCATACCCTCCGTCCACACCATGTCGGACGCACGGAGCTTCGCGGCCACATACATATCCCGCAGTTCCTGCTCAGACACGGGGCCGACAGCACGCCCATCGACCGCATACCACCATTGCTTTGACGCTTGTTGGCGCGACAGATGCGCACCCGCTTCAGCCTGCTGCTCTTCAGGTACGAGCCTGTCCACTACAGCCCCCTTCACACTCTTCAAGTCGAAATGCTACCTTTAAGTAGTCTACCTATAAGTCTGTAGAGCTAAAAGTCTCGGCTGCCTAGTGTTGTTGGGTATGAAACCCACCTTGGCAGAAGCGGTAGGAAATGCGATCAGGCAGCGCAGGAGCGCCCTCGGCTTCAGCCAGGAGGCCTTCGCTGACCGAATCGCGATGCACAGGACTTACTTTGGGGCCATCGAGCGTGGCGAAAAAAATCTCCAGATCGATACGTTGCAGAAGGTCTGCCGCGGGCTCCAGTCGTCTATGTGGGAAATCTTGAAGGACGCCGAGTCAGATTAGGCAATGTCTGTCTCTTTCGCTCCCGATTCGGCGACAGACAGTTAGCCGGGACTTGGCGGCAACGGCGCGGCCCTACTGCAGCCTCACCACACGAACATCAGGAAGAAAAATGAGCAAAGAAATCGTACTAGGGGAAGAGGACGAAGCCGAACTCTTGACCCCAGAGGAACCGGGGGTCGATCCTGACTCGTTCTTTGCGAAGAACGCCTTTCGTATCGTTTATCAGACGAATAATTTCTTTCTGCCTCAGATCAAGGACCTGATAGACAAGGGAGAGGTCCTTAATCTTCGTCCTGAATATCAGCGCCGACTGCGGTGGAACACCGTTCAGAAGTCTCGGCTAATCGAATCTCTGCTACTGAATATTCCTGTCCCTCCCGTTTTCCTCTTTGAGAGAGACGCGGCCCGATATGAGGTCATGGACGGCCAGCAAAGGTTAAACGCCATTCGGGAGTTCATCTCCGGAGATTTTGCACTTACGTCGCTACCGGTTCTCAAGCCACTGAACGGCCTCCGCTATTCAAAGTGCCCCCCCCGCATCAAGCGCGCCCTTGATCGTGCAAGCGTCTCGGCGATTGTTTTGTTGCTTGAAAGCGAAACAGATAAATCGCAGGGCCGCTTAACGCTCACCGACATTCGGCGCTTTATCTTCGACCGCTTAAACACCGGCGGCACTAAGCTCAATCCCCAGGAAATTCGAAACGCCCTCAATCCCGGCCCCTTCAACCGGGTGATAGTCGATCTTACGAGGACGAAACTCTTTACTCAGATTTTCGACATCCCTCCTTATGTCGAAACTGACCCTAACGAATACTACGAGAACCCTCAGCGACAAAAGAACGGACTCTATGCTTCGATGAGTGATTGCCAACTCGTGCTTCGGTATTTCGCACTCAAGGACGAGTCCAACATACGCGGCGCCATGAAGGCCATGCTGGATCGCGCCATGGAGCGGCAAATTTCAGAAGACCAAGTGGAGGTTTTGAAGGGAGAGTTCAACGAACGACTGCAGTTTCTCTACGAGTTATTCGAGGGCTCCCCATTCCTGCTGCCACAGACAAAAAAGGGTAGTGGACCGGCCAGAGTTTCCTAGACACTCAGTTGCCGTTTAGCGCGTAGCGCCTCTCAAACTCTACCGGTGATACGCCGCCAGCGGAACCATGCCGGCGGATCGGGTTGTAAAACATCTCGATGTAG
>JBPOHT010000044.1:0-81076 GCA_052035235.1 Pseudomonadota bacterium | reverse complement strand
TGCTTGAAGATGATGATGTGACCAGGGCAGTTCATCGGCTTGAGCGCATAGTCGCGCTTTTCCGACTCGGTCACAAACATGTTCTCGCGGTACTTGTCCCAGTGCCCAGTCTTCTCCCACAGGCTCTGGTCCAGGATCTGCGGGCCCTTGACCTCTTGGTAGCCGTTGTCGCGGTACACGCGGCGCATGTACTGCTCCACCTCTTGCCACACGGTCCAGCCCTTGGGGTGCCAAAACACGGTACCAGGCGAGTGCTCGTCGATGTGGAACAAGTCCAGCTCACGGCCGAGCTTGCGGTGGTCGCGCTTCTCGGCTTCTTCCAGCATCGTGAGGTACTGCTGCAGCTCATCCTTGCTCGCCCAAGCCGTGCCATACACGCGCTGCAGCATTTCGTTGCGGTGGTCACCGCGCCAGTACGCGCCCGCCACCTTCATCAGCTTGAAGAACTTCAGCTTGCCAGTGCTAGGAACGTGTGGGCCGCGGCAAAGGTCTTCAAACTCCCCTTCACGGTACAGACTCACGTCTTCATTGCTGGGAATGCTGGCAATGATTTCAGCCTTGTAGTGTTCACCCAGGCCCTTGAAATAAGCCACAGCCTCATCGCGTGGCAGCACCCGGCGCACCACCGGCTCATCCTTCGCAGCCAACTCAGCCATCTTCTTCTCGATGGCTGCCAGATCTTCAGGTGTAAAGGGGCGCTTGTACGCAAAGTCGTAATAAAACCCGTTTTCGATCACTGGCCCGATGGTGACCTGCGCATCAGGAAACAGCTGCTTGACGGCATAAGCCAGCAAGTGGGCTGTGGAGTGGCGAATGACTTCCAGACCATCCGCATCCTTGGCTGTGATGATGGACAGCGGGCTGTCTGCAGTGATCTGGTAACTGGTATCAACCACCTTGTCACCGATCTTGCCGGCCAATGCGGCCTGGGCCAGACCTGCACCAATCGACGCAGCGACTTCGGCCACGGTGACAGGGCCTGGAAATTCGCGCTGCGAGCCATCAGGAAGCGTAATGTGAATCATGGGATGTCCGTAAGGAAGGAGGCAGATGCGACTGCATCCGCAGAAAGTTCAAAACAAAAAAGCGCGGAACCGGCCGCGCTTTTTGGAGGGAGTGCATCTCGTGCAGGCGCGAACGGCCAGCCACTAGTGGCCGGTGAGGATCTCCGTCGTAGTTCGCGGTGTCATAACCAAGATGCCTTTCTCGCTCTTGTAAGTGGAAACTACCGACATTTTAACCATCCCCGGGGAACGGACAGCAAAAAGCCCGGGCAAGCCCGGGCTCTGAGTCGCTACCTGCCAGCGCAGATCAGTGGAACTGCTCTTCTTCGGTAGAGCCTGTCAGGGCCTTCACGGAGGACGAGCCGCCCTGGATCACGGTGGTCACGTCGTCGAAGTAGCCTGCGCCCACTTCCTGCTGGTGCGACACAAAGGTGTAGCCCTTGTCGCGTGCTGCGAATTCAGGCTCTTGCACCATTTCAACGTAGTGCTTCATGCCTTCGCCGCGAGCGTATGCATGGGCGAACTGGAAGGTGTTGTACCAGTTGATATGGATGCCGGCCAGCGTGATGAACTGGTACTTGTAGCCCAGGTCCGACAGGTCCTGCTGGAACTTGGCGATCTGGCTGTCGTTCAGGTTCTTCTTCCAGTTGAACGACGGCGAGCAGTTGTAGCTCAGCAGCTTGCCCGGGCACTCCTTGTGCACGGCCTGCGCGAACTCGCGGGCGAAGCCGATATCCGGCACGCCGGTCTCGCACCAGACCAGGTCCGCGTACGGCGCGTAGGCGACGCCACGGCTGATGGCCTGCTCCAGACCGTTCTTCACGCGGAAGAAGCCTTCCTGCGTGCGCTCGCCGGTGAGGAACGGCTTGTCGTTCGGGTGGTAGTCGGAGGTGATCAGGTTGGCAGCCTCGGCGTCCGTACGGGCCAGCACGATGGTCGGCACGCCCAGCACGTCGGCGGCGAAGCGGGCAGCGATCAGCTTCTCGACGGCTTCCTGCGTCGGGACGAGCACCTTGCCGCCCATGTGGCCGCACTTCTTGGCAGCGGCCAGCTGGTCTTCGAAGTGAACGCCGGCAGCGCCGGAGACGATCATGTTCTTCATCAGCTCGAAGGCGTTCAGCACGCCGCCGAAACCGGCTTCCGCGTCAGCAACGACCGGCAGGAAGTAGTCGATGAAGCCCTTGTCGCCGGGGCCGATGCCACGGCTCCACTGGATTTCGTCGGCGCGGGTGAAGGTGTTGTTGATGCGGCGAACCATCGTCGGCACGGAGTCGTACGCGTACAGCGACTGGTCCGGGTACATGGTTTCGCTGGTGTTGCCGTCGGCAGCAACCTGCCAGCCGGACAGGTACACCGCTTCCAGGCCAGCCTTGGCCTGCTGCATCGCCTGGCCGGCGGTGATCGCGCCGAAGGCGTTGACGTAGCCCTTCTTGGCTTCGCCGTTGATCAGCTTCCACAGCTTCTCGGCGCCGCGCTTGGCGAGGGTGTGGTCGATGGCAACGCTGCCGCGCAGGCGGACGACGTCGGCGGCGGAGTAACCACGCTTAACCAGCTTCCAGCGGGGGTTGGTTGCCCAGTCCTGCTCAAGGGCCTTGATCTGCTCGTCACGCGTCGTCATTGCAACTGTCCTCTCGGTGAAAAACCAATGATGAAGAAAAAATCCATGGGGTGGCCTCGCAGCCGCCTCAGTTCAGGTACTCGTAAGCCGGCAGCGTCAGGAAGTCGCCGCACTGGCTGGCGGTGCTCATGCGGGCGAACATGCCCGCGGCCTCCGCGTAGCGCCCCTTGTAGTAGCGCTCGGCGCCAAAGGACTTGCGCAGACCGGCCAGTTCCTCGTCGATCATGCCGAGCACCAGCTCGCGGGTCACATTACGGCCATCGGCCATCTTGGCGTTGTACTTCAGCCACTGCCAGACCTGCACACGGGAGATTTCCGCGGTGGCGGCGTCTTCCATCAGGTTGTGCAGCGGCACGCAGCCGTTGCCCTTGATCCAGGCCTCGGTGTACTGGATGCCGACGTTGATGTTGTTGCGCAGGCCGGCCTCGGTGATCTGGCCTTCCGGCAGCTTCAGCAGGTCGTCGGCCTTGATCTTGCGCTCGGCAAACTTCTTGTCGATCTGGTTCGGCGTCGGCATGTGCTCGTTGAACACGTCCATCGCGATCTGCACCAGACCCGGGTGGGCCACCCAGGTGCCGTCGTGGCCGTTGTTCACTTCACGCAGCTTGTCGGCGCGGACCTTGGCGAAGATCTCTTCGTTCTTGGCCGCGTCCTTGGTCGGGATGAAGGCCGCCATGCCGCCCATGGCCTGGGCGCCACGCTTGTGCGTGGTCTGGCACAGCAGCTTGGAGTAGCTGTCCAGGAAGTGGCGGTCCATGCCTACGCTCAGGCGATCCGGGATGATGCGATCGGCATGGGCGCGGTAGGTCTTGATGAAGCTGAAGATGTAGTCCCAACGACCACAGTTCAGGGCGACGATGTGGTCGCGCAGTTCATACAGGATCTCTTCCATCTCGAACGAGGCCCAGATGGTCTCGACCAGGACGGTGGCCTTGATGGTCTTCAGCGGAATCTTCAGCTCGGCCTGGGCATCCTTGAAGATGCTGTTCCACAGGCGGGCTTCCAGATGCGACTGCATCTTCGGCAGGTAGAAGTACGGGCCGGAGCCGCGCTTCAGCAGTTCCTTGGCGTTGTGGAAGAAGTACAGCGCGAAATCGACGATGCCGCCCGGTGCCGGCTCGCCGTCGATGAGGATGTGCTTTTCCAGCAGGTGCCAGCCGCGCGGACGCACGATCAGCGTGGCGACGTCCTTGTTGAGCTTGTATTCCTTGCCTTCCGGCGAGGTGAACGCAATCTTGCGACGCACGGCGTCGTACAGGTTCACCTGGCCCTCGATCATCAGCTCCCAGGTCGGGCTGGCCGAATCCTCGAAGTCCGCCATGAAGCACTTGGCGCCCGAATTCAGGGCATTGATGATCATCTTGCGGTCCACCGGACCGGTGATCTCGACGCGGCGGTCCTGCAGATCGGCCGGGATGCCGGCGATCTTCCACTTGCCGTCGCGGATCTTCTTGGTTTCCTTGAGGAAACCAAGCTTGAGCTTGCCCACGTCGATGGCAGCCTGGCGCACGTCGCGATAGGCCATCAGCACTTCGCGGCGGGCCGCGTGCTTGCGGACCAGCTTGGCAACGAACTTGAGAGCGTCCGGCGTGAGGATTTTCCTGGCGGCCGGAGACATCTGGCCGAGGACCTCTACGCCTTTCACTGCACTCATTCGAGCCTCGTCTTTTGTAGGGTTGAAAAAAGCCGCGGAAGGATACAGAACGCCCCCCTTTATTGCAATGCAACAGAAATATCCGCGCAGATGCGAAACATGGCGGTGCACAAGCGTTCAGAGGCCGCTTCCGGCCCACCCGGCGCGAAGATTGCTGGAAACAAGAAAAACCTACAGAAAATGTCGATTATGGTCGCGCTGCGTCACATTCGGCTCTACACTGGCAAGCTGCACGACGGTTGATTTCATTGAAGAAGTGTTCACATCGAACCATGGAGGGTTCATGACTCAGGCGGTCCCCGCAGGCAGCTTCCAGGTCACCCTCACCGGTCGCCGCCTGAGCCCCGTCACCGACGCCGACCTGCTGCTGCGGCTGCGCGAGCAGTTCGGCCTGAACGACGAGCAAGCCGTGCAATTGCTGGTGGGCCCCCTGATCGTGCGGCAGTCGCTGGAAGTGAAGTTCGCCGCCAAGGTGGCCAGCGCCTTCCGGGCCTGCGGCATGGAAGCGCTGGTCGAGCCCATGACCGGGTTGCCTCCCGTCGGCCCGGTCGAGCACGCCGAAGCTGCAGCCGCGCCCCCGCCCGCCCGCGCCCCGGCCGCCGCAGCTGCGCCCCCCGCCTCTTCGGCCACACCACTGGCCGCACTGGAAGCCCTCGCCTCCCAGCCTCCCCCCAACCGCCTGGACCCGGACCGCGAGCGCCAGATCCAGCGGGGCGGCCTGCTGGTATCCGGCGTCCGCAGCACCTACGTCCTCGTCGTCACCGTGGTGGTGGCCGCCTGGGCGCTGGCCCTGCTGCGCAGCATGCTGTCGCTGGACGACCGCGGTGTCCTCGACTCCCTCTACGCACTGCTGGTGCCGGGCCTGGGCGGCCTGACGCTGATCGGCCTGCTGCTCTGGCCCTTGCTGGCGCCCCGCAAGCCGGTACCCGGCCGGCTGACGCTGGACCCGGCACAGGAACCCGAATTCTTCCGTGCCCTCGCCGGACTCTGCACCGCCCTGGGCGTCCAGGCGCCCGGCGAGGTCATCGTTGACGGCGAGGCCAGTGTCGGCATCAAGCCCATGCCGGGAGGCCGGGTCCGCTTGCGCATCGGCCTGTCGCTGCTGGCCAGCCTCAATGGGCGCGAAATGGTCGGCCTGATCGCGCAGCAACTCGCCCTGCAGGCCGGCGGTCCCGGGCTGCTGCGCGTGCTCGAGGTGCAGCGCTGGCTGCAGCAGCGGGCCTACGACACGGATCTCTGGGATGAAGCCCTGTCGCGCCGCCAGGAGCGCTCGGACTCCGGCGCGGGACGCACCCTCGGCCGGGCACTCCTACTGAGCCTGGGTATCGGCCGCCTGCTGATGGCCGGACTGTACCGGCTGAGCCTGCTGCTGGGCGCCCGGGCGCTACACGTCGCCAGCCATGAAGCCGACCGGCGCAGCGCCATGCTGGTGGGTAGCCGGCTGTTTCCGCTGATGCTGCGCAACCAGCGCGCCATCGGCCAGGCCGCCGACGAGGTCCGCGCGCTGGCCGCCTCGCCGTCGGCCAACCCAGGGCAGCAATTGCCGGAAGACCTATTCGAGTCCATCGCCGCACAGTTCCGCTCCATGGATGCCGCCAACCTGGCCGCCATCGATGCCGAACTGGATGGCGAGCAACAGGAATTCTCGCCGGGTCGCCCTTCCTGGAGCGAGCGCATCGCTCGCGTGCAGCAGCTGCAGGCGCCCCCGGTCTACGCCTCGTCACTGCCGGCGCGCCTGCTGTTGGAACACTGCGAGTTGTACTGCCTGAAGCTGAGTCGCGACTGGTATGAGCGCGAGGGCATCGCGGCACCCGCCTCCACCGCCGCCACGCAGGCCGGGCTGACGCCGGCCATGCGTGCCGCGCGCGAGATGCAGCGGGAGACACTGGAGCGCTATTTCAACGGCCAGTTCCGCCCCTGGCCTGTGATGCAACCCATGCCGCCCGTGGATGCGGACATCAGCGGCCTGGGTTGGCAGGGCACCATCGACACCCTGCGCCGGCGTTCGCCGGAGATGACGCAGGACTGGGTGGCCGCGGCGGAGTGGGAGCGGCGCCGGGCGCCCCTGCTGCTGGCCGCGGGCCTGGCGATGAAACCCTCGCACTTCGGCGTCAGCGGCTACGACCACCTGTCCCAGGCCGATCTGTGGCGCCTGCTCGAGCAGCTGCGCCGTCGCGACACCGACGCGCACCATCGCCTGACGGAAGACCTGAAGCTGCATGCCTTCCGCATCGACTGCGCCATTCGCGCCCTGATGGACCAGGAGCATCTGCAGGCCGAATTCCTGCGCACGCTGCTGCAGCGCCTGTACGAGATGGAGAACGATGCGGCCATGCTGGCGGAGTTGCAGCGATCGGTGCTGGCCTTGCAGGCCATCGCGGCCGATGGCGAACACCCGGACGCGCAGAAGGACCTGAACGAAGCCCTGCGTCTGTTCCGCGGCCACGCCACCCGCCTGCTCAACTCCGGGCACAGCGCCGCGCAAACCGTGCTGGAAGGCGGCACCGTCAGCGGCTACCTGCTGCTGCGCTGCCCGCTGGCCGGCCCGGAGCGCATGACCGACGCCGCGCGCTACCTGCAGGATGCGGGCGGCATGGTGGATGCGTTCCAGGAAATCTACCAGGCCGCGCTGGGTGAACTGGTCGCGCTCTGCGAGCGTGCCGAGCGCGCCTGCGGCATCCAGCCGATCCGTCGCATCGACCCGATGTCGCTGGGGCTCTAGAACCCCTGACCCCACGAGAAAGGCCGCCCGAAGGCGGCCTTTCTCGTGCAATCCGGCTCTGCTACTTGTGGATCGCGGTATCGCTGACCAGGATGCCGTCGGCATCGGCATAGAGCCAGGCGCCCGGCTTGAAGGTCACGCCGGCGAAGCTCACCACCTTGTCGCGGTGCGCGGTGTGCAGCCCCTTCTCGGACTTGCGTGGGTGCGTGGCCAGGGCCTTCACGCCGATCTCCTGGCCGCCGATCTCCTCGGAGTCACGGATGCAGCCGTTGACCACGATGCCGGCCCAGCCGTTCTTCACGCCGAGCACGCCGAGGTTGCCGCCCACCAGCGCGCAACGCGTGGAACCGCCGCCATCCACCACCAGCACGCGGCCCTCGCCCTTCTCCTCCAGCGCGCTGCGCACGGCGGCGTTGTCCTCGAAGACCTTCAGCGTGACGATCGCGCCGTGGAAAGCCAGCACGCCGCCGAAGTCGGCAAAGATCGGCTCGGCGACCTGCGCGTCCGGGTGGGCGTCGGAGAGATCGGTGGTAGCGGTGCTCATGCGGATTTCCTCAGGATCTTGGGAAGGACGGGAGTCAGGACGGCATAGACGACGAAGCCGATGAAGGCAATCAGGGTCCAGCCCGGCAGGCTGATACCCAGCCACTGCGCGTCGATCTTGGCGCAGTTGCCGTCACCCTTGAGCACGGTGGAAACGACCTCCTGCAGCGGCATCATGTCCATCAGGTAGTCCAGCGTCGGACCGCAGGCCGGGACCTGGTCCGGCGGCAGGCTCTGCAGCCAGACGTGGCGTGCGGCGATGCCGGCACCGACCAGCGCCGCCATGCTCGACAGGAACACGTAGACCCACTGCCCTCCGGCCTTCGGGCCGTGGATGGCGGCCGCCAGGAATACCAGGCCGGTCGCCAGCATCGCCACGCGCTGGAAGATGCAGAACGGGCAAGGCTCGTAGCCACGGTAGTGCTGCAGGTACAGCGCGAACAGCAAACCGAAGATGCAGCCGAGGAAGCCGAGCAGGTTCAGCAGGCGGAAGTTGAGGGTCATCGTGGGCCCAGGTGAGTGGATAGGGGTCAGGCGACCGCGACCGGGATCTTGCCGATCTTGGCCTGCCAGACCTTGGGACCGGTGTTGTGCACGGAAGTGCCCTGGCTGTCGACGGCCACGGTCACCGGCATGTCCTGGACATCGAACTCATAGATCGCCTCCATGCCCAGGTCGGCGAAGCCCAGCACCTTGGCGGTCTTGATCGCCTTGGACACCAGGTAGGCCGCGCCGCCCACCGCCATCAGGTAGGCCGCCTTGTGCTGCTTGATCGACTCGATGGCCACCGGGCCACGCTCGGACTTGCCGATCATCACGCGCAGGCCGGTCTGGGACAGCATCATGTCGGTGAACTTGTCCATGCGCGTGGCGGTGGTCGGACCGGCCGGGCCCACGGCTTCGTCACGCACCGCATCCACCGGCCCTACGTAGTAGATCGCACGGCCGGTGAAGTCCACCGGCAGCTTCTCGCCCTTCTTCAGCATGTCGGCGATGCGCTTGTGCGCGGCGTCGCGGCCGGTGAGCATCTTGCCGTTCAGCAGCAGGATGTCGCCGGGCTGCCAGCTGGCGATCTCGGCGTCGGTCAGGGTGTCGAGGTTCACGCGCTTGGCGGTCTTCTCGTCGGCCTTCCAGGTGACCTGCGGCCAGTCTTCCAGCTTCGGCGTCTCCAGCACCGCGGGGCCGGTGCCGTCGAGGTGGAAGTGCACGTGGCGGGTGGCGGCGCAGTTCGGGATCATCGCCACCGGCAGCGAGGCCGCGTGGGTCGGGTAGTCCATGATCTTCACGTCCAGCACCGTGGTCAGGCCGCCCAGGCCCTGTGCACCGATGCCCAGCGCGTTGACCTTGTCCATCAGCTCCAGGCGCAGTTCCTCGACGCGGCTCAGCTCGACACCGGCGGCGGCGCGCTCGCGCAACTCGTGGATGTCCACCGGCGCCATCAGCGATTCCTTGGCCAGCAGCATCGCCTTCTCCGGCGTGCCGCCGATGCCGATGCCCAGGATGCCCGGGGGGCACCAGCCGGCACCCATCGTCGGCAGGGTCTTGATGACCCAGTCCACGATCGAGTCGGAAGGGTTCAGCATGGCCAGCTTCGACTTGTTCTCCGAGCCGCCGCCCTTGGCGGCGCAGATCACCTCGAGGTGATCGCCGGCCACGATCTCGTAGTGCACCACGGCCGGGGTGTTGTCCTTGGAGTTCATGCGCTTGCCGGCCGGGTCCAGCAGCACAGAGGCGCGCAGCTTGTTGTCCGGGTGGTTGTAGGCGCGGCGCACGCCCTCGTTGACCATGTCCTGCACCGACAGCGTGGCATCCCATTTCAGGTTCATGCCCACCTTCAGGAAGACCACGGCGATGCCGGTGTCCTGGCAGATCGGGCGGTGACCTTCGGCGCACATGCGCGAGTTGGTCAGGATCTGCGCGATGGCGTCCTTGGCGGCGGGAGACTCCTCGCGTTCATAAGCCGCCCCCAGCGCCTGGATGTAGTCCAGGGGGTGGTAGTAGCTGATGTACTGGAAAGCGTCGGCGATGGACTGGATGAAGTCTTCCTGGCGGATCGTGGTCATGAAAAGGCCTGGCTGGGAATATCGGGCGAGAATCGGCGCGCGAATTTTACCCGATGTGCCCGTCCCTGTTGGCCGGCCCCTCCCTACCCCCTCAGCCGCCCGGCCTCGCGGCCGGGGCCGGCGGCAGCGGCCGGCGCAGCCGCAGGGCTTCGAAGCGGGCGGCCACGGCCTCGTCATGGGCCTGTCGCAGCAGGCGCAGGGTCTCGGCATCCAGCTTGTCGGCCTGGGCCAGAACCGACAGGTAGGTGCGCTCGTAATGCTCCCGCGGCGCCACGGTGATCTTCAGCTCCAGCTCGGAGCCGGGCGGCCAGGACGGCGGCAGGCGCGCCTCCAGCGTCCGGGAGCCCCCCGCCGGGATGCGGGTGTCGAAGCGCTCCTCGGTCAATTCCACGTTCACGTCCCAGCCGATCGTGTCCTCGGCCAGCCGCCGCGTCCTGCCGTCCGGCGTCGCCAGCGACAGCTCCACCTGGACCTTGGGCACCATGTAGGTCGGGAAATGATGTCCGGCACCGACATTGGCCAGGCGCGCCACGGCCCGGTCATCGGCAGTCGCTTCCAGGCTCACGTCCAGCGCCTTGCGCACCATGTCGGCGGAGTGGATGCCCGGCCAGCGATGCTGCCGGTCCGGCATGTGGCAGGACTGGCACTGGCGCCCCTGCGCTGCGTGCCCGCTCTGCTGCCACTGGGCCAGCGTGTCCTCCTGGAGCTTACCCGCCACCCGGGGGCCGTCGTCCGGAAACTGGTGGCAGGCGGCGCAGAAGCGGGCATCCTCGAACGCCGCCGAGACCTCGAAGCCGCCATGCGGGCCGCCTGCAACAGGCTTGCCGGTGCGCGGCGGCGGGCCGAAGCGCGTGTGGCCGCGCACATGGCAGGCGGCGCAGACCAGTCCGTCATGCCCCAGCGTAGCGGGCACATGAGCCGGTGGCGGCGTCTTCGGGGCGGACGCCCAGCCCTGGGCCTGCGCGACCAGGGCCTTCTGCTCGGCTAGCGGTGCGTGGCAGTCCAGGCATTCGTTGGCCTGCTTCTGCGGCAGCAGGCGCAACTGCCAGAGCACGCCGGCCGTCATGGTCTGGCTGTGCAGGCTGCTGCGCCAGTCCTGGTACTGCTTCACATGGCATTGCCCGCAGGCCCGTGGGTCCAGCGAGGCCTCCAGCGCGGAGTGCCCGGCCGGCGGCAGGCCCTGCGGCGCCAACGGTCGCTGCCAATGCCGGTCCAGGAATGCCGCAACGGGATCCGTCGGCGGTGCCGGGCGTGCCAGCCACCAGGCAGCCGCCACCGCGGCCGCCAACAGCAGCAGTGCCAACGCCGCCAGCAGGCGCCGGCGTTTCAGGCCTTGCGGATTCTCCACGCGAAGGTACCGCCCTCGTCCCTGCGCTCGAGCAGGCCGTGTCCGTCGAGCATGCACATGAAGGAAATCGATTCTCCCGAGGAGGGATTGTCGAACACCACCGACAACTCCTCCCCGCTGGCCAGCTTCTTCAGCGCCTTCTCGGTATAGATCTGCACGTGCGGGCAGCCGTAGCCCTTCACGTCCAGCAGATAGCTACCGTCGGCCTGTTTGTCGAAGCGGATGTTTGCACCAGCCATGCTCGCATTATTCCTTGTTTCAGAAATCCGGACTTCAAAAATCCAGGCCGCTGCGGGCCAGGCGCCAGTCGATCCAGGCCTTGAGCAGCTTCACCGAGACATAGCCACCCGCGGCCATGCCGACCAGGAACACCCAGCCGCTGGCATCGCCGTTGGTCACAGTGGCGAAGAAGGCGCCGATGTTGCAGCCCATGCCGATGCGGGAGCCGATGCCCATCAACACACCGCCCACGATCGCCAGCAACGCGGTCTCGGTGTTCGGCCACTTCCACTTGAACTCGCCGCTGATGTTGGCCAGTGCCGCCGCCCCGACGATGATGCCGATCGACATCATGCCCGGTGCGTTCAGCAACGGGCTCGGCAGGCCGTTGTCGAGGCCGAAGAACAGGTTGTCCCGCATCTCCACACCGGCCTGGGCCAGCGCCCAGCCGCCCCACTGCGCCTCCTGCGTCGTGATGTACCAGTAGCCCGGGTCGAAGACACTGTCCTGCAATGACAAGCCGTCGGTGTAGCCCATCGCGGCGAGCAGTTCACCGAAGTTGAAGATGCCATGCAGGTCGCGCAGCTCACCCGTCACCAGCATCTGCAGGCCGGCAAGGATGCCGAGCCCCGCACCCGCCAGGGCGGTATTGCGCGACTGCGTCAGCAGCGACCACAGCCCGCGCAGCTCACCGCGCCAGGACAGCGTCTGCACAGCTTGTTGGCGCAGGTAGACCTTGCGGTAGTTGCGCGCATACAACAGCGCCAGCAGGACCAGCGACGGCAGGATCGCGACCAGCAGCGCATTGCCGAACAGGTAGCTCCACCACTCGGCCGGCAGCTTGAGGTGATCCACCAGCGTGCCACCGCTGAGCGGCCACAGGTAGCCCGCGGTGAACTGATCGAACCAGCCATCGGTGATCGCCAGCTCCGCCGGCATGTCCTGCGTCGCGGCTTGCTCGGCCCAGGCCTGCGGCACCAGCCGGTTGAGCCAGCCACCGGCACTCACCACCCAGGCCTGGGAAAAGGAGATGGCGAACAGCACCAGCACCGAGGCGAGGTTGCCCTCGCCGCTCTTGTACAGCGAGCTGGACGCGCAGCCGCCTGCCAGCACCATGCCGAGGCCGAACAGCAACCCGCCGATCGGCACATGCCAGCCCAGTGGATGCGCGTGGAAGCTGTTGAAGCCCGCCACCTGGATGCCCGCGGAGATCAGCGCATACAGGATCACCGCCACCAGCACGCCCACCGCCATGCGCGGCACACCCACGGCAAACAGGTCCCGCACCGCCGAGGCCATGCAGAAGCGCCCGTACTGCAGCAGCACGCCGTAGCCGATGCCGAACCAGGCATAGACCAGCAGGTAGCCGAAGCGCAGGTCCGTCGCCAGATACGCCAGCGACACCAGCAGGGCCACCAGCAGTAGCGCGGCCGAGATGAACGGCCCGCGGCGCTTTGCCGCCGCGGGTGCAATCGCCGGGGCCACGAGGCCGCCGGCGTGGAGTGCTTGATCCTGGCTCACGTCGTCGCCGCCATCAGAGGATGAACTGCAGCCCCAGGATGGTCTGGTGGTTGTCCTGCAGGGCCGGGTTGGTGGTCGAGGGGTTGGCGTAGTCGGCGCGCTGGTGCTCCAGCGTCAGCTTCAGCTGCTGGCCGTTGAAGTAGTAGTTGAAGCCGGCCGCGTTGACGCGCCGATCCAGCGCACCGCCCGCCAACTGGTACTCCGCGCCGTTGTGGCGCGCGAAGAACTGCAGGCGGCCTGGGCCGACCTTGCCCGGCAGCAGGTAGCCCGCCTTGACGTAGAAGCCTTCCAGCTCGGTGTTGGCCGGCAGTGCCGGATCCGGGGCCTGGTTGATGACATCGCCCAGCGAGTAGTTGAAGTAGGCGCCCGCGAGCGTGTAGGTGCCGCTGCTGAAGGGATACTCCGCGAAGGCATCCACGGTCCAGGCCTTGTAGTCCTTTGCATCCTGCAGCGCGGCGTAGTTGGCGTAGGCCGCCTTGGACTGGTAGTCGTAGGCCGCGCCGATGGTGAACACCTTGCGCGTGCCGAGGTACGTGCCGCGATAGCCGTAATCGGACTCCGCATCCAGCGCACTCCAGTGCACGCGCGCGGTGATGCGCGGCGTGTCCTGCGGCAACTCCTCGCCCTCACGTCCGTCCATCACCGCGATGCGGTACTGGAACTTGGCATCGGCGAGATTGCCCCACAGCGCCACGCCGGTATCGCGTGTGCCGCCAAAGGGCGTGTAGGAGATGTCGGAGCGATCCAGCGTCAGCGGCTCCAGGCAGGCCTCGAGATTCTCGCGCGAGAAGGTGTTCTTGAAGCGGCCCACGATCACGCGGGCCTCGTCGCGGAAATCAAAGGTCAGGTAGGCGTCGCGGAAGTAGACCTCGCGGTCGTCATTGCCACCACGGCTGTCGCTGGCCGCCTCGATCTGGGCGTAGTAGCCGATCAGGTCGTTGTACTGGCCGCTGAAGGTCAGGCGGTTGCGGCGCAGGTAGGTGTCGGTGAGGCTGGCGTCGTTGGTGGCCGAGGTGTAGCTGCGGTTCTCGGCCCAGACCTGCAGGGCATAGCCGATCTGCAGGAAGCTCTCGTTGTTCTCGCCGAAGTTGATGACCGGCCCGGCGTGTGCCGGCGCGGTGACGCCCAGCCAGGCCGCGGCGGCAGCAGCGACGGCATGGAGCTGTGGATGCTTGGAGTGCTTGGACACGTTATTTCCCTGTATTCGTATTCGAATGCGGCTGGTGATACTTGGCGACGAGGCCGGAGACGTCCGCGGCGGCATGGCAGCCGGCGCAGGCCTTCTCGGGCTCGGCGCGCGGATCGGCCAGCAGTCCCTTGTGTGCGATTTCCTGCTTGAGGATTCGCGGATTGCCCTGGTGGCAGCCCGCGCAGGAGTAGTTCACCTTGGCGTGGTTGGCATGCCAGGGCGCGGTGGCGGCATCGGCGGTGGGCGACTGCGCACGCTTGCCGTTATGGCAACGGAAGCAGCTCGACGCACCCAGGCCGCAGGCATTGGCCAGGGCCACCGGCGAGAAGCGATCCACGCTCTCGGACAAGCTGACCAGGGCTTCCGAGCCCCAGGCGGCAGTCTCTTCAGGCTCGGCAGCGGGGCCCGAGGTCAGGTACAGCGGAGTGCCGCCGGCGAGCAGCAACAGCCACAGGCCGAGTGCCTGCAGGCCGAGGCGCGACACGGGGCGCAGACGGGCCCAGATGCGGATGAATGCCTTGTTCACAGCGATCTCTCTTTAGTGATCCGTGGACTGGGTGGAAGATGGATTCGGCTTGGCGGTCTCGGCTTTGCGGATGTCGCGTTCGCTGAGGCCGTCGGCGCACATGCAGGTCGGACCGTCGCCACGAAAACGCAATCGGCTGCGCTTCGCCGGTTGCGCCGCGGACTCCGGCGCGGGCGAAACCGCCGACATCTGCGGCTGCGCTTCGCTGGGCTGCGCCCAGACGAAACCACTGGGCAGCAGCAAGGCGAGGGCGAACAACACAGCCGATACACGCAAGGAAGACGCACTCATGAGCCTGGCCGGACGGCCTGCCCGGGGATCACCCGGGCAGGCACGCCTGGATCTCAGCCGCCGCAGGGGTTGGGCGGCAGGACCACGCCACCGCCGCCACCGTTATTGCCGCCATTGTTCCCGCCATTGCTGCCACCGTTGCCGGTGTCGGCGGGCTGCTTGTAGGCCTTGTCGGCCTTGATGATGGCGTCGGCGCTCGCCGCATAGGCATCGCGGATCCGCGGCAGCACCGTCTCACTGGTGCGCGTCTGGATATTCGCCGGCAGGTTGAGCTTGGAGAACGACAGCTCATCCGTGCGCCAGGGCGAATCGGCGGGCAGCAAAGCCTTGCCATCCTTGTCGTTGGTCGCCGTCAACGAGTTCCACTCGATCATCGAGCCGTCGTAGAGCCGCGTCGGCAGGCCCAGGATCACCACGCTGACCAGGTTGGCTACCGCCGCGCGCGCCGCGGTCTCGCACCAGAGGTAGACGGTGTCGCCCTTCTGGTAGGCATTGCCCTGGCCCAACGGCAGGTAAGTACCATCCACGAAGCCCTTGCCGGCCGTGTCCGTGTAGCCCTCGATGTAGGAACGCAGCTCGGCCTTCGGCTTGAACAGGCCGCCGGTGCCGCCGTTGATCATCAGGTTGGTCCAGTTCAGCTGGACGCCGCCGCGCGGATGGCCCTGGCGGGCGCCGCCGTTCTGGAAGCTCCGGGTGTAGTCCGCCAGCGGCGTGCCCGCCTCGGAGGACTCACCGGCGCTGTACTGGTCCAGGCTACGGCCGTCCCAGAGGAACACGCCATCGTTCTTGACGTTGCGGTCCACCACCGGCAGCACGTTGATCAGGTCCACGAAGGTGGCCTGCAGCACCGTGTTGTCGACCGGCAGGTCCTTGACGCTGGCCAGCGCGCGGTTGATGACCGGGCTGGTGGTGTCGGAGAAATCCTCCGCCGCCCAGGTACCGTTCAGGAAATCGTTGCCGCCATCGAGGATCGCCAGGTTCTTGCTGTCCACGCCCCAGTAGCGGAAGGTGTACCAGCAACGGCCCAGGTTCATCGCATTGCTGCCGCCGCCCACGCCCTGGGCGCAGAGGATCAGGTCCTTGCGCGGGTCGATGGCATAGCGGCGCAGCAGTTGGTCGACCTTCTCGCCGGAGAGCACGATGCCCTCGACCTCGATCACGCCGTTGGAACGCGACTCGCGCCACTCGGCCTCGCGGTAGGTGAAGACGTTCTGGTTGTCCGGCTTGATGTAGCGCTTGCCGGCCACACCCTGGGCCTGCTGGAAGATCACCAGCTTGCCGGTGATGCCCGCCGGACGTTCCTTCTCCCAGTTGTCCTTCCAGCGCTTGAGCGTCTTACCGGTGATCAGGCCGTTGACGTTGTTGTCATAGTCCTCCGCCGATTCCTGGGCGATCTGCGCGGGAGTGTTGACCTTGATGGTGGCAGCTTGGTCGTCGTCAGCCGGCGCCTGGCGTTCACCGCCGCAGGCGGAGAGGAACAGCGAACTGGCAACGGCGGCCGGCAGCAGCCAGCCCTGTGGGATACGGCGTTTCATTGAAGCCCCTTCGGTTACGAGGGGGCGGAAATTGCCACGACGTCTTCAGCCAACAAAGGAATATATATTCCTGCTTATATGCAGCTTATGGTTATAAGCTTAACGACTGCGGCTGAATGGATGATCGCTCTGTCTGAAGTATCCGGCAGGTCAGTAAAAAAATCGTGAAACCCTTCAGATCACGAACCGCGGCTCAGTCCCCGACCTGCCAGATTCCATGCCGGATCCTGCCATTCGCCGCGGCGCCCGGCCCGGCAATTTGCGCAGTATTCATACTGCGGGATGCAGCTTGCAGCGCCTTCGGAAGTCACCTTGCAGGGGTGCCAGGCTGCTTGACGCCTCCGGCAGGGGTTAATTGGTAAAATGGCCAATAAATCCCAGCGAATGTCTTTTTCGATGAACCTCACTTCCCTGTCCGCCGTCTCCCCAATTGATGGCCGTTACGCTGAAAAAACCGTCAAGCTGCGGCAGATCTTCAGCGAATTCGGCCTGATGCGCTTTCGCGTGCTGGCGGAAATCCGCTGGCTGGAGGCCTTGGCCGAGCACCCGGGCATCCCCGAGGTCAAGCCCCTGTCCGACTCCGCCCGCGAGAAGCTGGAGAAGATCGCTTCGGCCTTCGACATCCAGGAGGCCCAGCGGGTCAAGGCCATCGAGGACACCACCAATCATGACGTCAAGGCGGTGGAGTACTACCTGAAGGAAAAGATCGGCGGCCACCCTGAGCTGGCAGCGGTGAAGGAATTCATCCACTTCGCCTGCACCTCGGAGGACGTCAACAACCTCTCGCATGCGCTGATGCTCAAGGAAGCTCGCGACCAGGTACTGCTGCCGCAGCTCGACAAGCTGATCGCCGCTATCGCCGGCCTGTCGCGCAGCTATTCCGAGCAGCCGATGCTGACCCGCACCCACGGCCAGCCGGCCTCGCCGTCCACCGTCGGCAAGGAAATGGCCGTATTCGTGCATCGCCTCAGCCGCCAGCGCGACCAGCTGGCCGCGGTGCAACTGCTGGGCAAGGCCAACGGCGCCGTGGGCAACTACAGTGCCCACTACGCCGCTTACCCGGACGTCGACTGGCCGGCCTTCTCGGCGCAGTTCATCCAGGGCCTGGGTATCGACCCGAGCCCGGCGACGACGCAGATCGAGCCGCACGACTACATCGCCGAGTACTTCCACGCGCTGAGCCGCGCCAACACCATCCTCATCGACTTCTGCCGCGACGTCTGGGGCTACATCTCCCTGGGCTATTTCAAGCAGCGGACCGTCGCCGGCGAAGTCGGCAGCTCGACCATGCCGCACAAGGTCAACCCGATCGACTTCGAGAATGCCGAGGGCAACCTGGGTATCGGCAACGCGATCATGCAGCACCTGGCGGAGAAGCTGCCGATCTCGCGCTGGCAGCGCGACCTGACCGACTCCACCGTCCTGCGCAACCTCGGCGTGGGCGTGGCCCACTCGCTGGTGTCGTACCAGGCCATTGCCAAGGGCATCGGCAAGCTGGAAGGCGATGCCTGGAAGATGGGCCAGGACCTGGATGCCAACTGGGAAGTGCTGGGAGAGGCCATCCAGACCGTCATGCGCCGCCACGGCCTGCCGGAACCCTACGAGCAGCTCAAGCGCCTGACCCGCGGCCAGAAGGTCGGCAAGGACCAGCTGCGCGAGTTCGTGAAGGGCCTGGCCCTGCCGGAGGAGGACAAGCAGCGCCTGCTGGCCATGACCCCGGGCAGCTACACCGGTAACGCCGTGCACCAGGCCAAGGGCGTCTGAAGGGACACGGTCCATGGACGCCATGCCGCCCGACGATGTGACAACGGCTCCCGCCCTTGTCAGCGGCGTGGTGGCATTCACCGAGCATGCCGTTCTGGTAGCCCGGGTGGCGCGCATGGACATCGTGATCTACAGCGACAGCCTCGATCGCCGCATCTACGGCGACGAGGCTTTCGTCGCGACGGTACGCGCTTTCGTGCTGCAGCATCGCCGCGCCAGGGTCCGCGCCCTGGTGCGCCAGCCGGGGCTGGCGATGCGCGGCGCCCATCGCCTGGTGGAGCTCGGCCGCCTGCTCAGCAGCCGCATCGAGTTCCGCGAGCCGCCACCGGAGCGCAGCATCCCGCAGGACGAGTACATCCTGGCCGACGAAAAGGCACTGCTGCTGCGCAGCGCACCGGAAGCGCTGGACGCAAAGTACCTGCCCCACGCTCCGCTGGATGCACGCCAGCAACTGCGCACGTTCAACGCGCTGTGGGAGGAAGCGGTGCCGGCCCAGGAGATGCGTAGCCTGGGGCTATGAGTTCACCCCCGGAGCGCCCGCGACACATGAACCGTCCGATCCTGATCACCGCCCTGCTGGCCCTTGCGGGCTGTGCGGCGACTCCACCGCCCGCCCCTGCCGAAGCCCCCGAGGAGCCGGCTCCCGCCACGGCCGGTTTCACGCCGTCGGAGCTCTCCGGCGTACAGCACTGCAGCAACCTGGCGGGCGACGCTTTCCTGATGGCGACCTTCAAGCTGCAGGGGCTGCCGCTGGAACAAGCCCGGGGTCGCCACGCCGGCCGCTCGCCGGACATCCAGGCGGCGCTGGAGTCGGTGTACCGCAATCAGTTCAGCTCGCCCTGGGCGTTCTCGAAGGAATACTTCCGGACCTGCGCCCAGCGCAGCGCCGGGATCGATTCGATGACCCGCCTGCAGACGCCAACGCTCTGCATCTGGAATCTCAATGTCGCGCTGGTGGCTCGCACCAACGCCCAGGCCGGCCAGCCCATCGAGGCGGTCAGGCGACAGCTCGACTTCAACTCGCAGGAGTCCGAGGAGATCGTGGCCGAGGCTTTCCGCTCGCCGTTGCCGGCTCGTGCCTATGCCGCCGATGCCTGGAACCGTTGCCTGGGCATCACGCCCGGCGGATGAGGCGTTTCAGGACGCCGGCTTCGAGGCTTCGCGCTCGGCCAGCAGCTTTAGGTTCAGCAGGCCGGTCTCGTAGTCCTTGCCGACCATGCCGTCCAGCATCAGCCCGAAGTAGCGGCCGATGATGTTGGCGCCCACGCGGGTCTGGTAGGTCCAGGTCACGAGCGTGCCCTCGCCCTCCGGCTTCAGCGTGAACAGCGACTGGTTGTCGCCGTCGAAGCCGGTGTACTGCAGCTGCATCCGCACGCGCTCGTGGGGTACGGACTCGATCACCTCGAGGCGGCCCGAGCCGACGCCCTTGTTCTCGCTGAACCAGGCCTGGCGGGCACCCACGCCCTCGGCGGGTCCGCTGCGCTCGATCTTCATGCCCGGATCGAGGCGCGCCCAGGGCTGCCATTCGTTGAAGCGCGAAAACCCGTTGATCAGCGGGAAGATCTGTTCGGGCGATGCCTGCACCATTGCCTGGCGCTCTACGCGCGCGGTGTCCGGCAGCAGGAAGCCGCCGACGAACAGCGCGATGATCAGTACCAGGGTGCCCAACACGAAGTTGCGCAGAACGCTGAACGGCATCGTCGCGGCTCCCGCTTACTTCAGGTGATCGTCGATGAACTGCTTGGCGCGGTTCAGCCAGGACGAGGTTTCCGGGTGGTGGTGGCTGGCTTCCTTGCCCTCGAGGGTCTTGCCGAAGTCGCGCAGCAGGTCCTTCTGCTGGCGGCTGAGCTTGACCGGGGTTTCGACCATCACGGTGCAGTAGAGGTCGCCCGTGGCCGAGCTGCGGATCGAGCGCACGCCCTTGCCGCGCAGGCGGAACTGCTTGCCGCTCTGCGTGCCATCCGGGATATCGATCTCGGCGCGGCTGTCCAGCGTCGGAACTTCCAGCTTGCCGCCCAACGCCGCGGTGACGATGGAGATCGGCACGGTGCAGTGCAGGTCGTTGCCGTCGCGCTCGAAGAAATCGTGCGGGTGCACGTTGATCTGCACGTATAGGTCACCCGGCGTGGCGCCCTTGTCGCCGGGCTCGCCCTCGCCGGTCAGGCGGATGCGGTCGCCGGTATCCACGCCGGCGGGAATCTTCACTTCCAGCGTCTTCTCGCGCTTGATCTTGCCGGCGCCGCGGCAGCTCTTGCAGGGGTCGGTGATGGTGGTGCCGCGGCCGCGGCAGTGCGGGCAGGTCTGCTGCAGCACGAAGAAGCCCTGCTGCACGCGCACCTGTCCAGAGCCCTTGCAGGTCGGGCAGGACGAGGGCTTCTTGGCGTCGGCCGTACCGTTGCCGTGGCAGGGTTCGCAGTCGCCCCAGGTGGGGATGCGGATCGATTCGGTGGTGCCGAAGATCGCCTGCTCCAGCGTCAGCTCCATCATGTAGCGCAGGTCCGCGCCGCGACGCGGGCCGCCACGTCCACCACCGCCGCCACCGAAGATGTCGGAGAAGACGTCGCCGAAGATGTCGGAGAAACCACCGGCACCGCCGCCGAAGCCACCCGGGCCGCCACGCTGCAGGCCTTCATGGCCGTGCTTGTCGTAGACCGCGCGCTTCTGCGCGTCGCAAAGCACCTCGTAGGCCTCGTTGGCTTCCTTGAATTTCTCTTCGGCCGCCTTGTCGCCCGGATTGCGGTCCGGGTGGTACTTCATCGCCAGCTTGCGATAGGCCTTCTTCAGCTCATCCTCGGTGGCGGTTTTCTCGACCCCGAGTACGTCGTAGTAGTCGCGCTTCATCCGGCTACGTCCCCAATCCCTGCTTCAAGAACCACAATGCAAAACCCCAACCCGGTACCGAGAGCCAGAGGCTGTCGACCAACCCATCCTCGCCCACTCAGTGGGAGAGGGGGAACCGCCCGCGGCGCGGGCGGTGGGTGAGGGAGAGAGATCGCGCGATCTCTCCCAGAAACGAGCAAGGGGCGAGGCGCGGCGACATGCCGTTAGCCTCACCCCTTTGCCCGACCAGGGCTTACTTCTTGTCCTTCACCTCGGTGAACTCGGCATCCACGACGTCGCCGTCCTTGGAACCGCCACCGGCCGATGCGCCCGGCGCCTCGGCGCCCGGAGCGCCACCCTCGGCCGCCTTGGCGGCGTAGACGCGCTCCATCATCTTGCCGGAGGCTTCCGTCAGGGCAGTGGTCTTGGCCTCGATGTCGGCCTTGTCCTCACCCTTGATCGCCTCGCGCAGCGCCGCCAGGGCGTCCTCGATGGTCTTCTTCTCGTCGGCCTGCACCTGGTCTTCGCCCAGGTCCTTCAGCGACTTCTCGACCGCGTGCGCCATGCCCTCGGCCTGGTTGCGCGCGGCGATCAGCTCACCGAACTTCTTGTCTTCCTCGGCGTGGGCCTCGGCGTCCTTCACCATCTTCTGGATCTCGTCTTCCGACAGGCCCGAATTGGCGGTGATGCGGATCGACTGTTCCTTGCCGGTGGCCTTGTCCTTGGCGGTGACGTGCAGGATGCCGTTGGCGTCGATGTCGAAGATCACCTCCACCTGCGGCATGCCGCGCGGTGCCGGGGCGATGCCGGTGAGGTCGAAGCGGCCCAGCGACTTGTTGGCCGAGGCGATCTCGCGCTCACCCTGGTAGACCTGGATCGTCACGGCGGTCTGGTTGTCGTCCGCCGTGGTGAAGGTCTCCGACTTCTTGGTCGGGATCGTGGTGTTCTTCTCGATCAGCTTGGTCATCTTGCCGCCCAGGGTCTCGATGCCCAGCGACAGCGGGGTCACGTCGAGCAGCAGCACGTCCTTGCGGTCGCCGGACAGCACGGCGCCCTGCACGGCGGCGCCCGCGGCGACGGCCTCATCCGGGTTGACGTCCTTGCGCGGCTCCTTGCCGAAGAAGTTCTTGACCGCTTCCTGGACCTTGGGCATGCGCGTCTGGCCGCCCACCAGGATCACGTCCTGGATCTCGCTGGCCTTGAGGCCGGCGTCGCGCAGGGCGATCTTGCAGGGCTCCATCGACTTGGCGATGAGGTCGTCCACCAGCGACTCCAGCTTGGCGCGGGTCAGCTTGATGTTCAGGTGCTTGGGGCCCGAGGCGTCGGCCGTGATGTACGGCAGGTTGACCTCGGTCTGCGTGGTCGACGACAGCTCGATCTTGGCCTTTTCGGCAGCTTCCTTCAGGCGCTGCAGGGCCAGGGGATCCTTGTGCAGGTCGATGCCCTGCTCCTTCTGGAACTCGGCCGCGATGTACTCGATCACGCGGTGGTCGAAGTCTTCGCCGCCCAGGAAAGTATCGCCGTTGGTGGCCAGCACCTCGAAGGACTTCTCGCCGTCGGCCTCGACGATGTCGATGATCGACACGTCGAAGGTGCCGCCGCCGAGGTCGTACACGGCGATCTTGCGGTCACCCTTGACCTTGTCCAGGCCGAAGGCCAGCGCGGCCGCGGTCGGCTCGTTGATGATGCGCTTGACCTCCAGGCCCGCGATGCGGCCGGCGTCCTTGGTGGCCTGGCGCTGGCTGTCGTTGAAGTAGGCCGGCACCGTGATGACCGCCTCGGTCACCGGGTGGCCAAGGTAGTCCTCGGCGGTCTTCTTCATCTTCATCAGGATCTCGGCCGAGACCTGCTGCGGCGCGAGCTTCTTGCCCTTCACGTCCACCCAGGCGTCGCCGTTGTCGGCCTTGACGATCTTGAAGGGCGAGTGCTTGACCGCCTTCTGCACCTCGGCGTCCTCGAAGCGGCGGCCGATCAGGCGCTTCACCGCGAACAGGGTGTTGTGCGGGTTGGTCACGGCCTGGCGCTTGGCGGCGCGGCCGGTGATCGGGTTGGCGTCGTCGGTGTACGCCACGATGGACGGCGTGGTGCGCTCGCCCTCGGCGTTCTCGATGACCTTGACGTTGCCACCTTCGATGACGGCCACACAGCTGTTGGTGGTGCCGAGGTCGATACCGATGATCTTGGACATTACTCAGGTACTCCGTGAATTTCGTTGCTTATGCGTTATTTGATGGCGCGGAATGGCGATTCAAGAGGCCACTGCACAACCGTATATCAGCCTGCCGCGGCCGGGGCCCTGGAGACCACGACCATCGCCGGGCGCAGCAGGCGCTCATGCAGCAGGTAGCCCTTCTGCATGGTGCTGAGGACGTGGTTGGCCGGCAGATCGGCAGACTCGGCCATGGTCATGGCCTGGTGGTGGTCCGGGTTGAAAGGCTGGCCGGTGGGGTCCACGACCTTGACGCCGTGCTTCTCCAGCACCGACATCAGCTGGCGGTAGGTCAGCTGCATGCCATCGGCCAGGGCCTTGGCGGCGCCCTCGGCGCTGCCGGCGGCCTTGAGGCCCAGTTCCAGGCTGTCGGCCACGGCCAGCAGGTCGCCGATCACGCGTTCGTTGGCGAACTTGAGGCTGTTGGCGGCGTCGCGCTCGAGGCGGCGGCGGGTGTTTTCGAGGTCCGCGGCGGCGCGCAGCTGCGCATCCTTGGCGGCGGCGACTTCGGCGCGGGCCTGCTCCAGCTCCTGGCTGAGGGCGGCGATCTCGGCGTTGGCGTCGTCGGGCAGCGGAGCTTCGTCCGCGGGGGCCTGGGTTTCCGGCGTAGTCATGTCGGCTTTTGTCGGCTTTTTGGGGGTTCTAGCGGGTTTGGAGCCCGTTCAGGGGCGCGCAGGATAATGAAAAAAGGCCGCCCGCGCCTGCTGCGGGCCTCTCCAGACAGCCTTTTGGGGGTTAGCCGCCGGTTTTCAAGCCCTGGGTGAGCACCCGGGCGGTTTCCTGCACCAGTGGAATGATGCGGCGGTAAGCCATGCGGGTCGGGCCGATCACGCCCAGCACCCCTGCCACCTGGCCCTCGACGAAGTACGGCGCGGTGACCACGCTGCACTCGTCCAGCACCTGGTAGCCGGACTCGTCGCCGATGAAGATCTGCACGCCGTCCGCCCCCAGGCACTGGTCGAACAGGTTCAGCAGGTCACGCTTGCGGTCCAGGGCGTCGAACAGGCCGCGCAGGCGCTGCACGTCGGCCAGCTCCTGGAAGCCCATCAGGTTGCTGCCGCCGGCCAGGACGTAGTCCGGGGCACGCTCGCCGGTCACGGCCTGCTCGGCCATGGAGGCGGCATCTCGCAGATGCAGGTTGAGGCGACTCTGGGTATCGAGGGCGTCGCTCATCAGCGCATTGCGCAGGCTCACCAGGTCACGCCCGGCGAACTGCTCGTTGAGCATCGCGGCATAACGGCCCAGTTCATCGGCGCCATAGGGACGCTCGGTGTGGATGACGCGGTTCTGCACCTCGGCCTGGTTCACCACCAGGATCGCCAGCACGCGGTTGCCCGACAGCGGCAGGAACTCCACCTGGCGCAGGATCGCCAGGTTGCGGCGCGGCACGGTGACCACGCCGGCCATGTGCGACAGCTGCGACAGCAGCGCCGAGGCGGCCTGCACCAGATCGGCCTCGGAGCGGGCACGGTGCGGCACCAGGGTGTCGACGATGTGCTCGCGCTCGTGTTCCGAGAGCGGCTCCGGCGCCAGCATGTTGTTGACGAAGTAGCGATAGCCCCGCGTGGTCGGGATGCGCCCGGCCGAGGTATGCGGCGAAGCGACGAAGCCCAGCTCGTCCAGGTCGGCCATGACGTTGCGGATCGTCGCCGGCGACAGCCCCAGCGCGGCCATGCGCGAGAGCGTGCGCGAGCCGACCGGCTGGCCATCGTGGATATAGCGCTCGACCAGCAGCTTCAGCAGCTCTGCGGCGCGGGAGTCCAGGGGATTCGACATGTTGCAGAAAATGAAGGACTTCCGATCATATTTCAATAGCACGAACGCATCAGGAGCGCGAGATTTCGTGGTATTTTCCGGGCCGTCGCGGCTTCAAAGCTCCCCATGACCCATTTCAAGACCGTCGGTGTGATCGGCAAGCACCGCAGCCCCCAGGTTGCGCCTGTGCTCAATGCCCTGTGCCGCCATCTGGCGGAACTGGATCGCACCGTGCTGGTGGACACCTACAGCGCCGACCTGGTCGATGAGCCGGTGAGCTTCGTCACCCGCGCCGAACTGGCCAAGCGCTGCGAGCTGGTGGTGGTGGTGGGCGGCGACGGCACCCTGCTGTCGGCGGCACGTGAGATGGCCCCGGCCGCGGTGCCCCTGCTCGGCATCAACCAGGGCCGCCTCGGCTTCATGGTGGACGTGACCCCCGAGGACATGCGCGAAAGCCTGGGGGCGATCTTCCGCGGCGAATACCTGCGCGAGGACCGCCTGCTGCTGAGCTGCCGCATCCTGCGCAACGGCAAGCCGGTGCAGCCGGCCCTGGCCGTAAACGACGTGGTCATCCGCAACCAGGCCGCCATCCGCATGGTGGAGTTCGAAACCTGGATCGACGGCGAATTCATCTCGCAGCACCGCGCCGACGGCTTCATCATCGCCTCGCCCACCGGCTCCACGGCCTATGCCCTGTCCGGCGGCGGCCCGGTGGTGCACCCCTCGCTGGATGCGCTGGCCCTGGTGCCGATCTGCCCGCACACTCTGTCCGACCGCCCGATCGTGGTCAGCGCCAGCCAGACCGTGCGCATCGTGCTGGGTGGCCATGAAGGCTCCCGCGTGATGCTGACCTGCGACGGCCAGACCAGCGAGATCCTGCAGCCGGGCGATGCCGTGGAAGTCTCCCGTGCCGAGTGGCCCCTGAGCCTGATCCACCCCAAGAATTACAGCTACTTCAACCTCTTGCGCAGCAAACTTCATTGGGGCCGCGGCCCTGCGCAGCGCGCGCCGGGCTGAGCCTCCAAGTCTGACCCATGCTGACCCACCTGCAGATCAAGAATCTCGCCATCATCGACGAGCTGGCCCTCGACTTCGGCCGCGGCTTCACCACGCTGACCGGTGAGACCGGCGCCGGCAAGTCGATCCTGATCGACGCCATCGGCCTGATCGTCGGCAGCCGCGCCGACGCCAGCCTGGTGCGCAGCGGCCAGGAGAAGGCCGAGGTCAGCGCCGAGTTCGCGCTGGTCGCCGACGGCGAAGCCGCCGCCTGGCTCAAGGAACAGGAGTTGGTCGACGAAGATGAACCCGGCCGCTGCCTGGTGCGCCGCGTGGTCTACGCCGAGGGCCGCACCCGCGCCTTCGTCAACGGCCAGCCGGTCAACGCCGGCCCGTTGCGGGACCTGGGCGAGCGCTTGATCGAGATCTTCGGCCAGTCCGAGAGCCAGACCCTGCTACGCCCCGAGGTGCAGCGCGGCCTGCTGGACCAGTTCGGCGGCCACGTGACGGCACTGGATGCGGTGCGCGAAGCCGCCCGCGCAGTGTCCGACGTGGAGAAGCAGATCGAGCGCCTGCGCACGGCCGGCAGCCGCGATCCGGCGCAGCTGGACTATCTACGCTTCCAGCTGCAAGAGCTGGAGGCCATGAACCTGGGCGAAGGCGAGATCGAGCAGGTGGAGGCCGAGCACCGCCGCCTGGCCAACGCCGGCCGGCTGATGCAGGAAGGCAACCAGGCCCAGGAGATGCTCTATGGCGCCGAGGCCAGCCTCTACGACCAGTTGGCGACCGCCTCCGGCCTGCTGACCGGCCTGGTGCCGCTGCACGATGGTTTCCGCGAGGCCCTGGACCTGGCCGAAAGCGCCCAGGCCCAGGTGCGTGAGGCGGCCGACTCCCTGAGCCGCCTGCTCGCCCGCCTGGATCTGGACCCGGAACAGCTGGCGCAGTTGGAGCAGCGCATGGCCGACATCCACGACCTGGCGCGCAAGCACCGCATCCGCCCGGCGGAATTGCCGGAAAAGCTCGCGGTTCTGCGCCAAGAGCTCGGCGGCCTGGAAGATGCGGCCGGCCAGATGGAGGCCCTGGAAGCCCGACGTGCGGCGGCTTTGAAGCGTTACCGCGAGGCCGCCGCCAAGCTGGGCACCGCCCGGCGCAAGGCCGCCAAGGGTTTCGGCGAGCAGGTTTCGGCGATCGTGCGCCAGCTGGGCATGGCCAACGCCCAGTTCCTGGCCGCCGTGGAGACCGACGCCGAGGGCCGCCCCCGCAGCAGCGGCGACGATGAAGTGCGATTCGATTTCAGTGCCAACCCCGGGCAGCCGCCCCGCCCCCTGGCCAAGGTGGCCTCCGGTGGCGAACTGTCACGCGTGTCCCTGGCGGTGCAGGTGGTGGGCCAGCAGCGTTCCGGCGCCGCCACCATGATCTTCGACGAGGTGGACGCCGGCATCAGCGGCGGCGTAGCCGAGGTGGTGGGCCAGAAGCTGCGCGAGCTGGGCGGCCAGCAGGGCCAGGTGCTCTGCGTGACCCACCTGGCGCAGGTCGCCGCCCAGGGCCACCGCCAGTTCGCCATCGCCAAGGAAGTGAAGTCAGGCCAGACCTACACCCGCGTACGGCCGCTGGCCGACAAGGATCGTGTGGAAGAGCTGGCGCGCATGCAGGGCGGCGTGGAGATCACGGCGGCCGCGCTGAATCATGCGAAGGATTTGCTGCAGAGAGCGGCGAAAGCCTGACTCTTGTCTTCCCTCTCCCCTTGCGGGGAGAGATCGACGAGGGCATGGATGCCCGAGGTAGGGCAACGCATGGAGCAGTTGCCGAGGGAGAGGGAGAGCCTTCAATCGGCGGCGCCATGCGTAACCGCCAGCGAGCCCCCTCTTCCCTACCCCTCTCCCGCAAGGGGAGAGGGAAAGGCTCAGCCCTTCTTCTTCCCGCCCTTGGGCCGCACGTACAGGACCAGGCTGTGGTCCTCCACCGTGAAACCGTGCTTCTCGGCGATCTGCTTCTGCAGCTTCTCGATCTCCTCGGAGACGAACTCCACCACCTCGCCGGTATCCAGGTTCACCATGTGGTCATGGTGCGGGCCGCGCTCCAGTTCGAACACGGCATGGCCGCCCTCGAAATGGTGGCGCTTGACCAGGCCGGCGGCCTCGAACTGGGTCAGGACACGGTAGACCGTGGCCAGGCCGATATCCTCTTCCGAGTCCATCAGCTTGCGGTAGATGTCTTCCGCAGACATGTGGCGAGCCGGATGGCTCTCCAGCATCTCCAGGATTTTCAGGCGCGGAAGGGTAACCTTGAGGCCGGCGCTACGAAGATCGGACGATTCCACGGGATGCCTGTCGAAGGGAGGATTTCCGGTATTATCGCACTCCCCTACGAGGCATCAACCCATGCGCGTTATTTTGTTGGTTCTCACGGCTCTGGCCCTGAGCGCCTGCCAGATCGTCTACAAGCTTCCCACCCGCCAGGGCAACGTCATCGAGCAGAAGCAGCTCGACCAGCTCCAGGTCGGCATGAGCCGAGAGCAGGTCCGCTTCCTGATGGGCACGCCCGTGGCCGCCAGCCCCTTCGAGGACCGCCGCTGGGACTACGTGGGCTATTACAAGTCGCCGCGCGGCAAGGTGTCCTCCCGCGTGGTCAGCCTCTGGTTCGACGGCGAAAAGGTCAGCCGCATGGACGGCGTCAAGGCGCCGGACGCCGACAACAAGGCCCTGGAAGATCCGGACGTGAAGACCGTGCTGCGCGAGGACAAGAAGGCCCAGGCCGAGGACGAGCGCGTCGAGAGTGAACAGGGCAAGGAGTCAGGCGTCATCCTGACGCCGGACCGCAGCTCGCCCTGAGCGGGGCATCCGGGGGCCGGCGGGGGCCGGTCTTCGGCGGTGCCGCCTTCCGGGCGGCGCCTTCCATATGCAGGGCTCGATTGGGGAGAGCAACATGAACCGTTCCATCCTGCGGATCACGGCGGCCCTGTCGCTGCTCTTCCTGGCTGGCCAGGCCGCAGCCAAGGCCGACATCGCCGAGGCCGCCAACAAGGACGGCAGCATCCCGGCCTGGGCCCCGGGCAAGCAGCGCGGCAAGCTCAGCGGTGAATTCTTCTCCGACCCCACGATCGACTCCGAGCAGCCGATCATGGTGCTGTCCGCCTCCAACATGTCGCGCTCGCTGGAGCGCCTGTCGGAGGGGCACAAGAAGCTGCTGTCGCTGCACCCCACCTACAAGATGCTGGTGTATCCGTCACATCGCCCTGTGGCGATGCCGGAAGCGATCTATGCCGCCACCAAGGTCAATGCCAGCCTTTGCGAGCTGCATGGCCCGGATGATCTGGACGGCTGCAGCGTGGGCGTGCCCTTCCCCATTCCCAAGTCGGGGCCAGAGCCGATCTGGAACCACAAGCTGCGCTGGCGCGGCGACGCCGTGCGCCGCTACAACAACCAGATGATCGTCCAGGCCAATGGGCAGTACCAGCTCACCAAGATCCTGGAAGACGTTCAGTTCACCTACGGCTCGATCCGCAAGCCGGTGACCCTGCACCGCGGCGACGCCGAATTCCTGCGCTATCTGTCGGCCACCATCGCGCCGCCACGCGTGGCTGGCACCACGATCCTGGTCCATGACCGCGCCGGCACCGGCAGCGAGGGGCGCGCCGCCTGGCTCTACACGCCCACGCTCAAGCGCGTGCGCCGTGCGCCGACGGTCTGCTGCGACAACCCTGCCGAAGGCACCGACGGCAGCCAGTTCTACGACCAGGTGGACATGTTCAACGGCACCCTGGAGCGCTACAACTGGAAGCTCGTGGGCAAGCGGGAGATGGTTATCCCCTACAACTCGCACCGCATCGGCAGCAACACCATCCGTTTCTCGCAGCTGGCACGCCCCGGGCACCTGAACCAGGACCTGCCGCGATACGAGCTGCACCGCGTGTGGGTAGTGGACGCCGAGTTGCGGCCCGGCATGGCGCATACCTTCAAGAAGCGCCGCTTCTACCTCGACGAGGACGGCTGGAACATCGTCATGGTGGACAACTACAACAATCGCGGCGAGCTCTACCAGTTCCAGGAAGGACACACGCAGTTCGGCACGAACATCCTCGCCAGCTCGGCGGCGCCAGAGGTGATCTATCACTTCGACAGCGGCCGTTACTTCATCACGGCGATGTTCAACGAAGACAAGCCCTACGACTTCACGCCGGACTACAAGCCCGACTTCTTCACCGCAGCCGCGGTGCAGAAGCGCATCACCAAGTGACGCCAAGGCGCGTGCCGGCCAACCTCCGCGCGGCGATCTGATCCTTGGCGTCATACCGGCGAAAGCCGGTATCCAGTCCATGCTCAGTCCTGATCGTTACCCGTCGGGAGCGAAGCACGACGATCCAAGATCCTACTTGCGCCGCGTAGCGGCGGCGCGCTGGCGCCGCACCTGCTTGGGGTCGGCCTGCAGCGGTCGGTAGATCTCGACGCGGTCGCCGTCGCGCAGCGGCTCGTCATGGGCCACGGGCCGCGAGAACAAGCCCAGCCGGGCCTGCAGCAGGTCAATCTCGGGAAAGTGCGCCAGAATGCCGGAGGCGACTACGGCCTCCGCAGCCGTAGCCCCGGCCGGAACCTCGATCTCCAGGATCGTCTGCGCACCGGGCCGTGCATAGGCTACTTCCACGCGGATGTTGTCAGCGCTTGCCATGCAGCGCCTCGGCGCGCCGGCGGAAAGCCTCGATCAGGCCATTGACCGCGCGATCCATCCAGGGCGACAGCGTGCTCTCCAGGATGCGGCTACCGAAGTCCAGCGACAGCCTCAGCGTCACCTTGCAGGCATCCTCCGCCAGCTCCTGGAACTCCCAGGTGCCGTCGAGTTGGCGGAACGGCCCATCCACCAGCCGCATGTGGATACTGCGGCCGGGCTGCAGCCGGTTCTCGGTGGCGAAGCTGTCCTTCAGCCCCTTGACGTTGAACCCGACGCGCGCGCGCACCCGGTCGCCATCGTTGTGTTCCACCACAGCCGAAACACAGCCGGGCAGGAAGCCGGGATAGGCCTCGATATCGGCCACCAGCTCATACATGGCGGCTGCGGAAAAGCGCAGCAGCGCCGATCGTTCCAGTGTTGCCATCAGCCCCAGAGTTCCGCGATCCAGTCCAGCAGGCCGGCCGAGTAGCCGAGGATGATGATCAGCGCCAGGCGCGTGGGATAGCGCAGCAGCGCACGCCAGAGGCTGAACAGCCAGCCTTCGCGTTCGCCGAAGGCAGAGCGCGCCATCTCCTCCGGCATGATCCGCGCCGTGAAGATGCAGATCAGCAGCGCCGTGGCCGGCGCGAACCAGTTGGCCGTCAGCCACTGCATCCAGCCGAAGAAGTTGCGTCCCATCAGCGTCACGTCCTGCATTACGCCGAAGGACAGCAACGTGCCCAACCCCAGGAACCAGATCAGCAGCGAGCTGGACGTGGCGGCGAACACACGCGTGGTGCGGAAGCGGTCCATCAGGTAGCGCGTGGTGGTTTCCAGCAGCGCGCTGGCGGCCGTCAGCGTGACGATGAACAACATGGTGTATAGCAGCAAGGCAACGACGATACCCACCACGCCGGGCGGGAATGACGCCGGCAGTGCCTGGAACAACAACGCCACGCCGCTGGCCGGCTCGACGCCGGCGCTGAAGATCAGCGCAAAGATCGCCAGGCCCGCCAGCAGGCTGAAGCCGGTATCGATCAGCACCACGCCCAGCGCCAGGCGCTTGAGCGGCGCGCGTGCCGGCAGGTAGCTGCCCAGGGCCAGCATCGAGCCAATGCCCAGCGCCATGGTGAAGAAAGCTTGTTGCAGGGCCTCCAGCGCGCCGCGCCAGCCAAATTTCTGCCAGTCCGGCGTCAGCAGGAAATGCAGGGCCTCGGCGGTGCGTCCAGTGAGCAGGGAGTAGACGCACAGGCCGATCGCCACCAGGAAGGCCGTCGGCAGCAGGCGCAGCGCGGCGCGCTCGATGCCGTCCCGGAAACCGTGGGTGACGATGATGCAGGCCGTGACCATGAAGATGGTGTGCCACGAGAGTGCGCGCTCCGGATCCTGGGCAAAGCTCAGGAAAGCCTCGCGTGCATGCTCCACGCCGATGCCGTCGAATACGCCACCGGCCGCGCGCACGGCATAGGCCAGGCTCCAGCCGGCGATCACGCTGTAGTAGGACAGCACCATCACCGCGCTGGCCAGCGACAGGTAGCCGATCACCACCCAGAAGCGCGAGGCACCCGCCGCGTCCACCACGCGGCGGAAGCCACTGATGACGTCGTCGCGCATCCACCGGCCCAGCACCCATTCCGTGGCCAGCAACGGCAGGCCGACCAGCAGCAGGCACAGCAGGTAGAAGCCCAGGAACACCGCGCCGCCGTGCTCGCCCATCAGGTACGGCAGGCGCGCGACATTGCCGATGCCCACCGTGGCACCGGCGGCGACCCACAGGAAGCGGCTCGACGATCCCCAGTAGCCGTAACTGCTTTCGCGGATGTTCATGCCGATAGTCTAGCGGGAACCACGCATTCCGCATGGCCCTTCCTGCCGGCTTTTACCCCTTGATCGTCGTCGGCCCGCCCCCATTCAGGGCATCCGGACACGCGTGTGCCCCGCGGCGCCTATAATTCCCCGATGAGCAAGAAGGAAGACAACAAGAAAGAAGGCGACCGCCGTATCGCGGAAAACCGCCGTGCGCGCCACGATTACTTCATCGAGGATAGCTACGAGGCCGGGCTGATGCTGCAGGGCTGGGAGGTCAAGAGCCTCCGCGAGGGCCGTGCGCAGATCACCGAGGCCTACGTCATCCTGAAGAACCGCGAAGCCTGGCTGATCGGCGCCCACTTCACCCCGGGCAAGCACACCTGCACCCACGAGATCGCCGACTCCACCCGCACCCGCAAGCTGCTGATGCACGAGCGCGAGCTGTCCATGCTGATCGGCAAGGTCGAGCGCGCCGGCTACACCCTGGTCCCCCTGGACCTGCACTGGACCCGTGGCCGCGCCAAACTGCAGATCGGCTTGGCCAAGGGCAAGAAGCAGCATGACAAACGCGCGGACCTGAAGGACCGGGACTGGCAGCGGGACAAGGAGCGCATCATGAGGAAGCGGGCTTAGTCCACCGGATTGGTGCCATCCCGCCAGTCCCATGCGCCGACTTCGCCGGGGCGCTGCTTCGCGAGCGCCGTGGCTCGCGTCGCTACTGGCAGCGGGACAAGGAGCGCATCATGAGGAAGCGGGCTTGGTCCGCCGGATTGGTGCCATTGAGCTGGCGGGCCTCAGCCGTCCGTATCCCCAACGCCAGCCCTTGATCCGGGAACCCCCGCCCCCACCTACGGTCTGAGTGCTACAATGTAGTCTCACAGGGGGTGACCTGGCTTCGACGCTGGTTGGAAACCCGAAGTGCATGCCGAGGTGTCATGTCCTCGTAAATCCCGTGGCAACCAAGCTAGTTGCGAACGACTCCAACTACGCCCTCGCCGCCTAACCCCGGCGAGCGTCCGACCAGACGGTGTTGATGCCCCTGAATCGGATGTCGACTCTCATCAACTCGCAGTGAAGCCCGCCCTTGGCCGATCTGCTAAAAAACTAAGGGGATAAGCGACGGCGTTCCGTGCCCCTCCGGCAGCCGAAGACCAAAATCAATGAGAAGGCTACGCATGTAGATCCAAGGGCGGAAAGCTGACGGACAGGGGTTCGATTCCCCTCACCTCCACCAACAACAAACACCACCGCAAGGTGGTGTTTTCATTTGCAGGCCTCGCCGGGGAATCGAATCCCTGTCCGGTACGGACAGGGGGCTCCAACGGGGGCTGCCGTGGAGCAAACAGTTTTGCTCCACGCCGTTGGAGCGGGCAGGCCTCTGGCCTGCCCCGGCCCGGAGCAAAGCAGAGGGGATTCCCCTCACCTCCACCATCAAAGAAAAAAGCCACCGCAAGGTGGCTTTTTCCGTTTACGGGCCTCCATGGGGAATTGCACTCAAACACTTTCCTGCAGCGAATCCCCTTCACCCCCTGCCGTCCCGCCCCAGACCCAAGGGCTCCACCAAGACCTCTCGCAACCAGTCGATGAAGGCATGTAACCGCCGGGAGCCATGCCGGCGGCGGGGATACATCAGGGCGATCTGCATCGGAGCCGCGCGCCATTGCGGCAGCACTTCCACCAGTCGCCCCGCCAGGAGGTCCTGCTGCACGTCATAGGCCGGCACCTGGATCAGGCCCATGTCGGCGAGGCAGCAAGCCAGGTAGGTCTCGGCGTTGTTGACCGTCACCAGGGCCCGCATGGGGACGCGGCGAGCCCGGCCCTGTGCATCGACGTACTCCCACTCGTCGAGCGCGCCCGTGGCGGGCGAGGCGTAGTGAACGGCAAAGTGGCTTGAGAGATCCTCGATTCTCTGAGGAACGCCGTACCGGGCCAGATAATCAGGGCTCGCGCAGTTGAGCTGCGTAAGCAGGCCCAGCGGTTCGACGATCAGCAAGGGATCGGATGAGCCGCCGACGCGCAGGACGCAATCCACGCCCTCCTGGATCAGGTCTACCGCGCGGTCGGTGGAGCCCAGCTCCAGTTCGATCTCTGGATGCCGGGCGAAGAAGCCGGGCAAGGCTGGCGCCAATATCAACCGTGCGATGCGCGCAGGAGCATCCACCCGCAAGCGCCCCCGGATTGGAGCCTCCTCTTCGAGGAAGGGCGCCTCGGCCTCCTCGAAGTCCGTCAGCAGTCGTGCCGCACGAGCGTAGTACGACTCGCCGTCCGCGGTCAGCGCGACGCGGCGGGTCGTGCGATCCAGCAAGCGAACGCCGAGGCGAGCCTCCAGCGCCTGGACCAGCGTGGAGACCGTGGACCGCGGCAGGCCCAGGAGCTCGGCCGCGCGCGTGAAGCTGCCAGTCTCCGCAACCCTGACGAACGCTTCCAACTGCTGGATTCGGTCCATGGAGTTTGTTCGTGCATCCCGACCAATGATTTCGAATTTTGCATCTTTATCAGAAATAGCGGGACACTCAAAATCCTGACGACACTCCACCAAAGGAACAGCCGTCATGACGAATGCAACGCTCAAGGGAAAATCCGTAGTGGTCGCCGGCGGCGCCAAGAATCTCGGCGGCCTGGTCAGCCGCAGCCTGGGCGCCGAGGGAGCCCGCATCGCGGTGCACTACAACAGCGCCGGGGCGCAGGCCGATGCAGAAGCCACGGTCCTTGCGATCCAGAGGGCCGGCGGTGACGCCTTCTCCTTCCAGGGCGACCTGACCCGTGCCGGCACCTGCGCGGAACTGTTCCTGGCTGCAAGGCAGCATTTCGGCGGGATCGACATCGCCGTCAACACCGTGGGCAAGGTATTGCGCAAACCCATCGTCGAAACCACGGAGGCGGAGTACGACGAAATGCTCGCCGTCAACGCCAAGTCTGCCTACTTCTTCATCAAGGAAGCCGGACTGCATCTCAACGATAACGGGCGCATCATCACCGTCGTCACGTCGCTCCTGGCGGCGTTCACCGACGGCTACTCCACCTATGCCGGCGGCAAGGCCCCGGTCGAGCATTTCACCCGCGCGGCCGCCAAGGAATTCGCCGCTCGCGGCATCTCGGTCAACAGCATCGGCCCTGGCCCGATGGACACGCCCTTTTTCTACGGCCAGGAAACACCGGAACGCGTCGGTTATCACAAGTCCCAAGCCATCGGCGGGCGCCTGACGAAGATCGAGGACATCGCGCCCATCGTGCGCTTCCTCGCCACCGACGGCGGCTGGATCACAGGGCAGACGATCTTCGCCAACGGCGGCTACACCACGCGCTGAGACGGAAGGACCCATACATGCAGGAACAGACCCGATGCGCAGCTTGCTGATCATCCTCGCGGGCCTGGGCCTGCTCGCCCTCGCCCTCTGGCTGGCGCCCGGCAATCGCCGGTCGTTGGTCGCACTGGTCTTCGTCGGATTCTGGCTGGCCTCCAGCGCAGCCAACCTGGCCGTGGGGCTGTCCCATGGCTATACGCTCCGGGAAGAGCTGCTGGTGCATCTATTCCTGTTCGGGATCCCCGCCAGCGCTGCCGCCTGGGCCTGCTGGCGACATTTCGACAGCATCGTGACCTGACCCGGCGTGTGGTGGATTCCCCGCATACGGCTTCACGGCCAGCCGGATGCCCGTCACTGCGTAGGTAAACCTCGACATCGGTCCGGACTGTGACGTCCGCCACAGAAGCCATGGATATCCCGCGCCAGAGTCCAGCCATCCCTGCCCTCGGCGCGGACTTCTCCCTGGGCGGGCCCTCGGCCCGCCCTCTCCCCAAACCCCGCTCCCTGCGGGGTTCTTTTTTTGGAGCGCACAAAAAGAGCGGCCCGCACGAGGCGGGCCAAGGGTTCCTTGGGAGAGGAGTCATTCAGAGTCTGCCCCAAGCAATTAGTTCCCTTCCCGAGTGCATGACGGAATGCCGTTTGGGACCGCTGAACGGCGCCAGTCTTTTTATTTCTAAAAATTGCATAAAACTTTAATTGTCGTAATATTACGACTGGAGACATATCCATTCCAATCAAGTAAGAGAAGTTACACCTCTGTCCGGAGCCGCCATGCCCATCGACGCCCCTACCTCCACACCTGTCGAGTTGCCCGCTGTCACGCGGCGGCGCCTGCGCTCGCTGCTATCGCCCGAGGAAATCGCTGCATTGACGGCACGCTCCGACGCGCGTGGCTTGCTGGCCATCGTCCTGTCCTGGGGCCTGATCGCGGCGAGCTTCGCCATGGTGGCGCTGTGGCCCGGAGTACTGACGATACTCATCGCCCTACCGCTGCTGGCCGGCCGGCAACTGGCGCTGGCGATCCTCCAGCACGAGGCGGCCCACGGCACGCTGTTCCGCACGCGCCGGCTGAATGACTTCTTCGGCGACTGGTTCTGCGCGCGACCGGTCTGGCAGAACCTGCACAAGTATCGCGCCCATCACCTCGTCCACCACACGCGTACCGGCAGCGACGAGGACCCGGACATCTCCCTGCATGCGTCCTACCCCATCACCCCGGCCTCGCTACGCCGCAAGATGCTGCGGGACCTCTCCGGCTACACCGGCCTGAAGCTGATGCTGGGCCTGGCCCTGATGGATGCAGGTGTCCTGAAATGGACCGTGGCCAACGACGTGCAGAAGCTGCCGCAGGACGGTCGTCGCTGGTGGAACTACCCGGTGGATTTCCTGCGCAACGCCGGCGGCATGCTGCTGACCAATGCGCTGCTCGCGGGCATCCTCGCCGCCAGCGGCCATGCCTGGCTCTACCTGCTCTGGGTGCTGGCCTACGTCACGCCGTTCCCGCTTTTCGTACGCATCCGCTCGATTGCGGAGCACGGCATGTTGCCGCGGGTGGTGGACATGTTCCAGAACACGCGCACGACACGGGCGCAGGCCTGGCAGCGCCTGTTCTTCGCCCCGGCCCATGTGAACTACCACCAGGAGCACCACGCCATGGCCTCGGTGCCCTTCTATCGCCTGCCGAAGCTGCATGCCCTGCTGCGGCAGCGTGGCGCGGCGAGCGAACCGCCGGGCTACGGCGAGGTGCTCAAACTGGCCGCCAGTGCCCAGGCTTCCGCCTGAGCCGACCGGGCCGGCAACGAAAAAGCCCCGCTTTCGCGGGGCTTTTTCGTGAAGCCGTGAAGCTTACTGGCAGCCGTTGGCCTGCACCGCCACGCCGGCCGGCGTGTTCGGGCACTGGTCGGCCGTGTCGTTGACGCCATCGGCGTCGCTGTCCACCGCGCAATCCTTGCGGCCGGTGACCGGGTCAACCACGGTGACCACGCATTCCTGCGCCGGAGCGGAAGCAAACTTGCCCTCGGCCAGGAAGTACAGCGGAATCTGCAGGCCAACGTTGAAGCGGTAGTCGATCAGATAGTCCTCACCCGAAACCGACTTGTCGTTGAGCTGCAGCTGGGCACGCGCTTCGGTGCGCACGGCCAGGCCGTGCCAGGGCAGCGGGAAGAACAGACCGCCACCGACGCTGCCGCCGAAGTGCATGTGGTCGTCGCCGCCCACGTCTTCCTGGATCGCGCCGACGCCGCCGAGCACGTAGGGGGTGAACTTCGGAACGGCCTGGATGCCGCCGTTGGTGGAAGCGTAGTGATGCACCAGGTCCACGAAGAACGCCGTCTGGTAGTCCTTGCCGCCATCGACATCGCGCTTGCGGCCGGCGTCGTAGAGGCTCAGTTCGATGGCGTTGTTGGTGCCCCAGTCGATCGGGGTGCCGACGTTGAGCTGCAGGCCGCTGGCGCCGTCGGAATCACGGGAGCTGTCGGAGATTTCGTGGCTGTAGAACACGCCCGCGTACGGGATGTTGAAGCCCTGAGTGGTGACCGCAAAGGCCGGCGCCGAAACCAGCATGGCCAGCACGGCAGCATTCCGCATATGCATGAACAACTCTCCCCTTTTTGCCCCGGATCCATCCGGGTGATTGTTCGACCCAAGTGGTGGTGGCGGCCAAAACAGTCCGACCGCAACGTCTAGCGTACCGACTTTACCCCAAGTTCATGACAATTCCACCGTCCGTTCCGGCCATGATGTGGAATTACCCCTGCCGCTCCCGCCGCCAGGCGCTGGGGCTGCTGCCATAGGCCCGCTTGAAGGCCTGGCTGAAGGCGGTTTCCGAGGCATAGCCGCTGGCCTCGGCGATCCGCGCGACCGGCTGGCCGCCGGAGCGCAGCTGCCAGGCCGCCAAGCGCATGCGGTGCTCGGTAAGGTAGGCCAGCGGCGGCTGCCCCAATACCTGGGTGAAGCGCTCGGCGAAGGCGGACCGCGACAGGCAGGCCAGGTCTGCCAGTTCCGGCACGGTCCAGGCGCGCTGCGGCTCCCGGTGCATGGCCGAAAGCGCCGCGGACAGGGCTTGGTCGCGCAGGGCCAGCAGCCAGTTGCCGGAACCCTCCGGCAGGCTTTCCACGTGATGGCGCAGGAACTCCATCAACAGGATATCGGCGATGCGGTTGACGATGGCCTGGCGCGCCGGCCGCGGGCGGCTGAATTCATCCGCAATGAACTCCAGCCCGACACGCAGCCAGACCGGCGGACTATTGCTGAGGCTGCGCAGGTGCAACAACTGTGGCAGCGCAGTCATCAGCGGCCGCGCCAATTCCACCTCGAAGCGGAAGTAACCCGACAGCAGGCCGGTGGCGGCACTACCCTCGCCCAGGCGCAGGGGCTCATCGGAGGGGCTGTCCAGGTCTGGCAGCATGTCCCTGGGAGTCGCGGCAGATTCCAGGCTGTCCTGGACGCGGTGATCGATACCCCGCGGCAGCAGCACCAGATCGCCGAACTGCAGCGCCAACGGCGCTTCGCCCTCGCGCAGCAGCCAGGCCTGGCCGCGGGTGACGATATGGAAGCTGGACAACCCCGGGGTTTCCAGGCGCATGGTCCAGGGATGGGCCAGCTCGTACTGCCGGAACACGGCGCCCTTCAGGCGGATGTCGTCGAGAATCAGGCTCAGCGTATCCATGCCGGCGTTTTTAATAGGTATTCCGGAGTTCCGCGCAGGCGGCGGCGTCTGACGATGGTACAGCGGCGGATGACGACTTCCCCCTGCCCGCCGTGGGTTTGACTATAGCACCGCCCCAGGGGTAGAACCCCGGGAGCGGCTCACCGCGGCCTTTCGCGGGTGGCAAGAGCTGGAGGCAGGACATGAATACAACAACGTTGGCGACCACGGGCGCCACCCCCTGGGTGGACGGCAAGCGTGCACTCTGGCTGCTCAGCCCGATGATCCCGGTCCTGGGCACCCTGGCCGTGATCCTCTACCACCTGACCGGCTACGGCGCCTGGCTCTGGGGCGGCCCGATCCTGGTCTACGTCATCATCCCGGCGCTGGACCGCCTGGTGGGCGTGGACAGCAGCAACCCTCCCGAAACCGCGGTGGCGCAGCTGGAGAACGACCGCTATTACCGCGCGATCGTACTGGCCTACCTGCCGACGCAGTTCCTGCTGACGGTCTGGGGCGCCTGGCTCGCCGCCACCGGCGGCCTGGCGGCCTGGGAGTGGATCGGCCTGATGTTCACCGTGGGCACCATCAACGGCATCGGCATCAACACCGCGCATGAACTGGGGCACAAGACCAACAGCCTGGATCGCTGGATGGCCAAGCTGACATTGGCACCGGTGGCCTATGGCCATTTCTTCATCGAGCACAACAAGGGCCACCACAAGAACGTGGCGACGCCGGACGATCCGGCCAGCTCGAAGATGGGCGAGAGTTTCTGGGCGTTCCTGCCTCGCACCATGCTCGGCAGCCTGAGCTCGGCCTGGCACCTGGAGAAGGATCGCCTGGCCCGCAACGGCCAGTCCGCCTGGAGCATCCACAACGAGAACCTGCAGGCCTGGGGCATGACGGCCCTGCTGTTCGGTGGCCTCACCGCCTGGCTCGGCTGGCCGGGCCTGGCCTTCCTGCTGGCGCAGGCCTTCTACGGCGCCTCGCTGCTCGAAGTGATCAACTACATCGAGCACTACGGCCTGATGCGCCAGAAACTGCCCAGCGGCCGCTACGAGCGTTGCCGGCCGGCGCATTCCTGGAACAGCAACAACGTGGTGACCAACCTGTTCCTGTACCAGTTGCAGCGGCACTCGGACCATCACGCCAACCCGACGCGCCGCTTCCAGGCCCTGCGCCACTTCGACGAGTCGCCGCAGCTGCCGTCCGGCTATGCGTCAATGCTGATCCCGGCCTACATCCCCTGGCTGTGGTTCCGCCAGATGGATCCGCTGGTGGCGCGTCACCACAAGGGCGACCTCAGCCTGGCCAACATCTATCCGCCCAAGCGGGCCAAGCTGATGGCGCGCTGGCACCGCCAGCCGCTGGACGACGGCCACCCGGAGATTTTCCCGGGCGAGCACCTGCCGGCTGCCACGGGCGGTGCCGCGACCCAGACCGCGCGCTACCAGTGCAGCGACTGCGGGTACATCTACGACGAGGCCGCGGGCTGCCCGCACGAAGGCTTCAAGCCGGGCACGCCCTGGTCCCTGATCCCGGACCATTGGCCTTGCCCCGACTGCGCCGTGAGGGAAAAACCGGATTTCATCCCCCTGGCCTGAAAATCCGATACAACGAAAAAGGGCTGCCGATCGGCAACCCTTTTTCGTGAATCTCGGAATCAGCGTCTGCCCTGCGACAGCAACGAGGTCTGATTCTGCGCCGCGTCACGTTGGCTGGCCCGGTACAACATCAAGGCCACGATGAAGAGCACCGGCATAGCCATTTCCATGCCTTCCTCGAAGGCGGCGATGAACTGGTTCACCGCATAGGAGAGGTGGATGTCGAAGCTCTCCCTCAGCCCATTGCTGAGGCGGTCGAGGACCTTGGAGATCGGCAGCAGCAGCACCGGCAGTACCAGGACCTGGCCGACCGGCGTGCGAAGGCCGCCCTGGCGGAAGAAATACTGCCAGCACAGGCGCGCCAGATGGATGATCAGGATCACCGCGGCCAGCATGACCAGGCCACCGAGAATTTTCTGCATGACCGGCACGTCCGGGCTGATGTAGAACCGGCTCTTGGAGATGCTCATGACGGTGAAGGCTTTGTGCAGGTCTGCTTCACGCGCGGCGAACAGGAAGGAGAGGGCCGCCAAGGCCCAGACCCTGGGCGAGCGGACGTTGTGTAACAGCAGCATGGCGCCCAGCGCCACCCACAGCACAATGCTCATCTCCTCGAAGGGGCCCTCCTCCGAGAACAGCGGAATGAAGATTTCGGGCCGCAGGCTGGCCGCCAGCAGGGCCAGGTATCCGGCGTAGATCAGCAGTACAGCCAGGGCAACCCGGACTGCCGTCGAAAGCTTGTTCATGCGCATTCCTAAAGATGACCCGGCGCGGCGCTCCGGGCTTGATTCATTGCGGCGCCAACGTCATGAGACGGTGACATTGCGGTGACATTCTCGCATTTTGTCACGAAGCATCCCTAGCTAGCTAATCAATCGCCTTTCTTGCTTGCGCTGCGGTGCAGCAGACAGTTAGAATGAGAAACATTCTCAATGAATCCGGCAATTCCAGCCGGAACAGGGACCCTTCGCTTTTTCGCCGTTGTCCGACTGCTTCCTCGATGCTGGCTACCCTTTCCCAAGGCAATGATCGTCCGCTGAACATCGGCGGCCTGGCCCTCGTGGTCGGCGCCCATCTGCTGGGCCTCTGGGGCATCTTGGCAATGTCGGAGATCGCACCGGAACAAACCTCTGCCGCTCCGCTCTACGTCAGCTTCATCACCCCTGAAGTGCCGGAGCAGGTGAAGCCGCCCGAACCGCTCCCGCCCCAGCCGCCTCCGCCGCTGGAGAAGCCCAAGCCCAAGCCGCTGATCACCACCAAGTCGAACGAGCCGGCACCCCAGGCCATCCAGGCGCCCCCGGAGCCGGTGGAACCGGAGCCGCTGCCGCCGATCCAGGCCGCTCCGCCGCCAGCGCCAGGCCCGGCTCCCGAGCCGGCTATGGAGCCGCCGAAGCTGGACGCCGCCTACGGAAACAGCCCGCTTCCACCATATCCGATGCGCTCCAGGCAATTGGGCGAGGAAGGCGTCGTGGAACTGACCGTCCTGGTATCGGTGGACGGCCTGCCCAAATCCATCAAGGTGACCAAGTCCAGTGGCTTCATCCGGCTCGACGACGCGGCGGTCACCGCCGTTCGACGCTGGAAATTCAAGCCGGGTACGAAGGGCGGCAAGCCGTTCGAGCAGGTCGTCACCTTCCCCATGCCTTTCTCACTGAACAAATAAAGAGATTTCCCGGAGCCTCATGGAAACCCAGACCCTCGGTTTTGCCCACTTCATCGGTCAGTCGGACGTGGTGGGCAAGTTCCTGCTGTTCGTGCTGCTGGTGATGAGCATCGCTTCCTGGTACCTGATCGTCGTCAAGGCTATCCGAGGTCATCTGGAGCGCAAGCGCAGCAAGGCCTTCCTCGACTTCTTCTGGAACTCCAAGAGTCTCGACCAGGTGCATGACGCCGTCGCCTCGCACCGCGCCGATGAGCCGTTCTCGCACCTGGCGCACCACGCCATCACCGCGCGCGACCACCACGCCCGCTTCGGCGCCAGCCGCCTGGAAGAAGCCGGTACCGCCTCGGAGTTCATGACCCGCACGATCCGCAAGGTCATCGACGAGGAAACCACCAAGATGGAGTCCGGCCTCAGTGTGCTGGCCTCGGTGGGTTCCACCGCTCCCTTCGTCGGCCTGTTCGGCACGGTCTGGGGCGTGTATCACGCCCTGGTGAGCATCGGCATGTCCGGCGCGGGCACCCTGGACAAGGTCGCCGGCCCGGTGGGCGAGGCGCTGATCATGACCGGCGTCGGCCTGGCCGTCGCCATCCCGGCGGTGCTGGGCTACAACTACCTGGTGCGTAGCAACCGCGTGGTGCTCGGCGCCCTCGATGCCTTCGCCCACGACCTGTACGCCTTCCTCACCACTGGCCAGCAGGTCGCCGGTGGCGGCAAAGTCGTGAAGCTGAAGACCGGAGTGTAAGGCCATGGCCTTCGGCGGTTTCGAACAGAAAGGCAACACCACGCCGATGGCGGAGATCAACATGGTCCCGTTGATCGACGTCATGCTGGTGCTGCTGGTGATCTTCATCATCACGGCGCCGCTGCTGACGCACTCGGTGAAGATCGACCTGCCCCGCACTACCGCGGACTCCACGCCGCCGCCGCCGAACAAGATCGAGTTCTCGATCGACCAGGGCGGCGCGCTGTACTGGAACGGCGAGCCGGTGGACAAGACCGTGGCCATGGCGCGCATGGTCGAGGCCGGCCAGCAGCAGCCGCAGCCGGAACTGCACCTGCGCGCAGATCGCGAAACCAAGTACCAGATCATCGCAGAGGTCATGGCGGAAGCCGCCAAGGCCGGCCTGGGCAAGATCGGCTTCGTGTCGGATCCCAACGTGGACGGCGCCGCTGCGGGACCCTGAAACGAGCGCGGCTAGCCCCGCTACGCTGCCTGCTGTCACACTGTGCCGGACCCTGCGTCCGGCACAGTCGTTTGTGAAGCCCGGAACACGCCGGGCAGTCTGTGCGCCATTCCTACCAGCCGGCAGCCCGCCATGTGGATCACCGATACCTCGGTCAAGCGTCCTGTCCTCGCCACGGTCATCAACCTGCTGCTGGTGGTTTTCGGCCTCTTCGGCCTGAGCTCGACCTCAGTCCGTGAATACCCGGATATCGACCCCCCGATTGTCTCCATCAGCACGACCTATACCGGCGCCTCCGCCGCGGTGGTCGAGACCCAGATCACCCAGCTGATCGAGGATCGTGTCGCCGGGATCGAGGGCATCAAGACGGTCACCTCGTCCTCACGCGACGGACGCTCGCAGATCAACGTGGAGTTCGAGCTGTCGCGCAATATCGATGACGCCGCCAACGACGTGCGCGACCGGGTGTCGAGCATCGTCGGTCGACTGCCCGACCAGGTGGATCCGCCGGAAATCGCCAAGGCCGATGCGGATTCCAGTCCCATCGTCTGGTTCGTGCTCACCTCCGACCGCATGGACACGCTGCAGCTTACCGACTACGCCGAGCGCTACATCGTCGATCGCTTCTCCACCATCGACGGTGTCTCCCAGGTGCGATACGGCGGCGACCGCCGTTACGCCATGCGTGTCTGGCTCGATCGCGGCCGACTGGCGGCACGCGGGCTAACCGCCGAGGACATCGAGAACGCGCTGCGCCAGCAGAACATCGAACGTCCGGCGGGCCGCATCGAATCGGCCGAGCGCGAGTTCGGCCTGCGCACGGCACGTCCTTTTCGCAGCGCCGAGGACTTCAACAACCTGGTGGTTGCGCGCGGCGTGGACGGCTTTCCGGTGCGCCTGTCGGACGTAGCCAGGGTCGAGCTCGGCCCGCAGAACCCACGCGGCGCCTTCCGCGCCAACGGTGCGGGCGCCTTGGGCATCGGCATCGTCAAGACGTCCACCGCCAACACCCTGACCGTGGCACAGCAGGCCAAGCAGATGCTGCAGCAGATCGGGCCCGATCTGCCCGAAGGCATGAAGCTGGAGGTCAACTACGACACCTCCTCCTTCATCGAGGCCTCCCTGCACGAGGTCGAGCTGACGCTGGTTTATGCGGCGCTGTTCGTGATCGTGGTGATCTTCCTGTTCCTGGGCAATGCACGCGCGACGCTGATCCCGGCGATCACCGTGCCGATCTCGCTGCTGGCCTCGTTCATCTTCCTGCACGCTTTCGGCTTCTCGATCAATATCCTGACGCTGCTGGCACTGGTGCTGGCGATCGGCCTGGTGGTGGACGATGCCATCGTCATGGTGGAGAACATCCACCGTCGCATCGAACTGGGCGAGTCGCCGCTGCTGGCCTCGTATCGCGGCGCTCGCGAGGTGGGCTTCGCCATCGTCGCCGTCACCGCGGTGCTGGTGGCCGTATTCGTGCCGATCGGCTTCCTGGAAGGCAACATCGGCCGATTGTTCCGCGAGTTCGCGTTGGCGCTGGCCGGCAGCGTGATCTGCTCCGCGATCGTGGCGCTGACCCTGGCGCCGGTGCTGAGTGCCGCGTTGCTGCGCAAGAACGACCACAACGGACGCATGGGCCAGGCCATCGAGAACGGCTTCGAGCGCCTGTCGCAGGCCTACGGCCGCACGCTTGGCGTTTTCGTGAGGCGGCCGGCATTCGCCTGGGTGGCGCTGGCAGCACTGGGCCTGGGTACCTGGGGCCTGTTCCACGTCATTCCGCAGGAGTTCGCGCCCAGCGAGGACCGCGGTGGCTTCATCATTCAGGTCACTGCGCCCGAAGGTGCCAGCCTGGGCTACACCGGCCGCGAGATGGAGCGGATCGAGGCCTTGATCACGCCCCGCATCGGCCAGGGCGAGATCGAGCGCGTCATGCTGCGCATCCCCTCCTTCGGTGGAGGTAGCGACGACGTCAACAACGGCAACCTGTCTCTGTCGCTGGTCGACTGGAAGTCGCGCGAGCGCAGCTCCGCCGAGATCGGCGAAGAGTACAGCAAGGCGCTGCGCGACCTGCCCGGCGTGCGCGCGGTGGTCAACCAGCGCGCCGGCTTCGGGCAGCGCGGCGGCGCCAGCCAGCCGGTGCAGGTCGTGCTGGGCGGCAACGACTACGCCGAACTGGCCGAGTGGCGCGATCGCATCCTGAGCCGCGCCACCGAGAACCCGGGCCTGCAGCGCCTGGACTCCGACTACAGGGAGACCAAGCCGCAGATCGAGCTGGACATGGACCTGGCCCGCGCCGGCGATCGCGGCGTGTCGGTGTCGGCCATCTCCACTGCGCTGGAGACCTTCATGGGCGGCCGCGTGGTGACACGCTTCGAGCAGAACGGCGAGGAGTACGACATCATCCTGCAGGCACCGGACGAACAGCGCCGCGATCCGCAAGACCTGTCGGACATCTACGTACGCTCTCAGACCGACGGCAGCCTGGTGCCCCTGACCTCGCTGGTGACGCTGAAGGAGAAAGCGGCGGCCGCCACCTATAACCGCGTGGATCGCCTGCGCGCGATCACCCTCAGCGCCAGCCTCGCGCCCGGCTACACGCTGGGCCAGGCGCTGGCATACATGGAGGACATCGTCCGCGAGGAACTGCCGCAGCAGGTCCGACTGAGCTACAAAGGCGAGTCGCGCGACTTCAGGGAGTCCAGCAGCGCCCTGCTGTTCACCTTCGGCATGGCCCTGCTGATCGTCTACCTGGCGCTGGCGGCGCAGTTCGAAAGCTTCGTCCACCCGCTGGTGATCATGACCACGGTGCCGCTGGCGGTCTTCGGTGCGCTCGGCGCACTGTGGGCACTGGGCATCACGCTCAACGTCTACGCGCAGATCGGTATCGTCATGCTGATCGGCCTGGCAGCCAAGAACGGCATCCTGATCGTGGAATTCGCCAACCAGCAGCGCGACGCCGGCCGGGACTTCGAGGAGGCGCTGATGGAGGCCAGCCGCATTCGTCTGCGCCCCATCCTGATGACCTCGGTGGCCACCATGGCCGGCGCCGTGCCCCTGATCTTCTCCACTGGCGCCGGACATGAGGCCCGCGCCATCCTCGGCATCGTGATCTTCTTCGGCGTGCTGTTCTCCACGGTGCTGACGCTGTACGTGGTGCCGGCCTGCTATTCGGCCCTGTGCCGGGCCACCGGTTCACCGGGGCGCCACGCCGCGCGCCTGGCCCAGGAAGAGTCGGGCACCCCGGAGCACCCGCAGGCCTGAAAGCCTGGCGGCATCCGCTGACAAGGCGGCGGAGCATCCGACTACGGCCGGCTTGCGGCACGCAGCCCTGTCGCGTGCAAGAATTGCGGTCAAACGACAGATCGGGGGAGCCGTGACGGATTCCGTCATTGCGGGCAAGACTGCACTCGTCACCGGGGCCTCGTCAGGGCTCGGGGTGGACTTTGCCCGGGAGCTGGCCCGCCGAGGCTGTCGCCTGGTGGTGGTCGCCCGCCGTGAGGACCGGCTCAAGCAACTGCAGCAGGAGCTCAAGGCCACCCACGGCACCGAGGTGACCGTGGTGACCCTGGACCTTTCCCAGGCGGAGGCCCCCCGCGCCCTGCACGACCTGCTGAAACAGCAGAAGATCGACGTGGACATCCTGGTCAACAACGCCGGCTTCGGCCTATTCGGTCGCGACGTGGACCTGCCTCCGCGCCGCAGTGCCGAGATGCTGCAGCTGGACGTGGTGGCCCTGACCCAGCTCACCCAGTTGTTCGCGCGGGACATGGTCAAGCGCGGCGTCGGCTACATCCTGCAGGTCGCTTCCACCGGCGCGTTCCAGCCCTCGCCCAGCTACGCCGCCTACGGTGCGGCCAAGGCCTACGTGCTCAACTACGGCCACGCCTTGAATTTCGAGCTGCGCGGCAGCGGCGTGTCCTGCAGCGTGATCTGTCCCGGGGTCACCGCCACCGAGTTCCTGGATGTCTCGGGCCAGCAGCGCAACTGGTTCCACAACGCGACGATGATGAGTAGCACGGCCGTCGCGCAGGCCGGCATCCGCGCCATGCTGGCCCGGCGCTATCTGGTGGTGCCCGGCTGGTTCAACGCCCTGTCGGCCTTCCTCACGCGCCTCACGCCACGCCCGGTGCTGGCCTGGCTGGCCGCGCGCCTGATGAGGAACCCCTGATGCTGCGCCTGCCCGCGCTACCGCCCGCATCGCCGGTGGATCTGCCGGGCAAGCTGCGGGCGCGCCTGAAGGATGGCGCGGTGCCATCCCCGCAATCCCTGCTGGCCGACGAGGCCGAGGGCCGCGACAACCTGATCGCTCCGCGACTGATCGAGGGGCTGGCCGGGCAATCGCTGGTGGAGATCGACTGGTCGGGCTGGTACGGACCGCCGAACCGTTTCCCCATGCTCCACACCGACGTCAGCATGGTCTCGGCGGCCTTTGCCGTGCCGCTGGCCAGCCTGCGTCCGCTGCTGCCACAGACGACACGCCTGACACCGGCGCGGCTGACACCCTGGCATGGTGTCCTGCTGGTGTCGGCCTACTATGTCCACCGTGGCGGACTGGGCCGCTATCAGGAGCTGAACATCGCCACGCCGATGCTGCTCGATACGCCGCGGCGCCTGCCAGGCTGGTCGCTGCTGCGTGAGGCGTTCCAAGGCGGACGCGACCCCGCAGTGGGACTGTTCACGCTGGCCTCCACCGTGGACCGTGCCCGGGCGCGCGATGTCGGCGTCCAGTTGTACGGCCTGCCGCGCCTGCTGGCGCATGCCGAGTTCGCACTCGGCAGCCAGACCGGGCTGGCCAGCATGGAAATCGACGGCCAGCGCACGGCCGCCCTGGAGGTTTCGGCGCCGCGCAGCTACCTGCAGTGGCAGATGGACCTGAGCCACAACAGTTTCTCGATCCTGCAGGGCCAGATCCTGCGCAGCCGCAGCACCGTCGTTGCCGAGGGTTATCGCGGCGCGCGCGGCAATGCCAAGGTTGAGTTCGGCGAACACCCGCAGTACTTGCCGTTCCGCGGCCTGCCCTTGCTGGCACGGCCGATGGAAACCCGCATCTGCGCGCGTCTCAACACCGTCCTGGGCACGCCGGAGCTTCTGGGCTCCGCCTGAGCCCCCGGCTCAATCCAGCAGGCGCTGCAGGTCTGCCGGCACCGGCCGCTCCGGCCAGTTCTTGCGCCATGCATCCAGCGCCTGCCGCGCCTCTTCCTCCTGCCCTTCGGCCAGCATCCGCCGGATGCGTTCGAGCTCCGCTGCAGCAGCAGGTTCGGCAGATTCCCGCTTGAGCTTCGCCGCGCCCAGGGATTCCGACAGCAGGGCACGCCGGCGCATCTCCGCCGCGGGTACCGCCTTCAGCTCCGCAGGGGCGGCATCCCGGCTTTCTTCCATCACGGGCGCGGGGGCTGGCGGCGGGGCTGCCGGAGCCATTGCAGGCGCCGCCATGACCTCGGCCTCCGGAGCGGCGGATGCCGCGCTCGCCCCAGGCTCCTGCATCGCATCAGCGTCACTCCCGGAGCCCGCGGCTTCGGCCGCGGAGGATGGTTTCGCTAGGGAAGCTTCTGCCCTGCGCGTCGCCTGCGCAGCTTGAGGCCTGGCCTCCCGGGCCTGCATCTGCGGCTCCAGGGCTGCGGGCGCGGCGACCGGCGCGGAAGCTTCCGGCAGTATCACGGCATCGGCCGGCGCCGCGTCCGGCGCGACCATCATCGCGTCCTTGTGCGCCACCGGATCCTGCACGATGGTGAGCAGCGTGCTGAAACTCAGCACCAGCACCGCGGCCAGTGCGAACGGCCAGCGCCGGTCGCGGAAGCGGTCGCGTGAGGGCGCACGGGCTGCGGCCGCCTGGATTTCCTCGCGGGCCATGCCCAGAACCTTGTCGTCCAATTCCGGCGGCGCCGACTCACCGCGCATGGCCTCGCGCCAGGCACGGCTGGCGGGGCTGCGCCCCTCGAGGAAATCCTCGAGCAGCTTTTCGTCGAGTGCCTTGCGCTCAGGGCCAGACATCGCTCAGCTCCTGTCTCAATTTGGCAAGCGCGTAGCGCAGGCGGCTCTTCACCGTCTCTCGCCCCACGCCGGTCGCCTGGCCGATCTCCTCCAGGCTCAGTCCGCCTTCCTCCTTCAGCAGGAAGGCCTCGCGCTGCTCAGGCGGCAACTGCGCCAGCGTGTCGAGCAGTCGCTGTCGCAGCTGGTCATTGCGGGCGATGGCATCCGGCGATTCGTGTTCCGGGCCGGCCACGTCCTCCGCCTCTTCCAGCGGCGCCGTGGCCAGGTTGCGCAGGCGGTAGTAGTCCACCAGCCGATGGTGCGCCAGGGTGTACAGCCAGGTGGTGAAGCGGGCCCGCGGCTCCCAGCTGCTGCGGCTGCGGACCACACTGGACCAGACGTCCTGGAACATCTCGTTGCAGGCCTCGCGATCCGCGGCACCGCGCAGCAGATAGCGCCAGAGCGGATCCTTGTGGCGGCGATAGAGCGTCTCGAACGCGGCCATGTTTCCGTTCCGGTACTGCAGCATCAGCTCTTCGTCGCCGGGCGGGGCCGCCGTATCGGCGAACCCCGCCCCGCTCTCTGCCGCTTCCAGGCGCTACTCTCCTATCTGCGCCCGCGCCTGGCCGGTGGAAAGACCCTGCGCGAGCTTGACCATCTGCAGGAACTCGCCTGCATAGCCATGGCTATCGCGGCCGCGCGCATCGCGCGCCAGACGCTCGACCTGAGTGTAGCCGAAGCTGCCGGTGTACTGGCCGCCGCGCAGCAACTGGCCGAAGGCCGCCACCGAGGCCGACAACCGGTACGCGTCGCTGGTGCCGTCCAGGCTGTCGCGGACATCGCGGCGCAGCAGCGGGCGCTCGATCAGCAGGCTCGCCGCATCCATGCCGTCCTGCGGACGCTTGTAGCGCAGGCGCAGGAAGCCCAGTTCCTCACTGGAAACGCTTACCTTGGCTTTGCTGCCGTAGCGCAGCGGTTCGACGCGCTCACCGCCCTCGCCCGCCATTGCAATTTCGTACAGCGCGGTCACGCGATGGCCCGCGCCGATTTCGCCGGCATCGACCTTGTCGTTGGCGAAGTCCTCGCGCTTGAGCTGGCGGTTTTCATAGCCGATCAGGCGATACTCGCTGACCACCGCGGGATTGAACTCCATCTGGATTTTCACATCGCGGGCGATCGTGGTCAGCGTCGCGTCGCGCTGGTCCACCAGCGCCTTCTGCGCCTCTGCCAGCGTATCGATGTAGGCGTGGTTGCCGTTGCCTGCATCGGCCAACTGTTCCATCAGGCGGTCGTTGTAGTTGCCGCCGCCGAAACCCAGCGTGGTCAGCGCAACACCGCCCTTGCGCTTCTCCTTCACCAGGTCGATCAACTGCTCGAAGCCGGTGGTGCCGACGTTGAAGTCACCGTCGGTAGCCAGCAGCACGCGGTTGTTGCCGCCGGGGATGAAAGCGCGCTGCGCCATGGCGTAGGCCAGGCGGATGCCCTCGCCGCCGTTGGTGGAGCCACCGGCATTGAGCCGCTCCAGCGCGCTCTCGATGGTCGCGCTGTCATTGCCCGGTGTCGGCTCCAGCACCACGCCCGAGGCGCCGGCATAGACCACCAGGCTGATGCGATCCTGCGCGCCGAGCTGACGGGTCAGCAGCTTGAGCGAGGACTTCACCAGCGGCAGCTTGTTGGGATCTTCCATCGAGCCGGAGACGTCCACCAGGAACACCAGGTTGGACGCCGGACGCGGGCCGGTCGGCTGCCAGCCGCGGATCGCCACGCGCAGCAGCCGGGTCTTCGCATTCCACGGCGTCGGGGCGATTTCGGTGTGCAGGCTGAACGGCTGACTGCGATCCCTGGGCAGCGGATCGTCGTAGTCGAAGTAGTTGACCAGCTCTTCCACACGCACCGCGTCCTGCGGCGGCAGGTTGCCGCCGTTGAGGAAGCGCCGCACGTTGCTGTAGCTGCCGGTGTCCACGTCGATGCTGAAGGTGGAGACCGGCTGCTCCGCCACCAGCTTCACCGGGTTGCTCTCGACCTTGGCGTAGGTCTCGCGATCCTCCACGGGCGGCATCGGCATGGCCATCAGCGGCGCCGCGGGTGCAATGGCCATGGCCTGGCGCGTCATCTTCATCCTGGCGGCGCCCGCTCCGGCCGCTTGCACCTGGGCCTTGGCGGCGGCCATGTCCTGGGCCTGCTCGCGAGCCTCGATCTCCGCCGGTGGCGGCGACGCCTCGTTGGGGGCGATGTTGTCGTGATAGCCCGAGGTGTTCGTGCAGGCCGCCAGCAGCACGATACTGGCAGTGGAAAGGGTCAACAGCAGGGGTTGGCAACGCATCGTCAGGCTCCGTTTTCGGGGTGTTGAAGCTGTAAACGGAGCGGCGCTGGAAATGGGGTTAAGGAAAATGCAGGAGCCACGAAAAAAGCCGCTACGCAACCGGTGGCCATGATCACCGGAGGCGTAGCGGCGACTCCCCACGAGACCTCAGATCATCGGATCGACACGGATCCCCTTCTTCAGCACCAGCGCGGCGTGCGTGGCCTTGGACACCTCGCCCGGCCGGCGCGCCGCGGGGCCCGCGGCTTCGACCAGCACATAGGGACGGCCCTGGTGGACGATGTAGGCCTGGTCACTGCGGGGCGTAGCGGCCATGCCCAGCAGGTAGTGCTGCGGCACGTGTACGCCCACCAGCGGCCGGTTGGACAGGTTCTGCAGGATGGCCGCCAGCAGCGCCGACTTGGTGTCGCAGTCGCCGTAACCGCGCTCCAGGGCGCGCATCGGCGGATAGAAGCCCAGGATCTTGCGACCACCATCCCAGGTGGCCGGCTGGCGATAGACCATGCCGCTCTGCACCAGGGCGATGGCGGCCTCCATCATCCATTCCGTGTCGCGGCCCTGCTGCGCGGCCAGGCGGCGCAGCGCCACCGCCACCGGCTTCACGCGGCTGCGATTGCGCTCCACCACCCGCGGCACGTCCACGCGCAGCCGCGGCGCCTGGTCGGCACGCTCCTGGCTCAGCGTCAGTGCGTGATCGCGGTAGTAGCGCGAGGTGTGGCGATTGAACTCCTCCTGGTCGCAGCCGGCGCGGGCACGGCAGGCAACCATCAGGGCGTCCAGTTCCTCCACCGAGACACCGAACTCCTGCGCCGACTCATGGCTGCTGCGCGCCGGGAAGCGGAAGGCCACGCTGAGCGGATCGCCGGAGAAACTGCGGAAGCTGGCCTGGACCTCGTAGTGGCCGTCATTGCCCAGTCGGCGGCTGTAGGTAGCGCCGGTAGCTCCTTCACCCACCGCGATGTTGGCGTCCTGCTCATAGATGTAACCGTCAGAGGCCCGCGCCGTGCCGACCAGGGAGGTGCCGGCGACGAACAGGCCCAGGACCAGCAGGCTGCGGAACGAACGATGGTGGAGGTTCGGCGAAATCCTGCAGACGGTGTTCATGGCGTTGGCGCGGCCCTTTGGGGTACGCCAGGTCACAAACAATCCACATGCGATGAGATGAAAGATCGTCAGGGTTTGCCTGTCAGTGTTCGAACGGGCTCCCAGGCCAATCGAACCGATGAAGAACAGCGCTGAAATGTAAGATCAGGCTGATATTTTGTAATCCATTACTTACAAACAACAGATCGGTCAGGAGTTTTCCGGAAACCAGCTTCCGATCCGCCGGCATCTGTCTTCAAATCCCGGTAACACGGCGGTGACGCGGCCCTGCCCGCACCCCGACAAGCTCAGGCCACTGCCGGTAGTGAATCGCCGACAAGCGGCTTTGGGGCTCGATGACGAGGCGGCGGGAACAAATCCTGCTTTTGCCGGGAATCCGTCGCCTTTGCGACGGATTCCCGGCGCTGGCCCGGCGGGATTTCCGGCGCCAGCGCGAACAGCCGCGAGCGCGGCGTGCGGGTTCTTGCGGATGACGGCCGGCTACTGCGGCCGGGGCAGGCCTACATCGGCGACAGGCGCCAGCGCGAAAGCTGGCGCAGGGAGCGTTCGAGATTGCCACGCGCCAGGCGCTCGCGCCGGTCGTGGAACCATGGCGTGTGGTAGATGCGTGGCCGGGCCAGGAAGCCCTGCAGGATCTGCCGGCGCACGGCCTTGAAGGTGGGCGACGGCACGTGCTTGTACTCCTCGCGCACCTGCCGCTCGTATTCGTCGAAGCGTGATGGGCGTGCGCCCAGGATGGCCAGGTCGATGTCCGACAGCAGTTGCTGGTCGGGCGTGACCGGCTGGCCCTCGTGCCGCGTCACCATCACCAACTCGTAGACGCGCGCCACCAGGGCGTCATCCGCGCCCGCCTTGCGCAATGCACGCTGGGCCCATTCGGCGCTGCGGAGCTCGTTGTCGTGACGCTTCACTTCGTAGATCGCGTCGTGGAACCACAGCGCCAGCTCCACCTCCGCCGGGCGCTCGGCCAGTTCGCGCGTCTCGGCGAACAGCTCCAGGCATTCCATCAGGTGGTGCAGCGTGTGGTAATGCCGTGTCGAGCTCGAATAGCGCAGGCGCAGGTCGGCGTGCAGCTCCGGGTCGGCCTTCAGGCCCAACTCCTCCCAGACTTCGCTCCAGCGGGCCAGGTTGCTCAAGACGACAGCCTCGCGGCCAGCGCCGGCAGCACGTCGATGGCGCGCGCGCGCAGGCGCAGGTCCACCACGCCCGACACCTCGCTGTGGCCGGGATTGATCTCGATGCTCGGCGCGCCCAGGCGCCGCGCCATCAGCACCGGCGCGGCGATGTACGGGAACACGCTGGTGGTCCCGATGCTGAGCACCGCGTCCACGCCCTGCTCCAGCACGCCCTGCAGCCGCTCCAGCGCCGGCTCCGGCAGCATCTCGCCAAACAGCACCACGCGCGGGCGCTCCACGCCGCCACAGGCGCAGCGCGGCGGCAGCGCGCCGATGCCCGACAGGTCGGAGACCTCGCGTGCCGCGCCGCACCAGACGCAATACAGCTCGCGCAGGTTGCCGTGGATCTCGATGACGTCCGCAGAGCCGGCATCGACGTGGAAGCCGTCGATGTTCTGGGTCAGCACGGTCATCTGCGGGAAGTTTTGCTGCATTGCAACAAGCGCCTCGTGGGCCGCGTTGTGGCGCGCGCCGCGGCAGCTGCGCTCGATCTGGTGGATGTACTTCCAGCAGATCTCGGGGCGCGTCCGGAACATGTCGCCGGACAGGGCCTCCTCGATCGGCAGTCCATCCTCGGTGCCGGCGTCATCGTAAAGCCCACCCACGCCGCGGTAGGTCGGCAGGCCCGAGTCCGCCGAGATGCCTGCCCCGGTGATGGCCAGGACGCGCCGGGCGCCGCGCAGCAGGGCGGCGGCTCGGTCCAGGTCCTGCTCGGTGATGGGATTTGCGGCGGCCACAGGCAAAGAATAGCGGAATCGTTCAGAATTTCTTGAGACTTACCATAAACATAACCCTTTCTCCTGACAGGTCCCATGCCCCGCAAGCCCGCCCACGAACAGTTCGACACGCTCAAGGTCATCGGCGACTGCGCCTTCGAACTGTTCGGCCGATATGGCTATGAAGGGGTGTCAATCGGCGACATCGCCGCCGCCGCCAAGCTCAGCAAGGGAGCGCTGTACTGGCATTTCCAGGGCAAGGAAGCCCTGTACCTGGACTGCCTCAAGCGCCTGCACACGATCTTCGACAGCTACATCTTCGATGTGATTCGCGCCGAGCCGGACCCGGTCAAGGCCGTGGTGGCCCTGTTCGGCGGCCTGTCGCGGCTGTTGCAGGACCCGCGCATCGAGAAAGGCATCGGCGGCTACTGGCTGATCCCCGACACACCCGAGACCATCCATATCCTCACGGCCCAGCGCAGCTTCGAAGCCGCCGCCATCGAGGTGCTGCACGACGCCCTCAAGCGCGGCCAGCAGCAGGGCAGCATGGACCTGGGTGGCGACCTGGACGACATGGCGCGCGCCATCATCTCCCTGGTGGAAGCCTGCGTGCTGCCGCTGCGCCACCTGACGCGCGACGAGGTCAACCGCCAGCTCCGCGTGCTGGCCCGCACCCTGTTCCGCGCCTACGCCAAGTCGCCGGACGCGGTGAAGCTGGTGGACCAACTGGCCTGACCCGCGGTCTTTATGCGGCCTTGATGTCAGGGCCGCCGTTCTTCACCCTCAATTTATGCCGCTGTCCCTACCGTGTCTCTCGGGGCGATCCGCCCCGTTACAGGTACCCGGAACATGGACAGCGCGCTTTGCGTCGGCATCGACATCCAGCCGCATGAGGTGAAGGTCGACGTCCGCCGCGACGGCCGGCAACTCGCCCGCCTCGCCTTCCGCAACGACCACGCCGGCCTCGCTGCACTCTCCGAATTCCTCTCCGCCTGGCAGGGCCCGGCACGCCTGGCCATCGCCGCCATCGGAGCGGGCGCCATCGCCGCGGGGCTGGTGCTGGGCGCCGCCCCCGGCCGCCAGGTCTACCTGGTGGCCCAGGCCTGCGAGCCGGCGGCCCTGGCACGGCAGGCCGAGCGCTTCATCTGAGCGCTTGCCTGGACCGGCGGATCTTTATGTTTCCTTTATGTCCGGACCGCCGGTCCTTCCTCGAATTCCTACGCGCCCGGCGCGCCTAATGGCCGCGCCGCAATCATCGCGGTCCAGGAGCTTCTCGATGGGCGACTTCATCTTTCTCGGACTCGGGGTGCTGGGTTTCGCACTACTGGTCCTCTATGCCAAGGGCGCGGGGAAACTCTGACCATGGCCTTCGACTACCTGCTCGGTGGCGGCGTCGCCCTGGGTACGCTGATCTACCTCCTCTACGCGCTGATCCGCGCGGAACGTTTCTGAGCCCGGGAGCTCTTCCATGACCGCCAACGGCTGGCTGCAGATTCTCGTCTTCTGCGGCCTCATCATCCTGCTGGTCCGCCCGCTGGGCGGCTACATCCTTCGCGTGGTCGAAGGCCAGCGTCACGGGCTGTCCGTGGTGCTGGGGCCCCTGGAGCGCTTGTTCTACAAGGCCGCGGGCGTCGACCCGCAGCGCGAGCAGTCCTGGGCCGGTTACGCCATGGCGATGCTGGCCTTCAACTTCGCCGGCTTCGTCCTGCTGTACCTGATCCTGCGCACGCAGCAATCGCTGCCGCTGAATCCGCAGGACCTACCGGGCCTGAGCCCGCACCTGGCCTTCAACACCGCCATCAGCTTCGTCACCAACACCAACTGGCAGTCCTACGGCGGCGAAGCCACCATGAGCTACCTCAGCCAGATGCTGGGGCTGACGGTGCAGAACTTCGTCTCCGCTGCCACCGGCATCGCGCTGGCGATCGCACTGGCCCGCGGTTTTGCCCGGCGCCAAGCCCAGGCCCTGGGCAACTTCTGGGCGGACCTGACGCGCGTGACGCTCTACATCCTGCTGCCGCTGTGCCTGCCCTATGCGCTGTTCCTGGTCTGGCAGGGCGTGCCGCAGAACCTGCTGCCCTACACCGAGGCGACCACGCTGGAAGGTGCTAAGCAGTTGATCGCGCAAGGCCCCATTGCCTCGCAGGAAGCGATCAAGATGCTCGGCACCAACGGCGGCGGATTCATGAATGCCAACTCCGCGCATCCCTTCGAGAATCCCACGGCGCTGACCAACTTCGTGCAGGTGATCTCGATCTTCGCCATCGGCGCCGCGCTGACCAATGTCTTCGGCCGCATGGTCGGCGACGAGAAGCAGGGCTGGGCGATCTTCGGCGCCATGGGCATCCTGTTCCTGCTGGGCATCGCGGCGGCCTACTGGGCCGAGAGCGTCCCCAACCCGCTGCTGCAGGCCGCCGGGGTGGACGCCAACATGGAAGGCAAGGAGACCCGCTTCGGCATCGCCGCGTCGATGCTGTTCGCCGTGGTCACCACAGCGGCGTCCTGCGGTGCGGTCAATACCATGCACGACAGCCTGATGCCGCTGGCCGGCATGATCCCGATGATCAACATGCAGCTCGGCGAGGTCGTCATCGGCGGCGTCGGCGCCGGCCTCTACGGCATGCTGCTGTTCGTCATCCTGGCGGTGTTCATCGCCGGCCTGATGGTGGGCCGCACGCCGGAATACCTCGGCAAGAAGATCGAAGCCCGCGAGGTCAAGCTGACCGTGCTGGCGATCCTGGCATCGCCGCTGTGCATCCTCGGCTTCACCGCATTGGCCAGCGTGCTGGACGCCGGCTTGGCAGGCCTGCAGGACCAGGGGCCCCATGGCTTCAGCGAGATCCTCTACGCCTTCACCTCCGCCGCCGCCAACAACGGCAGCGCCTTCGCCGGGCTCACCGCGAACTCGCCTTTCTACAACGCCACGCTGGGCATCGCCATGTTGCTGGGCCGCTTCGCCGTCATCCTGCCGATGCTGGCCATCGCCGGCTCGCTGGGCGCCAAGAACACGGTGGCCCCTTCGGCCGGCACCTTCCCCACCAACAACGGCCTGTTCGTGGCGCTGCTGGTCGGCGTGGTGCTGATCGTCGGCGGGCTGACCTTCTTCCCGGCCCTGGCGCTGGGCCCCATCGCCGAGCATTTCGCGCTGCTGCAGGGCAGCAGCTACTGAGGTTTTCTCCATGACGCAGAAAAGCAAATCGCTGTTCGACCGTGCACTGCTCGCACCGGCGGCCAAGGACGCCTTCCGCAAGCTGGCGCCCGGCAAGCTGGCGCGCAACCCGGTGATCTTCATCACCGCCCTGGTCGCGGCGCTATCCACCGTGCTGTTCCTGCGCGATGCCTTTACCGGTGCCGGGCAGCTGCTGTTCTCCGGCCAGGTCATCGGCTGGCTGTGGTTCACCGTGCTGTTCGCCAACTTCGCCGAAGCTATTGCCGAGGGGCGTGGCAAGGCCCAGGCGGCGGAGTTGCGCAAGACCCGCACGCAGACCCTGGCCAATCGGCTGCGCGACGGCCGCGTCGAACCGGTCAATGCCACCGAACTGCGCGTGGGTGATCGTGTGCGCGTCGCGGCCGGCGAGACCATCCCCGGCGATGGCGACGTGGTGCTGGGCGTGGCGACGGTGGACGAGTCGGCCATCACCGGCGAATCCGCGCCGGTGATCCGCGAGGCCGGCGGGGACCGCTCCGCCGTCACCGGCGGCACCCGCGTGCTGTCCGATACCATCGAAGTGCGCATCACCGCCGCCAGCGGTTCCAGCTTCCTGGATCGCATGATTTCCCTTGTGGAGGGCGCCGCGCGCCAGAAGACGCCCAACGAGATCGCGCTGAACGTGCTGCTGGCCGGCATGAGCCTGATCTTCGTGCTGGCCGTCTCCACCATCCCGGGCTTCGCCACCTACGCCGGCGGTCAGGTCTCGGTGATCGTGCTGGCGGCGCTGTTCGTCACGCTGATCCCCACCACCATCGGCGCGCTGCTGTCGGCCATCGGCATCGCCGGCATGAACCGCCTGGTGCGCTTCAACGTGCTGGCTATGTCGGGCCGCGCGGTGGAAGCGGCCGGCGACGTCGACACCCTGCTGCTCGACAAGACCGGCACCATCACGCTGGGCAACCGCCAGGCCACCGCGTTCCTGCCGCTGCCGGGTGTCTATGAACACGAGATGGTGGATGCGGCCCAGCTGTCCAGCCTGTCGGACGAAACGCCGGAGGGCCGCAGCATCGTGATCCTGGCCAAGCAGAAGCACGGCCTGCGCGGCCGCGAGATGGCGTCCCTACATGCAAGGTTCATCCCCTTCACCGCGCAGACGCGCATGTCGGGCGTGGATGTCGACGGCCAGCAGATCCGCAAAGGCGCCATCGACGCCGTGAAGGACTACGTCAAGGCCCACCCGGCCGGCCATGCGATCCCTCCCGAATTGGACGAGATCGCGGCACGCGTCGCCAAGGCCGGCGGCACGCCGCTGGCAGTGGCGCGCGACGGACGCGTGCTGGGCGTGGTGCAGCTCAAGGACATCGTCAAGGGCGGCATCCGCGAGCGCTTCGCCGAGCTGCGCGCCATGGGCATCCGCACCGTGATGATCACCGGCGACAACCCCATGACCGCCGCGGCCATCGCCGCCGAGGCCGGCGTGGACGACTTCCTGGCCCAGGCGACACCGGAGAAGAAGCTGGAGCTGATCCGCGCCGAGCAAGCCAAGGGCAAGCTGGTGGCGATGTGCGGCGACGGCACCAACGACGCCCCGGCCCTGGCCCAGGCCGATGTCGGCGTGGCCATGCAGACCGGCACCGCCGCGGCGCGCGAGGCCGGCAACATGGTGGACCTGGACTCGGACCCCACCAAGCTGATCGAGATCGTCGGCATCGGCAAGCAGATGCTGATGACCCGCGGCGCCCTGACTACCTTCAGCATCGCCAACGACGTCGCCAAGTACTTCGCCATCATCCCGGCGCTGTTCATCGCCTTCCATCCGCAACTGGGCGCGCTGAACGTCATGGGCCTGGCCTCGCCGCAGTCCGCGATCCTGTCCGCCATCATCTTCAACGCGCTGATCATCCTGGCGCTGATTCCGCTGGCCCTGCGCGGCGTGGCCTACAAGCCCGCGCCGGCGGCGCGCCTGCTGTCCCGTAACCTGGCGATCTACGGCCTCGGCGGCCTGGTCGTCCCCTTCATCGGCATCAAGCTGATCGACCTGCTGGTCGCGGCTGCCGGCCTGGCCTGAGGAGCCCTCCCATGCGTATTCATGTCTTGACCGATACCCCGCCGCAGACCGGCATCCTGCGCCCTGCCCTGGTCCTGCTCCTGCTGCTGACGCTGTTGACCGGAGTGATATACCCGCTGGCCGTGACCGGCATCGCCGGGGCGGCCTTCCCGCAGCAGGCCGGCGGCAGCCTGCTGCAGCGCAACGGCCAGGTCGTGGGCTCGGCCCTGCTGGGTCAGGCCTTTGCCGGCGAGCAGTATTTCCAGGGACGCCCCTCGGGTGCTGGCGCCAGCGGCTATGACGCGGCCTCGTCCAGCGGCAGCAACTACGGCCCCAGCTCCAAGGCGCTGCTGGCGCGTATCGGGGCCGATGCCGAACGCCTGGGCCTGGCGCAACCCGGCCAGGCGATCCCGTCGGACCTGCTGACCGCCTCCGGCAGCGGCCTGGACCCTCAAATCAGCCCCGCCGCCGCGGAGTACCAGGTGGCGCGCGTCGCCGCCGCCCGGGGCCTGTCGCCGGACCACCTGCGCCTGCGGATACGGGAGCACACCCAGGGCCGCAGCCTGGGCTTCCTCGGCGAAGCCGGGGTCAACGTGCTGACCTTGAACCTCGCGCTCGACGCGGAGCGGCCGGCGGCACCGTGAAGGCCTGCCCGGCGCCCGATGGAGTGCATAGAATGAGCCGATGAACCATCCGGCCCATGCCGAACCCGCCCGACCCTCGCCCGAGGCCCTGCTGGAGCGGGCGCAACGCGAGCAGCGCGGCAAGCTGAAGGTGTTCCTCGGCGCCGCGCCGGGCGTGGGCAAGACCTACGAGATGCTGTCGTCGGCACGCCGCAAGCGGCGCGACGGCAGCGACGTAGTGATCGGCATCGTCGAGACCCATGGCCGGCGCGAAACCCTGGCCCTGGTCGAGGGCCTGCCCCTGGTGCCGCGCCAGCGGGTGCCCTACGAAGGGCGTGAGCTCGAGGAGATGGACCTCGACGCCATCCTGTCGCGCCGGCCGCAACTGGTGCTGGTGGACGAGCTGGCGCATACCAATGCCCCCGGCAGCCGCCATCCCAAGCGTTATCTCGATGTGCAGGAACTGCTGGCCGCCGGCATCGATGTCTGGTCCACGCTCAACATCCAGCATCTGGAAAGCCTCAACGACGTCGTCGCCAGCATCACCCGCGTACGCGTCCGGGAAACGGTGCCCGACGCCATCCTGGACTCGGCCGACGAGATCGAGGTAGTCGACACCACGCCGGCCGAGCTGATCGAGCGCCTGCGCGAGGGCAAGGTCTACCAGGGCGATGCCGGCGAGCGCGCCCTGCAGGGCTACTTCAACACCGGCAACCTCACGGCGCTGCGCGAGCTGGCGCTGCGCCGCACTGCCGAGCAGGTCGACGGGCAGCTGCGCCATCACCGCCGCGCGCAGGGTATCGAGGAGGTCTGGCCCGCCGGCGACCGCGTGCTGGTCTGCGTCAACGAATCGCCGGGCTCTCAAGCGCTGATACGCCATGCCAAGCGCCTTGCCGATCGCCTGGATGCACCCTGGACCGCGCTGTACCTGGAAACCGCCCGCAGCCTGCAGCTGGACGAGGCGCAGCGCGACCAGGTGGCCGAGAACCTGCGCCTAGCCGAGCGGCTGGACGGCAATGCCTTGTCGATCGCCGGCGGCAGCGACATCGCCGGCGAGCTGCTCGCCTACGCGAGCGAGCACAACATCACGCACATCGTCAGCGGCAAGTCGCGGCGCAGTCGCTGGTTCGAGCTGTTGCATGGCTCGGTGGTGGACCAGTTGGTGCGGCGCGCGCGCAACATCTCGATCCACGTGGTGGCCGACCCGCAGGCGGACAGCCGCCGTCCCGCGCGCCATCGCGCCGGCGCCGAGGGCTGGAACCTGCCGGCACTGCTGCCGGTGACCTTGCTGGTAGCGGCGGCCACGGGCCTGGGCTGGTCGCTGCACGCCGTCACGCAGGTGCATAACGTGGCCCTGATCTTCCTGGCCGCGGTGATGCTCAGCGCCACACGCTACGGCATGGTGCCCAGCCTCTACGCGGCCCTGGCCAGCTCCGCCGCCTACAACTTCTTCTTTCTCGGCCCGCGCTACACCTTCACGGTGGGCGATCCCGCCAACGTACTGTCGCTGGTGTTCTTCATCGCGGTATCGGTGGTGGTCAGCCAGCTGATGGCGCGCCTGCGCCAGCAGGCCCTGGCGACCCGCGAGCAGGCCTACGACAACGCTGAACTGCTCAACTTCACGCGCCGCCTCGCCGGCCTGCGCAAGCTCGACGATCTCGCCAGCGTCACCACCGCGCAGGCCGCCCGCATCCTCGACCTGCAGGCCGTGATGCTGCTGCCCGGCGACGACGGCAAGCGCCTGCAGGCCGATGGCGGGATGGGCGAAAAGGACCTGGCGGCTGCGCAATGGTGCTTCGAGAAGGGCGAGGCCACCGGAAACGGCGCCGACACCCTGCCTGGCGCCAGCCGGCTGTTCGTGCCGCTGCGAACCCCGTCCGGTGCGGTCGGCGTGCTCGGAGTGCAGCGCCGTGATTCGGCGGCGCGCCTGACACCACCCGAGCGGCGCATGGTCGATACCATCGCGGACCTCACCGCCATCACCGTGGAGCGCATCCGCCTGGCCAGGCAGATCGACCAGGCGCGCATGCTGGCGGAGACCGAACAGTTGCGCTCGGCCCTGCTGACCTCCATCTCGCACGACCTGCGTACACCACTGGCCAGCATCATGGGCTCGATCTCCTCATTGCGCTCCTACGGCGCGATGTACGACGAGGCGCAACGCGAGGAGCTGCTGAGCACCGCCCAGGACGAGACCGAGCGCATGCACCGCTTCGTCGGCAACCTGCTGGACATGACACGGCTTGACGCCGGGGCCCTGCAGCCGCGGCGCGAAAGCTGCGACCTGCAGGAGATCGTGGGCTCGGCCCTGCAGCGCACCGCGCGCCTGCTGGAGCGCCATACGGTCACCACCTCCTACGCGCCGGACCTGCCGATGCTGACCCTGGATTTCGTGCTGATGGAACAGGTGCTGGTGAACCTGCTGGAGAATGCCGGCAAATACGCGCCCGAGGGCTCGCGCATCGAGGTCTCGGCACAACGGCACCGTTACGCCGTATCGATCGAAGTGCGCGACGAGGGGCCGGGCATTCCCGAGACGGACCTGCAGCGCATCTTCGATCCCTTCTTCCGCATCCGCGGCGGCGATCGCCAGCGTGCCGGCATCGGCCTGGGCCTGGCGGTCTGCCGTGGCTTCGTCGATGCCATGGGCGGTCGCATCCGCGCGCGCAACCGGCGCGAGCACAGCGGCAGCGTGTTCGAGATCGAGCTGCCGTCCTCGCTGTTCGTGACCCTGGCGGAGACTCCGTGATGGATGCCGGCAAGATCCTGGTGGTGGACGACGAGGTGCCGATCCGGCGGCTGCTGCGCACCACGCTGGGCGCGCATCGCTTCGAGGTGCTGGAGGCCGGCAATGCCGCGCACGCCCTGCAGGCGGTGCGCGAGCAGCGCCCCGACCTGGTGCTGCTGGACCTGGGCCTGCCGGATCGCGACGGCCTGGACCTGCTGCGCGACATCCGCGGCCTGTCGCCGGTACCGGTGATCGTGCTCAGCAGCCGCGACGGCGAGGCCGGCAAGGTGCAGGCGCTGGACGAGGGCGCGGACGACTACGTCACCAAGCCCTTCGGCGCCGAGGAACTGATGGCGCGCATCCGGGCCGCGCTGCGCCATCGCCTGCAGCAACAGGGCGCGCGGCCGGTCTATCGCAACGGCCGCCTGGCGATGGACCTGGTGCGGCGCCAGGTGTTGTTGGACGAAGCGGAGCTGCATCTCTCGCCCAAGGAGTACGAGATCCTGCAGCAGCTGGTGCTGCACGCCGGCAAGGTGCTGACCCATCGCCATCTGTTACGGGCCGTCTGGGGCAGCGAGCTGGAGGCCGACGTGCAATACCTGCGGGTCTACATCCGCCAGTTGCGCGCCAAGCTGGAGGCGGACCCCGAGCGCCCGGCCCTGATCGTGACCGAGCCCGGCGTCGGCTACCGGCTCAAGGAATCGCAATAAGGGCGGGCCGCAAAGCTTGGTAAGCTTGGGAAATCCGCCGAGCCGTGCCCAACCCACTCCAGCCCCACCCCAGATGACCCTCCGTCGCCTTCCGACGCTGCTGCTGCTGTCCTGCCTGAGCCTGTCCGCCTGCAACAAGAGCGAGGGCGGCCAGCCCGACCCGGGCAAGGCAGCCAAGCCGCCGGTGGCGGTGGAGATGGCCACCGTCGGCACCGCCAGCCTGTCGCGCGAGATCGTGGCCGTGGGCAGCGTGCGCTCGGACGAATCGGTGACCCTGAGCCCCGAAATCGCCGGCCGGATCGCCCGGATCGGCTTCGAGGAGGGCCGCCCGGTCAGCCGGGGGCAGCTGCTGTTCGAGCTGGACGACGCCGTGCACCGCGCCCAGGTCGCGCAAGCCAGCGCGGATCACCGGCTGGCGCAACGCAACCAGCAGCGCGGCCTGGAGCTGTTCGAGCGCAAGCTGATCAGCCAGCAGGAGCGCGACACGCTGTCCTCGGCCCAGGACTCCGCCGCCGCCAGCCTCGCGCTGGCCAAGGCCCAGTTGGCCAAGACCCGCATCACCGCGCCCTTTTCGGGCGTGGCAGGCCTGCGCCAGGTCAGCCCCGGCGACTACGTGAATCCCGGGCAGGCCCTGGTCAACCTGGAGGCCATGTCCAGCGTCAAGATCGATTTCCGCGTGCCGGAGCTGGCATTGCCCCAGCTCTCGGCCGGCCAGCCGCTGGACATCGAGTTCGACGCCTGGCCGGGCGAACGCTTCCGCGGCGAGGTCTATGCCATCGAACCGCGCGTGGCCGACACCACGCGCTCGATCGGCCTGCGGGCACGGCTGGCCAACGCCGACGGGCGCCTGCGCCCCGGCCTGTTCGCGCGTATCCGCCTGCAGACCGGCGTCCGCGACGAGGTGGTCGTGGTTCCCGAGCAGGCCGTGTTCCCTCGCGGCGAGCAGCAGTTCGTCTACGTCGTCAGCGACGGCGTCGCCCAGGAGCGGGAGATCAAGATCGGCCAGCGCGAGCCGGGCCGCGCCGAAGTCAGCAGCGGGCTCAAGGCCGGCGAGACGGTCATCACCTCCGGGCTGCAGAAGGTCTCCAAGGTGGCCACGGTCGTCGCGGCCCCTGCAAAGCAGCCCTGAGCACCGCCCACGCTTGAGCCGGCCGGCGGCTCTGACCACAATGAGCCCCTGAATCCGGGACCAACCCGGACCCGGCCGCCACGTTTCCACAAGACCGGCGGCAGCAGCATTGCGGAGGAGCCCGGTGGCCATCACTGCCGATTCGATACTGCGGTTCTTCATCGCCCTGGTGTACGGGCGACGGCGCCTGACCTTCGTCGCGCTGATCGCCATCACGGTGTGCATGGCCATCTCCGCGATGCACCTCAAGCCCGACGCCGGCTTCGAGAAGCAGATCCCGCTGGAACACCCCTACATGAAGGTGTTCAAGCAATACGAGCAGGCCTTCGGCGGCGCCAACCTGATCTCCATCGCCCTGATCCGCCAGGATCCGGCCGACGGACAGGGCATCTACGAAGCACGCTTCCTGGAACACCTGCGCCGCATCACCGACGACGTGTTCTTCCTGCCCGGCGTCGACCGCTCACGCGTGTCCTCGCTGTTCACCCCGGGCGTGCGCTACATCGAGGTGGTGGAAGGCGGCTTCGGTTCCGGCGACGTGGTGCCGCGCAACTACCAGCCGACACCGGAAACCCTGCAGCTGATCCGCGGCAACGTCGCCAAGGCCGGCGTCATCGGTCGCCTGGTCTCGGCCGACCAGAACGGCGCCATGATCGTCGGCGAACTTCTGGAGCACGACCCGGCCACCGGCGAGAAGCTGGACTATCGCTGGGTGGCCCGCGAGCTGGAGCGCATCCGCGGCCGCTATGCCAGCCCGCAGCGCTGGGAGTGGGTGGCGCAGCGCGATATCGAGGGCTACAAGGCCGGCGAGGTCGTGGCGACCCGCTACGCCGCGCCCGCCTGGGCCCCGGGCTTCTTCCACGTCAACGCCGACCGCGAGCGGGCCGACGAATCCCTGCGCAGCGTCAGCCGCAGCGAGCTGACGCTGCGCCAGTCCGCCAACCCGGATTACGACCCCAGCTTCACGGTCCACATCATCGGCTTCGCCAAGGTGGTGGGCGACGTCACCGACGCCAGCCTCGAGGTGGTGGGCTTCTTCTTCGTGGCGCTGGTGCTGACCATGCTGCTGCTGTGGGCCTTCTGCGGCTCCTGGCGACTGTCGCTGTTGCCGCTGTCCGCGGCCGTCACCGCCGTCATCTGGGAACTGGGCCTGCTGCACCTGGCCGGCTTCGGCCTGGACCCCTTCGCGATCCTGGTGCCTTTCCTGATCCTGTCGATCGGCGTGTCCCATGGCGTGCAGTACATCAATGGCTGGGGCAACGAGGTGGCGGTCAACCAGCGCGATCCGCTGGAAGCCAGCATCGAGACCTTTCGCCGCCTGTTCATCCCCGGCACGGTCGCGATCCTGACCAACGTCATCGGCTTCGCCACGCTGGCCTTCATCAACATCGAGATCGTGCGCGAGATGGCGATCAACGCGGCGCTGGGCATGGCCGCGGTGATCGTCACCAACAAGGTGATGCTGCCGATCGTGCTGACCTGGGTGTCGCTGCCGGACGTGGAGCAGTTCCGCCAGCGCCAGCAGCGGCGTGCCGAACTCGGCGACCGGCTGTGGCGCAAGCTGGCACGCTTCGCCGAGCGTAAATGCGCGATCCCCACCATCGGCATCGCCCTGGTATCGCTGGCCTGGGCGGTCTGGATGTACCCGCAACTGACCATCGGCGACCAGCAGGTGGGCGTACCGGAGCTCAAGCCCGACGGCCGCTACAACCTCGATTCGCAGGCCATCGTCTCCAACTTCGCCATCGGCGTGGACCTGCTCAAGGTGCTCGCGGTGGCCGGCGAATACGGCTGCGTCAAGCCGGACAAGATGGAAGCCATCGACCGCTTCGCCTGGCACATGCAGAACACCGAAGGCGTGCAGTCGGTGCTGGCGCTGCCGCAGCTCGCGCGAGTGATCCGCGGCGCCTGGTTCGAGGACGCGCCCAAGTGGCGCGTGCTGCCACGCAACCAGGAGGGCTTCGGCAATGTCGCCGGCATGGTGCCGTCGTCGCTGGGGCTCAACAATCCCGACTGCAGCGTGATGCCGGTGCTGATCTTCACGCGCGATCACCGCGCCGAGACCATCCAGCGCATCGTCGATGCCACCAAGGCCTTCGACGAAGCCAACCGCGACAGCGGTGTGGAGTTCAAGCTGGCCTCCGGCAATGTCGGCGTGATGGCCGCCACCAACGAGGAAATCCGTGCCAGCGAGATCGTGGTGATCGTCTGGGTGCACCTGACCCTGATGGTCTTCGTGTGGATCTCCTTCCGATCGCTGGCCAGCGTCATCTGCATCATCGGTCCGCTGGTGCTGTGCTCGCTGCTGACCTACGGCGGCATGGCCACCATCGGCATTGGCATGAAATCCGCCACCCTGCCAGTGGCCGCTTTCGGTGTCGGCATCGGCGTGGACGACGGTATCTACCTATGGAGCGTGCTGGCGACGATGCTGGCCAGCGGCCTGCCGCTGCGCCAGGCCTACCTGGAGGCCTTGCGGCACACCGGCAAGGCGGTGATCTTCACCTCGCTGTCGCTGATCATCGCGGTGGTCACCTGGCTGTTCTCCGACCTGCAGTTCCAGCACGACATGGGCCTGCTGCTGCTGTTCATGTTCACCACCAACCTGTTCGGCGCCATCCTGCTGTTGCCGGCCCTGGCCTGGGCCGTGCTGCGACAGGAGCGGCAAGAACCTTCGGCTGGCGGCACAATCGAAGGAAGCACAACGCCTGCGCACGGCCGAGGAGGCCAGACGCCATGAAGAGAAGCCCGATCATCGCCCTCGCCGGCCTGCTGCTGGCGCTCGCCCTGCCCACCCAGGCCAAGGTCACGGCTGCCGAGGCCGCCAAACTGGGCAAGGAGCTGACGCCCATGGGCGCGGAGGCCGCCGGCAACGCCGCCGGCACCATCCCCGCCTGGGACGGCGGCCTGCCGCAGAATCCCATGCCTCGTGGCAGCAATCCCTACGCGGCCGACAAGCCGCTGTACACCATCACAGCCAAGAACCTCGACCAGTACAAGGACCAGCTGACCGAGGGCCACCGCCAGCTGTTCAAGACCTTCCCGTCCAGCTACAAGATGCTGGTCTACCCCACCCGGCGCAGCGCCAGCTACCCGGCCTGGTTCTACGAGGCGACCAAGAAGAACGCCACTACGGTGGAGCTGAACAACAACGGCTACGGCTTCTGCTGCAGCACCCAGGGCTACCCGTTCCCGATTCCCAAGAACGGCACCGAGGTGATGTGGAACCACATCCTGCGCTACAACACCAAGGGCTTCCGCGGCTTCCTCAACATGGCCGCGACCAATGCCGACGGCTCCTACGTGGTGGAGCGCGACTACCTGGAACTGAGCTTCGTCTACAACAACCCGAAGACCACCGCGGACACGCTCAAGGGCATGAACGTGTATGCCCTGACCAAGGTGGTGTCGCCACCCAACAAGGCCGGCGAGGCGCACCTGCTGCACGTGCCGCTGGACCGCATCAAGGACCAGACCGGCGTCTGGGTCTACAACAACAGCGTCGGCCGTGCGCGCCGCATCGGCGAGGTGGGCTATGACAACCCGCTGTTCGACGGCCTGATGACGCACGACCAGATCGACATGTTCAACGGTCCGCTGGATCGCTACACGATCAAGCTCCTGGGCAAGAAGGAGATGATCATTCCCTACAACAGCTACAAGCTCTACGACCCGGCGGTGAAGTACAAGGACATCGTCGGCAAGGGCCACATCAACCAGGACCTGGCGCGCTACGAGCTGCACCGGGTCTGGGTGATCGAGGCGGAGGTCAAGGCCGGCTTCGCCCATCGCTACAAGAAGCGCACCTTCTACCTCGACGAGGATTCCTGGATCGTCCATGCCCAGGACATCTACGACGAGCGCAACCAGTTCTGGCGCACGGCGGAGTCGCACTCCATCGCCTTCGCCAACGTGCCGGTGGTGGTCAATGGCGTGCAGGTGCACTACGACCTGCAGTCGCGCCGCTACGTTGCCACCAACCTCACCAACGAGGAAAAGAAGCTGATCGAGTACGACTGGGAGGAGAGCCCCGGCTACTTCTCGCCGGCGACGCTGAAGAAGTTCGCCACCACCTCCCAGAAGTAGATCCCGGAAACCGGATGGCGCTTCATTAAGCCCGCGTTCAGCCCAACAAGTTAAGAGAGAATTCAGCTTCTGTTTCATAGGCTAGCGTTTGCCAGCCATGAACAAGACCTTCGCCCTACTGATCCTGACCTGCCTGCCGATGACTGCCCAGCCTGCCGATGACCCGAGCGCCTTTGCCCAGGTGATCAGTAGCCGACCGGTCTACGGTGAGGTGCGGGTCGCTGAGCGACATCGCCAATGCGATGAGCCGCTGCAGTCCAGCGACGAGCAGGAAGCCGCCTGCCGCACCGTGACGGCCTGGCGCAAGGAGCAGCGGGTGGAGGGCTATGACGTGCAGTACCACTACGCCGGCCGGGTCTACAACACCCGGCTCCCGTACGAGCCGGGTGAGCGCCTGCCGGTGCGCGACCGTGGCCGTAGCACCGCGATAAGGCTACAGTAAGCCCATGCGCGGCCGTGGAACCCTGTTACTGATACTCCTGGGCGCCCTGGTTGCCGGTTCGGCTTCGGCCGAGCCGCGGAGCGAGCGGGCCACCATGGACTACCGAGGCGCCCGGAATGCCGGGCCTGCCAAGGGTATGTCCATGAGGGACGCTGCCGATCGCGCGCAGCGCAAGCACGGCGGACGCGTGCTGGCGATCGACCAGGACGGCTTCGGCGGCTACCGCGTGAAGCTGCTCAAGGATGGTGAGGTCCGCACCGTCCACGTTTCCCCTGACTAGAACTCCAAGAACATGCGCGCACTGGTGATCGAAGACGATCCGGCCCTGCAGGCCCAGGTCGTCAACTTCCTCTCGGAAGAAGGCTTTGCCGTGGACTCCGCCTCCGACGGCGAACAGGGCGCCTACATGGCCGAGGAATACCCGGCCGACGTCGCCATCGTCGATCTCGGCCTGCCCAAGGGCAGCGGCCTGGACATCATCCGCCGCGCTCGCGCGGCCGGTCGCAAGTTCCCGATCCTGATCCTGACCGCCCGTGACGGCTGGCAGAGCAAGGTCGAGGGCCTGGAAGCCGGCGCCGACGACTACCTGGTGAAGCCATTCCACCGCGAGGAACTGCTGGCGCGCATCCGTGCCCTGCTGCGCCGCAGCGGCGGCTGGGCACAGTCCAAGATGGAGTCCGGCCCCTACGTCCTCGACACCGCCGCCAAGTCGGTGCTGGCCGATGGCAAGCCGGTGGAGCTGACCAGCTTCGAGTACCGTGTGCTGGAGTACCTGTTGACCCACGCCGGCAAGGTGATCTCCAAGTCCGAGCTGACCGAGCACCTCTACACCGAGGACGAGGAGCGCGACAGCAACGTGATCGAGGTCTTCATCCGCCGGCTGCGTACCAAGCTCGATCCGGACAGCCAGTACAACCCGATCACCACGCTGCGCGGCGCCGGCTACCGTTGGGACCTGCCACGCGCCTGAAACTCGCCCGCCTGCCGATCCCGGGCGTCATCCGCAACTCGCTGCGTGGACGCCTGCTGACGGCGTCTGCGCTGGTGTTGACGGCCTTCGTGGCGCTGACCGCCTACGCGCTGGACCAGGCCTTCCGCAGCAGCCTGCTGACGGCCGAGGAGGAAAAGCTCAAGGGCCTGGTCTACGCCCTGCTGGGCTCCGCCGCGCCCCGCGAGGACGGTGAACTCAGCATTGCCCTGGACGCCGTGCCGGACCCGCGCCTGCGCCAGCCGCTGTCGGGCCTGGATGCGGCCCTGTTCGACGAGCGCGGCCATGCCGTATGGAGCTCGGCCGCCTTCCTGGACCTGCCCGCCCCGGCGCTGACCGAGGTCGGACAGTGGCAGTTCGAGCGCCTGACCAACCCGGACGTGTTCTCGCTGAGCTTCGGCCTGCGCTGGATCGACCTGGCGCGCGACCCGCGGCGCTACAACATCGTGGTGCTGGAAAGCACCAAGGGCTACCGCGAGCAGATGTCGATCTTCCGCCGCACGCTCTGGGGCTGGCTTGGCGGCACCGCCATGGCGCTCACCGCGACCCTGCTGTTCCTGCAACGCTGGAGCCTGGCGCCGCTGCTGCGCCTGGGCCGCGAGCTGCAGGAGATCGAGGCCGGCATGCAGGACGAGATCGCCGGGCATTACCCCGACGAGATCCGGCCGCTGACGCACGATCTCAACGCCATGATCGTCAACGAGCGCAACCAGCAGCTGCGCTACCGCAATGCCCTGGGCGACCTCGCCCATACCCTGAAGACACCACTGGCGGTGCTGTCCGGCATGGCGCAGGAGCGCGGCTTTGCCTCGCCCCAGCGTGAGCAGTTGCAGGAGCAGGTCACGCGCATGCAGCGCATCGTGGACCACCAGTTGCGCCGCGCCGCCGCCGCCGGCACCCGCACCCTGAGCAAGCCGCTGCGCGTGCGCCCGCTGATCGAGAAGATTTCCGGCGCCCTGACCAAGGTCTACGCCGACAAGAACCCGCATTTCGACCTGCAGCTGACACCCAACCTGAAGCTGCGCGCCGACCAGGGCGATCTCTACGAACTGATCGGCAACCTGCTGGACAATGCCGTGAAGTACGGCAACGGCCAGGTACGCGTCTCCAGCCGCCTGGCAGACAACCGCTGCAGCCTGGTGGTGGAGGACAACGGCCCCGGCTTCCCGGAGAACCCGGAGCTGCTACTACAGCGCGGCGTGCGCGCCGACGACCAGACGCCCGGCCAGGGCATCGGCCTGGCCGCGGTGTCGGAACTGGTGAAGGCCTACGAGGGCCAGCTGGACCTGGGACGCTCCGAGGCCCTGGGCGGCGGCAAGGTCACGGCGACCCTGCCCCTTCGGTAAGCCGCGCTGAGAATCCTGACGATTCTGTTGCTTTTGCAGGAGCCAGCTTGCTGGCGACCGCGAGCCCGGGAGTCGCCAGCAAGCTGGCTCCTACATCCAGTGCCGTAGGTTGGGGTGAAACCCCAACATCGCGATGGTCGCTCCGTTGGGCTTCACTACGCTCACCCCAACCTGCACCGGGGTGTGATCAGAGCGGCAGCCGGTAGCTGGCGCCAATGAACAGCGTGCTTTCCCACTCCGCATCGACCAACGGGCTGTCCTCGATGTCGCTGCCCAGGTAGCGGGCGCCGAGCAGGCCGGTCAGGGTCCAGCGCGTGTTCAGCGGGTAGAAGGCACTGAGGCCCAACTGCGGCACCACCACGTTGCCCGGCTCGTAGCCTGCGGCAAAGCCGGCTTCGCCGGGCTTCAGGCCGTAGTAGTAGGCAGTGAAATCCTCGCTCAGCAGACTGGCACCAACGCTGGGCACCAGCACGAAGTCGCCGATGATGGTGGGGCGCGACAGGCGCAGGCCCACTTCGTAGCCGCCGTGGCGGTCCAGCAGGTCCGCCAGCACGTGGGTATCCAGCACCAGGTGCTCGGACAGCGGCATGGTGAGGCCCACGCCGCCTTCGAAAGTGCGCTTGCGCTCGTCGATCGCCAGCGTCGGATCCAGGTCGCTGGCCTCCAGGCTGTTGAGGCGGAAATTGCCGAGCAGCGAGACGCGATAGCGCTCCTCCTTCAGGAAGGACCAGCCCAGGGTCAGGCCCTGCAGGAAGAAGTCCCCGTACTGTCCCTGCACGAACGGCAGCCCGATCACATCGGCATCCTTGCCGACGTACACCTCGTCGAATATCAGCGCACCGGCGCCGAAGCTGACGTAGTCACCCTGCTGCGCCAGGGCCGGCGTGGCGGCAGCGGCGAGCAACGATGCGGCGAGGGTCTTGAGGATGTTCATGGGGCCTCCGTGGCGGGTTGTGCAGCGGCAATCAGGAAATTCTGGCGGTAGTAACGCATCTCCGCGATGGAATCGCGCACGTCGTCCAGCGCCAGATGCGTCGACGACTTCACGAAGCCCTTGGAGATCGCGGGCGTCCAGCGCGAGCACAGCTCCTTGAGCGTGCTGACGTCGAGGTTGCGGTAGTGGAAGTGCTTTTCCAGGCGGGGCATCCAGCGCGCCAGGAAACGGCGGTCCTGGCAGATGGAGTTGCCGCACATCGGCGACTTGCCGGCCGGCACCCATTGCGCCAGGAAATCCAGGGTCATCTGCTCCACCGTCGCGTCGTCCAGCAGGCTGTCGCGCACACGCTGGGTCAGGCCGGAGCCGCCGTGCTGGCGGGTGTTCCACTCGTCCATCGCCGCGAGTTCCTCGTCGCTCTGCTTCACGGCGAGGACCGGGCCTTCCGCCAGCACGCGGAGGTTCTGGTCGGTGACGATGGTGGCGATCTCGATGATGCGATGGCGCTCGGGCACCAAGCCCGTCATCTCGAGGTCGATCCAGATCAGGTTGGAAGCATGGGCAGGCATGTCGGAGGGCAGTTTAGGCGATAATCCCCCATCTTAATCCAGGGGAGCCCCCATGTCCGACCTCGCCTCCAAGCGCTGCGTCTCCTGCGAGGGCGAGGCCAAGCCGCTGGACCTTGCGGCTTGCATGAAGCTCAAGGAGCAGTTGCCGGAGCGCTGGCGCCTGCTGCGCGAGGGCAAGCTGCTCAGTGCCGAATTCACGTTCCGCAACTATTACCAGACCACCGCCTTCGTCAACGCCGTGGCCTGGGTCGCGCATTCCGAGAACCATCACCCGGACATCGACTTCGGCTACAAGATCGCCAAGGTCAGCTGGTGGACCCATGCGGTGAACGGACTCACCGAGAACGACTTCATCTGCGCGGCCAAGATCGAGAAGCTGCTGAACCCCGATTAAGCCCTTGTGGGCGCACCGGTCAGAGGAGCGTACGCCCGCTCAGCGCATGGGCCAGCGTGCCGCCATCCACGTATTCCAGCTCCCCGCCCATCGGCACGCCATGGGCAATGCGGGAGACCTTGATGCCCTGCCCGCGCGCCATCTCCGCCAGGTAGTAGGCCGTGGCCTCACCCTCCACCGTGGGATTGGTGGCGATGATCATTTCCTGCACGTCGCCCGCCGCCAGCTGCGCCTGCAGCCGGTCCAGCCCCAGCTCGTCAGGGCCGATGCCGTCCAGTGGCGACAGGCGCCCCATCAGCACGAAATAGCGCCCGCGGTAGGAGGTACCGCTTTCGATTGCCATCAGGTCGGCCGGCGACTCCACCACGCAGAGCTGGCCGGCGCCCGCGCGGGAGGAGGAACAGTAGCGGCAGCTCTCGCCCTCGTCGCAGAACATGCGGCAGCTGGAACAGCGGCCGATGCCGCCCAGGGCCTCGATCAGGGTCTCGCCGAGCAATTGTGCGCCCTGGCGATCACGGTCCAGCAGGTGGAAGGCCATGCGCTGCGCCGACTTGGGCCCGACGCCCGGCAGGCGGCGCAGGGCTTCGATCAGGCGGCTGAGACGGGGGGAATAGGCGGACATGGCGGGATTTTACCGCGCCTTGGGCTCCCGCTACTCCCTCTCCCGCTGGCGGGTGATTCACCGCGCTTTGGCGATGACTAGATGTCATCGCCTGCGGTGAATCACGGGCGGCCATGGATGGCCGCCCCGGGGGTGGATCAGGGCACAAGGTCTCGCCATGGACGGCGTTACCGCTGCTTCGTTCTCCTACTCTCGCGCCTCAAGGGGAGAGGGAGCAACCACGACTACGCCACCAACGCCGGAGCCCCCGGCTTCGCCTCGGTCTGCCCTGCCGACGACAGCCGGTTGCTGCCATCCGCCGTCGAGAAGGCCGTGCCGAAGCTCTCGTTCTCGCTGACCGACTCCACCGTGTCCACGTACCAGAACTCGCCGGTGACCTTCTCCGGGACAATGTCCAGCAGCAGGTAACCCTTGCGGGCGACATCGACATACTTCATGTGCGGATTCAGCAGGCGCAGCGCTCCGGCGAGGGGGTTCAGCGGCTCCAGGCCCGGCGAGGTCACCGAGGTGCAGACGAACTCCACCGCACGCGAGCCGTCGCCGGTGATGGCGTTGTAGACCAGCGGGTTGTTCGGGTCATTGGAGATATCCATGGCCCAGGAGCTGTGGATGTCGCCGGTCAGCACCACCACGTTGTCCAGGTCCAGGCCCGAGATCAGGTCCAGCACGCGCTGGCGCTCGGCACGGTAGCCATCCCACTGGTCGGTGTTGATGACCAGGCCACCCGTGCTGACCAGGGGCAGGCCCTGCAGCAGCGACTGCAGCTGCGGCACCGGGATGTTGGTCAGCAGCGACAGCTCCGGCAGGCCCACGCGCAGCTGGCCGAACATCACCTGCTGGCCGAGGAATTTCCACTTCACGTCGCCGGCGTTGGCCAGCGTGGTGGCCAGGAAGTTGCGCTGTGGCTCGCCGATCAGCTGGCGGTCCTGGTCGTTGATGCTGCCGGCATCCAGCAGCGAGGCCTGCAGGTCACGGCCGATGATGCGGGTGTCCAGCATCGTGAACTCGGCCAGGTCACCGTAGCGGAAGCTGCGGTAGATACGCTCGGGGTTGGCCAGGTCCGGCGTACGGATCGGCATCCACTCGTGATAGGCCTGGATCGCCCAGGCCTTGCGCAGCGCCCACTCGCCTTCCGCGCCCTCGGTGTGGTTGGCGGCGCCGCCCTGCCAGCTGTTGTCGGCGGTCTCGTGGTCGTCCCAGACCGTGATGAAGGGGTGCTGGCGATGCACGGCCTGCACGTCGGCCTCGCGCTTGTAGTAGGCGTGGCGCGTGCGGTAGTCGGACAGGGTCAGGATCTCGTGATCGGGCTCATACGGGCGGACGCTGCCGTACTCGCCGGTGCCGTATTCGTAGATGTAGTCGCCCAGGTGCAGCACCACGTCCAGGTCGGCGCGCTGCGCCAGCTTGCGGTAGGCGTTGAAGTAGCCGTGGGCATAGCTTGAGCAGGACACCACACCGACGCGCAGATGATCCACGGCACCCGAGGGCGCCGTGCGCGTGCGCCCCGCCGGCGAGGTCTGCGCACCCGCGTGGAAGCGGTAGTAGTAGGTGGTGGCCGGCTGCAGGCCGGTGGCATCCACCTTGACCGTGTAGTCGCGCGCCGCGTCGGTGATGAAGCTGCCGCGGCCGACGATGCTGCGGAAGTCCGCATCGCTGGCCACCTCGTAGCTCACCGAGGCGCGCTCGGCCGCCGTGGTGACGCGGGTCCACAGGATCACGCGGTCCGACAGCGGATCGCCGCTGGCGACACCGTGCAGGAACTCTGCATCGCCGGCGGCACCGACCGGATCGGAGCTGCCGCAACCCGGCAGCATCGGCAGCGCGCCGAAGGCGGCAACGCCGCCGGCGCGGCGCAGGAAGTCGCGGCGGCTCAGGCCGCTCTTGCGGCGGGTGGAACGACGGCGTGGTCCGGACATGCAGCTTTCCCCAAGGATCGAAAATCAGGAACGAACAGGTGCTGGCTCAGGGGCAAACGCCGCTGGGACAGGCCGAGAATGGCAGGGTCACCTCAAAGGTGATGCCCGTGCCGCCGCGGCCTACGCGCCCGCTGCGCTGGGCGCTGAAGTACAGGCGCTTGCCGTCCGGCGAGAATGCCGGCCCGGTGATCTCGGATTCCAGGTCGGGCTTGCCGTCGGCATCGGTCACCTGCAGCAGCGGCAGCACGCGGCGGTTGGGCAGGATCACGCAGATCTGCATGTCGCCGCCGTCCTCAGCCACCAGCACGTCGCCGTGCTCGCTGACCGTGAGGTTGTCGACACCGCTGAGGATCTTGTCCTCGCCGGTGACCTTGTTGAAGTCGTAGATCACCTCGAGCGTCTGCGCGCGGGTGTCATGGCACCAGATGCGGTTGTCGCCCTTGGTCGAGAAGTACACCAGGCCCTGGAAGTACCAGAGGCCCTCGCCGCCCTTGAACACCGTACCCGGGGCCGTATCGCCCAGGCGATCGCGCACGCCGGCCTGGGCGCTGCCCGGGTCCACCGCGTCCTCCCAGACCACCGCCCGCGGGCGGCTCAGGTCGAAGTCCTCCGGCGGGTACTGGTTCACCGCCAGCTCGGAGAAGCGCAGCACCTGCAGCTTGCCTTCCTGCAGCGCCGGGCGCTCGGCGCCCACCGGCCAGTCGGCCTCGGTCGGGGTCACGCGGTAGAAGCGGCCGCTGCCGGTGTCCTCGGTCAGGAACAGCTGGCGGTGCTCGGGGTCCACGGCCACCGCTTCGTGCTTGAAGATGCCCAGCATCGGCCGGGCGGTGCCATTGCCGGCCTTCTGCGGGTCGCATTCGTGGACCCGACCGCTGTCCATCTCCTCGCAGGACAGCCAGGTGCCCCAGGGCGTCTTGCCGCCGGCGCAGTTGATGCTGGTGAAGTTGAGGATGCGGTAGGAATCGACGATGTTGCCCTGCGCATCGAACTTCACCGCGCCGACGCCACCCAACACGGGGAACTCGGAGTTCGAGGTGTACACCCAGCCACCGTCCGGCGTGGCGAAGGTGGCGCCGCCGTCCGGGAAGGTATGCCAGAGGTTCAGGCTGCCCGGCACCAGCTGGCCGGACACCGCGATCACGCGGGAACTGAAACCGGCCGGCAGGCGCAGGCCGTTGGCGTCCGGGGCCTGCAGGGGGCCCATGCCGGCGAAGCGGCTCTCTCCGGAGGCGCCGCCCCCACCGATCGAATCGCTACTGCCGCTGCAGCCGGCCAGGCCCAGGGTGCCGGCGGCACCGGCCGACCAGAACACGGTACGCAGGAAATCACGGCGCGACACCGGGCCATAGGCCGGCGCGATCAGGCGGGTCATGTCGAAACTCTCCGGGAAAACAGTGGCTTGGGGGAGGCTGCTGTCCCGCAAAGAGTATGTCAGCCGGATGACGCCCGGATGACAATGGGCGCCAACGGAGAGATTTTTCCTACAAGGAGGCTAGAACGTCGGCTTACGCAGGTTCTTTTCCTGCATCACCATCGTGGCAATTTCCTCGATCGACATGTTGGCGGAGTTCAGGAACGGCACCTGGGCCCGGCGGTAGAGCTGCTCAGCCTGGCGCAGCTCATAGGCGCACTGGGCCAGCGAGGCATACTTGGACCCCGGCCGGCGCTCGCTGCGGATCTGCGACAGCCGCTCGGGCTCGGAGGTCAGGCCAAAACACTTGTTCTCCAGCCCCCTCAGGCTGCCCGGCAGCTTCTGCTGCTCCAGGTCGTCCTCGGTCAGCGGGAAGTTGGTGGCGAACAGGCCGTGCTGCAGCGCCAGGTAGAGGCTGGTGGGTGTCTTGCCGCAGCGCGAGGGGGCGATGAGGATCACATCCGCCCGGGCCAGGTCACGGGTAGACTGCCCGTCGTCGTGCTCCATGGCGTAGTTCATCGCCGAAATGCGCGAGTTGTACTTCTGCTGGTTGGCCATGCCATGGGCCCTGCCCTGGGCGTGGGTGGAGGTCACTCCCAGCTCCAATTCGATGGTATGGATCATCAAATCGAACAAATCCAGGAAAAGCGCCTCCGCGGTGCGTAAAATAGCGCGCACCTCTTCGTTGACCGTGGTGCTGAAGATCAACGGCCTCAGGCCGGCGTCCTTGGCGATGAAGTTGATGAAGTCCAGCGTGCTGCGCGCCTTCTCGGGCGTATTCACGAAGGGCAGCGTGGTGGTCTTGAATTCCACCGCCTCGAACTGGGTCAGCAGCGTATGGCCCAGGGTCTCGGCGGTGATACCGGTGCCGTCGGAAACGAAGAAAACGTGGCGCAGCGGCGTCATTGTGTTGAGTTTCAATAGTTTGTGTGGTCTAGCCCCTTATAAACCATAACGTGCGGTCTTCGCACGCCCCCAGCTACGCAACAGGAAAGAACGTGAGCCAAAACGTCCTCTGGTACTCCGAACTCGGCATGCACGACGTCGAGATTGTTGGCGGCAAGAATGCCTCCCTCGGCGAAATGATCAGCAACCTCGCCGCCAGCGGCGTGAAGGTGCCGAACGGCTTCGCCACCACGGCCGCCGCCTATCGCGAGTTCCTGTCCCATGAGGGCCTGGCTGCCCGCATCAACGACATGCTGGGCAAGCTGGACATCGAGGACGTGGTCGAGCTGGCCAAGGTCGGCAAGGCGATCCGCGAGGCCTGCATCAAGGCGCCCTTCCCCGCCGCCCTGGAAAAGGATATCCGCGAGGCCTACGGCAAGCTGCTGGCCGAGTCCACCGCCGAGATCTCGGTCGCCGTGCGCTCCTCCGCCACCGCCGAGGACCTGCCGGACGCCTCCTTTGCCGGCCAGCAGGAAACCTTCCTGAACGTCCAGGGCATCGACAACGTCCTGCACGGCATCAAGGAGGTGTTCGCCTCCCTGTTCAACGACCGCGCCATCGCCTACCGCGTGCACCACAACTTCGAGCACGCCGCCGTGGCCCTCTCGGCCGGCGTGCAGCGCATGGTGCGCTCCGACAAGGGTGCCTCGGGCGTGATGTTCACCATGGACACCGAGTCCGGCTTCCGTGAGGCCGTGTTCATCACCTCCTCCTATGGCCTCGGCGAGGCCGTGGTCCAGGGCGCCGTCAACCCGGACGAGTTCTACGCCTACAAGCCCAACCTGCGCGCCAACCGCCCGGCGATCCTGAAGCGCGGCCTGGGTGAAAAGGCCAAGAAGATGGTCTACTCGGCCGACCGCAAGCTCGGCCGCACGGTCGAGTTCACCCCGGTCTCCACCGAGGAGCGCAACCGCTTCAGCCTTAACGACGCCGAGATCGAGGCGCTGGCCAAGCAGGCCCTGATCATCGAGGACCACTACGGTCGCCCGATGGACATCGAATGGGGCAAGGACGGCATCGACGGCCAGATCTACATCCTGCAGGCCCGCCCGGAGACCGTGCAGTCGCGCGCCGCCGCCAACACGCTGCGCCGCTACAAGCTCAAGGGCAAGGGCGAGCTGCTGAGCACCGGCCGCGCCATCGGCCAGAAGATCGGCGCCGGCAAGGTCCGCATCCTGACCTCCATCGCCGAAATGACCCGCGTGCAGAACGGCGACGTGCTCGTCACCGACATGACCGACCCCGATTGGGAGCCGATCATGAAGCGCGCCAGCGCCATCGTGACCAACCGCGGCGGCCGTACCTGCCATGCCGCGATCATCGCCCGTGAGCTGGGCATCCCCGCCGTGGTCGGTTGCGGCGACGCCACCGAGAAGCTCAAGGACGGCATGGAAGTGACCGTGTCCTGCGCCGAGGGCGACACCGGCAACGTCTACGCCGGCCATATCGACTTCGCCGTCGACGAGATCGCGCTGGACAAGATGCCGGACATCCCCGTCAAGATCATGATGAACGTCGGCACGCCGGAGCAGGCCTTCGACTTCGCCTCGCTGCCGCACAAGGGCGTGGGCCTGGCGCGCCTCGAGTTCATCATCAACCGCCAGATCGGCATCCACCCGCAGGCGCTGCTGGAGCTGGAGTCCCAGGCCGCCGACGTGCGCCGCATCATAGACCCGATGATCGCGCCCTACGGCAACCCGGTGGACTACTTCGTCAAGCGCCTGGCCGAGGGTATCGCCACCATCGCGGCGGCCTTCGCACCGGAGCCGGTGATCGTGCGCCTGTCGGACTTCAAGTCCAACGAGTACGCCAACCTCGTCGGCGGCCGCCGCTACGAGCCGCATGAAGAGAACCCGATGCTGGGCTTCCGCGGCGCCTCGCGCTACATCAGCGAATCCTTCCGCCCCTGCTTCGAGATGGAATGCCAGGCGCTGAAGTACGTGCGCGACGAAATGGGCCTGACCAACATCAAGATCATGGTGCCCTTCGTGCGCACCACCGACGAAGCACGCCAGGTGGTCGAGATCCTCAAGGCCAACGGCCTGGAGCGCGGCAAGAACGGCCTGCAGCTGATCATGATGTGCGAGCTGCCGAGCAACGCCGTGCTGGCCGAGCAGT